>DDIR01000139.1:56755-68922 GCA_002338715.1 Phycisphaerales bacterium UBA1845 | reverse complement strand
TGGGTACTGGCGCCCGTGCTGTGAAGAGTGGACGAGCAAAACGCCGCGCTTGGATCAAGATCGCTATAGGGACACGCGCGGACGAAATGCCCCTTTTTTTCCAGGCGAATCAAAGCAATTCCGCGATCTGGACGGCGTTCAGCGCTGCACCTTTCAGCAGTTGATCACCGCTGACGAACATGTCGATACCGCAACCGTCGGGCTGGCTGATGTCCTGGCGAATGCGGCCAACCAACACGTCGTCTTTGCCGCTGGCATCAATCGGCATCGGGTAATGTTGCGGGCTGCGTTGATCGACGATGCGCACGCCCGGGGCTTTGCTTAAAACGTCGCGCACTTCATCCGGCGTGATCGGGTTGGTGAATTGCAGGTTGATCGCTTCGCTGTGGGCGCGCATCACCGGCACGCGCACGCACGTCGCCGTCACCTGGATGCCTTCGCAGTGAAACATCTTCCGCGTTTCGTTGACCATCTTCATCTCTTCGGTGTTGTAACCGTTGTCGCCAACGTCGGAGTTGTGCGAGAAGAGATTGAACGCGTATTGATAGGGAAAAATGTTCGGCGTGACCTGCTTGCCCGCGAGCACGTCGCGCGTCTCCTGTTCGAGTTCGAGCATCGCAGCCTGCCCGGCGCCGCTGGCGGCTTGGTACGTGCTGACGACGATGCGCTTGATCGGATTGACCTGATGCAGCGGCCAAACCGGAACAACCATGATGATCGTCGAGCAGTTCGGGTTGGCGATGATGCCCTTGTGATTGCGGACATCTTCGGGATTGACTTCGGGCACGACGAGCGGTGTGGCCGGGTCCATGCGAAACGCGGACGAATTGTCGACGACCACGCAGCCGGCGTTGGCTGCGATCGGTGCGTACTCCTTGCTGATGCTTCCACCGGCACTGAAGAGCGCGAGGTCGACGCCGTTGAAGCTGTCGGGTGTCAGTTCTTCGACGGTCAGATCGCGTCCGTTGAACGCAACTTTCTTACCCGCACTGCGCGCCGAAGCGAGCAATTTGATCGACTCGGTTTGCAGATTTCGCTTGTCGATCAGCGACAAAAATTCCTGCCCAACCGCACCGGTCGCGCCCACGATTGCAACACATTTGAACATGACTTCTGACCTGTGAAATGATCGCCCGATATGATGCGTCGGAGCCCCGCAACGCCGTCCGATCAAACTAACTTTTGCCCCATGATAGACGGTAGCAAAACCCCTCTATTTGGTCAACGACGGGCGTTGCGAACTGCGCTAAATTACTGTCATTTGTGGGGTTGACGCATGATCGGGCACATTGCTAGACTACCGCCCCGCGCTGGCAACGAAGCGCTCTTGGGACGCGTCGAAAAAACTGTTACAAGATGCTCTCAATGCGGGTGACCGAAGCTCGAAAAGTGTCACCAGGCAACACCGGCCGCGGGGGGTACGACATGGACAACAGACTGCCGAAGCAGGCTCGTTTGGAGCAGGCCAAGGACAAGTCCGGTAACCCAGTCAGCACCTCAAGTGGCAAGTCCAAGCGATCCGTGGTCACCGGCATGTGGGGACTTGCGGGGATTGGGCTTGACCTAGCCGGTGCCGTCGCAGGATTCACCTTATTGGGGTGGTGGGCAGATAGCCATTGGCAAACGTCCCCCAGATACACGTTGGTGGGTGTAATTCTCGGGCTGATCGGTGGAATGTACAACTTGATCCGCCGAGCACTCGCCGCCTCCAAAGATGCTGCGGCGAATCGCAAGGATGCAGACGGCGACGGGTAATCCGATAGCGACAACTCATGAGCGAAAGAAATCATGAGTGAACGAAAGCCAACCTTCGCAGGCCGATACGTTCGGCTGGTCTTGGCTGGGTTGGCCCTTGGCGGGCTGGCTGCCCTGGTCGGATACGCTCCGACCCTCAAAATCGCGGGGAAAACGGGTGTTTCCGCGATGTACGCAGGGATATCAGCCGCCGTGGTCGCTGGTTGGCTTGGCGGAATCGTCGCCTGCCAGACCGGGGGAAGCGGGCCCGAGCGAATCAATCGATTGCTCGGTGCGACGGCACTGCGGATGTTCGCGGCTGTCGGGTTGGCCTTGGCTTTGGTCTTTGCGACCGAGCTTTCAAAAAAACCGCTGGTGCTCTGGGTAGCATTGGCATACTTGATAACTTTGGCGGGCGAAACGGCGCTTCTCGTCCGCTGGACCAGACAAGACGAATCCCGCAACGACTCGAACGCGGTTGAGTCAATATCGCCCGACAAGGCGGCCGGAAACGGGAAACGAAAATGACAGCAATGTTGGCATCTTCCAATCCACTGACCCACGTCGTTCAGCACGTCTGGGGCGAACCCATCAAACTTGCCGACTCCGGCGTTTTCAGCACGTTCACAGTCATGAGCAACCAGATCTTCATGATGGTGCTGGCTGCGTTCCTGCTGATCGTGTTCGTCATCCGTGCGGGTCGCCGTCGTCGCGGCAACGCGGGGATGGACGCCCTGGTCGCGAGTGGCTTCGGAAACTTCATCGAGACGATCTGCGTGTACCTTCGCGATGAAGTCGCCAAGCCCGCACTCGGCGAACACACCGACCGTTTCATCAAGTACATCTGGTCGGTCTTCTTCTTTATCTTCACCTGCAATCTTCTCGGCTTGCTGCCGTTCGATGCGGTCGCCTACTTCGTCACGGGCATGCCTGAGCATCCCGTGCACCTCGGCGGAACCGCAACTGCCAACATCTGGACCACCGGAACGTTGGCCTTCTGCACGCTATTGATGATGGTCTTTAACGGCTTGCGACTCGGCGGGACGGCATACCTTGCCCACTTCTGCCCCGGTCCGCTGTTGATGGCCCCCTTGCTTGTTCCGGTCGAAATCATCGGAACCATCGCGAAGATCTTCGCCCTGACGGTGCGACTTTTCGCGAACATGATGGCCGGTCACATCCTGCTGGCTGTCTTGATTGGATTCACCATGAGCGCGTTTGCTGTGGGACTCACGACTGGAATTGGTGTCACGATTCCAGTCGTTCTCGGCAGTGTCGCGATTAACTTTCTTGAGTTGTTCGTCGCAGCGCTTCAGGCATTCATCTTCACGTTCCTGACGACGCTGTTTATCGGGATGAGCGTCAACGTGCATCACCACGACGATCACCACGAAGAAGGACATCACGGAGAAGCGGCAGCCCACGCACACTAAGTTGCGAAGGCGCGGTGCTCTGGTTGCATTGATTCATAACGTCGCCATGCCCGGAACAGATTGCAGGGCAGTCGGGTCGTAAGGCGTGAGAGCGCGATGGGGACGAGACAAATGGTAGCCAACCCTGCAGGGCTGCCCAATCGAAGTCGGAAAGGCACAAGACAATGATGAGCAAGAAGAATTCATGGTTGGCATTGGGGGCAATCGTCCTCGGAATGATGCTGATGGCCAACGATGCGATGGCCTCAGATGGTGAAGAAGGTGCGAGCAGCCACAGCAACTCAGCCACCTTCCTCGACGCAGATGGTGCCCGCAAGTTGGGCGGTTCAATCGGTGCAGGCCTCGTCATCATGGGCGGAGCAGCTGGCATCGGTCGCATCGGTGGCAGTGCTGTCGAGTCGATGGCACGTCAGCCGGAAGCAGCCGGTAACATCTCGACCGCGACGATTATTACCGCGGCAATGATCGAAGGTGCCACGCTGTTTGCGGTCGTGGTCACCCTGCTCGCAGTCCTTTAGTAATTCAGTCAAACGCGTTGGCATGCATCGATCGCGATGCATGCCAACGCAACTCAAAAACGCAACGAAACAAACGCTCGCAACGGTAAGTGAAACATGATGCGAATGACAAAAAACTGGATGATGATCGGCGCATTGATGGCAACCGCCACGCAGGCATTTGCCTCCGATTCTGGCGAAGCACCGAATCCATTTGCGGGCGACTTGGGTAACGCCGTCTGGACCCTGGTCATCTTCCTGATCGTCGTGGTGCTGCTTGGCAAGTTCCTCTGGGGACCGATCCTCAATGGACTTCAATCACGCGAGAATTTCATCGCCACCGCACTCCGCGACGCTGACGACGCCAGCAAGAAAGCCCAGGCCCAATTGGCTGAGTACAGCCAAAAGCTCGACCAGGCCCGCGCGGAAGCCACCGCCATCGTTGAAGAAGGTCGCCGTGACGCCGAAGTCACAAAACGCGCCATTCACGAAGAGGCCCGAAACGAAGCCGACAAAATGATCGAGCGTGCCAAACGCGAAATTGGCATCGCTCGCGACTCTGCCGTCCGCGAACTCTGCGACCTTGGAGCGAAACTCGCCACCGATGCCGCATCGAAGATCGTCGGCAGGGAACTTTCGCAAGCCGATCACGAACGACTCATCCGTGAATCGATCGACGAAATCAGCGCACAAAACGCATCGCGCAACTAGAACGTAGCCCGTAGGGTCCGCTGTGCGGACCTTGGTCAACGACGCGGTCCGCATAGCGGACCCTACAAAACGGAATCTGTAAGAGATCATGGCCAAGTTTGAACACGGCAGCATCGCCATCGCAGACAGCTACGCCAGAACGCTTCTGGAATTGACCGAAAAAAGCGGTCAGTCCGAAGCGGTGGCCGACGACTTCGGCGAGTTCGACAAACTCCTCAAGACCGACGAGGCGTTTGCGGAGTTCATGTACAGCCAATCCGTTGATTCAGACGCGCGCGAAAGCGTTCTCGAAAAGAACTTCCGGGGCCGCATGAACGATCTGCTCCTCAGCACGATCCAGGTGGTCAATCGCAAAGGTCGCTGCGAACTGCTCGAACTGATTCGCGAGCGATTCCGACTTGCACTCGAAGAAGCACGCAACGAAGTGGACGTCTACGTGACGTCAGCCGTCGCCCTGACCGACGAACTGCGCGAAAGCCTGAAACTAGCCACATCGTCGATCACCGGCAAGACCGTGCGAATGGTCGAAGCCGTCGACCCAGCGATCTTGGGCGGTTTGATCGTACGCATCGGCGACGAAAAACTGGACAACAGTGTGGTCAACCGCCTGCGAATCCTGAACGGTTCGTTGATGCAGCGGGCGACCGACGAAATTCATAAAGGCCATGCGTTCGCGGAAGCGACTGGCTAACTGATTGTGTAGGGTGGGCCATGCCCACCAACAATCTAGATATTTGCAGCAAACGACAGGTGGGCACGGCCCACCCTACTGATAAACCCGGTCGAGTTAGACCGCCGTTGGTTCAAACGAAATAAGCGAGTACGCGATGAAGTTTAAAGTCGATGAAATCTCCTCGGTCCTGCGGGAAGAAATCAGCAAGTACCAATCCACGATCGATGTCGCCGAAGTCGGCAAGGTCCTCGAGGTCGGTGACGGTATCGCCCGCCTCTATGGCCTGAGCAACGCGATGGCTGGCGAGATGGTCGAGTTTGCCGACGGCGCCATCGGACAGGTGCTCAACCTCGAAGAAGGCTCGGTCGGTGTCGCGATTCTGGGCGACTACCTCGGCATCAAAGAAGGCGACGAGGTCAAGCGCACCGGTAAGCTCCTCAGCGTGCCGTGCGGTCCCGCGATGATTGGCCGCGTGGTCGATCCGCTCGGTCGTCCGCTCGACGGCAAGGGCAGCATCGAAACCAACCTGTCACGCCCACTCGAATTCAAAGCCCCCGGCATCGCCGAACGTCAACCGGTGACCGAACCGCTGCAATCGGGCATCAAGGCGATCGACAGCATGATCCCCGTCGGTCGCGGTCAGCGCGAACTCATCATTGGCGACCGCAAGACCGGAAAGACAGCCGTCGCCATCGATACCATCATCAACCAGAGAGACACCGGCGTCATCTGTGTCTACGTCGCCATTGGTCAGAAAGAATCAACGGTCGCATCGGTGGTTGAAACGCTCCGCGAGCACGGCGCATTGGATTACACCATTGTCGTCACTGCCGGCGCGGCCCACCCGGCACCGCTGCAATACATCGCCCCCTATGCTGGTGCTGCGATGGCCGAATACTTCATGTACGAAAAAGGCCAAGCCACGCTTTGCGTCTACGACGACTTGTCGAAGCAGGCCCAGGCCTATCGTCAGATGTCGCTGCTCTTGCGTCGCCCGCCGGGTCGTGAAGCCTACCCCGGTGACGTGTTCTATCTCCACTCCCGTTTGCTCGAGCGCAGTTGCAAGCTGCTCGACGAATACGCAGTGGTACCGGCATCAACAGCCGACGACTGCCGAGATCGCAGCGTCATCGTCAAACACCCGGAAGGCTTGTCCGCTCCGAAAGAACACCGTCCCGACGACGAAACCGGCGCGTATCACCGCCCGGAAGGCAAAGAAAAAGCCGAAGCATGGCTCGCAACGATGCCCAACAAAGACAGCCACAAGGTTCACCGCTTCCCCGACTCGGGTGGATCGATGACGGCGCTGCCAATTATTGAAACGCTGGAAGGTGAAGTCTCCGCGTACATTCCGACCAACGTGATTTCGATTACCGACGGTCAGATCTATCTCGAACCCGATCTGTTCTTCGCCGGTATCAGGCCAGCAGTTAACGTCGGTATCAGCGTGTCGCGCGTGGGTGGTAACGCCCAGGTGAAAGCGATGAAGAAGGTGTCCGGTTCGCTGCGTCTGGACCTGGCAGCCTTCCGCGAGTTGGAAGCATTCGCCCAGTTGGGAACGGAACTCGACAAGTCGACGCAAGCCCAGCTCGATCGCGGTATGCGAATGGTCGAGTTGCTTAAG
This sequence comes from Phycisphaerales bacterium UBA1845, assembly GCA_002338715.1. Classification (GTDB taxonomy): domain Bacteria; phylum Planctomycetota; class Phycisphaerae; order UBA1845; family UBA1845; genus UBA1845. The sequence goes on along the minus strand of DDIR01000139.1, from coordinate 62,250 downwards.
CAGCCGCAGTACGTGCCGCTGAGCGTCGCCGACCAGGTCATCAGTATCTTCGCCGGTACCGGTGGCTTGCTCGACCCGATTCCCGTCAACAAGGTGCTCGACTTCGAAGCCAAAATGCTCCAACTCATTCGCGACGAATATCCGGAAATCCGCGATGAGATCACCAACAAGAAAGCAATGTCAGACGATACGTCAGCGAAATTGAAGCAGGTCATCGTCGACTTCTCGCGTCGTTACCTGAGCGAGAACGCATAGTTGAAGTTGTAGGGTCCGCTGTGCGGACCGGGGTGTCAACATCCATCAACCGAACAGATGGTCCTTAAAGTCGACCATTGCAATGTCGGTTGGAAACAAAGCAATAAACGCAGGAAGCATGTAACGTCATGGCCAACCGCAGAGAACTCGTCAAGCGCCGCAAGTCGGTACGCAACATCCGCAAGATCACGCGGACGATGCAGCTCATTGCCACCGCCCGCTTCCAGCACGCGATGAACCGCGCCACCGCCACCAAGCCCTACGCGAGCACCATGGGCAAGATGGTCGCTGCAGCCGCAAAGTCAGCTGACAAAGTCGACAACCCCCTGCTCAAAACAAACGATACCGGCGCCGATGCGCTGTTGGTTCTGACCAGCAACCGCGGCTTCTGTGGTGGATTGAACGGTAACGTTCTCCGCCTGGCGATGGAAACACTCGCCGACAAAAAACAAGCCGGCGAAAACGTCAGCCTCAACGTCGTCGGCAAGAAGGGTATCGCCTACCTGCGGTTTCTCGGCGAAGAGATGGCCATGCAGGAAGGCAACATCGACGAGCAGCCGCGTTTCGAGCAAGTATCCGGCATCGCCGACACCATGATGGACGCCTATCGCGACGGCAAGATCAGTTCGCTCAACGTCTGCTATATGCAGTTCATCTCTGCCGGTGTTCAGCGCCCTGCGATCATGCAGCTGCTGCCCATCGCCGGAATTGGCGGCGACGAAGAGGGCGAATCCGAAACAACAGAACCCCAGCCGACAGCAGAAACCAAAATCGATTTCTCGCCTGAACCGGCTGAACTGCTCAACGAACTGCTGCCCGCGTCCGTACGGATGCGTCTGTTCCAATGTTTCACCGAAGCCGCAGCCAGTGAGCAGGTCGCGCGAATGGTCGCAATGAAGGCCGCCACCGATGCGGCTGGCGACATGATTCGCGTGTTGACGCAGCAATACAACCGCGCCCGTCAGACGGCGATCACGATGGAACTGCTCGACATCATTGGTGGTGTCGCGGCGATTTCCTAATTGGATCGACGATGCGGGCTTGTAAAACCGAAGTGTACGTGGTCCGTGCACGGTTCATCTCGAACCGGTGCGCCCCACACAGATTTTTGGGACGAATAAAACGATGGTAACGACAGCCAACACAACGGGACGGGTTTCTCAGGTCATCGGGTCGACGTTGGACGCCGAATTCGATGAAGCCCACTTGCCGGCAATCTACAACGCCCTGAAGACCGAGGTCGAATCGGTCGTTCAAGGCAAGACGGTCAAGGAGACCCTGTGGTGCGAAGTCGCCCAGCACCTGGGTGGTGGACGCGTCCGGGCTGTCTCGCTCGGTTCGACCGACGGTTTGCGTCGCGGTGCGGTCATCGAAGACACCGGCGCTCCGATTTCAGTGCCCGTTGGCGACGCCACCCTTGGTCGCGTCTTCAACATGGTCGGTGACACCATTGACGGTCGTGGGCCGGTTGGCACTTCCGAACGTCGCGCCATCCATCAGCCGCCACCCGCGTTCGACGAACTAACCCCCAAGACCGAACTCTTTGAAACCGGTATCAAGGTCGTTGACCTTCTCTGCCCGCTCGTTCGTGGTGGAAAAGCCGGTCTGTTCGGTGGTGCGGGCGTCGGCAAGACCGTTATCATTCAGGAACTCATCGCCCGTCTCGCCCGTTTCCACAGCGGTTATTCATGCTTCGCCGGTGTGGGTGAACGTACCCGCGAAGGAAACGACCTTTGGCTCGAAATGCAGGACGCCCAGATCGGCGACACCGGTAAAAGCGTGCTCGACCAGACGGTCATGGTGTTCGGTCAGATGAACGAGCCGCCGGGAGCACGTCTGCGTGTCGCGCTCTCCGCGCTCACGATGGCCGAACACTTCCGCGACACCACCGGTGCCGACACCCTGCTGTTCGTCGACAACATCTTCCGCTTCTCGCAGGCGGGTTCAGAAGTGTCCGCACTCCTCGGTCGTATGCCTTCGGCAGTGGGTTATCAGCCGACACTCGGTACCGAGATGGGTGAGTTGCAGGAACGCGTCACTTCAACGAAAGCTGGAGCTGTCACCAGTATCCAGGCGATCTACGTGCCGGCAGACGACTACACCGACCCGGCTCCCGCGACCGCGTTCGCGCACCTCGACAGCACGGTGAACCTCGAACGAAGCATCGCCGAAAAGGGCATCTACCCAGCCGTCGATCCACTGGCATCGTCATCGCGCATCGTCGACCCGAACTACGTCGGCGAGCGTCACTATGCCGTCGCCCGTCAGGTGCAGTCGATCCTGCAGAAGTACCGAAGCCTCCAGGACATCATCGCGATTCTCGGTATCGACGAACTGAGCCAGGAAGACAAACTCACCGTGGCCCGTGCCCGTAAGATCGAGCGATTCCTGTCCCAGCCGTTCTTCGTCGCCGAAGTGTTCACCGGTTTCTCCGGTAACTACACCTCGCTCGAAGACACGATCCGTTCGTTTGAAGAACTCTGTTCAGGCAAGTGGGACCACCTGCCCGAGCAGGCATTCATGTACGTCGGCGCCATCGAAGAAGCCGCGGAAAAAGCTGAGAAACTCAAGGGCTAGAGCAAGCTCGATCCAAGTGTCGCGCGTGCGTTTCGAGTCGCCCTAGATAAAGAGAGAAACATACGCTGCGTTTGGATCGAAGCTGCGATAAGACAGGTTCACCATGGCCGACAAAACCTTTTCATGCACCGTCCTGACCCCCGAACGCACCGTCCTCAACGCTGAGGTGACGTCCGCGGTGATTCCCGCGCACGACGGCGAAGTCGGTATTCTGCGCGGCAGAGCCCCCCTGCTTTGCCGCCTCGGGATCGGCATCCTCAAACTCGAAGGATGCCCCGATCCCAAACGCCTCTATCTCGATTCGGGGTTTGCTGAGGTGGCCAACAACAAGATCACGATTCTCACCGAGAATGCGTTGACGCCCCAGCAGATCGATAAGTTGGAAGTGCAAGCCGCCCTGAACGAAGCCCAAAACCGGACAGCCACCTCACAGGTCGAACAGGAGAAGCGGCAGAAGGACTTGGCCCGCTGCAAGAAGAAACTCGAGTTGGTCTAGGGCTCGGGTTGGTTTTGGGATTTTTTCTTAACCGCCCGACCGACGGTTTGACGCAGGCGTCATCATCGAGTCAAGCCTCGATGATGCCCTCTCGTATCGCAAATCTCGCCAGCGACACCCGATCGTGAATGTTGAGTTTCTTCATCAAGCTGACTTTTTGCTTGTCGGCTGTCTTGTAGGAAATCTGCAACTCCTCGCACGCCTGTCGTAGCGACTTGCCAACCACAAGCACCTTCATGAGCTGCTGTTCACGCGGACTGAGTAGGTCCGATCGAGTCTTGATCAACTTGCTCGGTTTGAAATCACGAACCGATGGATCAATGCGGGCCATGAATTCGGCAGAATAATAATGCCCGCCCGCATGAACCTTCCGAATGGCTTCGCAGATTTCATCGAACTCAGCGGCTTGGTTAATCAAGCCGGGGATTTCCGCATCCAGCGCCCGGCGAAGATCCACGTCACAGACGCGCCGTGGAACCGCGACCACACCAGTTTCCGGCACTTCGTCGCGCAGCAGGACAGCCGCATCGAACGCATCGGTGTCACCTTCGGCAATACTAATCATCGCGATGTTTGGTTTGAGGCGACGAGCAACCTCCACCAGCCGACCGGCATCCGCGAATGATCCGACGCACTCAAAGTCCGTTAACTGTCCAAAAAGAAATCGCAGCACATCACGGAGCAATGCGTGGGGATCCACAATCAATATCGAAATTGTGCTTGCGCTTTGAGACATTTGAAAACGAGGCCCGGGGGTTTTGACAGCTCTTGCTGGCGATCCTGAAATGTATGACCGGACTAAGCCGACCAGTGAATCACCGACCAAACAACTGAATTTGCAAGTTTGTATAATTCCGCAGGCCCAGTCCTTAGGGTATTTCACCCAATTGTGGTGAAATCACCCACATTGTGTGCGCATTCAAGCGATTTGGGGGTTTACGCAGATTGTAAATTTTAAATGGAATTTGTGGTCTGGCGTTGTTTTGACTTGCCCCGATCGTTCAAAGCTGACGTGCTTGCGTTGCCGTAAAGGACAGGCGTATTCCGGTTAAATCGGAGGGCTGGATCGCGCCACCGGGAGATTGAAAGTTCCCGGTTCGGTCAGATTATGCGGCATTACGCGATCGTCCGGATGCCAATTTTGATTACAATGGGCGACGCCTGCCCAGGTTGAATAACAAGTAATCGCAGAAGGCGGAGCCCTCATGGCAGGGTGCGACAGGGAATCGACATGCTGACGATCACATTCCTCGGAGTTGGCGGTGCCTTCGCCAAACGAAACTACCAGTCCAACGCACTGATCGAAGCATGGACGCAAAGCCCCAACGCACAGGTTGAACCCGACGACAACCTCTTGATCGATTTTGGATCGACCGGGCCAATGGCGCTTCACGACCTCAAGGACGTGGACGGCTTTGAGTACCTCAATGACGATGGCCACATCCGGTTCCCATCGATCAAGCGCATCTTCATCTCGCACCAGCATGCGGACCACATTGGCGGGCTTGAGGAACTGGCGTTTGCGAACCGCTTCATGTACGCATCGCTGAATGGCGACACGGGATTCCGTCCGCAACTGATCAGCAGCGCCGACATCCTCGAGCGACTTTGGGATCATTCGCTCAAGGGCGGACTCGGCGTCTTGAAAGACAAAAGCGCGACGCTCGATGATTATTTTGACGTGCTCGCGCTGGCTGGCGACGGTTCCAAAAGCGAGAGCTTCGACTTGCTGAAGGGATATCGGTTTTCGATTTTTTCGACCGATCACCTGAGCATCCGGAACAAGTACGATTGGCCAAGTCTCGGACTGTTTGTCACCGACACAGAGTCGAACGAGTCGGCTTTTTATTCAGGCGACACGAAATACGACTTTAGCGCATACGAGACCATGCTGCGGCAGTCGAAGATGATCTTTCACGACGTGCAGTTGCAGGATCAGCCGGACCCGGTCCACGCGTTGCTCAGCGAACTCTGGAACATGCCGCCGGAAATCCGCCAAAAAACCCACCTCTACCACTACGATGACTCGTGGGACGATCCGCGATTCGACAGCGTACGCGAACATTTTGCCGGCTTCGTTGCACCCCGAAAACGCTACATCATTTTCGAATAAACGGACAGACAAGAAAACGGCCCGCGAAGTACATTACCTTCGCGGGCCGTCATT
>DDIR01000139.1:49590-56650 GCA_002338715.1 Phycisphaerales bacterium UBA1845 | reverse complement strand
GGGGCCGTCATTTTTTGCAGGTCATTCACTTATCGATAAGCTGCGAATCAATCAATCGCCAAATCAAACAATCCTAGCTCTTGGGGACGGCGAATCTTTGCCTGGCCCATTCGGCAGTCACGCCTTTATCAGCCAGCGATTTGGACACGCTCGACTTTTCATCACGCAAAAGCGCGATCAACAGGTGCTGCGGTTCGATTTCGCCTGCACCGAGGCGGTTTGCCGAATCGACAGCCAACACCAGCGTGTGCCAGAATTTCGGCGAACGAAACGCCTTCGACAATTCCTGCTGATGCAGCCATTCAAATTCACCGTGACGCGAATGGGCGAGATCGTGCGAATCATCAACGCTCGACCGCAACATCTCCAAAACCTTTTCACGAAGCGGTGACGACTCCACGCCCTGCTGGCGAAGCACTTTGGCGGGAATGCCTTTTTCGTAACCGAGCAGACCGAGCATCAGGTGTTCGGTACCGATGTACTTGTGCCCAAGTAATCGCGCTTCCTTCACCGCAAGGGCGATGACATCTTTGGTTCCCTGCGTCTGTGCGCGGAATCCGATACCACCCGTCCCGTCACCTTCGCCCAACTCCTGTGCCACCTCCCCGCGTACCCGTTCAAGATTCACATCGAGAATCCGCAACGCTTCGGTCGCGACACAATTCCCCTCGCTGATGATTCCGAGCATGATGTGCGCGGGGGCCAGGTAACCATGTTTGAGCCGCCCAGCCTCCTGGTTCGCCAGCGCCATCGCGTGACGTGCCCGGTCAGAAAATCTCTCTTGCATGACTGATTCTCGCTTTCTTGGATCCATATACCAGCCGCAATTTGACCACCAAAATACCCTTGATTCGGCTGCGACTCGGCAGTTTAGCGTGTTAACTCACACCTGCAATGGACCCGGCTAACCCTTCCCGAAAGCTACCCAACCGGCAAGGTCAGAACCGGGTCGGTGCGATTCACCTCGCCCGTTTGAAGCATAAATAGCTGCCCCAAAAGCGAAAACGTCGACTTCGAATCCTCGTCGTCATCCCGGATATAGAACCACCGTCCGCGATGCCTCACCGCGACAGCCGCCCCCCGCGGCTTGGTCCGGCTGGTGTGGACGTGAAACAGATTGTCCAGCACCTCGGACCAATCAAACGGCGTTCCATCAGGGAGTCGCGTCTGCGTCGCGAGCCCGTCCTCAATGTGCTCCTTGGGTACATCCACGCTTTGCGACAGGAAGTAGAGCACGCCCATCAGCGACCGCGTGTCCAGTCCGATTTTGTCCCGCGCCGCGTTCGCGCTGCGGGCGTCGGCTAACTCCACTTCATCGACAATATCGAACTCGCCGCGATTCTGTTCAAGCGAAAGCAATTCACGAAACCGAGTCTCGGCGCTTTGACTCGCCGGCGATTGGGTCAGCCGCATCACCAACACGCGGTGCGATGCCACGAGGCTGACACTATCCTTATCATCTGCCGCAGCAAACCCAACGCCGGACTTAGCCGCAGAAATGAGATCACCGCTCGACACTTTGTCGCGCGGCAATTCAAACGAAATCTGCCGACGGCGGGGAATATACGTGATGTTCATCGCTCCGGACGCGCGCATGTCCTTGATCAGCGCCATCACCTCGGCGAACGACTTGTAGTCGGGAGCGCCACCCGGTGTTGGACCCGAAGCCGTCGGCGCATTGGGCAGGCCATTGAGCGCTTCCACCGTCAATCGCAGCACGCGATCCGATCGCCAACCCGACTCGGCCAACAACGAAATATTCTCAACCGAAATCGGCATCAACATCCGCCGCAAAAACGCCTCGCCGCCAAGAAGCGAATAGGTGATCGTCGGCTTCTCTGAATACCCCAACTGCCCCTTCAACTGAAGCACGTTCGGGTTGAGCGCATCGCTGCCGACGTTTTCATTCAGCGTTCCGACGGCTTCCGCCCCTTGATCGTATTGAAACTGCGTGGCGATGCTTGTCACACCCAGAAACACCGGCAAGTCGCGATACCGAAGCCGCACCAGGTTCACCAGCATCTGCTCCGAGGTCGCCACCCTCAGCGCATCACTGTACTCCGACTGTCCAACCCTCAGAGCATTGGGGCCAAACTGACATCCCGGTAACAACACACCAAGCACGATCAGAATTCCGCACAGACGAGCCGGACACGCTACTTTCATGACAACCAACACCTTCCCTGGATGAATTTAACTGGGTTTTCTTGATCACAAAGATAGGGCCGATCGTATGGCATCGGCGCTTATTCCGCAAAAAATTCACGACAACATCGGCATCGACCGGCGTTCAATTGCGATTAGTCGGCGATCAACCTTGCGGCTATCATACGCAGGACAGACCTACCGAAACCGGTCACGAAAAACGGAGGTGCAACATGACACGGCGCATGACAACCCTGGGCCTGCTGGGATTCATCACCCTTTCATCCTGCGCGATTCAATCGCAAGCAGAAGCGCCCGACGATCTGCAGAAATCAAAAGCGGAATTCAAAACCGATGACGGTGTGACCATTGTCGGCGACTACTTTCCACCCACCGGTCGGGCGATTTCACCCGCGGCGATCCTGCTGCACATGTACAACCATGATCGATCCACCTGGACGCCCTTAATCAAACCGCTGCACGAAGCTGGCTTCGCGGTGCTCGCAATCGATCTGCGCGGTCATGGTGAAAGCATCGAGCCAGCCGACATGAAGTTGGCCGACCGCGTCCAAGAACGCGACCCGAAACTCTTCAACGACATGCACAAGGACGCGCAAGCGGCGATCAAATGGGTACGCACCCAACCCAACGTCGATCAAGAGCGACTCGTTTTGATCGGCGCCAGCGTCGGGTGCAGCGTCTCGATCGACACGATGGCCCGCGAACCTTCCGTCGATGCCATCGTCTGCATGACGCCCGGCACGAACTATCTCGGCGTCGACTCGGCAGAACAAATCCTTAAAACCGGCGATCGCCCCATCCTCCTGCTCGCCACCGAGGATGAACGCGAAGCCACGGACGCGCTGGCCAAGGCAGCCGACAACGCCACCGGTGAAATCGTCGGCAGCGGCAGGGTCCACGGCACCAACATGTTCGGCAAAATCGACGGAATCGAAGCCAAGATCACCGCGTTTGTCCGCGATGCCGTCCACAATCCCAAAGGCAACTGACACGGACGAAATCCGAGCGGAAATCGCGCACCATGAACAAACGATCCAACCCACGCCGCAAGGAGGCTGGCGGGCTTTCGTATCGCATACCCGAGCTTTGGAATTGCTGGGGATACGATGGGCCAACCGCGGCTGTCGGGCGCGAATGCACCGTCGAACCCAGGCGATACTTCGCAGCCGTCCTCGATTGGATCAACGGTCAATCGCAATTGCCCAATCGCATTCGCGGCAAAAGCCTGTCGCAAATTCAACATCGCAAGATTCAGCGTGCGCAGCGGGGGGGAGACTGGATCAAAACATCCATCGCGTACGGCATGCTGATCCGAGCGGCCACCGCGTGGGACCATGACGGCGACAACCAACTCGGTGCGCGCCCGTTTCATGACATGGGGTCATTCTGCAAAACGATCCTGCTGCTACCGCACATCAAACGTCTCGGCGCCGACGCCCTGTACCTCTTGCCCGTCTGCAAAGCCAGCACCGCCTACCGCAAGGGCGAACTCGGCTGCCCTTATGCGACGCAGGCGTTTCTGCAACTGGATCCATCGCAAGATGACGACACGCTCGGACCGCTCGTCGGCGACATCAACGCGCAATTTCACCTTCTCGTTGATTGCGCCCACCGCCTGGGAATTCGCGTGTTGATCGACTTCGCCCCGCGCACCGTCGCCCGCGACCACGTGTGGGTGCTCGATCACCCCGAGTGGTTCTATTGGATCGACCACCGCTTCGACAAACGGTTTGCCGCGCCGTACATCGACGGCGTCAAATACCAAAACCCAAGCCCTGAAACGCTCGGCGACATTTACAACACGCCAGCCGTCAACCGCCATCTGAAAAAGTTCCGCTTTGATCCGAGCAAAACGCATCCCGAAAAGTGGCGGCGTTTCGTCGCAGAGGAAAAATCCCGCCCGCGTCCCGATGTCATCAAGCGCATCGCCAAGACGTTTGGCGTCACCACCACCCCAGGACACACCGATGTGATCAACGACCCCCAGCCGGCATGGTCCGACGTCACCTACCTGCGCCTTTATGCCGATCACCCAACCGAGTCGGCGAAGTTCCTGCGCGACCCCAAAAATCAACCGCCCTACACGCACTTTGACGTCGCCAAATCCAGCATATTTCAAGGGAAAAAACCGCATCGCACCCTCTGGAACAAGCTGGCCAACATCATTCCGTTCTATCAGAAATTCGGCATCGACGGCGCCCGCATCGACATGGCCCACGCCCTGCCGCGCGAACTCGAAGCCCGCATCCTCAAGAAACCGCGCGAGCGCGATCCGGACTTCTGCTTCATCGCCGAAGACCTCGGCACCGACAACCATGCCAAGGCGAAAGAGACGGGTTACAACCTGATGATCGGGCCCAGTTGGTGGATGGAGCCGCGGGCGCACGAAGGTCGGTTACACGAAATGGTCGAGAAAATCGCGCCGCTGAAAATTCCAGTGTTCGCGTCGGCTGAGTCACCCGACACGCCGCGCGCAGCAACACGCCAAGGCAAGCGCAAGTACGCCAGACAGATGGCCGTCATAAACTGCCTGCTGCCCAACAGCGTCCCCATGATCAACAGCGGCGCGGAAATCTACGAACGTCAGCCGCACAACCTCGGGCTCGACGCGAAACCGAAAGATCAATTCGCCCTGCCCAAGAGCGACCCATACTACGGCAAGCTCGCGTTCTTCGACAAAGCCATCCAGCACTGGACCAATCAAGGCGCTGACGAAATGTGCGACACGATCGCGGCGGCTACAGGTATTCGCGAGCGCTACATCAAAGCGCTGATCGACCCCAAAGCCAGGATCAAACCCGTCATCAAGGGCCATGCAAAAAGCATTTTGGCCCTTGGATACAGGCTCAATTCGACCGGCGCAGCGCTGCTCGTCATCGCCAACCTTGACTACAAACGATCCCTTCGCACGGAGCTTTCAGGACTCGGCACGCTGCGCACGCCCTGCGAACTGCTCATGCACCTCGCCCCGAAACCGCCAACGATCACGATGAAACGATCGACGATCACCGCGAAACTCGCACCGGGTGAATGCGCTGTCATCCACCTGAAAGGCACGTCAACCAAACGCACCCGATCCGATTAAGCGCGGCTTATTCGTCGGCCATATCCACTTCGATTTTCAGCGCCGACTGCTTGCTGTTTCGCTCCGCAAAGTGAATGTATCCAACAGGATGCGCACCTTTCGGCGCTTTCGGCAGCGAACCATCCAGTTGATATTTCACGTCGATCGGCACGTGCGGAACGAAGTCGATCTTTGTTGAATCGCCGCGGGTTACTTCCAAGTCGACGGGGTCCGCAAGCATGTGATCGATCTTCACCGTGATCGGCGTTTTGCGCTGATCGTCGGAAACAGCGAACGCGCCGGTGATCTTGAGCTTCAAATCACCGCCCGATTTTGGTTTGGATACGGTGGCTGAGTACAGGTTGTCGCTGAACCCCGCATCGAGAAGATTCGCCCCCTTCGAGTCCTCGACCGCCACCGAGATATCCGTCGTTTCCGCGTAGTCCTTTGGCGACATTTCCAAGATAATCCGCACCGCATCAAACTCGTCGCCCAGTTCGATATCGTAGGTCAAAACATCCTTCAGGCCCTTGAACTTATCGTCGCTCGTCTTGCGAAAGCCCTCGATCTGCCCGCTGGCCGACGCGAACAACGGTGTATCAAACTCATTCGTCACCGTGACCGTCCCCTTGGTGCCAGACGCCCACTTCGTGATCGGGTTTTCTGACGCGTGCAAGCCGAAGAAACGCACATCCAAATCGTAGGGCCAGGATTTGTCGGGGCGGTCAGACACGATGTCCAGTTCCCAGATGCCCGGCATCAACCCGTCGTCCACCGTCCACGACACCTCGCGCTTGCCTTCGGTTGAGTCCAGTTGATTTCCGCGGTTGCGACTCTGGTGACCGTTCGGATCAAAAATTCGCTCGATCGACGCCTTGGACGCCGCACCCTTGGGGGCTGACAGATCCACAACCATCGAACTTGCACCAGGCGGAACCGAAACGAAGTACCGATCGGTCGTCCATCCGTGCACCGTCTGATTGCCGAAGTGAAGCGCGTGGTCTGTCTCGGCAGTGACACGGTATGGCACAATGATCGTGTTGAGCATGCGGAACGCCACCTGTTCGCCCCAAAGCGCATCGACAGCCGCCACATAAACGCCCGGTTCGGTCAGTTCATCCGCGAGATAATCGACGAACACCGTCGTCGGCTGCACGCTGCGCAGATAAACAGATTCCTGACGCAACCGGCACCACGGGCTGTCCGATCGCAAGGTGAATTTGCGCGTAAACGACGTCTTTGCCGAACCGTCGATGCCCGGCGCGAAGATCGGTTTGATCGTAAAGGCCTGCGGCTCGTCTTTGGGAAAATACGTGCTGCGCCAATAAGCGGCTGACGATGTTCCTTCATACGCACTGGGGCAAGGCGTTGAAACATCGTATCCAATAACGGGATCGTCTTTCGCCGTTTTGGCCAACTCGGCCAACTGCTTCGCGGCATACGTCGCGTTGGGCAAACCAAAACCGAAATCGAGCGCCGTCGAATCCTTCAATGGCAGGCAAGAGTCGCACAGCGCCCGCTTGATGTCGCACGAACGAATCGTGGCTTTCGGATCGGCATTGAGCGTGTGGCTGATCATCAGGGCGCAAAGTCCGGAAGCATAAGGACTGGCCATACTGGTCCCAGCCCAATAGTCACCCCGCATCGACCAGCGCGGAACCGTCGACGTCGACCAGCCCGGCGTCGCAATGTCCGGCTTGGCTGTTTCACCACCGCGTGACGTAAACACCGTCGGAATCGGCCCATCGATGCTGTACCCCTGCACATCGCGGGCGGAATCGGGAGCCAACAGCGCTCCCACCGTGATGGCAGCCGCCGATGCGGCTGGAT
>DDIR01000139.1:39162-49492 GCA_002338715.1 Phycisphaerales bacterium UBA1845 | reverse complement strand
CCGCCGATGCGGCTGGTGTTCCGACCGTCGAAAGACCCGGTCCAATGTTGCCAGCCGACGTACACAGCGTCAGGTCTGGATACTTGCGCAGGATGTCATCCATGAACGTATCGATCGCCGAGCGCCCTTCGATCGTGGAGGCCACCCCGTACGACAGATTGCACACAACCGGTACGCCATGCTCGTGCGAGTACCGCGCCGCATACTCCATCGCCTTCTTCTTTGCATCGGTCGTGCTGATACCGCCGATCGCGTTGTTACCGATCTTGAGACTGATGATCTTCGCGCCCGGAGCGACGCCGTTGAAACCGTCCTGCCCGTTGATTTTATAACCAGCCGCTATGCCCGCGACGTGCGTGCCATGAGCGCCGTCGTCGTAGTGCAACACGATCTTGCTCTGGTTCAAGAAGATGTTCACCGCGAAAGCCAACGGTACGATCTGCTTTTCCGGTTTGGGGCGCGACAACGTGAACAAGTCGTAGGCCAACTTGTAATTCTGGATGGGAACTTCGTCGGCGAAGCTGCGATCGTGATTGGTGTCAACGTAGCAAATCGCCTGGTCGTCGCCTTCGTTGGGCAACGCCGAGACAAGGATGCCGAACTTGTCGTCGGTGCTGCCGTTGTCATCGAGGTCGGGGATCGACGCATTGACGAATCGCTTTTCATCGAGACTCCCAAACCAGAAGCGGCGCTCGTCTTTTGCGCCCGCCCAGTTTTTCGGCAGGGCATACTTGATCGCAGCCCCCTCGTCTTCAAAATTGACAATCGACCCACCGCCTTCATCACGGCGCACGATGTGCAGATCGATGTCCCCTTCACCGCTGAAGTCCTGAACGTCGACCACTTTGACCGCACCGTCCGGCGTGTTCGTCAAACCGGGAATCGTCGGGTCCACTCCCGTGTCCAAAACCGCGATCACCACGCCGCGCCCATCATCGTTGGGGTTGCCGGCTAGAAACTGATTGACGCCACAGGTATCGAGCGAAAGCTGCGACCAGGTCTCCGATCCGCTCGCCAGCGTCACCGCAGCCCCCGCCGCCAAAACGAATACGCCCATCGAGAAACGCATTTTATTTCCTCCTCCAAGGGATTGAGTTGCCGAATTCAGAGACTGTAACCCCGATCGGCCAACGGTTTCAACGGGCCCCCGACAACCCCTTACAAAAAATGCCCGCAGACCGAAGCCTGCGGGCGTCTTGATTGCTCGTGATATGACTGCCGACTCTAAGAGTCGCGAAAATACCATTAGATAGCGAAGGTATTGCGTTTACTTCATCCGCACGACCCAATCGTCAGCCGGCATCAGGGCGATGTTCTCTTCGTGGAGAATCTGCAACTTCGTCAGCGCCGTCCCCAAAGCCGCCGCACGTTGCGGATCGAGCGAATTGAGCATCGGCAGCACCATCTCCATCAGCGGTGAACCCGAATTGAAAAGCCCCGACTTGGGCGCCAGCGACACGCGAACGTTCTCGCTTTCCTTACCGCTCAGTTCCTCACCGAAAATCTCAAAGATACTCTTCGGACGCGGCAGAACCTTCAATTCATAGTCACCCAGGCTGGCCAGGTCGGCGGCTGAATCAATGGCATCGCGCATCGAACCGAGTTCATCCACCAGGCCAAGTTCCAACGCCTGCTTACCGGTGAAGACGCGTCCGCCGGCCATCTCGTCGATCGGCTTGGACAGCTTGCTTCCGCGATGCTCGGTGATGTGCCCTTTGAATACGCCGTACACTTCTTCCATCCAACTCTTGATGCGGGCGCGATCGTCGTCGGTCCAGGCGCTGGCAGTGCTCATGATGTCCGCTTGCTTACCGCGCTGATAGGGATGCCAGTGAATGCCCAAAGAATCCCACATGCCCGTGGTGACGACCTTGCCACCCACCACACCGATTGAAGCCGTGATCGTCATTGGGTCGGCGATGATCTTGTCCGCCCCGCACGAAACGTAATAGCCACCGCTGGCTGCGACGTTACCCATCGACACCACCAGTGGTTTGCCTGCGGCTTTCACCCGCATCGCGGCGTCGTAAATGATTTCGCTCGCGAGCGCCGATCCGCCGGGCGAATCCACGCGGAGGACGACGGCTTTGACCGAATCGTCTTCGGCGGCTTTGTCGAGCGCCTTGCGAATGCTCGTGCTCTTGGCTCCGCTGCTACCACCGAACGGGCTGACTTCGTCTTCACCGGTGCTGATGGCGCCTTCGACGTAGACGATCGCGATGGACGGGTCTTTGGATTCCTTTTCACCGGACATCAATTCGCCGAGCAACTGGAAGATTCCGAACGGATTGTTGAAGTCGATGTCGGGTCCCGACTTCTTACCGAAACCGCGGACAAACTTGAGATCGCTGCCGTAACGCTTCTTCAACTCAGCCACCAAGTCCTGGCGATGCTGCACCGAATCGATCAAGCCCAGTTCCAGCGCCTTTTCTGCTGTGTACGGTGCGTTGTCGATGATCTTCTTGACTTTCTCCGTGTCGCCGTTGAAGCGCGATTCGGCGATGTTCTTGACCATGCCGTCGTACAAACCGTCGAGGAGCCAATTCATGTTGGCTTCTGCGGCTTCGCTCGGTCCGTTGCGCGAAAGCGTTTCACCGGCGCTCTTGTAGTCACCGATGTGAACGATGTCTGGTTCGACGTGGATTTTTTCGAGCATGTCGCGAACGTAGAGGCCTTCGGTGTAGAAACCGAGAAGCCAAACGTCACCGGTCGGCGTGACGCTCAAGTGCTTTGCAGCCGACGCGAGCGTGTACATGCCGGTCTGCAGCGAATCGACATGAACGTAGACCGGCTTGCCGCAGGTCTTGATGGCTTCGCGCAGTTCTTCGAGCTGACCAAATCCCATGCCCGGTGCGCCGACCGTCATCAGAATCGCTTTGATCGAATCGTCTTCACCGGCTTTGTGGAGTCGCTCGATCAGACTTTTGAGCGTTTCGGGTTGATTGCCAAAGGCAAGACCCATGTCGCCCATCGGTCGCTCAATCAGCGGTCCATCCAGGTGAAACACTGCCACCCTGTTCGTCTCAACGCCAGCCAGCGCCGACGACGCCATGAAAGTCGCGGCCAAACACAACGACATTGCCGCCTTACGAAATGAGAATCCCATCGAATTGCCTCCTTCAGCAAATGAATTGCATAGTTTTTAAGACGACACGCCTAAGCCGGCTTAGCGACCACGCACGTGATTAGACAGGCCAGACTATCCAGCCCACCGCCCCAAAGCACACCGTGCAGTCTACAGCGCTTTCGGAAGAAATGCCCCGGCAGAAGCACCCAAATGACAATTATCCACACGCGCCGACCACATCAAACGCCCCGACAATCGCATGCAAAAACCGACAAATCAAACAAGGCGGCGGCCCAGCAAGAGCCTGTCGACGCGACACAATTCGTGCGTTATGATCATAAAGGTTGAGCGATTCCCCAGAACATCTTCACAGTCTCAAGACACGACTGTCCGAACTCCTGCGGGCGGCGGGTGGTCATGATGGCGCGGAAAGGGAACTTCGACTCGCGACGAAAGAATGTCGCGACGAGTTGTACGCTGACAACATCTTGCACGGCGGCAGTATCCAGGATCCTTTCTTCAATCTAATTGCGTTTGAGGAAGTGGCCGTCTTTACGTTTTTTGAGGAACCATTCCTTTTCTATGTCCTGAACTGCAACGTGCCTGATTTGATCTGCGATACCGAAGTTTTCTCAATGGACGACGTGGCAGCGTGCAAAGAGTATCTCGCGACAAACTACGGAAAACCGAACGCAGATATATCCGTATCACGAACGCTCGCGGAACATTGGATCGAGTCGATTTGATCGAAATTGTCACCCAGGACAGGGTGGCCCACCTCTTCAGAGGTGGGGGAGGCGATGATCGCCGTCGCAATGCCCCCAAGGGTTCACCAGCCGGCCAGCCTTCGCAATAGAATCATCAACAAGCGACGGGTGAAAGTGTTCGCCTACGAGAACATGTCCGTTTGGCGAATTGAGTCGTATCATCGGCTCCCCCATGTTTGAAAACATGGGCCACCCGTCCGACGTTGATCGGTCTGCGAGTGTTTTTTGCAATCTGTCAGTCCCCCACCCGCACAACTACGAAGTTGGATCGAGCTTCCATTCCCAGCGATCAAGCCGTCGCAATTCGTTGACAACCGACTTGCGTTCGTGGCTGCCCTGAACAACCCAACCGCGTTCGGCATCGAACACGAATTCGGAGTGATCCTCGATGTCGAATCTGCTGGGTAATTCTGCACGCGGCGCCCCCTTCTTGGCGAATTGACTGATTGAGTCTAGTAGGATCCGGGCGCATGGTTCCGCATCGAATTTCGTTTCCAACGTGACACGGTATTGGTGTTTGCCGTTGGCGATCGGTTTGGCCATCAGCCGAGTTCGCGTGGGAAATGGTTCCCCCCCGAATGGATTCTCAATCGAGCCCACCGTGTCCAACGGCTCGCCAGCAGCAATATCGATACCGATCGGGTAGAAGTACATTGCGATATCGCGGGTCATCATCATCGTTGTTTGGGCCTGCGTTGCGTACATGCCCTGAGTTTTCTTGAGCGTAGCATCAATCTCTTCGCTCGGCATGCCCGATTCCTGAAGCGTGGAGCGAACCAGCGCAACTGCTCCGTCGCGTACTTCTTTCCAGTTTTCGAGACGGACAATTGCGCCATCATTCGAGAGCAGGAAAATCATGGGCACTTGCGGAACCCGGTTGAGCGATGCCGACTGCTTCGGGTCCGGTGGAATCATCTCCGTCCGGCCGTATTGCAGGCGCAACAGATACCCGTCCTCATGTTTTTCCATCACGCGAATCGTCGCCGGTGTTTGTGAGTGACCTCCGGTAGGCGCCGCATCACCCTCGCGAACCTCCCGCACGCGGTCGCAGATCAGATGGATTTCGTCGCCCACCTTCCAATCGGCACGAATCGCGACCCGCTCGGTTGTGTCGTCAGCAAGGGTGGAACTCCCGGTCCATAGCGACGCGAAAGAGCAAAGGGCGATCAGAAGTTGACGACGCATGTTCAAACTCCAACTTCGATTCCCTGCGCCTGACGCAGATGATCCATGGTCGGCACAGAAAATTCCAAGTGAATTTGCCCGAATCTGGAGATCGTCCGAGCTACTTTTCAAGTCCAAGGTTATCTTTCATTCTTCGGCCGACATGGTGGGGGCCTGCGATAGAGCGGACGTCGACGCAATGTTAGTCAGTCCCCCACCCTGGAAGGGCGGGGCACCCGCGCAACGATAAGCCAAGTAGCGACGGCTGCATCCGCTGGAAACTACGAGATTCGATCGGCTACTTCGCACCCACCTGATTCTTGATCCAAGCCGTGGAGACCGACTTGGGCCTGGTGATGGGTGTGCGCATGGCTCGGTTGATGACGAGTTGGGCCAACATACCCAGGGCGCGCGAGACGCCGAAGATCGCCGTGTAGAACCTCGGCTGGGTGACGCCGTATTGATAAAGCAGCACGCCGGACAGTGCGTCGACGTTGGGGTTGACGTTCTTGGCTTTGCCGTGTTCGGTGAGAACGCCCGGAACCACCTCATACATCAGGTCGGCCAACTTGAACAACTCGGCATCGGGGCAGGCTTTCATCGCAAAATCATGCAGCGCGGTGTAACGCGGATCGGTGTCGCGCAGAACCGCATGACCAAAACCAGGAATCACCCTGCCGGACTTGAGAACCTCCCACGCGTAGTCATGAAGCTCCTGCTTCGTCGGCAGCTTGCCGAAGCGCTCCATGATCCCCAGGTGGAATCGCAGACACTCCTGATTCGCGAGCCCATGAAGGGGCCCCGCAAGTCCGCAAAGACCTGCGGCTACCGAGTAGTACGGATCAGACAGCGCCGAACCCGCGGTGTGACACAGGTTGGCACTGACGTTACCGCCTTCGTGATCGGCGTGAATCATCAGATACAAACGTGTCAGGTCGCCGAGTGTTCCGGTCGTATCAGGAACGCCCATCATGTGCGTGAGGTTGGCGCTCCAGTCGAGGTTTGGATCGCGATCGATCAAGTCGCCCAACTCGTAGCGCGTGCGATAGACAGCCGCTGCGATGGTCGGCATCTTCGCGATCAGATCGAGCGAATCTTCCAGCGCCGGCTCCCAGTATTCGTTCTTGGTCATGCCGTCGTTATACCGGGCGCGAAACTTTGACTTGTCCTCCAATGCGAGGATCGCCATCGTCAGAACAGCCATCGGATGGCTGGAGGTCGGCTGGGCTTTGATGGTGTCGAATACATACCCAGGCACGTCGGACCGGGCGGCCAATTCGGTTTGGAGATCTTTCGACTGTGCTTCGTCGGGCTCATCCCCCGTCAGCAGCAGAAAGAAGGTCTGCTCGGGGCTGAGGTGGGTCAATTCGGAGAGCGGTCGGCCACGCAGGATCAGGCCCTTTTCAGGTGAGACGATCGACGTATCGCAGACCATACATTTGAGTCCGCGCATGCCGCCGTATGCCTGGGCGACGGTCGATTCACCGATGACCTTGTCGCCGTGTTCGGCCACCAACCGGTCGACATCCTCGCGAAGATTTGCGATCTTGCTTTTGAATGCATCCCGAAGTGAAGCCATATTCCCACCACCTTATTCTGAGGCACGAAACCATTGCGGCGTGACGTGCCAATCACCCAAATCCCGGAACTTCCAAAGACAAAAAAGTTGTCCGAAAAGTGGGAATGTGCTCAGCATTTTGAGCACCATGCCGCAAACTGAATTGAACCGATAAAACAGACCCTGATGCTAGCAGAACCCGACGGAAACGCAACCAAAGCGGCGTTGGCAGCGCTGTTATCCCCCATTTCACCCGTTGTGGTCGGGCGGGGTGATCGGACGGTTTACCATTCACCGCCCCAGGCTGATGCCCCGCTTTGGGTGACGCGCACCTCTACCGCACGCTCTTCAAGATCGTCATCCGCGGGACCGGACTCGATCGCCGTGCGAAGCGCGTCAATTGCGGCTGACATTGATCGCCCAAACGCGGATAGGCCCGGAAACTTTTTCGCGGTGGCTGTGAACACGTCAGCCGCTGGAACAACCACGACCTGAATCGCCGTTCCCGCCAGTTCCAGGACTTCCACGCTGGGCCGACTTGGACGATGGGCGAGTTTGCGGGCCTTGGCCGTAATCGCATCGAGGTTGAACACCATCATCGCCACCCCCTGCTCGATCGCCGCTTGCGACTTAGCCGGGTCGGACCCGCAGTACGCAACCGCATCGGCGTCAGCCACCAATCGCACGCCATCCATGCCGCCGCCATCTCGCTCGAACAACCGAAGAGCCGACACAACCGCGTCAGCCAGGTCCAAAGTCCCGCCCAATCGCCGGACGGCTTGCACCAGCAGCACGTAAACCAGATCGCCCTCGGCGTACAGTCGCCGCGTTCCCGACCCGCGCGCGGGCACGAGCGATGGCGAGACGATCCCCAGGCGATCCCAATGCCCCAACTGGCGGACCGTCACCCCAACCCGCTCCGCCACCGCGGCTGTATCCAATCCTTCGAGTAGCGCCATGGCACAAGTGTCGGCATTGCCACTTAAACCACATCAATGTTTTTTAAACGCTTCTGCTTGAAGAACTTCTGGGTGCTTCATTGCAAGCTCTTGAAGGAGAAAGCTTTACGGCGGGTTCGTCATGGCCTCAGCACACTGCGGGTTCCGGTGCTTTGCAAAGGCGACTTGTCTTCCCCTGGATTCCCGCCTGCGCGGGAATGACGGGCCGAATGCGTGCGGGATTTCGGGCCAATGGCAGACCCTGAGCCGTTGCCCCATCTCAGGGGCTTCGGCGTGTGGTCTGACCGTTCTGATTTGAACAAGGGGGTTGGACGCGGTCTCCCGCGCCCGAAAGGCTGGATTAGGCGCCGTAGTCGTTGATGTCGTTGATCATCTGACGCAATCGGCCCGCACTCTTCTTGTCGTAGCTGAAGACCAGTCGCGGCAGATCGGCAAATTCGCCGGCTTCCTCGGGCAGGGCGCTGTCAACCTGGCGAATGTCACCACCATTGAGCAGGCTTTCATAGTCATCGTTGAGCTTGTCGAGCATCTCTGCCGGCAACGAGCTCTTCATGCGAATGACGAATTCTTCGTTGACGAAGCGCGACGAGTGGTAACGGCGATAGAAGTGCATGATCTCGTCGACGGCTTCCTGGGCGTCGTCGGTGATCGAAAACAGCGACATATCATCCTGGCCAATCATACCCGTACGCAGAAGTTCCGACTGCACGTAGGTGCGCCAGTGCTGCCAGTACGTCCCGCCCGGCTCATCCACCAGAATCACGGGCACCGGCACCGACTTACCCGTCTGGATCAACGTCAACGACTCAAAGCCTTCGTCCTGCGTTCCAAACCCACCGGGGAACAGGATGATGGCCTCGGCTTCCTTGAGGAACATCAGCTTTCGCGTGAAGAAGTACTTGAAGTTGACGCACTTCGGATCGCCTTCGATGATCGCGTTGGTGCTTTGTTCAAAGGGTAAACTGATCGCCACGCCAAAACTGGCTTCGCGGGTGGCGCCATGGTGACCAGCCCGCATGATGCCGTCGCCCGCACCGGTGATGACCATCCAGCCCTGCTGCTGAATCAACTGAGCGAACTTCACGCATTGCAGATACTGCGGATGATCTTCGCGCGTACGAGCCGACCCGAAGATCGTGCACTTTTGAATGTGTTCGTAGGGTGCGAAAACCTTGTAGGCATAGCGCAGTTCTTTGACGGCTTGATTCAATACCTTGACGTCCCCGCGACTCGCATTGTCCTGGGCCAAGCGACAGATGGTGACCATCATTTCGGCGAGCAGGTCCTGGTTTTCTCCGGGAGCGAATTCATCGAGGAACGTGCGGATGGCATCTCCGCGGGCTTGACGACGTGCGACTTGGTCTGGCGATTGAGCATGCGGCATGGTGTTACTTCCTTCTTTCATTACTTTCCATTCTTTCTAATCTATTCCTATACATTTGTTTGATCACTAGTTGATACCTGTCTCAGGCCCCGGGAATGCTTGCCGACGAGAAACGCAGTGGTGAGCCGAGTGGGGCTTGGCGAGGAGTGGCGGTATCATAACCAGATTCGTGGTCGGCTGCCATATGGGTGTTTTGCATGGCAAACCCGCACGATCGTAGCCGCAAACGGGCTAACCGAGGCATTTCAAACGAGGATCAAGCGATGAATAAGGTCTATTATACCGGAAAGCATCTCTATTTTCGCGCCATCGAAAGCGAGGACGCCCCCATCATCGCCGCATGGCGAAACGATCCGGAAAGCTGGCGCACGCTCGGGCAAATGAACCCGCTGAATCGGATTCGTGAAGAGGAATTCATCAGCGCCCTGTACAAACCCGGCGGCGACATCGTGCTCGGCATCAACCTGTTCGACGGAGAACGCTTCATCGGCATGTGCGGTCTCCACCGCATCGATTCGATCGCCCGCAGCGCCACCTTCGGTATCCTCATCGGCGGCGAGCAGGATCGCGGGCATGGACACGGTGTCGAAGCCACGCGGCTAATGGTGCAGTACGGGTTCGAAGAACTCAACCTCAACCGCATCGAGCTTTGCGTCTTCGCCGATCACCCCAAAGGCATCCACGTCTACACCCAAGCCGGGTTCGTCAAAGAAGGCGTGATGCGCGACGCGTATTTCCGCAACGGCGAGTACCACGACGCGATCCACATGGCCATCCTCCGCAAGGAATGGTCGCCCGAATAACGAAGTCGCACACGCTTCACGCGCCGCGCATTATTCGTTGACGCGGCCCCTCTCACCGCGCTTCTGCACGGGATCGATTTTGTTGAGGATGCGCCGGCGCAGTTTCGTGATGGGGCGCGTGAGGTATCCATGCGCGCGAACGTAGAATGGTTTGTGGTATGACGCCTTCAAATCGTCTTCGCTCATCAGATCGGGGCGCGTGCGGCGCTGCAGCTTGCGAATGTGATACCAGTCGGACTGCTGCAAACGTTTGCGCAGCAGGCGCATCGGAAACAACTCACCGCCCAGCCATTTGGAAAGTCGCCAGGAAATCTGAAAGTCGATCAGGTAAGGTTGGCCATCATCCCCGACGATGACGTTCTCGCATTTTTCAAGATCGACGTAGGCCATCCCGCGCTCGTGAATCGCCGCAATCGCCTCGCGCAACTTGTCGAAAAAGTCATCGGGCACGCGCTCGCCTTTTCGCAACGGATGCCCTTCGATGTACGCGTGGGCCAATCCGTGCTTACCGACGCGGCCGAGGAATTTCGGCACAGCGGCTAAATCGTCCAGCGCTTCGTAGCAACCCGATTCATGCCCCGCGTGCCATCGCCCGATCCACCCGAGCGGTACGAACCAAAACCAGGCC
>DDIR01000139.1:29188-38991 GCA_002338715.1 Phycisphaerales bacterium UBA1845 | reverse complement strand
GCCGCGAAGAAATCGTGCTTGAAAACTTTGTCGAGTCGATACTCACCCGATTCGAGCGCAACGCTAGCCGGCATGTCGCTACGCCCCAATGCCAGCAGACATGCTGGCGTCTTTTTTGCGGTGGATTTCTTACTCGACACGACGATGTTCCCCGTGAAACGGAACCGATCAAACACCCATCGCCGCAAGTCTAGTTCAGAAAGCGTTCAATTCAAATGAACGGGGCAAGGCTGAAGCCGGCATGGTTGCGAATTCGTCGCGAACTATCCGCCCGTCGATCAAGGCGAAGCACGCCCGAACCGATGAAATTATCGGGCAGAATCGGTTTGCGCACAGTCAACGTGGCCGACGCGCAAGCTGACGATTCCCCATACTCCAGAACCCGGAGCACCGAAGTACTCGGAGACCAGACATGCGGTTGACCATCGTCATCCCGGCACTGAACGAAGAGCAGGCCATCGCCTCGATCATCGAGCGCACGTTGGCCGCCCGCGAACACATCGTCAGCCATTCACCCGTCACCGGCGTCGACGTCGTGGTGGTC
Source organism: Phycisphaerales bacterium UBA1845 (assembly GCA_002338715.1). Taxonomy (GTDB): domain Bacteria; phylum Planctomycetota; class Phycisphaerae; order UBA1845; family UBA1845; genus UBA1845. The sequence continues at coordinate 38,447 of DDIR01000139.1, read as the reverse complement.
AGCGATGGTTCGACCGATGGCACCGTCGATATCGCCCGGAGCTACGAAGACATCAACTTGATCGTGTTCGAAAAGAACCAGGGTTACGGCGCCGCGATCAAACGCGGGTTCTCCGTCAATGAATCCGAGCTCGTCGGGTTCCTCGATGCGGACGGCACCTGCGACCCGCGCTTCTTCGCCGAACTGTGCAGCGACCTTTGCAACCAAAATGCCGCGATCGCCCTCGGTTCGCGCCTTGGACCAAACTCCGAGATGCCGCCGATCCGCCGCCTCGGCAACCGCATCTACGCGACGATCCTCAGCGTCCTGACGAACCGCCTCGTGCACGATACTGCCAGCGGCATGCGCGTTATCCGCCGCGAAGCTCTCGACGAACTCTATCCGCTTCCGGACGGTCTGAACTTCACCCCGGCGATGAGCGCCCGGGCACTTCTGGATGAGCGCCTGCCGATCGTCGAAAGGCCCATGTCCTACAAGGAGCGCGTCGGCGAATCGAAACTCAGCGTGGTGCGCGATGGCGTGCGCTTCCTGCAGACGATCATCGACATGACCCTCTTCGTGAAACCGGCACGGGTGTTTCTCTCGATCGCGATTGTGTGCGGACTCATCACCGTGTTCTTCGCAGCCCACCCGATCGAAATGTGGTTGACGCAGCGACGCCTCGAAGAATCGATGATCTATCGCCTGCTGTTCTGCTCGTTTCTCGGTTCGCTTGGCGTGCTGAGTTTGTCCGCGTTGATCATCGCCCAGACATTGCGATCCTTGGAACGCAATCGGCCCGACGATGATTCACTGGTTGCGCGCGGCTTGCGCGGATTGTTTTCAAAAACCGCACTCACCGCGATCTGTGCGATCACCACGCCGCTGATTCTCTGGCTCGTCGGGCCCGGGATTGTTTCGTGGGTAGCCGAGCGGCAGGTTTACATTCACTGGTCGCGCGTGGTGTTAGCCGGTCTGCTGACGTTTACGCTGTGCCAGTTGATCACAACGAAAATCGTCGTCGGTCTGGTGCGGATTCACATCGCTCGGCTGCGTTTCGTCACAAGGCAATCGCGCGTCGAACAGCAGACCCGAGCGCGCCGCCCGCTTCCGATCCCAAAGAAGCCACTCCCGGATCTTTCACGCGACGTTGTGCTGACCTAGAAATCGCCGCTCCAGCCGCGCCGGCATCAAAGCGGCTGACCTACGATCGCGACCAATTCACCAAGCGCCCGAATGACGTGGTCGGCTTCGCATGCCCGATCCGGGGCATCGCCTTCACCAATCATCAGCACGGTACGACAGCCAGCCGCCCGGCCACACTCGATATCCATCAGGTGGTCGCCGATCATCCAACTCGCCTCCGCCGTGCAACCGAACTGCGCGCACATTTTCAGGATCGGATCAGGTGACGGCTTGGTGGGTTCGACTTCCCGCCCAAACATCACGTCGACTTCGATCCCGTGCGTATCAAGAATGATGTTGGCCCACTGCCGGGCGTTGCGCGTCAGAATGCCAATGGGCCAACCGCGTTCCCGCAGACCCGACAGTGTTTCCCTGGCCCCGGGTTGGAGTTGCGAATTTCGCGCGGCTTGCTCTTCGTGCGCATGAACGACGGCCAGCGCGTGCTCCCTATCAGCCGCCCCCAACGACGCTAGCGATTCGAGAATCGGACCCGGTGGCAGGTTTGCCTCAGCCCGCATCGCGTCGAAGTCCAGAACGGGAATCGTCAGCGTCCCATCCAGGTCAAAGATAAGCATGCCGCGGCTTGTGTTTTGCGTCTGCATGATTTCAAACCTGCCGGCAATGCGAGTTCCACTCGCGACGACCCCAACTTTTCATTATCTTAAACGACGAGAACAACACTGCATCCCTCGGTCGGCGGGGTGAGGACATCCATTTATGTCTGCCGACCGAGACAGTATTTTCCAAGCGAGCGAGCTTCCCCCGCATTGGCTCGCAGCCACCCCACTGCTCCCGTGGGCTGTCGGGATGATCGCCGGCATCGCCATCGAAAATCGCGTTCCGATTCCTCCGACAGTATCGATGATCGTCATCGCATCAGCCGGCATCGCCGCACTGTCGCCTTCGATTCGACGCAAAGTCCCGCTGCTACTTATCATCCTAGCCGGCATCGGTCTTGGCGCCATGCGACACCATCTGGCGTTTCGCACACTTCCCGCGACCGACATCGCCCAGTTCGCAGCGCCTGACCGAAGACTCGCACGCATCAGCGGAACCATTTCATCGCAGCCGCAGATCACGCGAACAGGTTATCCACCGTTTGAACCTTGGCTCCACACGACCGACCGCACGAGTTTCCTCGTCAACGCGGAATCCATCGACACGGGCGATGGCGTGCAAATGTCGACGGGGCAAGTCCGTGTGTCTATATCAGAACCGGCGCTTACATTGCAAGAAAACCAGCGCGTCGAAGTTGTCGGCTGGCTTGATCAAATCGCCCCACCGCGCAACCCGGGCCAATACGACTGGGCACTGCACAACGCCCGACGCCAAATCCGCACAAGCATCCAGTGCAACGACGAAGCCAACGCAAAGATTCTCGAAGAATCAACGGGAGAAGCGCGATCGTTGGCCAACCACTTCCGCGGCTTGCTACTCGGGCGCGGCACACAAATCGGCGATTCGTCAACATCCCTTCTCGACACGATGGTCCTGGGACGCCGCAGCGCGATCGACGAACGAACCGAGCGGTTGTTTCTCGAAACCGGATGCGCCCATTACCTCGCGGTCAGCGGGATTCACATCGCCATGCTGGCGTCGATCGTCTGGTTTCCCGCACGCCTACTGGGCGCCAACCGACGATCGACCGCCGCACTTCTCATCATCGCCGTGATCGTGTACGTCATGATTGCCGACGCGCGCCCATCAATGTTGCGGGCAGCCGTGATGGCCTGCACGTTGAGCGTCGCACTCTTGCTGCGAAGGCAACCCAGTACGATCAACTCGCTGTCGGTCGCGGCGATCCTGCTCTTGTCGCTCGATCCGCTTTCGCTTTTCGATGTCGGGTTCCAGCTTTCATTTGTAGCCGTCACCGGCATCGTTTTGTTGACACCCGTGATGACCCGCTGCTCCAGCGTCATCTTTCAAATGAAACCCCTGCCAGCGGAGATCGACTCAGCCCCCGAGGACCCGAGCGAACTCATCATGCCCGAGCGCAGAAGCCTGGTTTGGTTGCGAAGCATTCTGCAACCTGTTGCGCTGCTCGTGTTCGTGTCGATTTCGGCATGGGTTTCGACGCTGCCGATCGTGGCGATTCACTTCGGTCGGTTGACGCCGATGGGCTGGCTCGGATCGATCCTCTCGTTTCCGGCTATCTACGCGGTAATGGTGCTGAGTTTCATGAAGTTGGCTGTCGGTTTCATTTTTCCCGTTGCGATGCCGCTGGTCGATTGGCCCCTTCAATTCGCGACCGAGTCGCTCGCGGGTTTCCTCGAGTTCGTTCGCGGGCATCTTGGCGGGCCCATCGACATAACCCCTCCGCCGACAATCGCAGTATGCACCTACTACGGCTGCCTGCTGACCGTGGCGATCGCGTCGCGCTGCGGCTGGCGCATTCGAAACCGCTCATGCGCGGCGACCCTACTGCTCGTGACCATCACCGCATGGAACTGGCCCGCGTCGAACGATCGTTCTTTGACGATCACCCAGTTCGCGGTCGGACGCGGCACATCCACGATCATCGAACTGCCCAATGGCCACGCATGGGTTTACGATGCCGGCTCATCTTCACCAAGCGACCCCGGCAAGTACACGATCCTTCCATACATGCACGAGCGCAGGATCTCGCGGCTTGCGGGCATCATCGTCAGCCACCCCAACCTAGACCATTACGGCGGCGTCCCTTCGATCGTCAAAGACAAACATTGCGATGCGGTCTACCTCAATACCAATGGCGTCGAAAAGGAAGGCCCGTTTGAATTGTTGTTGGAGGAATTGAAACGATCCGGACAAACCATCCGCCCGTTGAATGCCGGCAACACGATCGACTTGGGCGATGACGTTCACGCAGAAGTACTTTGGCCGCCCTCGGAATCTGCCGCCCAACTCAGCGCCAACGATCAATCCATCGTCGTGCGCTTGGCGTATCAGGGGCGAAGCGTCATGCTGACGGGCGACATCGGATACGCCGCACAACACCACCTGATCAACAACTGCGACCTGCGATCCGACGTGCTCGTCCTGCCACATCACGGAGCCGTCGAAGAGAACACTGCCGCCTTCATCCAAGCCGTCAACCCGACAACCCTCGTGCGCTCAACGTTCGTCAAAAACGAAGACAGCCCAGCCTTAAAACAAGCCGCAGCCGACATCCCGATCTTCAACACCGCCGACCTCGGCGCGATCAAAATCACCATTCGCAATAGCGCAATAAGCGTTTCGGCCTTTCTCGATGGAATTAAGTGAGCCATTGGTCCGCAAGTGTCGTACCATTTTTGGAAACGACACCGACAGATTCAGCCATGCCGGTCAAAGTACCTAGACGCATTTGAAAGTTCGCGGAGCAGATCCAATGAAACGTCAGCCGACCTTTTCGCGCGACGACTCAATCGGAATGTGCGTTGCATTGGTCGTCGGCGCATGCGCCTTCGTCATCGCCGCCAATGCCGACGCCGACTCGGCATCCGGCGGTGCATCTGACTCGTTTGAAGCATCGCGGAGATTCGATGAATCGCTCGAAGGCCTGACACTATCGGAGATATGGGCGAAGGGCCGGGCTCGGGCGGAACGAGAATATCGGGACGGCTGGGTCGAATTCGACGATTCCACCGGCTTCATGACCAAAGGACACTTCGCATACGAATTTGGCATCTACTATCGCCCGCATACCTTCATGTCAGACCGCGCACACGTGGAGGCACACGGACATAACGATCGCGTCAGGCAACTCATCGAGGAGCAAGGCCCACCGTCAGGGGCGAAAGGGCTCACAGAAAGGTTCATGCGCCTCACGAAGATTGCGCACGGCCCCAAAGCGTTCGACTGGCACGCGCTACCGGCATTTGATGGCAAGCAGGACACCCAAGGCAGCGTCACGATCGGCGAATACACAGCCAACATCTACATAACCCACCGGGAAAGCAACATCCCGGACAATGACCGAAACGCAACGATCATGGTCACGCGCGACTCCAAGGAAGTTGCGCTAATCCCAACATACAACCGGATTCCGAGCGCCGTTGCATTATTGCCCGACTTGGACATTCTCGCAGTCCAGTTCCAACCCCCACATACAAGCATGGAATTCATCGACCTGGAGCATGGACGAATCATGTTCGATGGCGCGCACTTTCCGTTTGTCGTGAAAGATGATTCGCAAGTCGAATCGTCCGACAATGGCGGCGCCGACGACGTTTGGATTTCGCAAATAAGAGTACGGCCCGTCACAATGAATCCAGAGTTTGACGGAAAATCAGACGCGGAAATCATGCAGATGGGATTTGATCGAGCGGAACAAGAGTACCGCGAAGGCCACGTCGAACGCGAGATGTTCGGGCTTGTTATTGGGTTGACCAATGTAGACTCAGCACTGGGGATTCCCTACAACAAGCGCGGATGCACGGTCACACGGGAAAAACAGATCGAATCGGATGCCTACAACGAACGGGTCACCAAACTTGTTGCCGAAAAAGGAGCCCCCGGCTCAATGGCCGATCTGGGAACCCGATACGCAGCCGTCATAAAGATCAACGAAGTCGGCGAAGATTTTGACTGGGTCCCGCTACCGCCCCCAACAACCGACCAGAGCGCCGTCGCAACTGCGATTGGACCATATCACGCAACGCTCAAAGAGACCCCGAACCCATCAGCTGCCGCGCTTTCAAACGCCGGTTCTTTGGGTCAATGTGCGAATTCAATAACTGAATTGCAAATTCGCCGAGGGTCCGCGGAAATCGCAACACACAAGATTTACGGCGACCCTCCAACAAGGTTGTCGCTTCTGAGCGATCTTGACGTCTTGGTCATCGGGGTCGAAAACCGATACGACTCGATTGAATACCTGGACCTGCGCATCGGCAAAGTCATGTTGAGCGAGAATGCAACCTCGCGCCTTCTGAAGAGCGTATCCAAGTTCGCCGACAAGGCACGCGAGAATCCAGCCACATCAAACGGAGCCCAATGACCGAATGGCCTACTGCGGGCCGGTCAGCAATGCCGACAACTGTGCCCAGTCATCCAGGTCGATGTTGTCGCTGCCTGCGTCGACGTTCGCACATTCACATGCCGGGTTGGCGACGATATTCTCGCCGAAGCACTGTGCGAATTGGCTGACGTCGGCTAGGTCGAAGTCGCCGTCGTTGTCCATGTCGCCAGCCGCCGGGCAGCATTCACCAACCGCCAACTCGGCATCGTCGCTGAACTGAACGCAACTCGAACCCAGCGTCAACGTGCGGAGGCTATAGGTCGCGGCATCGCCTGCATCGACCGATGTAAGCGTGAGCGTATCCGTAAATGCGCCACTGACACCGCTGCCGTCGAACATACCAACGCCATCCTTGAACCATTGCTGGAACTGTCCGGCTCCATTCGGTGACACGGCTTCGGCTTCAAAGACAACCGTGGCTCCAAGGTCCACACATTGGCTGACGGGCTGCAACAGATACTCGGGACCGGTGACCGAAAGCGACGTCGAAGTGGAAATCTCAGACGCACCGCAAGCACCGCCGACAATGCAGCGATACTCGCCAACCGAATTCGTCGTGACGTCGCCAATCGTCAGCATGTTCGTGCTCGATCCGACGATGCCGCCGCCATCAACGAGTGGGATCGAATCCTTTTCCCATGAATACGAGAGCAGATCGCCGGTCGCCGTCACCGTCATCACCGCGCTGTATCCGACGCAACTGACAAGCGATGCCTGCGGCTGCTGTGTGATCTGCATGCCGTCGAACTCGCTCAAAGTGATCACCTCGGACTTCGTTTCGCCGCATTCGTTTGTGGCACTGAGCTCGTAGTCGCCGTAGTCGGAAGGATCAAATCCAAGGATCGTCAGCGACGTTCCGTTTTCACCAGAAAGGTCTACGTCATCTTTCACCCACTGCAACGTATCGAAGTCGCTCGCGCTGCCCGTCAGGGTGATGTCATCGCCCGGGCAAATCTTAGTGCTGGATGTTATTGCTTCGACTTGCGGCGGCGGGCAAGCCTCACCCCCATAAATCACCAGGGCAAAATCGGCATCGAGCGCAATGGTCTCGGGGTGTCCGTCCAGAACAATTTCGTCACCCACGACTTCAAACGTCCACATGCCCGCTTCCGGCGAATCGATGAAGACGTTCTCGACGGTATCGATCGTATTGGACGAACCGCCTGACGTTGAAAGGTTGCCCGTCAATAGTCCGTTGTTTCCCCAATACACGACAGCCGACGGTGACGTCACCTTCAGCGACAAGTCATTGACGCGATGCACGCCCGCCCCAGGTGAACCGGCTCGGTCGGTGTAAACCAACGTCGCACGAAGCTGATCATTAAACGGTAGCGCCGGATTGACTGTTCGCGTAAACGATGCCGACTCAAATGGCTCGATCACCGCGGTCTCGTCGATCACCAGGAAGTGGTCGCGGCGATTGTAGATATTCATTACATTGGGCAGTCCCCAACCCTGGTGCGTACGCGTCAGGTCATCGCCCAATCCCGAGAACGGATACGAGTTGGCCGTGTTGATCAACATCGCCTTCGCCGTCGACGCATGCGGACGTTCCTGAAAAACCGTTCCGCCCGTAACCGGGTTGCCGAACAAGCCGTCCGCCCACATCTCGTAAAACAATCCAAAGTGCCCCGCAACGATCGGACACGCAGCGCTCGTCCCACCGAACGAGCTCGTATATCCACCCGACGATGTCGTCGTTCGAATGGAATCCCAGAAATGGCAGAGGTCGGGCTTGATTCGCCCGTCAGTCATCGGTCCGATCGACCCGCTTCCACCCCAAATGTGCGATGCCGGATTGCTGCTGTTGAAGTGGAGCACGCCACCGACGGCGACGACGTTCTTAGCCCAGGCGTGCTCGACGCCCGACTGCGTTCCCGAGTTTCCGCTGGAGTGCAAAACCAGGATGTCCTGGTTGAATACGATCTGGTCCATTTCTGCCGACACCGATGTGTAGTTCGGCGTGTCGGCGAATCCCCAGCTATTGGATTGAAACACACAATTGAAAGGCGCCTGCGACAATTCCTGCATGTTTGACGTGCGCGAACCGGGGAACCCATAGAATGAAAAAACGCCTTGGGCATCGGGCAGCATGCCGCGGCCATTCGCACTACCCGTGCCATCTCCAAATACAATGCCAAAGGTCGACGTACCGTGCGGCTGAGTTCCGCCGTTGTCGACCGGTGCGGGCCCGTTTCGCACCGTGATGCGCGATGCAAACGCCTGGTGCGTGGTCAAGACGCCGTTGTCCATGACTTCGCCGCGGACATTCGCACCGGTGTAACCCGCCACACTTTCGAGCTGATTGGCGCCACTGATTGAGTCCAGGCGAACGACATTCATACGGGATCGCGGCGCCGACCAGGGTTCAACGAACTCAACCTGATCCAACCCAACAACCGTTGCCAACTGCGCCGGCGTGAGGGTCACCTCCATCAGGAAACTGCTGTCATCAGCGACTTCAACCGATCCGCCCAGTGCTTCAACGCGGTCAGCCACCTCGAACTGCTGGCCAATCGTTTCGTCAAACACTTTCACGCGGTAGCGCTTCGCCTCGCCGCCCAGCTGAGCCGTGTCGTCCTTAAGCAACTGCTCACGCACGCTCGCGTCAACGCGAAACTGCGGATGATACAAACCGACCCAACGAACGAACGGCAGCGCCGCAACCTGTGCCGCGCCGGCTTGATCCATCTCAACGACAAAACTGTGATGCGGAAGAAAAGCCCGAACCTTGCCGAACTGCTCGACGGCTTGACGCATTTCAGGGAGTGGTGGAATCGCAAACTGGACAATCCGAACGCGACAATCCGCGCCGGCTTGCAGTGCAGGCTCGATGGCTGGCACGCCGCGAACGGGTTCAAACGAAGCGTCGCGCAGTTTGATTTCGCGGTTTAGAAGGCGCGGTTCAAAAAACGCAGCACCGTCGCGGGCAACCGTAAAGTATGCCTGCTCGTAGCCAGCCGCCCCCGTTTCGTCCCACGTCACAACCTTGGTGCTTGTGTTGGAAAACTCATACAAGGCTTGATTGTGAATCGTTGCCGATGTCTGCCGTAGCGTGCGAACATCGTCCAGGCGCAACTCGTGAACACCAGCCGCTTCGCGAACCGTCAGCCG
>DDIR01000139.1:10215-29087 GCA_002338715.1 Phycisphaerales bacterium UBA1845 | reverse complement strand
CACGCGAACCGTCAGCCGCTCGCCTTCCGCCCCGTCAGCCGCCCGGGCAGATTGCACCCGCAAGCCAACATGGCCAACAACCAGAACACCCATGACAATAAAATGACGGAACCAAGCGTGCCGCATCGTTTCTTTCCCCGGAAATGTCTGTAATTTTGAGACCTGCACACACCACAATTCAATGTAGCCATCGGCCAGACCCACTTCAAGTCGGCGTTGATCGGCACGTGTGTCCGATATGCGTCGGGGAATTGCAATCTGCCCGGGAGCCACCACGTGACACCGCTTTCCCCACCATAATGTGATATGAAGAACTGGGGGTTTGTTTGACGCCCAAGATAACTCTAAACTGGCGTCCATGAACCGAGGCCCGAAAAAACCCACACCGCGACCGCGCACACCACGGAAACACCATGCCGAAGAAAACTGCGCCCCCCGCATCATCGTTGATGCTTCCGAATTGCGTTCAGTGTGTGACCAGATTGGTTTGGTGCAAAGCTTCGCTTTTGACACCGAATTCATCATGGAAGATCGGTTCAAACCGGAAATCGGACTGATTCAACTCGCCACCGATGACTCCGTCGTTCTGGTCGACCCCTATGAAGTCGGCGATCTTTCGCCCGTCTGGAACCTGGTAGCCGACCCATCCATCGAAGTCGTCGTCCATGCCGGTATCGAAGACCTGTCGCTTTGTTTCTCGCAAGGCGGCGTCATGCCACAAAACGTTTTCGATTGCCAGGTCGCCTGCGGCATGATCACCACCGACTATCCTTTAAGCCTCGCACGAATGACGCGCAACTTCATCAAAGTGCGCCTCCACAAATCGCAAACACTGACCGATTGGCGCAAACGCCCGTTGACGCCCGAACAAATTCGCTATGGCGCCGACGACGTCATCTACCTCCCCTCGGTGCGCCGCGCCATTCAGCGCCGATCCGAAGAACTCAAACGCACCGACTGGATCCTCGAAGAGATGTCCAAATTCAGCCGCCCCGAAACCTACGAGCGCACCGATCACGCCAACGTGATTCGACTCAAGGGCGCGGGCTCGCTCGATGGATTGGGGTTGGCGATCGCCAAGGAATTGATCAAAGTGCGGGAGACGTTGGCCAGCCAGTACGATCGCCCGGTGCGATCCGTCATCCGCGACCACCTGCTCGTCGAAATCGCCCGCCACCGCTGGACCAAAGCCAACGACATCAAAAAACTTCGCGGCATGAACGTCAACGGAAGCGCCCTTCGGGACATTGCTGCCGGCGTGGAACGCGCGTGCGCTTTACCGCAAAGAGATTGGCCCCCCGTCGCGCCCGTCGATGACGAAACCGAACAGGAAGCCGCTCTGGCGATGCTCGTGGGCGCTATCCTTCGGGCACACTGCTGCCAGCAGAACGTTTCCCACCAACTCGTAGCCGCCAAAGCCGAGATGCGTAAATTCGTCCGCGCCCGCGTGCGAAATGAAAAGCCCGACGAACCGCTGGCGCTTGAGACCGGATGGCGTCGCGAATTTGTCGGCGCCATTCTCGACGACGTGATCTCAGGCAAACGCCAGATTCAAATCAACAATGGCGATATCAGTGTCCACCACTAGAACCGCGCCCCGCGTCCTTTCTGTCGGAGCCCGACGTGTCCAGCATCAAAACCTTCAACCTTAAGGAAGGCATGCCCACGCTCGAAGAAGCGCGACAAAGACTTTCCCGCGTCCTCACCGAAGCCCGCCAGAAAAAACTCCCCGTCATCAAGTTGATCCACGGATACGGATCGTCCGGTGTCGGCGGTACGCTGCAAATCGGCATTCGCAAATCACTGCGACAGCGCCGCAAGAAGGGTGAAATTCGCCAATACATCTTCGGCGAAAACTGGTCCATCTTCGACGAAACCTCGCGCAACGTCATCGAAGAAAACCCCTCGCTGCGCAAAGACTCCGACCTCGATCGCGGCAACGACGGCATCAGCATCGTCGTGTTGTGATTTCGCCAACAAAAAAAGGGCCCACAGGATTTCTCCCGCGGGCCCCGTCGTTTGCTGCGTTTGCTGCGATTTGAATTCCGCCTTATTCGTTGGCCGAAAGGTCGGCATCCAGCACATCGCGGAATTTTTCGAACGCTTCCGGATCGCGATCCTGGAGGTCGTCACGGTCGGCGTACACCTTGACCACTTCCGTGTCGCCCTTGCGAATGGTCAACTCGATCTGACCGTCCGGATTGATCTTGAAGGACTGCGTGGCTTTCGCGCTCGGCACGAAGAATGCATGCGCTCCAGCACCGGCCCCGCCATTGAGCTCGATCAACGCGTTGTGCAGCTTCTCACGTGCTTCGCCGGTCATCTGCGACTGCTCGCCGATCCGCTCAAGCAGATCCTTGGGCAAGAAGTCCATGCCATCGGCATCAATGTCAAACGTGAAGTTCGCGCCACCGTTCTCACCAGCATGGATCATGTAGACCGAGCGGGAATTGTGCGAGTCATAGAGTTCAAACGCCTCTTCGTCAGCCGCTTTCAATGCGTCCGCATCGGCGTACTCGGCTTCGTCGGCGTCATCTTCAAATCCTTCCTCGTAGCGCTTCACCGTGATCGGACCATCACCATTCTGCGAGATATTCACCACCTGACCGTTGTCGTTGGACTTGATGTTGACGATGCGCTCGCCATTATCGAAGCGGAGATCAAATTCTGCGTTGAGGTTGGCCAGATCCTTGAGCGACTCGGGCAGGCTGTTCCAATCGAAGTCGTCATCCAGCGTAAAGCCCGACGCGTCGCCCGCCTTTTCAAAGTGCCACACGTTCGGACCAAATCGGAAGCTGTCCGCAAAATCGACATCCGGCGTGTGGAGCAACTCGACATTGCCGGTCTGCGGTTCTCCGAGGGTCGCCGTCAGTTCCAGCGATTGACCATCACGATTCACGCCAATGCGTGCTTCGCTACCCGGTCCCAATTCGCCGATGACCTTCGACAAGCTGGCCACTCCGTCGGTGACGGCTTCGCCGTTGATTGATGTGACGACGTCGCCCTTCAACAAGCCAGCCGCCTCAGCCGGGCTATCTTTGATCACGTTCAAAATGCGAACGCCACCTTCAATGTTCAGATCATCCGCATCTTTGGTCGCAACTTGTCCGAGGTAAACACCAAGCCAACCGCGGTTCGAATCTCCACCAGCCACGCGGGCGATGACGTGCGCATTCTTGCGAATCACCACGTTCTTATCCGCCTGTCCGTCATGCTCCATCTTGATGATGTATTGCGCCGTGCCCTGTCCCGCCTGAGCACTATCGCCACCCGCGATCGCCATCACCTTCACCTGGACTTCACCGGGATTGGCGCTATCCACATTGGCATTCTCGACGACGAGCACGCCATCCTTCTCCGTGACGACTTTGCCTTTTTCAATGTCAGCCGCAAAAAGCGGCGCGGCGATCAACAACACCGTGCTGTAAATGACTGCTTTCATGTCGACAACCCTTTCTAAATGACCCGATGATGATCGTATTTCAAATGTTACCAGCACCCGCCAACGTGGCGGATTGGCACGTGCTTTCAAACGTGTCTGCTAAATAGGCCGATTCCATCGCAGCGACTCGGCTTGATCCTGCGGCTGACGCACCTGACGAATGCGATCCATGTACATCAGGTAATATCCGCCGTCCTTCGTCGGTACGAGAATCAGATTCTGATCGGTCGTGCGATCCAAACGCTGCTTTGGTAAGTCGGCCACATTCCAGATTCCGACTTCATGCGCCGGAATGCTGTCGCGCTGATTTATATCCATGGGCTGATTTCGCAGGATCGGATTATCCCAGCCGCTTCCTCTTGAGATCGTTGGCGGTTGGTTCTCAACCATGTTCAGATTCGAACCCGGCGTCTTCCAGATCAACACCAACGCAAGACAAGCAGCCAACCCACTTGCATAAATCATCCACTTGTGATGCCGTGGCTGATGCGCGACGACTTCGTGACGAACCTTCAAAACCGGCGTCGAAAGCGTCTCGCCCGAACCACGCGCACTCGACCGAATCACGTCAGCCGCCAGATCGTCAATCTCGCAGTACGATTCATAAACCGCCCGCACATCCGCGCTGCGCAACAGTTCGCGATTCAGCTCCAACAGTTCGCTTTCCGAAATCTCGCCGTCAAGCTTGCGAACAATCAATCGTTCAATGTGTGCGTTCATCTTCATGATTCTGCCACCTTTGCCTGAAGGCCTGTTCTCACCTTCAAGCGTGTTGAACCCTAGTCGGATTCTGTTTCACTCTCTTGAACCAGCGCTTTGCGAAGCATGCGCCGCGCTCGCACCAGTCTCGTTTCAATCGTGTCCACCGGTGCGCCAAGCACGTCGGCGATCTCCCGGTAGCTCCATCCTTCCAGATGTCGAAGTGTCAACGGTTCGCGGTACAGCGCCGGAAGCGATTCGATGGCGGCTTGTACTGCCTCGCGCTTCTCGCGTACACCGTAGCGCTTCTGCGGGTCAGTCCCGTCCGCATCAACCATCTGTGCGGGCAACGCACACGTGCGCTCGCGATGCTTCGTGACATTCCTGCCGGCATCGACCGCCGCATTGCGGGCCAACCGATACAACCACACCCGCCAGCGACTCGTGTCACGAAGGTCCGCGATCTTCTCCCACACCGTCGTCCACACCTGCTGGACAACATCGTCGATGAGGTCGTTGCTGCCGAGTACGCCGTACACAACCCCGCGGACCCAACGGTCATGACGGCGCAGCAATTCCCTGAATGCATAGTGGTCGCCCTGTTGGATCGCCTCTATGACGGGCTGTTCAGCATCGAAGTTTGCGTTTGCCGCCATTTCCATGGTTACCGTTATAGACGCACCCTGCGCCGGAATCCTGTCAACGACTTTCATATGTTAAGTCGCAGTGAACCAAATCAGCCCCCATACCCTCGTTATCGCCGATCATGCCCCCGGATTCGACATGACCCTCCCCGCGATTTACCGCAATGAATCCCTCCGCCGCCCACATTGCTTCAGTACACGGTTGCAATGAGACCGTTGGCCGGTATCACTGAATACGCGCCGCACGAGGCGGCCAACACCAACCAATCTTCGCACGATTCGTCTCAAAGGAAGGCAGACGACATGAACAACGTCCCCACAAAACACGAACCGCTCCGAAACGCCGACCAGACACGCCGCGCTGCGATGCTACTGTTCGCATTGACCATCGGCGCAATCAGCGGCTGCGTTGAAACACCACCACCCGGTAACGGTGACGACCCTGCCGCCAACAGCCAGATCGCGCTCGTACCCGTCGCTGACGGTCTGACATCGCCACTTGGCATCGTCGACGATGGCACGGGGCGCAAGTTCATCTACGACCAGGTCGGAACCGTTCACGTCCTCAACGCCGACGGCACGGTGAACGAAACGCCCTTCCTCGACGTGACCGAACGCATGATTGATATCGGCATCGACATCGGCGGTGGATTCATCTACGACGAACGCGGCTTGCTCGGATTCGCCCTGCACCCGGACTTCGCCAGCAATGGGCGCTTCTTCGTCTTGTACTCCGCCGAGAAAGGCGAAACCGTTCCGCCCGCCTTCGATTCGCAGACACGCCTGTCGGAATTCCGCGTGTCCGACGACGATCCCGATGTCGCTGATCCGGACAGCGAATTGATCCTGCTCGAAATCCCGCAACCGCAATCCAACCACAACGGTGGGCAATTGGCCTTCGGACCCGAGGGCGACTTGTACATCGCCGTCGGCGATGGCGGCGGTGCCAACGATGTGGGGGTTGGTCACTCGCCCGAGCTTGGCAACGGTCAGGACACCACGAACCTGCTCGGCAGCATTTTGCGCATCGATGTCGACGGCGTTCCCAATCCCGGGTTGCCCTACGCCATCCCGGCTACCAACCCCTTTGCCAACGATCCGTCATCACGCCAGGAGATTTTCGCGTACGGTTTTCGCAATCCGTTTCGCTTTTCATTCGACCAGGGCGCCGACAACGAACTGTATGTCGCCGACGTCGGGCAGAACCTGATCGAAGAAGTCAACGTCGTCACCAATGGCGGCAATTACGGCTGGCATATTCGCGAAGGGAACGACTGCTTCGACCCGGACAATCCCAGTTCACCGCCAGCCGAATGCGCCAACATGGGGACAAACGGCATACCCCTCAGCCCGCCGATCCTGACCTATCAACACGTCGACACCAACGGTGTCACCATCGGCATCTCGGTGATCGGTGGATTCGTTTATCGGGGCAGCGACATTCCGCTCCTCAATGGCCAATACATCTTCGGCGACTTCAGCACCGACTTCGGCGACCCGGACGGGTCACTCTTCGCCGCAACACAAGATCAAAACGGCGTGTGGACGCGCCGCCAGCTTTCGGTCGTTGGAAACAATGGGGGCAGACTGAACCAATACCTGTTCGGATTCGGACAGGACGCCGAAGGCGAAGTCTACGTGCTCGCCTCCGATAATGCCGGCCCAACCGGAACCGGTGGCGTCGTCTACAAGATAGCGCCAACGCCTTAATCTCAAAGGAAGCAATATCGTCATCCCCGCGCCCATCGTCCTTCCCGCGATATTTCGTCATCCCCGCGCCCAATCGTCATTCCCGCGCAAGCGGGAATCCAGGGGAAAACAACTCGGTGCAGATCGACACTGCACCCCCGTACTGCGCACAGACGAACAAGCAAACCCCCATCCCATAACCGCCACCGCGCCCAAACGCCCTCCAAATCGCGGGCCCGAAAACATCCCCACGCCCACCGCATCGGTTGAAGAACGTCCTTTTGCGCGAAACTTTCTTTGACTTCACCGTGTCCGTATTCGATGAACACTGTTGAACGCGATCCGAGGGAGAGAAGCATCCGCACAATCGTCGTCAGGCGATTGAACGCCCTCTTCCTACAAACACTCGCAGCCGACCATTGTGGAGAAAGCAAAAATGTCCTACACGACGCGCCTGCTTTGTTATGTCGCCATTACGTTGATGACGGTCACGGGTTGCACAAGTTCCGAACCAGGCGCGGGCGGAAGTGGATCAAACAACGGCGGTGGACTCTTCGGCGGTAACAACTCAAGCGGTGGTGATGGTCAGTCGCTGGCCAAACATTCCGACCAGCTTACGTCCGACGAAGCCTATCACCTATTGCGCCGCGCTGCATTCGGCGCAACGCCCGAACAAGTCGAACAAGCCGTTCAGCGCGGGCTGACCGCGACGGTCGAAGATCTTCTCGAAAAGAAACCCGTCCCAGCCGAGTGGGACGAGTTGGCCGAACTCTACGAAGACAACATTCCGCGGCGCTGGATGGTCTACTTGCTCGAAAGCCCGAACCCGCTTTACGAGAAGATGGCCCTCTTCTGGCACGACCGCTTCGCCACGTCGCGCCGCGTCGTCGATGGGCGTGACCGCAACCTCGCCGTCCTGCATTGGAACATGCTTCGCCAGCAGGCGCTGGGCAACTACCGCGAATTCCTCGAAGAACTGACCATCGACCCGCTCATGCTCATCTGGCTCGACGGCGCCAACAGCCCCAAAGACAACCCCAACGAAAACTACGCCCGCGAATTCTGGGAACTGTTTACCCTCGGTCGCGACGTCCTCTACACCGAAGACGACATCAAGGAATCAACCAAGGCCTTCACCGGCATCACGCTGCTGCGCGAATCGGAAAAAGACGCACGTCCGATTTACGACCTGCTCAACCACGACACCAGCGTCAAACGCATCCTCCCGACGCGCGTCGACCCCGGCGACTACGACTACCTCGGCATGATCGACCTGACCCTCGATCAACCGGAAGCCGCCCGCTACGTCGCCCACAATCTCTTCGTCGCATTCGTCCACGAAAACCCCAGCGATGCCGTCGTCAACGACCTCGCCCAGACGTTTGTCGATTCCAACTTCGAAATCGAACCGGTGGTCCGCCGCCTCCTTACGTCGCAGGCGATGTTCTCATCCGACGCGATCGGCTCGCATATCACCTCGCCCGTTGAGCACGTCGTCGGCGTCTTCAGGACGCTCGACATGCACATGTACAGCGAAGATTCGCAGGGGTACACCCTCAATCGACTCTGCGATGATTTGGCGGGCGCCGGCCAAGAGATGTTGAACCCGCCCGGTGTGGAAGGTTGGACCGAAGGCGAAGCATGGCTTGAGGATCAATGGCTGATCAACCGAATCTCAGCCCTTTCGCGCAAGATGGAGTTTGGCCCCGACCGCACGACGGAACTGCCCTATCACCTGCTGCCAGCCGTCGGACGTTGGACCGAGCGCGAGATTCGCGAAGAAATTGTCGACGCAGTCGCGAGTTGGTTCCATCTCGACCTGACCGAAGAGGAAAAGGACATCTACATCGAAGTGCTCGATCAGAATGGCTGGCGGGCGTTTCACCTGCTTGAACCGGACGATCAACCGCGGCACGTCGCCGAGTTGATCCGCCTGATGGCCATGCACGAAAACGTCATCACCAGCTAACCGACGCACAGCAAGAATCAACAACAAGAATCTGCAACGAGAATCAGCAAGCAGTCCAAAACCAGGCCAGTTTGAAACACGGGAGATGAGAGTCATGAAGGGATGCGAAGAGTGGCACAAGATGAATCGCCGTAGCTTCATCGCCAAGACGGGCATGGGCGTGGGGGCGATGGCGCTGGCTGACCCGTTGCTTCAAACCGTCGCCAACACCTACGGACAATCCGCTGACGGCACCGGCAGCCTTCTCGTGCTGTGCCAGCTCAACGGCGGATTCGACGTCCTGAGCTTCCTCGCGCCGTATCAAAACGCGGTGTACAAGAGCAAGCGCCCGGTCCTCGCGCTCACCGAAAAGGATCTCACCGTCCTGCCAGACAACCCCGAGTACGGCATCAACAACCTGTTCCCCGTGTTCAACGATCTATACGCCCGAGGCAACCTCGCCGTCATTCAGCAGGTTGGCTATCCCGATGCCAACGGGTCGCACTTCGAAAGCCAGGAAGTCTTCGAATACGGCGTGCGCAACTTGAACGGGACCGTTCCCGGCAAATGGTACGAACGCCTCCGAAAAACCTACTTCGACGAACCGTTCGGCGTGCTCGACACCCGAACCATCGGCGATCCATCACGCTACGGCTACCCCGACAACACCTATCGCGGTGCCGTCCAGGATGCATTCACCCGACTCTCACTGGAAAAACAAGGCACCAACGAAAAGCGCCAAGCCATCCTCGACGCCTATAGCCGCATCAATATTCGCGGCGCAGAAATTCGCGAGAAAACCGCCAACTTCGAATCGTCCGGTGAAGAACGCGGCGAATTCTTCCGCGCTGCCCAGTTAGCCGCTGCCGGCTTGGGCACGCAGATCATCAAGCTTTCCTACGGCGGGTTCGACACCCACGGTTCACAGGACCAAGCCAATCTCGATTTGTTCCCGAAGATCAACAACCACTTCGGCCAATTCGTCGCCGACTTGAAAGCGATGGGCATGTGGGAGCGCACCTGCGTCTGCTTCTATTCCGAGTTTGGCCGGCGCAACGAAGAAAACGGCAGCCCCGGAACCGACCACGGTCATGGCGGGCACATGATCCTCGCGGGACCAGGCGTCAACGGCGGACTTCACGGTCAGAACGTATCGACGGCCGACCTGAACGAAGCGTCGCTGCCATACTACGTGGACTTCCGCGCCGTCTTCGCATCCTGCATCCAGGATTGGCTCGGGTTCGATCCCAAACCGGTCTTCGAAGTCAACGGCGAGAACTACGACACCAACATCGGCTCGTCACTGTTCGTCTAGGATCACTGTCCATCTGGGTTCAATGGACCAAGGAAAACCAAGCACCACTTCGTACGGGGACCACCATGTCAGCCCGACTTATTGTTGCAGTCCTTGCGTGCACCTTTTGCGCATTTCAAGCCGTCGCCGGAAGCGCCGATGCCGACGGGTTCTTTGTCGAAGTCTACACGGAAGGCTTGAATCAACCGATCGCATTGGCCTGGGCGCCTGACGGCAGACTTTTCGTCGCCGAACGCGAAGGCGCAATTCGAATCATTGACGACGGCGTGCTCCTCGACGAACCATTCGTCGAAACGGGCGCATTCTCTGAAGGGGAATGCGGCGCGCTGGGACTGGCGCTCTCGCCGGACTTTGCAAACGACCGATTCGTGTACGCGTTCGTCACCACGAGCGAAAAAGAACAGCGCATCCTCCGCTGGACCGACAACCAAAACGTCGGCGAAAACGAAACCATCATCCGCGGTAACCTGCCATCGTCGGGCACGGTGCACAACGGCGGATGCCTCCGCTTCGCACCCGATGGACTGCTCTACTTTTCGGTCGGCGACATCGGCACGCCCGAAAACAGCCAGGACATTCAATCGCTCGCCGGAAAACTAAGCCGCATCAACCCCGATGGCTCTGTCCCGGCTGACAACCCCTTCGAAACGCCAACGGGAGCGAAGCGCGCCACCTTCGCATCCGGATTCCGCAATCCGTTTCGATTCTGCTTCTCGCCCGACGGACGACTCTTCGTCATGGATGTCGGATCGAGCGGCGACAACCAGCGCGAAGAAATCAACCTCGTCCGCTCGGGATTGAACTACGGTTGGCCCGAGGTTGAAGGCACGTCAGAAACCGCAGCCGCCGACGGATTCACCAACCCGCTTCTCGCTTACCACGACCAAGGCTCGTCGATTTCCGGATGCGTGTTCTATAGCGACAGCCTCTACCCCGAAGAATACGAAGGCAACCTCTTTCACATCGACTACGTCAGCAAGGCGATTTTCCGCGCGGTACTTACCGGCGACGAAATCGTCAGCCATGAGTATTTCATCGGGCTCGACAACGGTCCCGTCGATCTGGCATTGGGCAACGACGGCAACCTTTACTATTCCGAACTGTTTTCGGGCAGAATCATGCGCATCCGAACGACCAATCCGCAGGAAGATCGCCCGACGGCTGACCTCGACCTCGAACCCGACGAATCCTCCGGTGCAAGCAACAGCATCCGGGGCATGTGCGGTGTCGGTATGGTTCATACCATGATCACGGCCATGATGATGATGGCCGCCATCGCCCACCGCCGGCGCTTGGCGACCAAGCCGCGACGTCAATCGTAGCGCCCCATCACCTCGCAACCCCCGGAAAATCCCCCACGCGCAGACCGTTCTCGCCCGTGTAACACATTGCACGAAGGCGACCCCGCCGATAAGCTGTTTCGACCAACCACGGTTCTACAAGCCGTGGACTCGAAAACCTTTTAGTGCCTGCGCGTCTCCTTGTACCTATGACCATACGACTTAAATCGATCATGACCTGCACCGCATATCTGGTGCTGGGCGCTACCGCCGGCTGCCTTTCCGAACAATCGTTCGAGGTCAGCCCAGAGAACATCCACCAGGTCAAAGTCGCCGAACCTGCCACCGCTCTTCAGGAAGAAGCGCCGGCTCGCCCGTCCGCCCGCGAATGGCTGACCGAAACCCACGCGACGATGTCCGCGCTTCTGCCGTCACCGCGCAATTCGGCGCTGCTGACCGAACAACTCAAAGGTCCCAGCGGGCAATCCGTCAATGTCTATGACCACTTCGGCATTCGCGAGTCGGGACTGCGAACGCTGCTGGGCAACCTCGAAGGGATCAAATGCACCGCGCAGTCTGCCAGCCGCGAAAGCCACATCGACACACCCCCGCCGGCATGGGAAGGGTTCGAAGATATCCAGATTCCAATCGACGGCCGATTCGAACTTTCCGGCCGGATGGGATTCGCCAGGCGCGATGGAAAAACCCTCACGACCGATTGCATCGTGATCCTTCCCGGACTTTTCGGGGACAACGGTGTGCAGCGTACGCGAGACATGGCCGACTACCTGCGGGCGGCTGGCTTTCATGTCCTGGCGCTGGAGATTCGCGCCCACGGGCAAACCGAAGCACGTCACCCCGAGCTCTATAACACCTGGGGCGTTCTCGAATCCGACGACCTGCTACACGTGTCCGACTGGCTCGAGGCGATGCCCGAAGTTTCGCGCACCGGACTGGTGGGGTACTGCTGGGGAGCGAATGTCGCGATGGCCACCGGCTGGTATGACGCAGTCGGACCGCAGAACCCGCTCTATTCCGAGCGGATTCGCCAGGAGCTCACGGCTGTCCATGGCCCCCGGCGCTACCGAGCCGGTTACGTCCTCTTCTCACCGATCCTCGGTTGGGAACGCCTCCGCGACGAACTGGAAACCCCACGCGGCGCACTGACCGACCCGGTCTACAACGCCATCCAGGAAACCATCCGCGACCGAATGGTCCGCAAGGGATACGAAAACCCCAGTGGAAGCCTCCAACAACTAATACAGGAGGAATTCAACCATTGCGGCGTCCCCCTGCCCAACGGGGTTGAAGAAGCTTTCGCCCTGGTTCGCTTTCTGCCCTACAAAAATAAAAAGTTCTACGATAAACTCTCTAAGGTTCGCACGCCTATGCTGTTTGTACACGGTGCCAACGATCCGCTAGCGCCCGCGCAGGAGGTGGCTGACCTCGTCGCGACGACGGACAACCCCAACGTCGCCGCACTGATACTTTCGGGCGGGGGGCATGTTGGCTTCGCGGCGTATGCGAAGGAATACTACTTTGGACTGGTGGCGAAGTTTTTTGACCCGGACACGGGGCCATCAGCCGTCGGGGCGACTGCATCCCCCGCGATGCCAGCAGTCGATAATTCAGTAGCACCATCAGCAAACCACGCGTCGGCTGCCACCGCGTGTCGGAGGCAATGACCATGTTTAGTGCGATCAACCGCAAGGTCAAACGATTCGTACTTCGTCAACACAAGAAGAAACCCGTCGTCTGGATCAGCGACACCACCCTGCGCGACGGCGCCCAGATGCCGGGCATCCGACTCAACCCCGAACAGAAACTCACGATCGCCAAAGCGCTAGCAGCCGCCGGCGTGCATTCCATCGACTGCGGATTTCCTGCCGCCAGCCCCAACGATGTCGAAGGCATTCGCCTGATCGCCAAGAACGTCAAAGGGTCCGTGCTGTCGGCACTGTCGCGAACGGTCAAGTCAGACATCGAGCTTGCAGCCGACGCGCTCTCGGGCGTTTCGCCGCTCAAGCGGGCGATCACCTTGTTCATTGGCACAAGTCCGCTCCACCGCGAACACAAACACCACATGACCAAATCGCAGATCATCGACACTGCGGTTGAGGCCATCGACCACGCGCAGAAATTTTTCGAGATCATCTCCTTCGGCCCGGAAGACGCCTCGCGCACCGAGCCCGATTTCCTTTACAAGATCTACGAAGAAGCCATCGGCGCCGGGGCCATGTCCATCGGATTCACCGATACGGTTGGCATCCTCACGCCCGACAAGTGTGCGGCCACCGTTCGTCGCATCCAGGACAACGTCAAGAACATGGACGACGCCATGATGGCCGTCCACTTCCACAACGACCTCGGACTCGCAACCGCCAACTCACTTGCGTGCATCAAGGAAGGCGTCAACGTCGTGCAGGGCACGATCAACGGCGTCGGTGAACGCGCGGGCAACGTCGCCCTCGAAGAAGTGGTGATGGCCCTTCATCTGCATCACGACGAATTCAAGAAATCGACAACGGTGAATCCCAAGGCGCTGTCGGAGCTTTCAAAACTCGTCGCGCAACTGACCGGGTTCGAGCCCGCGTCCAACAAAGCCGTTATCGGAACCAACATCTTCCGCACCGAAGCCGGCATCCATCAGGACGGCATCCTGCAAAATCCCGACACGTATCTGCCGTTTCCGCCGGAGGCCATCGGCGCCGGCCCGGTTGAACTGGTGCTCGGTCAACAAAGCGGCAGCAATGCCGTCCGCCACCACCTCGAAACCAACGGCATGAGCACGTCGGAAGAGCACGTCAAACTCGTCCTCGATTACCTCAAGGGCAACAAGCACGATGCCGGCGACTACCCCGAGATCAATTCGTTCCTCGAAAGGCTTCGCCCGTTTCTCGCCGATGAGCGCCTCCAAACCGGGTTGGCCAGCGGCAACCCCACCGACGGAGAGTAAGAATCCATGCAGCGCATCTGCAACGTCGTGCTGGCGTTTGCCTTCGTAATCAGTCCGCTGTTTTTTTGCGGGTGCTCCGACGACCAGCTCGGCATGCGAACGTTTTCGCAGGCGCACGAGTCACCAGACCCAGCCGTCCTCATGTTCTTCGTCGATGGCATCGACCGGTCGTGTTTCAAGACGCTGATCGACGAAGGCAAGCTGCCCAACATCGAAACGTTGTTCGTCAAAGGCGGCGCGGGCGTCACGAACGCCGTCACCTCGATCCCGTCGGTCACCTATCCCAATGCCACGTCGTTCATCACCGGCTGCTTTCCCGGCCACCATGGCATCCTTGGCAACCAATGGTTTGATCGCGAAGAATATTTCCTGCGCAACTACTCCACAGTCGCCACATACCAGTCCAGCAATGACGACTTCGAGAACCCGACGCTCTTCGAAGTTCTCGACGACAAACTCACCGTCAACGTCCGCTTCCACACGCGGCGCGGCGTCACCAAATCCTACGATCGCGCTATCGGTGTCGGAATCGACTGGTTGCTGAACCGCTACGAGCAAGCCGACGAGCAAGTCGGACTGTCGGCTCCCGCCGTCGTGAATTACGCACGGGCGGCCAACCGTTGGCCCGCGGTCTACTTGAGCTACTTCCCGGGTCTCGATGCGATTGGTCACCTGTACGGTTCAGACAGCGCAGAATACGAACGCGGCCTCATCGTCGTGGATCAGGCCATAGGCCGCATCGTGGAAGATGTCCGCAAGAGTCATCCCGATTTGAATCCGTATTGCGTCCTCACCACCGATCACAGCCACGTCCCCGAGAATCCCGAAAAGTTCGCCGACGTCTGCACGTGGTTGAAGAATTCATCCAAGCTGCGAATCCATCAAGGGGATGGCCAAGGGTCGATCCGATCATGGCGAAAGGCGCAATTCGATCGCAGCGACATGGTGATCGTCAACGGCGCTTACCGCCGCGTGGCCATCCATCTAAAAGGTAAAGACGGCTGGCAACAGCGCCCGTCAGCCGAAACTGTCGAACACCTGATCCGGCCCGACGAAAGCGGGTTGTGCGGGGGGATGCCCGGCATCCTGCTCGCGAGCATTCGTGAAGACAAGAACCACGTGCGCGTGCTGACCCATCACAACGCGTACAAAATCGAACGCCATGAAGAACTGGGCCAAAAGAAGTACCGCGTCATCGAGCAATCCACACCCGGCGCGCGATTGGCCAACTCAAAACAATCCGCCACAACCGAGACGGCTGACCGCCTCCTTCGCGATTGGGCGGATGGTCAATGGCGCAGCTCGCACGAATGGCTGAACATGACAGCCACCACCGAGATGCCCGACTTCGTACCGCAGATGGTGGAGTACTTCGATTCGGTGCGGGCGGGCGACGTGATTTTCTTCGCCGATGGCGACTGGTCATTTTACAACATCGAAAAGGGCGGACACGGCTCGTGCCTGGCGGCTGACATGCGCATCCCCATGTATTTCGCAGGACCGGACATTCCCGCGGGCAGCGAGATACCCGCCGCTCGCCTCGTCGATGTCATGCCGACTGTCCTCGACATGCTCGGTGAGTTGAAGCGATTGGACAACCAACCCCGCATCGACGGCATCAGCCTGCTCCCAAAACTGCGCGGCGCTGCCCGCCCATGATCGCCACACTCCAGCGACTATTCGCAAAGCTGATGTTCTACCCGTCGCTGGGCTACCACGATCTGATGTGTGCGATCGGTGGATGGCATCGCTGGGATTGGCTCGATGACACCGTCCTATTGGGTCGCATGCCCCGCCGGCGCGAAATCGAAGACCTGCACAGCGAAGGGATCGGCGCAATCATCAACATGTGCGACGAATTCGCCGGGCATATAACCCAACTGACCGAATTCAACATCCGCCAACTGCGCCTGCCCACCATCGACCTCGTCTGCCCGACCTTCAAAAACCTGCGACGCGGTGTCGAGTTCATCGACGAATGTTCGAGCGACCAGATCAAGGTCTACATCCATTGCAAAGCCGGTCGTGGCAGGGCGGCTACCATGGCTCTTTGCTATCTCATTGCAAAACGTCGCATCTGCGCCGAAGATGCCTACACTGAAATGAAATCGGCGCGGGTCCAGGTGGATCGAAATCTCTTCAAACGCCAACCGGTTCGCGAGTTCGAGGAATCTGTTCGCGGTGGACACCCCCATAGCTCATAACCACGACAACCCGACCCTCGAACACGCAGCCGTTCGCGCCGACGCCCAAACACCAGCCAACACCTGGATGCACCGGATCGCGGCGTGCGTCATCCTCGGGGTCACCGTCCTCCTCGCCCACGGCTGGTCGCTCCACGATGGCCTCGGCCTCGACGACAACTGGCACTACCGCACGTTCCGCGAAAGCGGCTGGTCGCTCTCCGAACTGCTCGACGCAACGACCATCCGCAGCGACGATCTTTACGACCTGTGGTGGCAGGACCATCCCGTTCAATTTCAATACTCGCGCCCCGTCTCCGTCGCCTTGATGAAAATTGTCTACGCGATCACCGGCGGAAGCGTGCTGGCCCAACACGCCGTCAACCTGCTGCTGCATTGGATCGGCGCGATCCTCATCAGCGCGCTGTGCTATCGCATGACCCGGCAACGATTCTGGTCGGTGTTCGGCGGAATCCTCTTCATCGTCTACCCGCTCAGCGTCAACGCGGTGGCTTGGCTCGCAGCCCAGAACATGATCCTGCAAACGGTGCTGCTGCTGGCCGCGATGCTTGCCTACGCCCAGGCGTCCAATCTCGACATGAACATCAACGCGACGGAACCGGCCACCACCGCATCACCCATGTGCCGCGGCTGGCTTGCGCTGACCGTGATCCTGTGGGTCGGCGCACTGTTCTCGCGTGAAAACGCCATCATCCTCCCCGCGATTCTCGTTGCGATGGACGTGGCCTTTGGCGGATGGAGGTTCGCCTGGACGCGCAAAATCGCCTACGTCATCTTCGCCGTCGTCGGCATCGCGTTTCTAATCTGGCGACTCGGTTATTACTACGAGCCGATGCCCGACGTGTACGTTCGTCGATCATCCGAACCGGGCTTCTTTCTGTGGTGTTTGGCCAAGCTCTTGCACTTTGTCTGCAGCGCCGTTTGGCTTTCACCGATGGCCGTCGGACCGACGGGACGGATCAACCCGTTCACCGAAGCCCCCTTCGACATCGTCCTTATGCTCGTCATCGTGGTGGCGATCGGGTCAATCTATATCGCCATCACCCGCAAAGCCCGCGGGTTCTGGATTTGGCCGCTCTGGATTCTGCTCACCATGGCCCCGATGATTCCCGTCCTCGCGACGCCCCACTCAGGTTACATCTGCGGCGTGGCAGCCGCAATCGGGCTGATCCTCGCACCGGCTGTCGCCTACCATCGAACACCCCGCCGCACGTACGTCGCGACCACCACGCTGGCGATCGTCGCGATGGGCTTGTGCATCGGCATGCTGAAAGTCAACCGCCTTTTGTGGAAGGGGCTTCTCTACGGCGAGCAATACGTCGCCACCAGCCTCCGCGCCCAACCAATCCCGGCGGAAACGACCGACGTCTATTTCATCAATCTCCCCTTTGCTGCCGTCTACGCCAAGGAACACCTTGTCGACGCCAATCACCTCGACTACGACGCACTCAAGTGTCACGTGCTGACATTCGCACCGAATCTCCCGCGAATGGATCAGCCCTCAAGCATCACCCAACTCGACGCCCATCGATTCACGCTGACGGTCGAATCGCAGCCGTACTTCTCGCGACTTCTGGGGCGGTTCCTCATCGACGGGTTCCGTAGCGGCGGCCAACTTCAAACCGGCGACAAATTTGCGGCTGACGGGTTTGATGTCGAAGTGACGAGAGCCACGGACGAAGGCGTGTTTGAGCTGCTATTTCGCTTTAAAAAACCGCTCAACGATCCGAGCAGCCTGTTTATTGTCAGTTCCGACGAGTGCGGCGCGATGCAGATCGCGTTCATGGAGTCGAACCACCACGACGTCGAACTGCCGCCGCTTCCCGCGATCCCCGAAACGCTCAACGCCATCAACACCGCCGCATCAGACACCATCAACGGCGACCCCAATGCGGTCGACACGATATTCGCAGCCACCCATTCGCCCATGAAGGCCATCCAGCTGGCGGGAATCAATCAGCTTCGACACGTCGTCCAGACGATGGCAATCGCCACAGCATCGGATGCAATGCACGTGTTCGACGATTTCAACATCGGTGAATCGGAAGTGGATCACTTGCGGAAGTGGTGGTTTGGTTCGATCGACGCGGACAGCATCGCCCAGGTCTTCAAAGATCGCAACGAACATCTGGAAATACGCCACCGTCGCGACGAACTCAAACGCGGCCGAGCGCTGATCGCAAAATACCTCAAGTGCGACCTCTACTTAACGGGCAAGCCATTCCCTGGCCCGCGGGTTAAGTCCCGATCGACAACCGCTTCCGACTGAAGGATGCCGATGCGGTGGAGTTGCCCCAGCACCTCGTCCATCCGCATCGTCGCGGGCAACGGGCCAGCCGTACTCATCACGAACGCGAACGAATCGTTCTCGTTCAGATTTCCGTGAATCGCCTTAGCCGACAGAAACTGCGCCATAAACGGGCTGCCGGTATACCACCCGTCTTCCAACGACACCAACACGTCGGGCGTGTATTTCACCAAACCATTAAACGCCCGATGCAGCCGATACAATGCATCGGGGTAATAAGCATCCGCCAGCGCGTCGCGCAGATCGGCATCGGAAATGAAATCATCGGCATCGATAGCACAGTCATTTCCAAGCCGATTCAACGAATCAACCAGCCGAAGCGGATCACCACGCAACACCTTGTACCGAAAAGCGAACCTGTTTGGGGGTGCCCCGCCCTTGAGCGAA
>DDIR01000139.1:9830-10092 GCA_002338715.1 Phycisphaerales bacterium UBA1845 | reverse complement strand
GAAGGGTGGGGGACTGACAAATCATTCGTCACGGTCGTACCCCGAACCGAAACAACCGCCTCCCCAGCCCGATCCACAACCCCAACATCACCATCAGCCCGCCGAAAAGCCACCAACTCAATACCTTCGACCGCGGCTAAGTCGCGTGCAAACCGCTCCGGCGATTTCGTATAAACACCCGCACAAGACACCAACCCAAACTCAGGCACCACCACATCGCCAACAGCCCGCAACGTCCGCGACACGCGATACCCAAGGGCCG
>DDIR01000139.1:1222-9707 GCA_002338715.1 Phycisphaerales bacterium UBA1845 | reverse complement strand
TTCCCCCGCCGCAAATCAAGTCGCCGACTCTCGCGCAGATTGTGCCCATGATCGGAAATCAGCGTAATCTCAATATCCCCACGAAAACGATGCATCAGCGCCTGGCAAAACCGATCCAACGTCACAAGCCCGGCTACATGCCCATCGCGCCCAAGACTGACACCCAGAGCCGATGTCGACACCGAATAACAAATCGTCTCGCCGCAATCGCCTTTCGCCAGCGCCTTTTCAAAAAGCGCCAACTCATGGCCAAACCAGTTGGCCGCATCCATGTAAACGTGACCATGATCCGAAAACGGAACGTTCACATCGACCTTCGACAACCATTTGGAGTTATCACTTTCGGCATATCCAAACCAGCCATCATAAAGTCGCGTGCCGTCGTAGTATTCCGTCTCGACAGCCGTCGCCGGCGAAGTCCCAAACAGTTCATTAAGACATAGATCCGTCATCACCGGAAACGGCGCGATCACCCGACTCGGCGGATAGAAGTTTCGAAACCGCCCACTGTCATACGCCTCCTTGACGAGATGAAATGGAATGCTGTCGAGAATAATGAAGACCTTGCGGCAGCGATTCGACGACGATTCGCGCGAGACAGTCTCGGCGTCTGCATCGTCGTCGCCCAGGCCGAACCGCAATTCAACCACACGTCCCGCACGCGAAGCCACTTCCGCATAATCACCGACCGCATCCCCATCGGTGTCATAAACCGTGCGCGTTCCGCCATCTGTCGTCGCTTCAACCGCGATCGGGGCAACAGGAAACGAAGTCGGCTGACGCAGGCTGCAACCCACACAAACCGAAATCGCAAGAACACAGGAAAAGTACCAACAAGTTCGCATGACTTTATCGCTATTATTGAGAACACCTCAGCCGACCAGGCGTAGAATCGTTGCATGATATAGCATCGCATCGAGTCGGCCAGCACGGTTCTGCCAACGCTGGGCAAGCGATTTCGCACAAGGCTCAACAATTCGGCGACACACCAAGAGAGCCGCGGTAGAATCATCCCACTTATTCGGCATTCGATGGGAGCGTCAACCTTGAATACCCAACAACTGCTCCTGCGCATCATGCTCTGGTCACTCGCCATCGCGGGAGGACTCGGGATTGTCGCGGTTGCATTCGTCGAATCGTCATGGACGTGGCAGGTCGTCGGAACCGGGTTCTTCACTGCGATCGCATGCGCACTTCTCATACCGACATCGGCGCTGGCCGAAAAACCCAGCTTTAAGATTGCCGGCTTCGCGTCTATGTTCGTGGTGCTGTTTGAATATCTCGCCATGCTGACCCTGATCTGGCAATTGGATCGATTGCTCGGGGAGTACCGTACAGAAGAGCAGGTTGGCTTGACCATGCTGTTTGTCGCGCTGGCGACTTTGCTCATCGTCGGGCTGCTTTGGGCGTCGCACACGCGATTCGGGAAGGCAGCCGCATGGTGTGGAGTTGGCGTCGTCGTACTGACGTTCATCATGACCGAGGTCGCCGTCTGGCTCGGATACCGTTCCAGTTACGACGATGAATGGGGGATGATGGCCGCAACCTTCTTCTTTCTCCTCGGCCTCAGCGTTCTTTGTTTCGCGGGCAATGACGAACTCGCACCTCGACGCTGGCGATTCATTGGTGTCGTATCCGGGTCAGCCGCATTCGTATTCGCATTCTTCGAGATATGGCATCTGGCGAGGGGAAAACCGGCAGAAACGTTCATCGCCAATCTAACCATCCTGACTGCGATGATCGCCCATGCAAATCTCGCCTGTTTCTGCCGACTCAAGACCGACCAACTGTGGGTCCGCAAGATCAGCATTGGCGCAACAGCCGCCACCGGAATCATCCTGGCCCTTATCTTCACCGATGAGATCATGCGCTGGCACGCCATCGACGATGACGCCTATGGTCGCCTAGCAGCCGCCACGGGTATCGCGGCATCATTCGCAACCATCGCCCTCTGTGTCCTCTGGCGAATGAACGCCCGCGCCGAGAAAGTCGCTGCATCAAGCGGAAGTACTTCTGAGCATCTTGGGAAAATCGAATTGACCTGCCCGCGTTGCAAAATTAAGCAATCACTCAACCCCGGCAAGAGTCAGTGCGCCCACTGCGAATTGAAATTCGAAATCAATTTTGAAGAACCCCGCTGCACGAAATGCGAGTACTTGCTCGTCGGATTAACCGGCGAAGCCTGCCCCGAATGCGGCCACATGATCGCAGCCATCTCATAAGCAGTCATACCACAAAGATGTGCCACTGCTCTGTGAGCAGTGCGGAAGCGCGAATCACGTTTGAGGAAGAAAGCACTGCTCACAGAGCAGTGGCACGATCGCTGCGCACCTACTTTTCCGCCCCCGCGACCTTCTCCGTCGAAAGCAGTGCAACGCAAGCCGTATCATCCTCAACCAGCAGCAACCCCACCAACATACCATCCGCCCGCGCGATCACCGGCGCACCATGCCAGACTTCATCGATCCCCAGCGCGGAATCAATTCGCCACTTGCCGTCCTCCTCCGTCAAACGCGATGCCGCCAGCGGCAGCGGTTTCGATGCCGGGTCGGCAAACACGAGACAATCTTCCGGCGACGTCGCGTTGCGTTTCTTGGATGCGGGCCAAATGTTGCTGCTGACCTGCTCGGCAAGGACCGCCAACCCGCCGACATAGACCTGATGGTCGCCCTTCAGCGCAATCGATTTCCCCTCGACCTCCAACAGCGCATCACCTTCGCCCGCTCCCTCGCCGGCCGCGAACAGGTCAGCCGGTCCAAGCAGGCCCGACTTGGTTTGCAACACCCAACCCTGTCGCGACCGATCCGACTTGATCCATCGGCCTTCCTTCCAACCGATCACGGCTCGCATCGGCGTCGGCACCGTCGCACCGACGGGCAAGAGTGAACTGCCGATCGGAATCGCCGGCTCCCATGCAAGCCATTCCGTTTCAGCCTTTTCTTCCAGCATGAATCGATGCCCGTTGCGCACGACCTCGCCAGCAAAAGGCGGGGTGGCCAACCCAACCCCACCGGCCAGCAGCGATTCAATCGACTCCGTCTGAATGCTCATCCCGCGAATGCCAAACGTCGCGTCAATCCCACCAGCGTTCCAGAATTTCGTCTCGGGCCTGATCAACCG
Source organism: Phycisphaerales bacterium UBA1845 (assembly GCA_002338715.1). Taxonomy (GTDB): domain Bacteria; phylum Planctomycetota; class Phycisphaerae; order UBA1845; family UBA1845; genus UBA1845. The sequence goes on along the minus strand of DDIR01000139.1, from coordinate 6,587 downwards.
GACAAAAGGTTTATGAATGCGCACCCGCGCTTCGACACTCGCGCTGTCGCTTGCGAGCCCCACGGACAGAATCGTCCCGACCTGCACCTGCCGATAGAGCAGCGGCGCGCCAGCCCGCAGACTTCCACGCCGCGATGTCGCCAGCGTAATCTCCAGATCACCCGGTTCGATCGATTCAACAAACGGCGGTTCATTCAACCCGACAAAGCGATCGCTCGGCGGACCATCGCCCGGGACCACCGCGAGGTATCGCGGCCCAACAATCGTCTCCAAGCCAGCCACCCCGGTCACATCCAGTTGCGGACGAACCACCCAGAACCGGCTACCCGCCCGCGCAAGCCCCGATGCGTTCGACTGCAAAGCGGCTTGTATCTCGATGCCATCAAGGTCGCGACTCAGCACGATCGAACGAATCGTTCCCACCGCGATCCCCCGATAGCGCACGTCGTCGCCAACCCGCAGGTCGTATCCCTCGTCGAGATGAATCGTGATCACCGTCCCGCGTAAATGCCACGCGCGATACCCGATCCAACCGACCAGAATCGCAGCCAAGAGCGGCACGATCCAGATCAATGAAGACCGCCCTTCCGGACGCATCACCGCGCTGGGCAGGTCGGCTGATTTGCTGTTGTCGTCTTTGGAAGTCATTTGTCGTCCGAAGTTTCGTCAGCCGTCACCAGATCACTGTCTGACCAGAGGCTGTGTGGATCAAAGGATGCCGACGCAAGCAGACTTAACACCACGCACGCCGTGAACGCAAGGGCAGCCGGACCCGCCGACACCTCCACCATATCGCCAAGTTTCAGCACCGCGACCAAAATCGCCACGAGCAACACATCGAGCATGCCCCATCGGCCGGTGAACTCGACAAAGTGATACGTCAGCGCCCGATGCTCGCGCCGCATCAACCAACCACCCGCCGACAACGTCAGAAGTGAAAGCAGTTTGCCCAATGGAAGCACGATCGAACACAACAGCACCACCACGCCAACAAGCACATGGCCACCGGACAGCAGCGTGGCCGTCCCTTCCAAAATGCTCGCGTCATTGTGATGACCGAACTGATCGACGCGAATCATCGGCAGGCTGACAGCCACCGGATAAAGCAACAATCCCGCCAGCGCGAAAGCCGCTGTCCGCCGATTGCACTGCAACGCCCCCATCCGCCGATGAAGCCGCGACTCGCAACGACTGCAACATGCCCGCATGCCCGGAGGGATTTCGCCGATCCGCTGCACAAGCCCGCAGCAGGGACAAGCCGCCAACGTGTTACTCTTAACGTGCAAGTGCGCTGTCATCCGTAGGGTGGGCCATGCCCACCAATGTCGTTGGTTATCCAAACGGCGGTGGGCACGGCCCACCCTACAAAGAACATCCATACAACCTAGCAATGCGCCGGATGCTTCAACTCAAGATCGAGAAGTTCCTTGATCCGCTTGTTGCAAACCCGTTTACCCAGCGATCCGCTGTCCGATGCGGTCCACTCGATCGCGGGCAGGCCATGCTTTCTTGCAATCGTATCGTAGAAAACCTGACGGGTCACCGGTTCATCATCACAGAGATTCAATACGCCATGGTGCTCAACGTCCAGCAGCGAAACCAGCGCCGCGCAAATATCTTCGAGGTGAGTCATGTTGACGTAACCGTCGCCATCGTTGCGCGTCGTGCCCGCACTTCTGCGCACAAAATCAGACAACTCCCGACCGGGTCCATAAATCCCACCGAGTCGAACCACCGACACATTCACCCGCGTCGATTCGCCGCTCGCCTGATCGCGCTTGAGCAGAATCTGCTCGGCGTGAACCAGGATCTTGCCGTTCTCACTGCCCGGCGAAACGTCACTGTCTTCATCCACCCACTGCCCATCATCCTGCGCATACACACCGGTCGACGACGTATAAATTACGCGTCGCACACCGGTCGCCTTCGTCGCGGCTATCACGCTAAGAGCCGCCGGCACATACACATCGCCATAAGATCGCGACCGCCCAGCCCCCACGCATAGGTAAATCGCATCGCACCCCTTCGCCGCACGACAAACAGCCTCCGCATCGCCCGCCTCAAGCAGCACAGGTTCAATACCGACAGCCGCAATCTCGTCGAACCGCTTTCGCGACGTCGTCGAACCAATCACCCGCGCGCCGGCAGCCGACAAATTGCTGCCAATCGCCGAGCCGACATAGCCACAACCCACAACAAGAACATTTGCAAACCCGCAATCACTCATGAAGACACTTCCATTCTAAAAAGTGCCACATAGTGACACTCGACGTTTCATACAAGACCAACGATGATATCAAACGCGCGTCGGCGCCGACCCCATGATCGGGTGCGCCATTTCGCCCACTGCAAAATGCAGCAAAACGAATCAACGAGCAACTTTCTGTTTCCGAAATATTACCAACAAACAATCAATGCGTATCCAAAAACATGTTTTCCCTGCAATGCTTGTTTCACCGTACGCGGATTGGTAATTTGATAACATCCGAGGCATGGCAAAAAAAACGTCCGAATTCCTGAGTGTGTACCCACCCAACACGTAGGCGTTGCGCCCGCGATTCTTCAATATTGACGGGGAATGAAGGCTGACCCCGGTGCGTTTGATCGCATCGCGATTCCAAATCCGCACCGTTGCCAATGTAAACGGAAATACGTCTCAAAAAGAACCGATAAAACCGACGTCCATACAAACAAGACACGACCAGCGGAGCCCCAACATGCAGACCCATCGTTTTCCAGTTGTATGCAGCACCCTTTTGATCGCGGCATGCTTTAGCATGACCGCCCATGCCGACGTCGAATGGACGGCGCCGGAAGGTGTCACCGCGATCTCGTTCGACCAGGATGCACTCTCGCAACTGGGATTGCAGATCAGCCGTTCCAACAACGCCAGCTCAGCCACTCCGCTCGGACGGGCAACGCTGGGCTTCGACGGCGCCAGCCCGATTCGCCTCTACACCGAAAACGGCAGCATCAAGTCTTTCGATTCAAATCGAATTCAACACGCTTCCGGCATCCACATCGCCAAGGGCGACTCGGAGTTGTACGTCCTCGACTTCCAACTCGAACTGCCCTCGTCCATCAGCCTCAACAATGTCGGCAGAGAGTCGGGCAATGAGGTAGCCGCTTTCGTGCTCAACCCGATGAAAGTCGGCTTCGACATCGAACGCCAAAAACTGCTCGCGGAAGGAATGGAAGTTGTCATCAGCGAAGCGCTGGCCAAAGCACTCAACGACGCATCATTGGCCGGACAATCCGTCGGAACATTCACGATGGAAGCAGAGTTGGCATGGGTCGGCGGTGATCGCCCGACACCGCGCCCCGAAGTCGGCACCGAGCGCGGTGGAAATGGCGGCACGGTATGCGGCCTTCCCGGCACCGATGTCATCGTCGGCGACCTGATCGACATCAGCAACTACAGCAGCCTCAATGGCATGGAAGCATTTGCCGTGGGCACGACCTCGTGCAACATCGGAAGCGAAAACCTCCAGTGGGTCGCATCCACCAATGAGCACCCGGTCATCGCCCAGAACATGTACCGCCTCAAAGACGGTCGCTACGAACAGATCGGTCAAAGCTGGCTCAAGCACGGATTTACCGCTTTGACGCAAAACGTCTGCGGTTGCGGATGCAGTGGCCAGGGCGGAAGCGTGCTCGGCGTTGGATGCTCCGATCCATACTGCTGCGGACTCAATGGCTCACAAGCTCGCCTCGGACCGCGCTGGGAAGTCAACGCCCACACCGGTTTCTACCCATACCCATTTACCAATGGTGACCAGGGCTCAACCGGCGACTCGACGTACAAGCGCCTGCAAGTTCCGATCACCGATCTCGACCCCGCGCAAGATGGCGGTGGTACGTACTTCGTTGAAGGCCAATACATCGCAGCCGACGACGCAACCGCCGGCAATGGCGACAACAATGCGTCCTATCGCCAGATCACCATGTCAGGAAGCGGAACCAACTGGTCGGCAGACCTCGCCTCGACAACCCAACGCGAACAACCCGGTATCCGCGCCTGGCAGGACAACGATCCTTCCGTCGTCGAAACCGATGTCCGCATCCCGAACGAAGGCCTCGTCATCCTCGCGGCCAAGTCCACCGACCTCGGTGGCGGCATGTGGCACTACGAATACGCCCTTCAAAACCTGAACTCCGATCGCTCGATCAGATCGTTCAGCGTCCCGATCGATTCAACCGCGACCGTGACCAACATCGGCTTCCACGATGTCCACTCACACAGCGGCGAGCCGTTCGACCAGACCGATTGGCCCGGATCATTCTCCGGCGCATCAGTCACCTGGTCGACCGACAGTTACTCCACGAACACAAACGCCAACGCCATCCGTTGGGGCACCATGTATAACTTCCGTTTCGATGCCAACCGTCCACCGCAGGCCACCCAGGTCTCGCTGGGCATCTTCAAACCGGGCACACCGTCGGCTGTCCTCGCAGCCACCACAGGCCCGACCGGCATCATCGATTGCAACACCAACGGCATCGACGACAACCTCGATCTCGCCAACGGCGACAGCCAGGACTGCGATGCCAACAGCATCCCGGACGAATGTCAGTCGTTCATCGACGTACCGATCGAAGCCATCGAAGTCGCCAGCGGCTTGAGCGCACCGGTCGGCGTGACCGCTCCTCCGGGAGATCCCGATCGTTTGTTCATCGTCGAACAGAACTCGGGTCAGATTAGGATTCTCAAGAACGGTTCCGTTCTCGGCACCCCGTTCCTGGACATCGGGGCGCTCGCTTCATCAGGTGGTGAGCGCGGATTGCTCAGCATGGCCTTCCACCCGAACTATGCATCGAACGGATTCTTCTACGTCGACTACACCGACAACTCCGGTGATACGGTTATCGCCCGGTATACGGTTTCAGGCGATCCCGATATCGCCAACCCAGCCAGCGCTTTGACCATCCTGACCATCGACCAGCCCTTCTCCAACCACAACGGTGGGCAGCTCCAGTTTGGTCCGGACGGATACCTCTACATCGGAACGGGCGACGGCGGTGCGGCTGACGACCCCGCCAACCGTGCACAGAGTCTCGGTTCACTTCTGGGCAAGATGCTGCGACTCGATGTTGATGCAGCCGCTCCGTACATCCCCTCGGGTAACAAGTACGGTGACGAAATCTGGTCGGTTGGTTACCGCAATCCGTGGCGCTTCAGCTTTGACCGCCTGACCGGCGACATGTACGTCGGCGATGTCGGCCAGGACGCCCGCGAAGAAATCGACTTCGAACCATTCGGCGCACCGAGCGGTCTCAACTACGGATGGGATTGTCGCGAAGGTTTGATTCCAACACCGACCAGCAGCGGCGGTTATGGCTGCGTTGCAACCGACCCCGACCTGAC
>DDIR01000139.1:963-1118 GCA_002338715.1 Phycisphaerales bacterium UBA1845 | reverse complement strand
ACCTGGTCGATCCGATTCTTGACGTGCGCCACAGCGGCGACCCGACGCACCCTGGTTTCATCTGCTCGATCATCGGTGGATACGTCTATCGCGGCTGCGATATCCCATCGCTGCACGGCACGTACTTCTACGCCGACTACTGCGGCAACTGGATC
>DDIR01000139.1:448-864 GCA_002338715.1 Phycisphaerales bacterium UBA1845 | reverse complement strand
CGACTACTGCGGCAACTGGATCTTCTCGATCAAGTACGACGGCACGACCGTCACCGAACAGACCAACCGCACGTCGGAACTTGGACCGCTCTCATCGATCGTCGCGTTTGGCGAAGATGGCCTCGGCGAAATGTACATCGTCGCCGGAAGCAGCGTTTACAAAATCGTCCCGGTCGACCTGTCGCCGGTTTGCGGTGACGGAAACCAGGACCCCGGCGAAGAGTGCGACGATGGCAACAACACGCCCGGTGACGGTTGCAGCGCAACGTGCGACATCGAAACCGCCGACGATTGCATCAATGCCTCGCCGATTTCCGACGGACCGACCGCATACTCAACCGTCGGTGCAACAACAGATGGTCCGTCGCACGCAGCCTGTGCGGTCGATGGCGATGGCGGCGTCACCGTCAACGACA
>DDIR01000139.1:0-356 GCA_002338715.1 Phycisphaerales bacterium UBA1845 | reverse complement strand
GGCGGCGTCACCGTCAACGACATCTGGTTCATCTACGATGCCGAATGCTCCGGTACGCTGACCGCCAGCACCTGCAACTCGGTCAACTACGACAGCGACCTCGTCATCTACGAAGGCACCGATTGCGGCGACCTCGTCGGCAGCTTCCTTGCGTGCAACGATGACGGGCCCGGCTGCTCCGGATTCACGTCACTTCTCGAAGCACCGGTCGTTGCCGGACAAAGCTACCTGCTGCGTGTCGGCGGCTGGAGCGGTAACGAGCAAGGCTCGGGAACCATCACGCTCACCAACTCGGGCGCCGGTTGCGAAACCTGCTCGACGACGTCGGGTGATGGTGACGGCGACTGCGATGTCGA
>DDIR01000143.1:139659-177376 GCA_002338715.1 Phycisphaerales bacterium UBA1845 | reverse complement strand
CTCTATCCAACTGAGCTACGGGCGCTGCAGCCGGAAAGATTACCAAGGAATCGGGCTGTCGCAACAATGCCGGACCCTGGGACCACCAATCAGTTCTTGTTCGCATGAATCTCCGCACGAATTGACCTTCTGAAATCCGCCAATTCTCGAAATTCCCGATTGAAATCCACGCCTGTCGATTCAGAATGGATGAGTCGACGCAGGGCTGGCCATCTGAAAACTTCAACTTGAGTGGCAGAATCGGGCCCTGGCGATCGCGTCGAGTCGGCGGCCGCGTGCGGGTTTCACGATCTGCATCCCGTCCTTGCCGTTGGTGTAAGAAGGGCGGACGGCACTTGCGACCCAACTGAATCGGGTCCGCCGAACTTGCATCGACAGGCGGCGTAGAACCTGATGATCTCAACTCCGGAGAAAATGCCATGAAACGCATCATCTGCATTTGCGGCATACTTTTTGCCAGCTTTGGTTTTCCGGTCGTCGCCAACGCACAGGAATCAGGTGGCAGAGATTCGCAGCGCGACAAGAAACTCTCCGAAGCGACAAAATCCGAATGGAACGATCGCCACGAACGCATCCAACATGAAATCGAATCACTTCCCAACCACGAGTGGGCAGGCAGTTATTACCACGGTGACGGACTTGGCGTAAACGCATCGCTCACGATGGCACCCTCCAACGGATTCGTTTTCGTTTGGACAGGATGCATGGGGGTTTACGATCGCAACTATGGGGACGTGACTTTCACTGACCAGGGGACGATTCAACTAACCTTTGAGTTTGTCAACGACGAAATAGGCTTTCAGGGGGTGTCGCCAGAGTTTGTGCCAATCGCATGGGGAGAGCGGCACTATTTAATTGAACCCGACCGCGTTATTGGTTTTTGCAATTCAGTGAATTCTGGACGGGAACCGCGCGAAGGTGCGCATGGATTTTACTTCTTAAGACGGGGCGACGAATCAAAGCCTGTTGACGGCATGCCCTCGGTTGACGATTTTCATAAGCAATACATGCCAGCCGACGCGATCAAAGCCCAGATCATCGAGGTGGGTGAAACGACTTCAACCACGTCCAAGTACGGAATCACAACCGTTACGGCCAAGGTGAAGCTCAATGTGGGGAGCAAAAACAAAGTGCTCCCGGGAATGGAGTTTGAACTCTACGCACCAGATGTCGCACGACTGGGCAATCGCGCCAAGGTTCTGCATGTGAGCGATAGTTCGTGCGATGCCGAGGTGCGATATATCTGCACCGAAAAACGCGACGTGGTCGAACCCAAGGTCGGCTGGAAATATACCACTGGTTCACCTTGGGCCTACGGACTGGATGTCGACTAATGCGCTGCGTGCTTGTGGACTGATCGCACGACACCGCAAACTTTGCGTTTGCTGCTCCGATTCCTTCGTCAATACGCGAGCAAGAATTCACCCAATACCAACTCCCGAAATGTCGCATAGCCGTCTTGCGCGCGAAGTTCATCGCGGATCCATGCCGTTCCATTCGTCGTCCCGAGTACCCGCAAACGGCGTTGAATCAGATTCGAATAGACGGACACGCATCGTTTTGACATAATTCAAGCCTTCAGCAATCGGGTCCGGGGGCCAGTTTTGGGGGCAGATTGACATGCGGCGTACACGATCGAATCGATGGGGAATCGGTGCAGCGAAATACTGGTTTGCTGCGGTCCTTCCTGTGATTGGCATTTGGATTTCAGGTGGTTGCACCGCGCCGAGTAGCGGCGACGGCGGTCGCAATGGCTCAGATGGTGACGTCATCATTCCCAAGACCACCAAGTTCCTGTCGTCGGCTGACCTTGATGCGATTGAGTCGATCGACGCGGATTTATCGAAACTCGTCTTCAATCAAGAGACGTCCACACTGTCGCAACTGAACTCGGACGATGTTCTCGTGTGTGGGACGCATGGCGAGATGTTGCCTTACGGGTTGTTGCGAAAGGTGACGGGCGTCGAACGCGACGGCGGCATGGTGACGGTCAACACGGATCAAGCCACGCTCACCGAGGCGATCGAACAAGGTTCGCTCAGCGAAGAGATTACCCTCACCGAAGACCAGATCGTCACGCGCACAAGCCGGCATCGCGATGGCTTCTCGGCGAAGGTCCAGCGACTCGCCGGTGGCGTGGGACTTGTCTTTGCATTCAACGATTACGAACTCTATGACGCCGATGGCAATCCAGCGACACGAGAGGACCGCGTCTGGCTGGACGGCAACTTTTCATTCGTCCCCACCATGGGCTTCGACATCGAAATCAGCGGCTTCAGTTTGCAGAAGCTCACGTTCGAGATCGGTTCCGATCAACAAGCGGGCATTCGCGTGTCGGCTGGGCGGGAAGCCACCTTCGCTGAAACGGAAATTCTCGAAACCATCGAGTTAACGCCGATCACGTTTTCAATCGGTCCCGTACCGGTCGTGCTCGTTCCGCGCATCGTCTTTCGCGTCGGCGTGAATGGGACGGTGACGGCTGATCTAACGACCGGAATACAATCCGATGCATCGGTGCGCGTCGGATTCGGGTATCAAAACGGCGGATTCAGCCCCGTGTCGGAATTCGACAGCAATGCCGATTTTGACGCGCCGAGTTTTCGCGACGGTGCGAAGGGTTCGGCGAAAGTGTGGGCAGGTCCGCGGGCTGAGTTAGCCGCATATGGCATCGCGGGGGTTTACGGTGAACTTCGCGGTTTTGTAAAGGGTGAGGTCGACGCTTCTGCCAATCCGTGGTGGAGGCTCAGTGCGGGGGCGGAAGCGCTTGCGGGCGTGTTCGTGCGAGTTTTCGACATCACCATCGCAGATTACGAGACCGATCCGATCACGGCGTCAATCGATTTAGGAAACGCGGGCGGTCCGGCGCCGGCTGGCGGTTCGCAGGTCGTGGCATGGTCGCGCACGTTCCAAGGGTCAGCCGACTTCGACAACACCGAAAACCCGTTGGCCGTCATGGGTACACCCGACGGCGGCAGCCTGTTTGCCGGTGGAACGTCATCTTTTTCAGGCGGAACGCGCGACGCATGGCTGATCAAACTCGACAAGCTCGGACAAATCAGTTGGCAGCAGGCGTACGACGACATCAACCAGGCGATTGCGATCGTTCCACATCCTGCTGGTGGATACGTTTTTCTTTGCAGCGACGTCGGATCGGGCATTGATGAAATCATCCTCGTTCACGTCGACGACAATGGCGATGTGATTTGGGCCAATGAGTACGCCTCAGAAGAATCAATTGGCGGCCACACCCTTGTCGAAGTCGACGGCAACTTCATCGTTGGCGGTATGTATGATTTTGGTCCATCAGGCGACATGTTCCTTGCTGCATTCGATCAGGACGGGCAGGTCTTGTGGGCAAACCGCATCGGTGGTGATAGGAGCGATCAGATTGACGGGATAGCCGTCGACCCAGACGGCAACCTGGTCGCGACAGGCCCGACGAATTCCTACGGTGTTTCCAATACGGGGTTCAACGTCGTCAAGTTCGACACCAGCGGTAACCCAATCTGGCAGTACGTGTTCGACGGAGCCTCGGGTGGGAATCAATGGATGCACAGCGTTGTCGCCGATAGTGAAGGCAATTACAAGATTGTCGGTCGCACGAGCAACAACGCGCTGGTCGCCAAGTTAAGCGGAAGCGGACTGCTTCTGAGTTCGACGACCTACGATTCGGGCACTTACTACGAAGAAGCGTATTTTGGACTTGGGACTCCTGACGATGGTTTGATCATCGCCGGAAACGCGGGGCTTGGCAACGACTCGGATCTGTGGGTGATTCGCCTGACACCGGAATTGGAAGTGCTTTGGACAACGACCTACGGCGGGCCGGGCCGCGAGAAGGCGGGCGGAACGATCCAGTACGCAGCCGTCTCGACACCGATTGCCGTCACCGAAGATGAGGGCTACATCTTCCTCGCAAGTTCCGATTCGTTTGGCGAGTCATTCTCCGACGTCTGGATTCAAAAAGTGTCAGAGACTGGCACCATTGATTACGATTTCGACAGCCCCATAAAGAGCACCAGCGAAGCCGGTTCGTTTGAGAACTACGACCTCGATCAAATGGTCACGAATGCAACACCGTCGGATGTCGCAGTCACCGTGACGCCGCTTGAGGTCGAAACGTTGACGCCCGATCCCATCATCCTGACGCATGCCGAACCATAACCGCATCGAATTCGGCGGGTTCGTTTTGGAAGGTCAAGGGCGCGTTTGGAAGCGAGCATGGGCAGCGAAATCAAGAGTGGGTTGGGCATACTGGCCGCGATACTCGCGTTCACGCTGATTCCACTTGGCATTGGGGGCGGATTGCTTTATCTGCGCCATGCAGCCGTCCGCGACACCGAAGCCGCCAAGTCCTGGATCGAAACACCATGCACGATCAAGACCTGCGAATGGGGGACGCAAGGCAGCGGTGACGATCGCGCCTATCTCAACCTCGTCTACGTCTATGAATTCGCAGGCAAGACTTACGAAAACGATCGAATCGACCTGCTGATTGGTTCGATGGGCGACGACGATATCATGGAGCGGGCGATCTACGAAGCGCATCCCGCGGGCACGACTGCTTCCTGCTTCGTCGATCCGAACGATCCGCAGAATTCGGTGTTCGATCGCGAACATGCCGCCAAAGCCACAAACCGCCTTTGGTTGCTCGCCTTTCCATTTGTGTGCGTGGGGGTGGGGTTCGCGTTGATGTTGCTGCGGATTGCTGTGGTGGCGATATTTGGCGGTGGAACCGTCGACGACAGCGACGGTCCCAACCTCATACTTGGCCAAAACGAACCGCCGCGATCAATTCCATGGCACACGCAGGTCGCGGTGTTGGCCGGCGCTTCCGGGATGCAAGTGGCGTGGCTCTTCGTCGTCGCGTTCTTTCTTATTTTCATCATTCTGGACGGGCCTGCATGCTGGGCGCGTTTGTTCGACGTCATCCCGCCCGACGTTAAGGTGCTGGGCAAGATCACCCACGTCGATGCCTTGAATTCGCATGAGTTCGGCATCACGATCTATCAGAATTTCTTCGAATACGAAGTTGACGGGCAGAAGTACACCGGTGACAGCTTCACTCGGGGCAAGCGCTACAGCCAAGGCGACACGGTCGAGATCAACTGCGATTCGGATGCACCATCCAACGGTTCGATCGGCGGCGCTCGACCCAGCGAATTTTCATGGTGGCACAGTTCGATACCGCTGGGCGTGCTGGCGTTGCTGTTCTTTGGATTGGCCTGCATGTACAGACAAAACATCCGTGTGCTATGGTTGATGCGCATCGGCAAGTTGGCCACCGCGCGGCGACTCCAGAGTCGCACCGCATCCGAACAGATTGACGAGCCTCACGCAACGCAATCGTCGCAATTCTATTTTGAACACGATCAAGGATACGTGCAGGCGCGTTGGTACAGCGCGCCCAACCAGAAAAAGAGCAAGTGGCAGCGTGCCAACGAAACCGTGCAGGTCGTGTATCACCCGAACAATCCGAAGAACAACGTCATCTTCGACGACGAGTTGAAGTCAGTGACCGCAGCCAATCGCTCGGCCGCTGAAAACCTGATGCACTCCTACGCCGCACCGATGGCGATATTGGCGATCATCGTCCTGCTTTACCACACCTATTGATTCGCGGTTTTCGGGGTGGGGCGGCGTTCCAACCGCCAGAACCCGTGATTCTGAGATTCTTCTTGACGAATTACTATAGACGTAGTAGCCTTCCGATATGAATAGTAAAGGAGGCTCGGCATGGGCAAATCAACGCCGCACATCACTGCCGCAGAATTGAGAATCCTCAAGGTCTTGTGGAAAGAAGGGCCGCAAACCGTGCGGCAGGTCAAAGACGCGCTCACCCGGATCGAAGGCGACGAGCCTGCATACACGACCGTGATGACGATGATGAAATCGCTGGCGGACAAAGGAGCGCTCGAGGTCGACAACAGCCGTCAGCCTTTCGTCTATTCGCCGGTAGTTCGTCGCGATCAGGTGATGGGACAGCGCGTTGCGCAATTCCTGCAAAATGTCTTTGACGGGCGTGCGGAGGATCTCGTCATGCACCTTGCGGAAAAAGCCGACCTCTCAGCCGCCGATCTCAAACGCATCGAAAAGAAGATCGCCGACCGCGAAAAAGCAGACCGTCAATCAACTTCCAAGCCAAAATCCACATCGCGATCCAAGAGGAAAAAGTCATGAACCTGTGCATCGCTTCGATGATCTTGGGATTGAGCGCCAATCCCGCGTTGGCGTGGATGGGGCAGGCGCTGCTTTACGGAACGGTCCTCGCCGCCTTGACGTGGTTGTTTGTTCGGCTGCTTCAGAATCGCATTCCGTCATCGTTTCAAGCCGCACTCTGGTGCATCGTCTTGATCAAGTTCATTGTGCCAATGGGGCCCGGCTGGTCGTTCTCGCTGGAGAGTTTGTGCGAATCGCTCTGTCAGTCGAGCGCAACGATGCCAGCGCAGACTTCGTTCACAACAGCCGACCTTGAGATTTTCGAACTATCACCTGCAGACGGCATCGCCTCAAGCATGCCCGCAAGTGCGCCCGGACATTTTTCGTGGTTGGCGATTCTCGTTGGCACTTATTTCGCGTTCGTCGTCGCGCTGATGTTTCGCGGTTTGCTTGCTTATCGCCGACTTCGCAAACGCTGCGAAGCGCATCCGGTGGCAGCGGACTGGGTGCGCGAACGGGTCCAGTTGGCTTGCGGGGAACTGGGCGTGCGGCGCATTCCCGATGTGCGTGTCACCAATGGGGATGACGCACCTTTTGTACTCGGTGGGTGGAAACCGCTGCTCGTGCTTTCGCGCCGACACCTGACCCGCATCGATTTGCTCGACACCGTCGTCGTGCACGAAGTCGCCCATCTCCGGCGGGGTGATTTCGTTGTGCGTTACATTCAATGGATCGCCGGATCGTTGCTGTTTTATTGGCCGGTCGTGACATGGGTGAATCGCCAGATCGATCTGGCGCGAGAGAATGCCTGTGATGAATGGGCCCTGCAAAAGGGCAAACTCTCGGCTGCGGACTATGCCCGATGCTTGCTGGACGCGGTGAAGCATCGGTCGAGTCAATCCGTCGCATTTCAATCCGCGGCATATCACCCCGCATGCATGGCCGCCAATCCAGCAACCATCGAAAGGAGAATCGATATGATTCTGCAGTCAAGGAACATGCGCAAAGGGTCCGCATGGTTTGTTCTGGCAAGCGTGATGGTCATCGCGTGGGGTGGTTTCTCTTTGGCGGGAGGCGCTTCCAACGAAGGCACCGCCAGCGAACCGCAGGCCGTTGTTGTTAAAGAAATCGCCTCCGAAAATACCGACGAGGAAGACACTCGCCCGTTGATGGTGGAAGCGAAATACAAAACCGAACAGTGGTTCGCCGAAGTGCGCGATCGCGTAAGCACCATCGAAGCAGCAGATACAAACGCAGATGGAGAGGTTTCAGGTTCAGAAATAACGAACTATCTTGCGGCTCGGGCGTTCGCCAATCCCGAAGGTGTGATCGACGCTTATCCATTCGTCGACCTTGACCAGGATGGCGAACTGTCGGTCGGTGAGGCGCTGTATTTTGCAAGTGGCAAACGGCCCATCGCGGCTGAGCGGAGCGGTCACGTCATCCGAGCCGAGGGTGATCAGGTCGTCGTGACCAATTCGGAAAGCGGTGTGACGATCACCGCAGATTCAATTGAGGTCGGCAACAACTCAGATCAGGCAAATTCGCGAAGGGTCCGTCGCTCGGCAGGTAGCGGGCGCATGCTCGAACTGCATTCGATCGCCGGTCGGCGCAAATGGATTCTTGATCATGGTGATGTTGAGCCCACCGCGGGCGAACTGGTCGAAGCGGCTGTCTTGTTTGAACACATTGTTTCCGAGCAATATTTCGCCGCTCACCCGGATGCCGACGCGGATGGTGATGGAACGCTGACTTTCGAGGAGCGAACCAGCCATCAGGAAGAAACGAAGTTGCAGCGATTTCTCGGCGCATTTCCCGAAGCCGACACCAATGCAGATGGCATTCTCACGGCCGAAGAGCGCGCCGCGTTCGAAACTGATGAAAACCAGGACCATTGGAAACGCAAAACGGAATTGGAATTGATCGAGCGGTCGCGCGCCGGTCGGTAATCCAGTCAGCGCCAATCACACACGCCGATGGCCCCGTTCGACGAATGTCGCGCGGGGTCGTTTTATGTGCATATGGCTCCACCGAATCGCGATGCACTGCGGGCGATAAGACACCATGTTGTGAAATCAGATTGCCAGGTTGGCTCCGTTCCAATGGAGATCGTCTCCCGCTAATATGGGCCGTTGACCGGCACGATGGGTGTGCCTGTTTGAGATCATGATTCGATCGCATGTTTTGCGGTGCACTCATCCCGAACGGATCGAATCAAAGCAACGGAGGATACAACATGCAAATCAAATCATGCCATGCGCTGATGATGGCATTGCTGGGCGTGGCTGCGTTTCCTGTTCTTTCACGCGGCGAGACGATGGTCGAGTTGCCTCCAGTCCCCCGCGAATTTCGAGCTGTGTGGGTCGCAACGGTCGACAACATCGACTGGCCTTCCAAACCGGGGCTTTCAACCGAAGAACAGAAAGCCGAGATGATCGGGATTCTCGACCGCTGCGCCGCGATGAACCTCAACGCGGTGATCTTTCAGGTGCGCCCGGTAGCGGACGCCTTTTACAAATCAGATCTCGAACCCTGGTCGGCGTATCTTTCCGGCGAGCAGGGAAAGGCGCCGAAGCCCTATTACGATCCACTCGAATTCGTCGTCGAAGAATCGCACAAGCGGGGTATGGAAGTGCACGCATGGTTCAATCCTTATCGCGCCCAGCATCCGTCCAACAAATCGGTCGACGAAGGGCACGTTTCCCAAAAGCATCCCGATTGGGTTAAATCGTACGGGCCTTATCTGTGGATGGACCCGGGCAACAACGACGCGCTGGACCACACGGTGGCTGTCTTTCGCGATGTGGTGAAACGCTACGATGTCGATGGCGTGCATGTCGACGATTATTTCTATCCGTACCCGGTCAACGACAAAGCCGGCAAGCGCGTTTCCTTCCCGGACGATGAAAGCTGGGCGTCGTACACGTCCGGTGGCGGTCAATTGAATCGTGACGACTGGCGTCGCGACAACATCAACCGCATGATCGAGAAGGTCTACGCGGCTGTCCGCGAAGAGAAGCCGCACGTCAAGGTCGGTTACAGTCCCTTCGGAATCTGGCGGCCCGGGCATCCCGAACAGATCAAAGGGTTCGACGCATACGATGGTCTTTATGCCGATGCGAAACTCTGGCTCGTGGAAGGGTGGCTCGACTATCTGACGCCGCAAATCTATTGGGCAACCGATCCGCCGGCGCAGAGCTTTCCCGTGTTGCTCAAATGGTGGGTCGAGCAGAATGAGAAAGGACGCCACATTTGGCCCGGTCATTCGATTGGCAGATCGTATGTAACCGATCGCGGTTGGTCCCTTGGCGAAATCCCTCGGCAGATTTACCTCACCCGGGCGCAACCGGGAGCAGACGGCAACGTCTTCTTCAGCATGAAGACGTTGGTGCGAAATAAGAAGAACCTCGCCGACATGATCGCGCAAGTGTACGAAGTTCCGGCGCTTGTTCCGGAATCCACCTGGCTCGTTGCCGAAAGTCCCGCGATCCCCGAGGTGAAGAACCGCGGGCGTTCAAAAGGTGGAGTGGTGACGCTCAAACTTAAACCGGGAGGCGATACGGAAGTGTCACATTGGGTCATTCAATCCCGTCATGGCCTCAAGTGGACTTTGCGAATTGTTCCTGCAAATGAGCGAGTCATTCGGATTGACTGTGATTTGGACGGTAGCGATTGCGACCTCATTGCCGTGCGGGCGGCTGGACGCACCGGCAAGCTGAGTGAGCCGAACTTGCTCTGGCTGAGCGAAAAACCAGAAATGCAGGGCGAACAAGAAACCAAGCCAACGCCGTAAGCCCACACGGCAATCAGCTGTTTTGGGGTCAAACAGAAGGTTTGCAAAAGGCACTTTGCCCAGCTTGCGCAAATTTCCAAAAACGCTGACTTGCCGCTACGTTTGGTTTTGCTATTCTCCCATACGCATATGCTTGAGGAAGTGGGTCGTGTGGCGCGGCGATCTCCTCGGGCAATGAACCAAGAAGACAGATGATTAGACGGTTGAGCGATTCGGCCTGCGCATGGTCTGCGCCTGTTTATCGCTGCAAATGGTTTGTATCAACCGTCGCAGGGAAAGTCCTAACTGGAGGTTGTGATTTAGATGATGCAGAAGAAAAACTGGACAGCAGTGTTGGCTGCCTTTGCGCTCATGCTTGGGGCTCAAACAGGATGCACTCCGAGCGGTGGCAACAACGGCGGAGGCGACAATGGCGGTGGTGACAATGGTGGAGGAGACAACGGCGGCGGCGACAACGGTGGTGGTGACAACGGCGGTGGGGACAATGGTGGAGGAGACAACGGTGGCGGTGACAATGGCGGTGGTGCGCTAGCGACAGCCGTCAAGACCAACATCGACGTCCACAACGGTGGCCGCATCGGAGTCGGCGACGACCTGCTCGTTTATGGTTACGGCGGATTTGCCGGTGTTGACTACATTATTCCGTCGGCGGGCGACACCGAAGGTCGCGGTCTGCCGAACGGTGAAAACTACGTCGCCGGTGCATTTGCTGTGACCGGTCGCAAGGTCGCTCTCTTGAGCAACTTCCTCGTCACGATCTTCGACGCCGATTCAGGCACGTCGACCGACATCCCCGAGGAAACGATTCGCCTCGTCAACAGCCCGGTCGGTCTGTACGCACAGGGCATCATTCGTGCGGCTGGCGGTTATGTCGTTTGTCGCAACGATCCGAGCACCAATGGCGGTAACAAGATCATCGCGATTGACGTGACCGGCGACACGCCCGAGATCATCAGCTTTACGAACGATCCGGAAGGCAACGTCAATCACATCGAGATCGACGCAACGAACATGGAAATCGCCGCGAAAGTCGGCAACATGTTCTACATCTACGACATCGAGAATCCCGATGCGGCTCCTGTTATTTGGGACCTGACGGATGTTGGCGGTATCGGCGATCAACTCTTCTCGTTCGATGATGGTTACATCTTCTACGAGGACAATGAGGCATTTGGAAATGCGCGTTGGTTGAAGACCGACGACGGAACCGTGTCGACGCTGGCTCAAAACCCGTCGCAGGGCGAGCAGTGCTATGCCGGTGGCGAGTACATTTACTTCGTCGATCGTGAAGCAGGCGATAACAATGGTGGCGACGGCCGCGGTGCAACTGGTCAGTCGCCGGGTCTGAATCCGTCGCTTTCCGGCGATGAGGAAATTGATGGTTCAACCACCAACAATGGTTTCGTCGGTTGGAGCCAAACCTGCACGATCTCGCCGAACGGCGCTTACCGCTTCATGTCGGGCAGCACCTCGATTGGTTCGGGTGAATTCCTTCAGTATTACAATGGTTCATGGTCGGTCGTTCCAGACGCCGATGGTTCGAGCGAATATGGCCTGCCCGCGACCGATGCTCACGCGAGCAACACGCTGGTTGGATTCAAGACTGGTGATGGAACCACGGCTGGCACCAACACCAAGGTTGGTTACATCATTCTGAACTAGTTGTGATCAAGACCTGATCTGCCCGGTTTCAGCAGGTAGGGCAGACGGCAAAAGAGTGGGGCGTCCTCGATTCGCAAGTCGAGGATGCCCTTTTTTTGTGGCTGCATTGATCGGGGGTGCGGACCGTTCCTGGTGTTATGCAGACGCATTCATTCGGTCCGCACAGCGAAACCTACGCGGGGTCATCCGAGATCGCCGTGCCACATTCGGGACATCGCATCGTCGAACCGCGCAAATCATAACCACACGAAACGCAGCGATTCTCCATTAGCGTCGTGGTTCTTCGTTGGTGGGCAGTCGTTCGGCAGATTCGATCCACGGCAACGCAGAACACAAATGCAGTGACTGCAAGAATGACCCAATCGACGACAAACCAGGTGAGGTCGAAATGCAGTGGCTCAAACGAAGGTGAAATCCCCTTGAGGAAATCAGCTGGCATCAATATCCGTACATAGGGGAACGGGCCGCCGATTAGTTTCGTGATCACGGCACCTCTAACAGCGTCCCACTTTAGGGGAAACCAAATCAGCGACGCAATGGTGAGCACGAATCCGTAGATGACCCCGCGCGCACCGTGCTTGCGTATCTTCGATCGCATGGGACACCTGTTCGGATTCTACGGCTGCGTCAATTCCAAGCTGGCAAGATATGCATCAAGCCTTTCGGCGTAGAGGCTGTAGCCGTCCTCGTTGAGATGCAAACCGTCGTAGGTCAGTTCGCCGCGCAGTTGGCTGTCGGGCCCGACCACATCCGGATAGAAGTCGATGAATTCAAGATTCGCATCCTTTGCGATGCGTTTGAGTTCGACGTTGAATGGGGCGATCCAAGGGGTGATGCCCGCAAAGTCGCCGGTGGTTGGCAGGATGCTGACGATGGCGAACGGCGTGTCGGGCAGCCGGTTCTTGATGCGAGCGACCACCTGTTCGTAGCAGGCGATGATGTCTTTAACCGATGGTTCGCCATGACGCCACAACTCGCCAAGATCGTTGACGCCGTTTTGCAAGATCACGCAAGCGGGAGATAGGTCAAACACCGAAACATCCAGCCGATGCAGGATCCCGCGATCGGTCACGCCGATCCGGTCGGAGACGATTCCGCGATTGACAAATCGCCACTTCGGCAGGAACTTGGCTGTATCAAACCACTCAAAATGAGACGAGCCCAGCAGGACAATCCCGCCGGGCTCGATGGATTCGGATTTGAATGCTGCGAGTTTCTCGAAGTAGTGCGCTTCTGCGTCAATCATGTTAGACAATGCGTCCCGACTTTTTTGCGATTCGCTGTCCTGAACAAACGCGAGATTCGATCGAAGCGGATTGAAACCGCGTGCTAGTTGAAGTTAAACGGGCTCCAATCGTATGTGGCGGCATTGTATGGTCCGCCATAGGTGTCCCACATTGGGTTCACCGTTCCGCCATCGCCCGGATTTCGCCATTGACCTGAGAACGGGGCGGCATGACCGTCAAAGTACGACATATTCGTCGTCCCCTTAAACGTGATCTGCGGAAGGACCGACTGGCCGGTTCGACGGTGAGAAGTCACCGTGCTTCTGCGAATCTTGTGATAAGGCCGATCGGGAATGACAGCCAAGTAGTTTTCGATTTCAGGAACAAACGTCCCGAGCCACTGTTTCGTGACGCTGCCGCCACGCGAACCTGCCGATGAGACACGTCGATACCAGGCGTCGGCAGTTGCCCATTCCTCACCGGGGCGACGGATTCTGCCGATCTGCTTCGGTCGCCAGGCGACATCGGTGCGCCCATCGCGGACGGACGCGCTATCGCAGTAGAACCATGCGCCGAAGTAGTGTGGCGGATTTGTCTGATTGGCTTCCGTCTTGGTGATGCGGTTGGCCGACGAGATGGCCCCCCACGAGTTGGCGACATAGCTATATGGACGCTCTTTCCAACATCCGCTCGTCGTCACTTCGTAGAACTCTTTGTCCGGAATGATCTTCTCTGCGGTCGGGCAAGTATTGATCGCATCTGAGTGCGTATCTTCGCGATCTGAATCGCCCATGGTTTTGCTGAAAAATGGGCGCAACAACCACGTCAACGATTTCTGGCGATCGGCAGCCGCGTTGGTTGAGTCCATGTCAAACAACTTGCGCTTGATCGCCGGGTGAATCGGTCCGGGAAGCGTGCCGGAGTACTCCGACGTGTACCCCTGAATCGCCACGGCTTGCGCGTGAAGATTGGCGAGACACTTGACGGCCCGTGCCTGTTCACGCGCTTTGCTCAGCGATGGCAAGAGAATTGAAACCAGCAAGCCAATGATGGAAACCACCACCAATAGCTCGACCAACGTAAATGCTCGTTTGGATTTCATATTGTGAGTCCTTCCAGTCGTTCGCAAACTTAGCGCAACGAATGCCTACATATAAGGATAGGTAGAATCCGACCGTTGACCCACCCATCTGGGTCAAAAGGGGATAATTCGCAAAATCTCGTGGACTACAGCGCCGCTCTCTCGCTCAATTCTATTTTATTCAGGTTTCGCATAAATACGCAAGGTTTTTCCAGAAATCAGCATTCTTTTGGCCGATTTGCGGTATTTTCGCCATTTGGAACTGTTTCCGGGGCAGTCATACAGTCCGTTGCATGCCCAGAATAGCCAGCAGTCTGTATCGCAAATGGAAACAGATTGCGGAGTCCCACGGTTGATCCCCCAAACCTGATTATCGGAACTTGAGCCTTTCGCTTTGATCGCCAAGGACCCCATTTGCAAAAGAGACCGGGTTTTGGCGGGCTTTTTGGATCTTATTTCGCAGTCCCAAGTTTCGTCAAACGAATGGCGTCTGCGGAAATTGACCCCGTACCTGCCGCCGATCGGGTCAGCGTGATTCTCGGCGCCGAGTCCTCGGCGATCGCCAATCGCCCCAATTCGTTCCAGTGGCTGCCGAGACGCTGTTGGTTCACGGTAATCTCTTGCGTCTTGTCGCCCACGCTCAAGCTGAACGTCGCCGTGTCGGTGCGATCCGGTCCGGCCACCCACCATCCTTCGACAAGATATTCACCGGGAGCAGGAAGGGTCGGCGACCAGGTGATGACGGCTGGCTTGTCGTCATCGGAATTCGACGTGAAAACCAGCGCATCGTTTCCAAAGCAACCCTTGTCAGCCACCATGGACCAATTGCCCGACTTGGATGCGTTGGGGCTGTCGTTGTCGACGATGATTTCGGGCAATGCTTTTCGCACGATCCATGCATTGGAGACCGCCCGCAGCGTTCGATCTTTTCCTGAAACGCGATTGACGACTTTGCCGTTCGCAACGCACGTTGTTGAACCGCCCCCGTCGAAGTTCATGGCGTTGTCGCAACCGAGGTCGGCCATCAGGTGCGTCAACTCGAAGAGATTCATTCCAACGCTCCATTCGGGTTGGCGACCATCGACCGTCACCCAGAACATGCGATTGGTTTTGGAATTGAAACCCATTGCGGTGCGCGGATGTCTTTTTTCAACGAAGTTTACCTTGCCAAACCCTTCGAACTCATCGGTGATCGTAACGTTACCTTCGTCGATCAGACCGGGACCGCCGGCAATAGCGTGCATGACTTGCTTCCACTCGTCTGCGTGACTTGCGGGCGTGCCCTCGGTATCGACGACGGCCATGATTGCTTTCGGAGCGCCGCCATCGGTGAATCCCATGGTGGATCGCGGAGGCAGGTCGGCACGGGTATGGGTGTGAATGACGTCGTCGAGTTCGAAATGGCTGACCGACTCTCCGGTTTCCATATTGAAAAAACCGGCATTGATCGCGGCGATGGCTCTGCCGCGTTTGGCGAGGTCGGGCAGTTTTTCGCGCAACGACGGTGTAATAGCATCAATGGAGACGATCTCGATGGTGGGTTCGTTCAGGTCGATTTCGATGATGTCGATCTCCCACGGGATGCTTTTGTCGCTCGCATGCTGATACCAGACGCCCGTGGCCAACTCTTTCTTTTTGCCCATTTGGATTCCGGTCAACTGCATTTCGCGGGCGAAGACGGGCGGTTGGTTCGCCAGGACAACGAGCCAACCCATCACCAGCAAGACAAGCCGTTGGGTCATTTTTGGCAATTGCAATTGTCGATAAGTGTGTGATTTCTTCATGATTCTCCGATTGGTCTCCTTCGGCTTACAGCTTGCACTTAAAATGCGTGTCGATTGCGATGAAACTTTGGCCGTTTGGGCTCGTATGTAAAGGGGCTGGGCAACGCTGACCATTGTTTTGCATTGCCCCGTCGAGGGTGTATAAACAACCCGCTGCAACCGAAAGATATTACCAACACGCTTTGGGGTGAGTCACATGAATTCATTGCGAAAACTTCCAATCGTGCGATTGGCAGTCTGTTCGACACTGGCGCTGTCGAGTCTGATGCCAGCGTCGGTGCTGGCGGCAGACGAACATTCACTGCTTCCGTTGATGCAGGATGAACTGAAGCTGTCGATGGACAAGTTGGTGTCGCCGGAAGGAACAAAGCCGTACTTCCTTCAGTACACGGTGACGGATCAAAAGCAAATCAGCGTGCAGGCAACGCTGGGCGCACTTATCAGCAACGATGACAAGCACGATCGTTGGCTGGATGTGGATCTGCGCTGTGGCGATTACGAACTCGACAACACGCATCAGATTCGCGGGCGCGGTGCGGGATATGATTATGGAGGTGGACGAACGGAGTTGGCGCTTGATGGTGACCCCATCGCCACAAGGCAGCGACTCTGGCTGGCGACCGACGCGCGTTTCAAGGATGCAGTCAAGCGACTCGGTCAGGTCAAAGCGAACATCAAGGTCAAGGTTGAAGAGGAAGACCTGTCCGCCGATTTCTCCAGGGAATCGCCGAGCGTCAAGATCGAACCATGGCTCGACGTGACGTGCGACAAGGATGCGCTGGTGCAGCGGATTCGCAAGTACTCCGCAATGTTTCGTGACCATCCCCTCATCTACAACTCGGAAGTGACACTGTCTGGCACCACGACCAACGAATTGATCGTCAGTAGCGAAGGCAGCAAGTTGCAGTTCGGCCAATCGTGGTGGCGAATCGGCGTGCGTGCTTCCACGGTGGCTGACGACGGGATGGAGCTTTGGCAATACACGGCGTTTGACGCCCACTCGCCCGAAGGCCTGCCCGATGATTCGACGGTGGTGGCTGCAGTCGAAGAACTGATTCAACAGGTGATGGGGTTGCGCGAAGCCCCGATCGTCGAACCGTACACTGGTCCGGCGATCCTGCGAAATCGGGCGAGCGGTGTGTTCTTCCACGAGATATTCGGGCATCGCATCGAAGGTCATCGACAAAAGGACGTCGACGAAGGGCAGACATTCGCCAAGAAGATCGATCAGGCGGTACTGCCCGATTTCCTCAGCATCGTGGACGATCCGTCCCGCAAGAAGTGGGGCGACGTTGAACTCAACGGTTACTACGAATTCGACGAGGAAGCGGTCGCCGCCCAACCCGTCCGGCTTGTGGATCATGGCGTACTCAAGACGTTTCTGCTGTCGCGATCGCCGACGCGCGGGTTCACCAAGTCCAACGGTCATGGCCGGCGTCAACCCGGGCTGCGAGTTGTGGCACGCCAGGGGAATCTGATCGTCGAGTCGGATAAGCAGATCCCATTCGACGAACTGCGTGCGAAGCTGATCGAGGAAGCCAAACGTCAGGGCAAGGAATACGGATTGCTTTTTGAAGATATCTCCGGTGGATTCACCACGACGCAGCGTCGAGGACCGCAGGCATTCAAAGTGCTGCCCATCGTTGTCTACAAAGTATTCGTCGATGGCCGCCCCGATGAACTCGTGCGCGGTGTGGACATTGTCGGTACGCCCCTGACCTGTTTTTCCAAAATCCTTTATACCGGCAACGACCCGGATATCTTCAATGGTGTGTGCGGTGCAGAGTCCGGTTCCGTACCGGTGTCGGCTATCTCGCCAAGCATTCTGGTCGAGCAGGTCGAAATCGAAAAGAAACAGAAATCGCAGGATCGCCCGCCGATTCTGTCAGCCCCGATTGCGAAGGAGAGCGCCCAATGAGTGACGTGTCGCGTTGTCATAACACACCCGATCGTGCGGCGCACCTTCGATGCAAAAGGACCAATGCTCGATTCGTTTGTCTGATCGCAGCCGCTGCGTTTTGCGTGTCTGCGTCGTCACCCATGCGGGTGGCCGCCGAAAGTCCCCAAGCCGCCAAAGTCCAAGAGGAAATGGCGACGGATGTCGTCCTGCGTGCGATGGTTGACGAAATCGATCGCGGGTTGGCTGGCTTGCAGTTGGAAGATCTGAAGCGCCCGTATTTCATCGAGTACGGGGCGCAGGATGCAGCCGTTGCGAGCGTTACCGCGTCACTGGGTTCGGTGATCGATCGTGAGAACGATCGCGTTCGCTATCTCCGCGTTGAGACCCGCGTTGGTTCATACGAACTCGACAATACGAATTTCGTCGGCGGCGGATATTCCGGTCTGGCCCGTGCGCAGCTGCCGATCGAAGACGACTACGAGGCGATACGCCAGGCCATCTGGTGGGCGACCGACAGCAGTTACAAGAGTGCGGCTGAGGCGTTTCCACGCAAGCAAGCGCTGATGGAAAGTAAGGTCATCGAAGACAAGCCGGCGGATTTCACGCGTGAACAACCGGTCGTGGAATTTGAGGCGATCAGCGATCACAAGATACCATCGGCCGCGTTGGAAAAGCTCGCCGTGGATCTATCCGCGATCTTTCGCGACTACCCGGACATTCAGCGTTCGGTCGTGCGCATACGCACGGGGGCTGGCAATGATTATCTGGTCAACACCGAAGGGACGCGACTCCGCACCAAGGGGGAACTCTGCGAACTCACAGTGGTTGCACTCACCCAAGCCGACGATGGCATGACCTTGAGCGATTCGATGTCCGTGTATCTCACCGAACCCCTCAAAGTTCCGACGACGCAGGAGCTGGCGCCGAAGGTTCGCGAGTTGGCCGATCGCCTGCTCAAGATTCGCTCTGCCCCCAAATTGGAGTCCGCATACTCCGGTCCCGTACTGGTCGATGCGCCGGCTGCCACGGCGATTTTTGGTGGCATGTTCGCCAACCGCTTCGACGGAGGGCAACGTCCGGTGGGAAGTCAAAGCAGTCCGGACGATTTTGAAAAGAAGATCGGTAAGCGCATTCTTCCACGGT
Source organism: Phycisphaerales bacterium UBA1845 (assembly GCA_002338715.1). Taxonomy (GTDB): domain Bacteria; phylum Planctomycetota; class Phycisphaerae; order UBA1845; family UBA1845; genus UBA1845. The sequence continues at coordinate 158,628 of DDIR01000143.1, read as the reverse complement.
CGGTGATGGTGATCGATGATCCGAGTCTCAAAGAATACAACGGTGAACTGCTGATCGGAGATTACCGCTACGACGATCAAGGTGTCGCCGGTCAGAAGCAGACGCTGGTCGACAAGGGGCGCCTTCAGGAACTGGTCATGTCGCGAAATCCGTCCAAGGAATTCAAGCAATCGACCGGGCACGGTCGCGGTTCGATTCGACCATCCGCGATGATCTCCAATCTGATCATGACCTCGAGCGATCCACTGACGAAAGAGGCGATGCTTGAGGAATTCATCGAGGCGTTTCAGGACGAGGACAACGAGTTCGGAATTCGAATTGCGTCGTTTGGTGGTCGAACACCGCTGGAAGTCTACAAAGTTTTTGCCGACGGGCGCGAAGAACTGGTGCGTGGTGTGAATGCGATCCGGGCGGACTTGCGGGCTTTTAAGCGCATATTGGCTGTGGGCGATACTCCAGCCGTGATGAATGTTCTCGGTGGCGAAGGCGGGCAGTCGGTTGTTGCGCCGGCGCTCTTGTTCGAAGAGTTGGACCTGGCGCCGATGGACAGCGATTTCGACAAGCCGCCGTTCATTCCGGGACCGCTCGCTCGCCAGAAAGAAAAGCAAGAAAGCGGGGCATAAGTTGAGGCATTCCGTTTTTTATCGAATGGGAATTGTGCGCTGCGCGTCGATGGTGGTTGTCGCCGCGTCGCTCTTGGGCGCATCGTGTGGTGAAGTGACCGACCCCGATGCCGAGGTTGTCACCGTCGGAGCGCTCGTTCCGCTCTCCGGTGGTCAATCGGCGTTGGGCGAAGCCGTCGAGGCGTCGCTGACGTTGGCGGCAGACATCATCAATGCCAGCCTCGAAGACGCCGAATCGCCCTGGCGCGTGAACCTGCGGATCGAAGATTCAAGAAGCGATCCCGAGTTGGCATTTGAAAAACTACGCGCGATGTCGGAAGACGGCGTTCGCGTGGTGGTCGGTCCGTTTGATACGGATTCGATCGTCTTCGCTGCGCCACTAGCCGACCGCCTCAGTACGGTCCTACTGGCTTGTGCTCCGGTGCTTCCAGATACCGAAGACGACAACGATCGACTCGGGCGGATGTTCCCGGCGCTGACGCGCGAAGTGGATGCCGTCGCCGAAGAACTGAATTCCAATGGCGTCAAGCACGTGGCGTTTGTCGGGCGTGACGGTGACTGGTCGGTCGCGTACATCGACATGTTGGCCGACAAATTGATCGATCGCGGTGGGACCGTGCGCGGCACGATTTTGTACGATCCCAACGCCAACGACATCAACGATTTCACCGATGAGATGACCGAGTTGGCGGGTTTGCTCGGACCGGCGATCAACTCTTTCGGGTCCGAATCAGTGGGCGTCTTCCTGTTGACGCAGGACGAAGGGGTGCAATTGTTCGAGCAAGCCGATGCGGCGTCCGTACTCGGTCAGGTTCGCTGGTTTGGCAGCAGCGGCATGAGTCGCATCCCGGAAGTGCTTGCGTCGTCGGATGCGCGTTCGTTTGCGGCGGCTACCTCGTATACCGCGCCGCTGTTTTACGAGGTGGACAGCAACGGTTATCAAGCCGTGGAGCAGGGCGTACGCGATGCCATCGGGCGCGATGTGCCTTCGCCTGCGGTTGTTGCCTACGATGCGTTGTGGATCGCGGCGCTGACCATCAACCAAGTGACGAACCGCAGCGACCCCATCCTGTTGCGGGGGGCGCTACCCAATGTACTTAACGGATATGCCGGTGTAACCGGGTCGTTCGCACCCGATGGTGATGGCAATCGGGCCGAAGGCGGTTACGATCTGTGGACCGTTCGACAAAACGGAACCAACGTCGAATGGATTAAGACCACAGCGTTTGAACCACCGGAAGAGTAATTTCTGAAAACTGCACGGCAAGGATTGGCTGGCCCGTTTTCGCAAACCAACGCGACTAGATTACGCCCAACGGAGATGAGCGTACCATGTCGAAAAAGACCCACGCACAACTCAAAAAGGATTTGCTGTCGTATGTCGGTGAGCATTGCGATGGCGTTGATCTCGACGTCGAAGTCAGCCCGCGATGGGATCGTTTGTGTTTTACATTCCGCTGGGAAGGGTTCGATGATCTCCTGCTCGAAGAGCGATTTCGCAAAGTCGCCCGACTTGTCCCCGGTGATTATTTCGAAAAGCACTGTCAGGGCGCGGTGTGGTTGGAACTCACCCCCGGCGAATCGATCGACGAATACCTCAAGCAACCGCGCAGTGAAGATGTCGATGCCGACCTGCCCGATATCTGGCGGCAACTTGGCGAGATCGAATTCTTCAGCCGCCTGGAGGATGAGTTGGTGCGCATCCCGCCGAAAGATTGCCCTGACGATTTGAGTGTTTCGAAGCGCGTGCTGCGGGCATCCAATCTTTCAGAAGATGACGTTCGCCGCTACTGCCTGGCGTTTATCAGGCAGGATGTTTATACCGATTGGGAAGTTTTAAAAGCCGTTCGGCCCATCGCGGAATCGGCGCCCAAACCAACCCGCAAAGTTCGCGGTAAAAAAGGAAAGTCAACGTGAACCCCATCGATCTGTGGAAGCGTTTTTGCGAATATCGCTGCTCGTGCCCGGCGGCTGGTGTGACCCTGGACATCTCGCGGATGAAGTTTTCAGACTCGTTCCTTGGCGAATTGTCTGGGGCGATGTCGAAGGCGTTTGATGCGATGGATGCCTTGGAAGCAGGCGCGATCGCCAACCCCGATGAAAACCGCATGGTGGGGCACTATTGGCTCCGCGATGCCGCCCGCGCTCCCGACCGCGATATCACGAGCGCCATCGAATCGACCGTGCGCGATATCAAGTCGTTCGCAGCCGACATTCACAGCGGGGCAGTTGCGTCACCCTCGGGTGGTCGCTTCACGCATCTGCTGCAAATCGGAATCGGTGGTTCGGCGCTCGGTCCGCAGTTCGTCGGCGATGCATTGGGGAATCCCGATGATCCGATGCACATTCATTTCGTCGACAACACCGATCCCGACGGCATCGATCGAATCATCGCCGAGTTGGGCGATCACCTTGCGCAAACGCTTTGTCTCGTCGTTTCCAAGAGCGGGGGCACCAAAGAAACGCGCAACGGCATGCTCGAAGTCGCCCATGTATATGAATCGCGCGGATTGAATTTCGCCAAGTGCGCCGTGGCTGTGACCGGTGAAGGCAGCGCGCTCGACAACGTCTGTAAGTCGCAGGGGTGGCTGCGAAGTTTTCCGATGTGGGATTGGGTGGGCGGCCGCACGTCGCAGATGTCAGCCGTGGGTTTGCTCCCTGCCGCACTCGGTGGAATCGATATCGACGCGATGCTCGCCGGTGCGAAGGCGATGGACGAATGCACCCGCAACCATGACTTGCGGGCGAACCCAGCCGCACTGCTAGCCGCGATGTGGTTCGACGCGGCACGCTCACGTGGGCTGCGCGACATGGTGGTGATTCCATACAAGGATCGCTTAGCGCTGCTGTCGCGATACCTTCAGCAACTCATCATGGAGTCGCTCGGCAAGGACGTTGACGTCGATGGCAACCTCGTCGAAGAAGGCATCAGCGTCTATGGCAACAAAGGCTCGACCGATCAGCACGCCTACGTGCAGCAACTTCGCGATGGCGTGAATAATTTCTACGTCACGTTCGTCGATGTGCTTTGCGATCGATCCGGACCATCGATCGATGTCGATGAATCGGTGAAGACCGGCGACTATCTCGCGGGTTTTCTGCTGGGCACGCGCGAGGCGCTCACCGAAAAAGACCGCGAATCGATCACCATTCAAATCGACGAAGTCACACCGCATCGCGTAGGCGCGATCATCGCGCTCTACGAACGGGCGGTTGGTTTGTACGCATCGTTGGTGAACATCAACGCATACCATCAACCCGGTGTCGAAGCTGGCAAACGCGCGGCAACCGAAGTGCTGAACGTTCAGACCGCGCTGCTTACTTATCTTCGCGACCATCCCGGCCAATCGCTCACGGTGGCTGAACTTGCAGAGGGCATTCAGAAACCCGATCGCGTCGAATGGGTCAGCCATGTGCTGAATCGATTGGCCCACAACGGCGGCCGCGGTGTCAAAGTCGAAGTCGATTCGAACCCCGCCAACGTGCGGTACAGCTTGAAAGGTTAGACAATCCAAATCGTAGGGTGGGCCGTGCCCACCGCCGTTTGAATGCCAACGACATGGTGGGCACGGCCCACCCTACGAAACAGCTGGATTCTTCTGGTAATCCTGTCAGGCGACGTCTGATTCCATCGGAAGTTGCAACCTCCTTGACCCTTGCAAACCGCATCTGTAGGCTTGAGTCTAATGGGCAACGCCAACGCGCTGCCTCGCACCACACGCGGGGCGTCGACAGGTATGGTAAAGGAGAATCGTCATGGGGTTTCTGGACAAACTTCGCGGTGAATTGGTTGATATTGTCGAATGGCTGGACCACACGCGCGATACACTCGTGTGGCGCTTCCCCCGATACCACAACCAGATCAAGAATGGCGCGCAACTCATCGTGCGCCCGGGTCAGGTGGCTGTCTTCGTCCATCGCGGCGAGCTGGCCGACGTTTTCGAACCAGGTCATTACGAACTGCGTACCGACAACCTGCCCATCCTCAGCACGTTGCAAGGTTGGAAGCACGGGTTCGACAGCCCATTCAAATCGGAAGTCTACTTCGTCAACACGCGGCAGGTGACCGACCTGAAATGGGGCACGCCGAATCCGATCATGCTGCGCGATCCGGAGTTTGGCCCGATCCGCTTGCGGGCGTTTGGTACGTACTCGCTAAAAGCGGCTGACCCGCGGGCGCTTCTGCGGGAACTCGTCGGAACCGACGCCAGCTTCGATACCGACGAGATTCACGAGTTCATCCGTTCGGTCATCAACACCGCCTTCGCCGACGTCATTGGCGAGTCTAAGATCGCAGCACTCGATCTTGCAGCGAAGTATCAGGAATTTTCCGAAATTCTCCGAAAGAAAGCCGTCGAGCGCATCGACGACGAATTTGGATTCGACATCCCGCAGCTTTACATCGTCAACATTTCCCTGCCCGAAGCCGTCGAAAAAGCGCTCGACACGCGCACCAGCATGGGCGTCATCGGCGACATGAATCGCTTCCAGCAGTATCAGATGGGCCAGGCGATGACGGCTGCCGCTGAGAATCCGTCGGGTGGCGGTGCGGCAGAAGGCATGGGACTCGGCATGGGATTCGCGATGGCCGGCAAAATGATGCAGGGCGCCAATGCGGGTGCGCCAACGCCCGGAAGCATGCCGCCTCCACCTCCGGGCGGCGTCTGGCACATCGCGGCCAACGGTGCGGTGCAGGGTCAATGCACGATGGCCCAGATCCCCGCGATGGTTGCGCAAGGTGCGATTACGCCTGAGACCATGGTGTGGAGCGCGGGCATGGGAACTTGGATGGCGGCTGGTCAGGTTCCGCAGTTGGCTGGATTCTTCAACGCAGCCCCGCCACCTCCTCCGCCGAAGTAGCGCGTTCGGATTCGTAGATGGCGGACTCGAACAGCGCACGATGACACAGGTTGGACCATGAACTGCACGAATTGCGGCGCGCCGTTGCCTCCACAGACCAATCGATGTTCTTTCTGTCACACGCTCAATGACGTTGACTTGCGGGCCATCCCGCGCGGTCCCGACGGTGGCGTCGAACCGAGTCAGCGAAGTTGTCCGCGCTGCGACGAAGAGCTCGAAATTGTCCCACTCAACCTCGCGGACGGATTCGGTATCGATCGATGCCGCAAGTGTCAGGGCATATTTTTTGATCCGGGCGAGTTGGAATCGATCCTCGATGAGTCGGTCTCCAAGGTTTACGAGGTGGATTATCCGAGGTTGGCGAAGCTGGTCGAAGAAGAAGGCATCAAGGAATTCCGCGAGATCAGTTACATCAAGTGTCCCGATTGCATGCAGGTGATGAATCGCAAGGCCTATGGTGCGCGATCGGGTGTTATCGTCGATCAATGTCGCGATCATGGCGTCTGGTTGGATGGTCGCGAGCTCCACGTTCTGCTGCATTGGGTGAAAGCCGGCGGACAGATTCATCAGAAGGACCGCGAGGCGCGCGAAGCGATTGAAGAAGAGCAGCGTCGCGCGAAACTGGCTGGACCGATTGACGATCGTCCGATCTTTACGGGTAGCCATCGCTACGAGCGCATGATCGATGCATCGGACCTGTTCCGAGCCGTCCGATCCATCACCGATATTCTTTTCTAACCGCATGAGCGAATCGACACAGCGTATGGCAGACGAGTTTTCGCAAGAAACTTCCGAGATCGATACCCAAGCCCCGACCACGGGCACGGGGCACGTCTTCCCGTGTGAAGGCTGCGGGGCTGACTTGCAGTTCAGCATCGGCGTTCAGAGTTTGAAGTGCCCGTACTGCGGTTTCACCAAGCAGCTTGAATTCGATCCGAACATTGCCGTCGAAGAGCAGGACTATGCGGCTACGCTGGAGCAGATCGCGACGTGGCGAAGCGGAAAATCTGATCAGACCAGCGGGTTGCGCGAAGTGCCATGCTCCTCGTGCGGTGCGAAGGTTCAGTTTCAGGGTACGTTGACGAGCAGTGCATGCGCGTATTGCGGTGTACCGCTTCAAATTGAAGATGTGCACGATGCCGACGATCGCGTGCCGGTCGATGGCGTGCTGGCGTTTCTGGTGGATCGCAAGAAAGCGCACAGCGCCTTAACCGAGTGGGTGAAGTCGCGGTGGTTCGCTCCGAATCGATTCAAGAAGGAAGGCGTTGAAGGGAAATTCTCGGGGTTGTATACGCCGTACTGGACGTTCGACACGATGACCACCACGCACTACGACGGGCAGCGCGGCGATCATTACTACGTCACCGTCGGTTCGGGCAAGAACAAACGCCGCGTGCGCAAGACCCGCTGGACGCCCGCATCCGGAACGTTTCAACGCTTCTTTGACGACGAATTGGTCGTCGCCGCTTCGGGCGTTCCGGTCAAACGGCTCGACGCGTTGCAACCCTGGCCGCTGCGCGATTGCAAACCGTTCAATCAGGAAATGCTCGCCGGTTTCCTCGCCCGCACATACGACGTTGAACTCGATGCCGGTTTCGGAATCGCCAAGCTGCGCTTCGACCAGGCGATCGAAGCCGACGTCCGCTCACACATCGGTGGCGATACCCAACGCATCCACAGCATCGACACGCAGTACAACGCCATCACCTACAAACACCTGCTCCTGCCGATCTGGATGATGGGCTACCGCTATGCCGACAAGGTCTACCAAGTCGTTGTCAACGCCACGACCGCGGAAGTGCAAGGCGACCGACCTTACAGTTGGGTAAAGATCACCCTGGCCGTGATTGCAGGACTAGCCGCAGCCGGCGGGTTTGCATTCTTGGCGTCGAGATAAACGTAGAGCGGGGCGTCGACCCGCCATGCGTTTTCTGCGTAATAGAGTTCTTGTGGTACGGTTTAACGAACAGCATCTGTCGCTAGCAAGCCTGAACAATGACCGAGGAGTCTTATGTCTGAGCAGATTGACCTAGGGAATAGTGCAACGTCGGATGCACTGTTGCCATGGTACGACGTGGAAGGACTAGTTAACGAACTCGTACTTTACGATGGGCAAGTGGACATTGTTTTGGGCGAGTACCCGCAGACGTCGAGGGCAACAGTATCGCTCTGCATGACACCAAGGCCATGTGTAAGGATAATGCTCGATGACTTAGGAGTTGGGGAATTGGAATCAGGAGCCCCATTCTCCGTATCGATACCGGGGGATACTCGTGAGTTGAAAATTCATTGGGGTGAGATTCGAGAGGTTCATACAGTAAATGAAACTCGATTTGATCTTGAAGGGATTGTTGAGGATCATCCATTTGATCCAAGAAGCATGTTTCACCGTGTCGTCTTTCATTTGATCAATTGGCCTCGTTTCTTGGGCGCGCCGATTCGCTATCCTGATGGAACTACCTCCGCTTGTAGACAAGAATGGACGATTGGGCAGTGGCGTATTGTAGTAGACCCCATATTGAACCTTAGCGAGAAAGAAATAGACAATGAGCGGCGGCGAGGATACATGATCTCGCATGTCGGATTCATTGAGCGAGTCGACAATCAGGGATTTAAATTCGAGAACGTGAAGACAATACTCGATGCGCTCGTGTGGGTCTTATCATTCTGTCGTGGCGCGTGGTCTATGCCGTGTCTCTTTGTTGGTTTGAACGAGAAAGGTGATCTTGTGGCCGAATCCTGGCGATATGGGCTTGTGCATGAGGCCGGTTACGTCATGAGTTGGCGATTTGCATTCCAGATGGAAACTCCTCCCTTACTTTCTGGGTTATTGACACGATTGAATAGCGAGATTTGGGCAGAACCGATCCGGTTAGTAATGCAATGGTACATGAATAGCAATACAAATCACGCTCCAGATATAACCGGGGCAATCGTCATTCAGCAAGCAGGACTTGAATTGCTTGCTTGGACCCTCTTGGTTTGTGACAGAAAAGTTCTTAGCGAAGACGGTGCGAGTGGGTTGCCCGCGTCTGACAAGCTGCGACTGCTTCTCTCCTCATGTAGAATTCCAGTGGAAATTCCGGAGGTCTCGGTTGCCCTGAGGAAAATTGCGAAAGAATACAATTGGCAGGACGGACCCGCCGCACTAGTTGGGACACGAAATGCGATTGTTCATGCGACTCCAACGAAGCGCAAGCGGTTCATTGGGAAAGACAAACGATTCTTGCTTGAAGTCTGGGCACTAGGTCAGTGGTATTTGGATTTGGTGCTTCTCTATGTGATGAACTATCGAGGTATCTACTCAAATCGTCTGTTAGTACTTTCTCGGGCTGCATATCCTGAAGAGCTGGTGCCTTGGGTTCACAAATCAGAATTGTGATGCGTCGATATGCGGTGCAGTGAGCCGCTCCCTACTCCCCAAGCACCTCTCGCACTGGTACAAACGCTTCAGCCGCCATCCTGTGGACGGTCATGCCTCGGAATTTTGCGAGTGCTTCGATTGAATCGATGGAGCGGGCGTTGGGGGCATCTCTTAGTTGCGATTTGTAGGCGCGCATCGCTTCGATCTTGGTTGCGAGCGTGCTGGTGATGTCGATGTAGGTCTGCGGAGTAAATGCCGGCTCGGCTTGCGGGGCGTGCCAGTGCGTTTCGCTCAACGTTTCGTAACACAGGATGCGTTCAACGTTCAATCGATTGGGCAGTGGGCGAAGTGCGACCTGAGCCGCGTCGAAAATCTGCTTGTGGTCTTCGTGCAGGTCGCTGCGATAGGGCAGAAACACCCAGTTCGGCTGCGTCTGATCGATAAGCCCGCCCATTGCGCCGTTGAGTTCGTGCTCGGGCAGGAGGGCGAGCTTGGTGACGGGTAAATCCATGAAATGAAGCTGAGTGACGCCGAGGATTTTTGAGGCGGCTTCCGCTTCGGCGCGAACTTGCGCGACCTGGTCATCGGGAAACAGGGGGGCCCATCCACGCGTGACGATCGCAACGTGTACAGCATGGCCTTCATTGGCAAAGCGACGGATCACTCCGCCGCAGCCGAGCACTTCATCGTCGGGATGGGGGGCGATGACCAATACCGTCATGATGTTCTCCGTTCGGCGGAATTCCCAAGCCGCTCTTCCAATGCTTTGACGCGGGCCTCCAGCGATTCAATGATTCGATCCGTCTGCAAACCCAGCTTCGACCCGACGCGAAACGTCGAAGGCGCGACAGGCTTGCCAGACGCATCCGTAACCTCGGTCAACCACAACAGTCCACTGCCGCACTGCACCAACACGCCGCGCCCGTCATCGATGCGCTGCACCTGTCCGATCGTACCTTGATGATCGTTCTGGTCATGACGATCGGCCCGCCACACGATCCGTCGTTCGCCACCGTCATGCGTGAACGCGCCGGGGTAAGGCCGCGATGCCGCGCGGATGAGTCGACGTACTTCCTTCGCCGGAAGCGACCAATCGATGCGCCCGTCTTCGGGGGTGCGCTTGCCATACCACGTGGCTTGCGAATGGTCCTGCGGCGTGCGGGGCAGCGTTCCCGTTTTGATGGAGGGAGCCAACTCCAGCACCATCTCTTCAAGCACATCGTTGGTGCGATCAATCAAATCCTGGGCGTAGTCGGTCGGTTTCACATCAACCGCGCGCTGCACGATGATGTCGCCGGCGTCGGGCTCTTCGGTCAGGTAGAACAAATTCGCAGCCGCTTTTTCTTCGAGCAGGATCGTCCAGACCACGGGCGCACGTCCGCGTCCGCGCGGCAGTGGTGTCGGATGAAATCCGATTGCGCCCGACTTGGCGGTGGCGATCACTTCAACCGGGGCGATCTGCGATAATCCGACGACGAAGAGTAAATCCGGCGCGTGCGATTGAAGAAACGACACGGCGTTCGGTTCGGCGATCTTATGAAACGCGCAAAACGGGATGTCATGCTCGCCAGCCAACTCGCGCATCGACTGATAATCGCTGACCCGATCGGCGTGCGATTCGTCCAACCCAAGCACGCACGTGACCTCCACGCCGCCCCGGATCAAACCGCGAAGCGTTCGCCAACTCGAACTGACGCTGCCAATAAGCGCTACTTTCATGCAGTCTATTCTACATATTCTCGGGCCCGAATCGAATCATATGTCGCGCCAACGGGGGTTGGGCCTTGGCCTTGAATCGTGGGGGGGCTCGACTAAAGTGTTCGTTGGCCCGCGAGCGTTTCGTGAATGGTTTAGCGGCTGGCTGGGCAGTCTTGGAAAGTTGAGATGGTGGCAGGAATCATGCCTAAGAACATTTATCAGAAGATCTGGGAATCGCACGTGGTCCATTCGGAAGGGAGCGACGAGACGATTCTCTATATCGATCGCCACTTTGTGCATGAGGTGACGTCACCGCAGGCGTTTGAAGGGTTGCGGTTGGCGGGGCGGCGGGTGCGTCGACCTGACCTGACCTTCGCGACGATGGACCACAACATTCCCACCACAAGCCGCCTCGTCGCGATCGCCGACCCGATGTCCAAGAAGCAGGTCGAAGTGCTTTCGGAGAACTGCGACTCGTTTGGCGTGACGCTGTTCGACATGCAGAACCGGCGCAATGGCATCGTGCATGTCATCGGTCCGGAACTCGGTTTGACCCAGCCCGGTATGACGATCGTTTGCGGCGATTCGCACACGTCGACGCATGGGGCGTTTGGGGCGCTGGCGTTTGGTATTGGTACGAGCGAAGTCGAACACGTGCTCGCGACGCAGACGCTGCGACAGAAAGCGGCCAAGACCATGCAGATCAAAGTCGACGGCACGCCGCCGCCCGGTGTCACGCCCAAGGATGTCATCCTCGCGATCATCGGCAAGATCGGGACGGCTGGCGGAACCGGGCACGTGATCGAGTACACGGGATCGGTCATCCGCAACATGAGCATGGAAGGGCGGATGACGGTCTGCAACATGAGCATCGAAGGCGGGGCGCGGGCTGGTCTGATTTCGCCGGACGATACGACGATCAATTACCTTCGCGGGCGCGAGTATCTGCCCGATGGCGATGCGTTTGAGACGCTCGCGAAGAATTGGCGCGGTTGCGCGTCGGATGACGGCTGCTCTTACGACCAGACCGTTACACTCGATGCTGCGCAGATAGAACCGCAGGTGACCTGGGGCACATCGCCCGGGATGGTGACGGGAATCTCGGGGCATACACCGCGACTTAGCGAGATCGCCGACGCCAACGCAAGGTTGGCTGCAAGCAAGGCGCTGGAGTACATGGACCTCGACGAAGGCCTGCCGATTTCTGAAATTCGCCCGAACAAGATTTTCTTCGGATCGTGCACCAACGGGCGCATCGAAGATTTGCGCGGGGCGGCCAGCGTGGTGAAAGGTCACAAACTCCACAGCGGGATTGATCAGGCGTTGATCGTCCCCGGTTCGGTGCAGGTCAAAGAACAAGCCGAATCCGAAGGGCTCGATAAGATTTTCATCGACGCCGGTTTTGAATGGCGGGAGGCTGGCTGCTCGATGTGCCTGGCGATGAACGACGACGTATTGGAGCCGGGCGATCGCTGCGCGTCGACGTCGAATCGAAATTTTGAAGGACGCCAGGGTAAGGGAAGTCGGACGCATCTGGTCAGTCCGGCGATGGCGATGGCGGCTGCGATCACCGGACACTTTACGGATGTGCGCAACTGGGACTATCGCGACGCATAGTTGATTGAAGGTCGATGACCCGACAATGATCGCCAGCAAACCTGTCGGGTCGATGACCTGACCTACGCGGCAAAGATTCATTCTTAGGAAGTTCAAAGATGGAACCATTTACAAAACTCACCGGCATCGTGGCTCCGCTTGAAGCGCTGAACGTCGATACCGATCAGATTATTCCCAAGCAGTTTCTCAAACGCATCGAGCGCACCGGGTATGGCCAATACCTGTTCTACGACTGGCGGTTTAATGATGATGGCAGCGAGAACCCGTCGTTCGAAATGAATCAGCCGCGATACGCGGGGGCTCGCATCCTCTTGAGCAAAGAGAATTTCGGTTGCGGTTCGTCGCGCGAGCATGCCCCCTGGTCGCTGCTTGACTACGGTTTCAAATGCATCATCGCCCCCAGCTTCGCCGACATTTTCTTCAACAACTGCTTCAACAACGGCATGCTTCCGATCATCCTGCCCGATAACCAGGTGAACGAATTGTTCAAACTCGTGCGGGAAAACGAAGGCTTTGAGCTTACCGTGGACCTTGAAGCGCAGACGATCACGCTGCCCGATGGCAAGGCGATTCCGTTTGACGTTGATGCCAACAAACGACACTGTCTGCTCGCCGGTCTCGATCCTATCGGACTGACCCTGACGCACGAAGACAAGATCGTCGAGTTTGAGCGGGCACGAAGCACCGCGTAAAACTCGAAACGATTTTTCGGACCATCCCCCGTACATTTATATCTCCCCCAAATTTGTTTGAGCCGCCGGTCACTGCCTAGCATTGATCGTACGGCGAAGGATCATCCGCAGATTCCTGCGTGGTTCATCGTCGTGGACATCATGGGCCATGAGGAGGCGCAACTCGGAAGGAACCGGGTTGCAACATGAGAGAGATTCGATGAAAACGCAATTCACGTATTCAGGCCATGCACACCTGCGAGCTGTTGGCTGGCATCGACCAGTTTGTGCGCTGACGGGTTTCCTGTTCAGTGCACTTATTGCGGGCTGCCAGGGCGGATCGCCACACGTTGCAGAGAGCGGCGACGCTTTCGAAACGCTCGGCAACTGCACCAACACATGCGAGTTCGCCAACGATGGCATCTGTGACGACGGCGGACCGAATTCGTTTTCGCGATCCTGCGAACTTGGAACGGACTGCGGCGACTGCGGTATTCGCGCGGAGAGTAGTCGCTCCGACGATGACAGCACCCGCGATCCAGACGACGATTCATTCGACGGCTCATTCGACAATGCGAGCGATGCGGACGATCCGGTTACCGATGACTCGGTGGATTCGACCGATGGCTCCGATGCATCAGGCAGTGGCAGCGATTCTGTGGATGCAGGTGGCGACTCTGTTGACGCGCCGGCAGGTGGCGACACGGAGACGGGCGACACCAGCGATCCCGCTGATGACGGTGCAACCGGTGGCGGTGGGATTGGTGGAGGCGGTTTCGGCGGGGGTGGTGGCGGTGGATCAACCGCTCCGGGCGGTGATCCCGTGGTTGAAAATCCACCCGCAGAACCAACCGTCACGCCGGAGAATGGAAATTACGCGGCCAAATACGTCGTGCTCGAGGATACCTCCGAAGCGGAACTGATGGTTCGCGTCGGCGACATCGACAATTTGAACAACGGTTTCGAAGCGTTTTTCGATCCGTTTTCGGGCAACATCACGCCGCCGCATGATTTTCCGTGGACGCTCGACCCGACTGATCCCGAAGGCACCGACCGCATCATGGTCATCACGAGCTACGTCGGTCGGTCCGAAGAAGATGCCGATGGTTATTCGCGGGATACCTCGCGTCCGGAAAACAGCGTCAGGCCCATCACGCTCGAGTACAGCCTCGAAGGTCGGGCGCTGGCTGGTGCGATCATCCAGATCTTTATCGACGACATGCAGGCGCCGCGCTGGGGCGCGGATTACAAGATCACGCTCAACGGGCTTCGTGCACGATTCATGGAATCGCGATTGAACGTGCTCGATCAGGATGGCCCCGTCGGCCAGCTCATCAGCATCGACGTTCCTGATGAGTTCATGTCGGAAGTTTCATCCGGGCGACTCGAAATCAAAATCGACGACCTGACGACGGGTGCGGGCGACGGTTATGCCGTGGACTTTGTAAAGCTCTTGATCAACCCGCACATTGTCCTGCAGACGGGGCAGTTGGTGGGACAGGTTGTTGATGCCGAAACCGGTGCTCCCATCGAAGGTGCGACAGTCACGTCCGGCGGAGGCGCCACCGACACCACCGACGCCAACGGTGATTATCTGCTCAACGATGTGCCGGCTGGCCTTGCGATTGTGGAAGTCACCCGCGAGGGTTACAACCCGCTGACGCAGTCGGTCACGCTGGTCGAAGACGACGTAGCCGAACTCAATTTCGATCTGGTGAAAACGCCCTAATAATAATTGGCAATTTCGCGATCACTCTTCGGCATGCTCGCCGTTGCGGTTGACGTGCAGGCGGAGGCGTTTGATGCAGCGCGGTTCGGCGTGGATGATACGAATGTCGACGTTTTCGTGCTGGCAGGTGTCGCCCGATTCGGGGATGCGGCCCATGGTGCTGAAGACGAATCCGCCGATCGTGTCGTAGCTTTCCGATTCGGGCAGTTCGATATCGAGTTCTTCGTTGATCTCGTCGATGCGTACGCGGGCGTCGATTTCCAGCGTGTTGTCGTCGATGCGCGTCACCGGTTCCGGCTCATCCTGGTCGTATTCGTCAACAATCTCGCCGACGAGTTCCTCGAGAATATCTTCGATCGTCACCAAGCCAGCCGTCCCGCCGTACTCATCGAGCACGATGGCCATGTGGACCTTCTGCGTCTGAAATTCGTGCAGCAACTCGCGGACGTTTTTCGTTTCCGGGATGAAGGGGGCTGGTCGCATGACGTTTTCGAGCACCCACTCGGCGTCGGGATGAATCTGAAGCAGGTCTTTCGCGTAAACGATGCCGAGGATGCTGTCGATGGTGTCTTCATAGACGGGGATGCGCGAGTGGCCGATGGTCTTGATCAACTCTCTGATGTCGGCGAACGTCGCACTCTTCGCGACGGCTGAGATTTCGGTCCGCGGCGTCATGATGGATGCGACGCTGGCATCGCTTAAGTCGATGACCGATTCGATCATCTCTTTTTCTTCCTCGTCCACCGCGCCGAGTTTTTCACCCTCGCTCACCGCATCCAATAGCTCGCGTTCGTGCCGCGCCGATTCTTCTTCAAAGCTGTCAACCGGCACACCTGCGAGACGCCGCACCAATCCGTCCACCACGCGAAGGGCGGCAACGATCGGAAAAAACAAATGTCGCATGACGAGCAACAGCGGAAGCAGGACTGCCAACATCGACTCCCCCGCGTAACGCGACCATGCCGACGGAATCGCCACGCCGAATATGATGACGAGGGCGAACGCGCAGATAAACGCAAGGAGGTATTGCCAATGCGTCTCGTCGATCCCTGATGTCCTGAAGAACCGCAACATCACCAGCGACAGGGCAAGCGTACATGCCGTCCGGAGCGCCGCGACCGAATGCGCCAATTCCATGCGCAACTCGACCAGCCGTTCCATCAGGTGACCTCTACCACGGCGCTCAAGCGACTCACGCATGCGCACGCGTGACGAGAGTCTCAGCGCAAGGCTCAGCGTCGCCGTAATCATCAGCAATAGCGTTAACAGCACAGCGACTAAGATAGCAGTGGCGTGATTACTCAATGACCTCGTTGGCCTCCCATTCATCTGGTGTGTTGCACGGATCAACCTCGACCGAAGCAAACGCGGACGATGCCTTTCCGATGGTGGTTTCTGCGATGATCTGACCGCTGCGGTCCGCGACAAAACCCTGTGCCTTGTCGCCGGGCCCGTCCAATACGCATCCCGCGAACACGGCGTAGGCGTTGTGTGCCTTTGAAATGATTTCGATCGCCGACCGGTTTGGGTTAATCGCTGGAATGATGATCAGGTCCGGCGATCGCTTTGACTCGATGGGAGGGCAGGCGTCCATCGTCGGCGCATTCCACGAACAAAGCGCGATGCGTCCGATCGGTGAGTTGCGGATGACCCAAGGGTCGTCTGCCGGATTACCCGTCGTTCGCGGATTGTTGGTCGTTCGCGGATTGCTGGCTCGAATAAACGGATCGCCATCGGGGTCAAACAGTGTAGCCACTTCTTTCAAACCGTCATCGGTTTGCGTCGAATGACCGACCGCGATCCACACACCCCATTCCCGCGCCCACCATGCGAACGCTTCGGCAAAACCCTGACACATCGCCGTCGTGACATTTGATTGAGGCGCCGTCTCCTGCGTGGCCACGCAACAATCGGGCAGCACGATCAAATCCGGAGCAGGCGTTCGCTGTGCTTCCTTTCGGACCATGTTGCCAAGGATCGAAAGATTGCTTGCCCGTTTGGCCAGGCTGAGTCGCGGTTGGGTCACACTGATATTCAAGATGCAGGCCTCCCATAAACCGCGCCGACGCCCAGCGATTCCAGGATGGCGTCTTCCTCGGCGTGCATGCGGGCGGCATCGCTCTCATCAAGGTCATCGAAATCGAGCAGGTGCAGCGTGGCGTGAATGGCGTAGAGCATCAACTCGTGGACCAACTCGTGCCCACGGATGTCGGCTTCGCGGGCGGCGGTGTCGATCGAAATGACGATGTCGCCTTCGACGGACTGGTATTCTGAACCGAGCGTTTCGTTGTGTTCATCCGACAGGTCGAAGGTCAGGACATCGGTCGGACCGGGGATGTTCATCGTGCGTTCGTGAAGTTCTGCGATGGTGTCGTCGGTGACGATGCGAATTGAGATCGCCGCGGTTGGGCGGTTGTGGCGCTGCAGGGTGCAGCGCACGGCATCGACGATGTTTTTGCGCGCCGAATCATCGAGATGTAGTTTGACCGCTCCCGGATCGTCTTCGGCTTCGTCAACAAAAACGGATAACTCGTAGGGCGAATCGTCGTCAGAACTGTCACATGCGTCCATCGGCGAAACCTTGTACCTCTTTGCTGGTTCTAACCCACCAGCTTCGACTGGTCTTGTTTCTGTTCCCCGCGCGCCTCTTTCGGGGCTTCGTCCTTGGGATAGGCGACGCGCCCATGATAGAAGCGACAGAGACTCTTGACCAGCGATTCTTCGACGAGATGCAATTCACGCAGCGTGATGTCGCAATTGTTAAATTGACCGTCCTTGAGACGGGCTTGCAGCACCTGGCTGACGATCCCCTCAATGCGACCCGGGGTCGGCTCGGGCAGGGCACGCACCGCCCCTTCAACACCGTCGCAGAGCATCAGCACGGCCGTCTCTTTCGAGGTCGGTTTGGGGCCTGGATAGCGGAACTCGGCTTCATCAACCTGACGATCGTGCTTGCCGCTGGCGATTTTCGGCTGTTTTTCGCTCGCGCGGTGGTGGAAGTATTTGACGACAGTCGTTCCGTGGTGCTCGGCGATGAACGGATAGAGGACGCGCGGAATCGCGTATTCCTTTGCCAGTTCCAGACCGTCCTTCACGTGCCCCAAAATAATGAGCAAACTCATCGAAGGCGCCAGCTTGTCGTGGCGATTGATCGACGCTTCCTGATTCTCGGCGAAGTACTCGGCTTTGGGAATCTTACCGATGTCGTGATACAGCGCTCCGACGTGGGCCAGCAAGCCGTCCGCGCCGATTGCGTTGCAAGCGGATTCGGCGATGTTCCCAATAACCAGCGAGTGGTTGAATGTGCCCGGGGCTTCGTGGGCGAGTCGGCGCAGCAGCGGACGATTGGCGTCGCGATATTCGAGCAGCGTCAGCGACGTGGCAACGCGGAAGAGCTTCTCGATAAAAGGAAGCGTCCCCTGAATAATCAGCGCCGACAGAATCGCGCTGCCCGCACCCACGACCGCGCGGCGGAATGCGAACCCGACTTCCTGATGATCGATCAATCCGAACGCGAACGACGTAAGCATGACCAGCAGACCCGCGAGCATGCCGACCGAAAGCACCTTGGTTCGCGTGCGAATGTCGTTGAGCATGATCGCCGCGACGTAACCTCCCGTCAGCATCGTCACGAACTCGCCCAGGTTGGCTCTGATCATCAGCGCGGCGACCGTGATGTAGATGACGGTGACGCCAGCCGCAAACCGCGGCGGATAAGCGATCGTCAAAATCGCCGCCACCAAAAGCACGGGCGTCAGCGCGAATTCGGCATGGGGAAGCCGGGCAACAATCACGCGTATCGCGAACAACGAAATCAAGAGCAGCGATGCAAACGCCACGGATCGCGTCCGCACCTTGAAGATGCGCGGCTGATATAGACCGACATAGGTGAACAACGAAATCGAAAGCACCAGCAATATCGCCGCAACGCCCAGATGTTCGAGAAACCGTTGCTTGCGCGCGTGAAGGGCGCTTGGATCATCGCTTTCGATGAACTCCTGAAACGCCTTGTGTTCCGCATGAAGCAGCGCCAATTCGGCATGGGTGATGCCTGTGTCGAGCGTTTCAATCTCGTCGGAACCAGCCACCGTATGCGGAAAGACGAAGGGTTTGCCGCCTTCGAAGAGACGCTGACCGCGCGGGGCGTTTCGCTCCGCGAGAATCATGGCATTTTGCGTGCGCTCCTGGTCGTACACGAGGATCGGTTCCTTGCTCAGAACCTCGATCAGGAAATCGCGAATCACCGGACGCAACTGCTGGGAAAACACCTGCGCGAGAATAAACGCCCGTCCTTCGATGGCGTCACTGCTCGACAGTCGAATCAATTGGACGGTCGGCATGCGGTGCTCAACGGTCGGTTCGCCGTTGATCGCTGGCACTTGAATGATAACGTCAGCCGCCGTTGAC
>DDIR01000143.1:132157-139545 GCA_002338715.1 Phycisphaerales bacterium UBA1845 | reverse complement strand
TTGACGGCGGATCCCGTGGAAGCTGGTCAGAAGGCAGCGCGGTCGCCTCTTTGCGGAGGCCTTCGCGCAGTTGCTCAAGGGATTGAGAGAAGCTGCTTCGCGTCGTCTCATTGGCGCCGTTAAGCAGTTGATAAACAGATTCGTGCGCCTTCCATGAGTGGTTCGCGGCTTTCGCCTTGAATTCCTCAAAGGTCGGCACCTGGGCGTCTTCAAACAGCGCGGAAAGCTCAGTCTCACCCACGATGCGATCGATGAAATCGGTATTGACGCGGTAATAGTTGGGGACGGCTTGGCGAGCTGACTCTCGGTTGCGTACTTCGAGTTCCTGATCATTGATGCCGAAACTGACCCGCGCGAGGATGGGTTGATCGATCCGCTGGTTGAGCGCGTAGGGAATGCCCGGGTCACCGGTCAGGCTGATGATGATGGCCCCAAGGAAGAAGACGAGTGTGACGACCGCCGGCCAAACCCCGATCCGCTTGACCAATGCGCGCACCGGCGACTCGGTCGTTTCGGCTTTGAACTGCCGCGCCCGTTCGCGTCTGATTTTCTTTTTCTTAGCAAATCCAAACATCAGCCAATTCCAACTGGCACCCAATGACAACTGCTGCAGCACGCGGATGTCTCCGCGCTGCGCATCGCGTATTGATCGACGCATTGATCGCCGAATCTTGCCACGCGCAAAGTTTTCTACCCCAATGCGGACGTTGTAACCGCGTTTTCAGTGTTGTCCGTCTGATCAATTCGTTCGTTTGGTTTATCGCTGCCTTACCGCAGCCGTTATCTTGTACAGGGCCATCGCTGTTCAGTTTCACAAGACTTCTGTAAATCGTCGCCAAGGCGTCGGTCTTGCGTCGACTATTTTGATTCGTACGCCTTCACGATGTTTTGAACCAAACGATGTCGCACGATATCCGTGCGCTCCAACTCAACGATACCCACGTGTTTGATGCCCTTAAGCCGCCGCACCGCATCGACCACGCCATTGGGCTGACCGCTCGGCAGGTCCGTCTGTGACGCGTCGCCGGTGACGATCATTTTGCTGCTTTGTCCCAACCGCGTCAGGAACATCAGCATTTGTGACGGCGTGGCGTTTTGCGCTTCGTCCAGAATAACCGCGGAATGATTCAACGTACGCCCGCGCATAAATGCCAGCGGTACCACTTCGATGACATCGTTCTCCATGAAGCGCTTGATCTGCTCAAAGCTCATCATGTCGTGCATCGCATCGAATAGGGGGCGCAAATACGGATTCACCTTCGCCTGCATGTCACCAGGGAGGTAGCCCAACTTCTCGCCCGCTTCCACTGCCGGACGAACCAGCACCAATCGACGAATGCGCCGTTCCTTCAAAAGAGCCACGCACATCGCCACCGCCAGATACGTCTTGCCGCTACCCGCAGGTCCGAGGCAGAACGTCAGATCGTATTTCTCGATCGCCTCAATGTACCGGGCTTGCCCATCGGTTTTGGCGATGATCGAGGCGTTGGAATGGTAGACCGCGATCCGTTTGCCCGTGCCGGGGTTGGCGTCCTGATCAAGAGCTGCCAGCGCCGCGTTGACGTCTTCTTCTCCGACCGTTTCACCTTTGCGCAGGCGACCCTGTAGCGAATCCAACACGCTTGCGGCTTTTCGGATTGCTTCATTCGGGCCGCTTAGTTTGATCGTGGATTCACGGGCGGTAATTTTGACGTCCAGCGCACTGCGGATAAGCCGAAGGTGGCTGTCAGCCGGACCAAACAACAGCGTGCGTTTGGCCGTATTGTCAATGGCGAGGGTTAGTTCCAAGAGGTACGGATCATTCCAGAAGGCCCAAGTCGCGATCGGTGCTGCGAACTAACGCAGCGGCAACCGGTTGGCTGCCACGCCAATACCATCCGCGCATTGAGCTATCACTTTATAGCGTCAACAATCCAACCTTGGCGTCAAGGTCTGCGTTCCCATCTCAAAAGGGAATGCCGCAACCCGTCAGCCGCAACTGGATCGAGCTTGCCCCAAGATTCTACAACACCTGCCACCATCGTGTTAGTAGAAACCAGGCAATTGGCGCGACGGCGAACGGGCTGTCCACCATATCGAGTATCCCGCCGAAACCGGGCACCAGATGTGCCGAATCCTTGACCTTCGCAGAACGCTTAAAAACCGATTCCAACAGGTCGCCGAGCTGCCCCACGATTGACATAACCACGCCAAATATAAGGGCTTGGGTTCCATTCATCCGAATGTAGAGACTTGTGATTTGGTGCAGGTGGAAGAGTTGTTTGTCCGCAAGAGAGGCGTTCATCGAGACGTTGGTGTAGAGCAAAGTTGCACTGTGAATTTTGAAGAGTGCAAACGAAACCAACGCACTGACCATGATCCCGCCCAACGTGCCTTCGACGGATTTCTTCGGACTGACGTGGGGGATGAGGGGGGTGCGGCCAACAAACGATCCGGTGAAGTAGGCTCCAATGTCGGAGACTTTGCACACGATGATGATGCACAACACCGACCACGCACCGACCGGACCCGGTAGCGCCGAGTCGCAACGCATCACCACCAGAAAACTCGGTAGCACACCGCCATAGATAATCAGCAGCCAGGTCGACGCGACATCAGACAAGCCGGTGGTCACGTCCTTGTTGCGCAGGGCGACAAAACCGCCGCCGACGAAAGCGATGGCGATTAAAAAATACTGGAGGTGGACGGCTTCGAGATTGGTGGGCCCGTCACCGAGCAAGCCAGCCGCACTGAACCAGGGTGCGAGAATCAGGGCGACACAACTGACGGATGCCCAATTTTGGTTTGGATGTGATCCAATGGCGCGGCACATGTTTGCGAGTTCTGCGACGGCCATCGTCGAAACCAGCGCCAATGCCAACGGAAGAAAGCTTCCACGGTCGAACAACGTTCCGGAAAAAGCGGGCAGCGACGATAGATGGGCGTCGGCGCTAAAGAGACCGAACACGATGGATATGGCTATCGCACCAAAAAATATCCGTTGTGCCATCAATGGAAATCCACGAAAAACAAAAAGCTGGGATCGCGCTCAAGCCCGGCGGCTGGTATCGCGACACACGATACGCGCTTAGGAGGCGTGTGTCTAACCAACTCCGCAAAGTGGGCAAAGGCCTGTGGATCAGGCGAGTTCTGCGAGTTCGCTATCGCAATTGCGGCGAATTGGATAAGATCGAACCGGTTTCGGATGCGTGTAAGCCAATCGGTAGATGCGTACCCGGTCCAATCCGCCCCAACAGTTTTCGCAAAGGAGTTTGAGTATGGCGTCAGGTATGCGATCGTTTTCGATTGGACTTG
Source organism: Phycisphaerales bacterium UBA1845 (assembly GCA_002338715.1). Taxonomy (GTDB): domain Bacteria; phylum Planctomycetota; class Phycisphaerae; order UBA1845; family UBA1845; genus UBA1845. The sequence continues at coordinate 136,251 of DDIR01000143.1, read as the reverse complement.
CAGCGGTGTTTGCTCTTGTTGCCTTGTTCGGATCCGCACAAGCCGCGGCAGAACAAGTCAATGTCCGGACCATGCAACTGCGTCACTACACCACGCAAAGCGACGAAGCCTACGCCAAAAAGGATTGGAAGCGGGCGATTCAGTACCGCGAATATGTGACGAAGATTCTCCCTTTCGATCACAACAACTACTACAACCTCGCCTGCTGCTATGCTTTGGACGGTCAGACAGACAAGGCGTTTGAAGCGCTCGACAATTCGATTCGGTACGGCTGGTGCGATGCCAAACACATCAAGAACGACAGCGACCTAGAGTCACTGCGCGACGATGAACGTTTTGAGGCGATGCTCGAGTCCGTTGCCAAGTGCAACAAGGAAACGCAGTTTGTCTACGAGCCCGAGACGTCAAGCAAGATCGATTCGGTTTCGTTGATCGTCGCCCTTTGCGGTGACGGTGGCAACCCGCGCGAATTCGCGCCCGAGTGGATTCCTGTTGCGGATGAGCTGGGCGTTCCGATCGTCGCACCGAAGGGGCAGGGGGTAACCGACAGGGACGGAGTTTATGGATGGCACAAGGGAACCGACGCCAATGAGATTGACGTCGAAGGCACGGTTCAGCGCATCGATCAAGTTGCCAAGGATCGCGGGGTTGATTTATCCAACGTGGTTGTCGTGGGCTTCTCACAAGGTGGTGCGGCTGCCCTTGAAATAATCACGGCTCATCCCAAGAAATACCGAGGCGTTGTGGCGATCGGTGCGGGCGAACCTATCCAGCTATTTCGACAGTGGATCGCCAATGTCGCGGAATCGAATCCGCGCGTGTACATGATCGCCGGTGAGTTGGATAACAATCGCCCGTTTAACCTTGCAGCGGTCAACCCCCTTCAACAAGCCGGTCTCAAATTCAAGTACGAAATTGTGCCGATGGTCGGGCACGAGATGCCGGAGAATGGGACCGAACTTCTCTTGCGGGCCATTCAATTCGTCGCGGAAGACAGTTAAACCGACTCCGTCAATTCATGACATTCTTGCGCGGCGCAACCACCTTTTTACCGAGGATGGTAATAAGGTATGCCCCGGCGCAGATCGCGATGGTGGTTGCTCCGGGCGGTAACTGTGGGCCATAGCTCAGCGCCAGCCCGGCGACCGTTGACAACATGCTGATGACGATCGCGACAAGCATCACCTGCCACAGTCGGGACATGAAGTGGCTCGAAATAGCCGCCGGCAGTGTCAACAGCGCAATGACCAGCACCAAACCAACCACCGTCACCAGCACCACAACCGTCAGCGCCACCAGCGAGAGAAGAAGCAGATAGTAGAACTCGACATTTACGCCCCGCAGTCGCGCAAACTCCGCGTCGTAGCACACCGCGAGAAACCGATTGTAGAAAACCAACCCCAGCACCAGCACGAACACATCGAGTGCGGCGACAAGATACAGATCACCGGTCGAAACCAGAAGAATGTTGCCGAACAGGTAACTCATCAGGTCTTCGCCATAACCGGGCGTTCGCGCGATGAACAGTATGCCGATCGCCATCCCGCTTGCCCACAGCGCGCTGATGACGGTGTCTTCGCGCTGCCGCGCGCGGAGGCTGACGTAACCGATGATGATCGCCGCGATGACCGCAGCCAACACCGCACCGTGCAGAGGTTGCAACCACGCCCATCCAACCACGCGGTTGAGGTAACGGGCGATGCCCATGCCGCCCAGCGTGCAGTGCGCGATTCCGCCCGCAATGTAGCTAATCCGCCGCGCGACGACGTAGCTGCCCATCACACCGCACGCCACGCTCGCGATGACGCCGACGAGCAGGGCGTTTTGGAGGAGCGCGTTTTGTCCGATCGCTTCGACGAACTCAATCACAACACTTCCCCGTTTCCAAGTTATCCCGGTGAATCAATCGCACTTCGCGCCCGTACATGTCGGTGACCTGCTGGTTGGTGAGGTCGCGGGTGGAGTGCGTGTGGACCTTGCGGCTGACACAGATCGCGGTCTTGAAATAAAGCGAAACGAAACCGACGTCGTGCGAGACGATGACCACGGTGATGGTCTTGTTCAACTCGCGTAATTGATCGTAGAGATCGTCCTGGACGGCTGGGTCGAGGTTGGCTGTCGGTTCGTCGAGGATCAGCAGTTCCGGTTCACCCGCCAGCGCCCGCGCGATCAACACCCGCTGACGTTGTCCGCCGGAAAGCGCCCTCAGTGGTCGATTGGCCAAGTCCGCCAACCCGACTTCATCGAGCGCGTGCATCGCGGCTTGTCGATCGCTGGGTCTGTAAGGGCCAGCCGCCGACGTGATTCCCAACCGTCCCATCAGCACGACATCGAGCGCGCTGACCGGAAACTCCGGATCGAGATGCGAATTTTGCGGCATGTATCCGATGCGCCGGCACGCGCGGTGGGGGGTATGGCCCAGAACTTCGATCGTTCCCTTCTGCGGTTTGAGAACGCCAAGCATAAGTTTGACGAGCGTGGATTTGCCGCCGCCGTTCGGACCGATGATTCCCACGAAGTCGCGATGTGCAATGGAAAAGCTCGCACCGTCCACGACCGTCTCGCGATCGTAGGCAAAGCTGACCTCGTCGAACTTGATGGCCCATTCGGATTCAGTCATTTGAACTTTCGCTGGTGTCAGATGGTGGCACTTGCGACGGCCCGCCCAGGGCGTCTCTGATCTGCGTTGCGATCTTGCGAAGGTTTTCGATGTAATCCTCGGAAAGGGGGTCGAGGGCGACAACATCGCCATCGATCTGCGCCGCAACCGAACGCGCCGCCCGCTGCGAGAACTGCGGCTGAACGAAGATCAACTTGATGTGTTCGCTTCGAGCGCGTTTGACCAATGCGTCCAAGTCCTTCGCGGTCGGTTCTTTTCCGCCTTGTTCAATGGCGTTTTGCTTGAGTCCATAGGCATTCGCGAAGTAGCCGAGCGACGGATGGTACACGTAAATCGATCGCGACTTGAGCGGAGCCAACATCGCGCGAATCTCGATGTCGACGTCTTCGAGCGACTGGGTCAATGATTTTAGATTCGCATCGAATACCGGCGCGTCCGCCGGGCTCAACCGCGACAGTTCCGCGTGAACCGATTCGGCGATCGTGATCATAAGCCGCGGATTCATCCACACGTGCGGGTCGATATCGTTGCCATGTTCGTGATCGTGATTGTGCGCATCGCCACCTTCATGATCATGGTCGCACGCAAACTCAGCCGGCAACCGCTCCAGGTCGGCAGAGACGTCCACGACTTGCAAATCCGGCATCGATGAAGAAATGGTGGCGACGACCTGCGATTCGAACGGCACACCCACCGCAAACAAACACTTCGACCTGGAAAGCTCGACCATCTGTTTCGACGTGGGTTCGTAAGTGGCTGGCGATTGACCGGGCATGAGCAGGGTCGTGACGTTCACCTGATCACCACCGACGCGTTTCACCGCGAAGGCGATCGGCGGAATCGATGCGCACACGTTTAACGGTGCCGCAGCGATCGGCGAATCAGCCGACTCGTGCGAAGCATCAGGGCAGCCAGCCGCCCCGAATGCGAGTAGGGCGATGGCGATGGCATGACACATTGACCTTGTGTTCACGGTTGGCCCTTTATGATGGACGCTCGGTGTCGGACGCGGACTTGGCGTCGTGGACGTGCGACTCGCCATGGTCCGACTCCAGCGCACAGGTCAGATGCCATTCATGACAGTCACCGCATTCGGTCACGGTGTGGTCAACGGCGAAGGCGTCCCAGTGGGCTTTTTGCTCCGGGGTGAGAATCCCCGCGCCGCTGCAAAGCGGGCAGGTGTTCTCCAATGCCGAAAGGACTGCCGCCCGAATAAACGCCGAGCGGTTGTGTACGCCCCGAAGGGCCTCAACCAGCGAAGGCTCAGCCTTGAACGAAACGATCGCCTGTTTTCCATTTGGCATCACCAAGCCCCCCAAACAACCATAAAACCCGCCCAACCAGAAGCTTGCGGGCGGTACTAATATGTATTACCAATCGGCCGATTTGGCAAGGGGCTTTGAAATCAAACGAGTTGGCAACGCCGTCACTTCGGCGCAGCAGCGTCGTCATTCCCACGAAAGTGGGAATCCAG
>DDIR01000143.1:131145-132065 GCA_002338715.1 Phycisphaerales bacterium UBA1845 | reverse complement strand
TCCCACGAAAGTGGGAATCCAGGGGATAACAAAAGTCAATAAAGGTGAGCAAAGACCCGGGAACCGCAGAGAGCCAACAAGGAAATTGCCATAACCCCAAAATAAGCCAGGAAGACATGCAGAACCGTCAACTTCCAAAGCGGTGGGAGGGCGAGGAAGGGCATAAGCAAATGCTGGCCGGTGCGCCGAAGGAGGATGATCGTCCGGAATGCGTGGCTCTCACTCGACAGCGCATTGAACACACCGACCAGCCGTGACTCGCGGCTATTCTACTCCGCAATCACCGCACATCGAAGCAAATACCATCGACATATAGCGGACGAACCCGACGCGAAAGCGACCAATCTTCGCAACAGAATTGAGGCAAACGGCATTCAAAAGAACCCGTGTCATCAACCGCGGGGCCATCCGGTTGCGACTTTGGCGTGAATGGATACATTTGCCTTTCAGAAGCCCCGTCGCACCCTTGGACGCTGTCCATTTTCTCAATTCCAGGCGTCAGAACAGAGGATAGCGATCGGCTTTCGCACGTTTGAATCAACTTTCACCCACTCTATGAGGCTTCGCGCCAGGAGGGACTTTCATGGCCACCATCGGTCGTCGTATTGCGAAATGGGTTCACGATCTTTCTTACGACCAGCTTCCCGACAAGACCGTCCATGAGGTCAAGCGGCGGATTCTTGATTCAATCGGGACATGCCTGGGCGCGTATCACAGTCGGCCGGCGAAGGTGGCTCGGGCGACGGCGATGGCAGTTTGCGATTCACGTGCAGGCATCGTCTGGGGGACGACCCATTCATCGATGCCGAGTTTGGCTGCGTTCGCCAACGGGACGATGGTGCGCTACCTCGATTACAACGACACCTACCTCAGCCTCGAACCGGCCCACCCGTCGGACAACATTTCGGCGGCGGTGGCGT
>DDIR01000143.1:120275-131045 GCA_002338715.1 Phycisphaerales bacterium UBA1845 | reverse complement strand
AGGCGGCGGTGGCGGTGGCGCAAGCCGAAGGGTTGACCGGGCGCGATGCGATCCTTGCGACGGTGATCGGTTACGAGATTCAGTGTCGGTTGTGCGATGCGGCATCGCTTCGCGCGGGCGGCTGGGATCACGTGACATACGGTGCGCTGAGCACGGCGCTGCTTTCGGGCAAGCTGTGGGGGCTCGACGAAGATCAGCTTGAACACGTGCTGGGTCTATCGGGCGTTTGCAACATCACGACGCGTCAGACGCGCACCGGTCAGATTTCCGACTGGAAGGCGTGTGCGTTTGCGAATGCGGCGCGCAACGGTGTGTTTGCAGCGAATCTTGCGCGTCGCGGTTTGACTGGTCCGCACGAAATCTTTGAAGGGCCCAAAGGGTTGATGCATCAGCTTAATATTGGCGGGATCAAGGATGGGCTCGTGCTGGGCGAGAACGGCGACTTCATGATCGACAAGACCTACATCAAGTTCTGGCCGGCAGAGTATCACTCGCAGTCGGCGATCGATGCGTGTCTGCAACTTCGCCCGCAAATTGAGGGTAAGACAATTGAGTCGATTCACATCGGAAGTTTCGAAGCCGCGGTGAGCATCATCGGATCGGAACCGGAAAAGCTCCGCCCGACGTCGCGCGAGACGGCCGACCATTCGATGTTCTATTGCTGTGCGGCTGCTTTGACGGATGGCGACGTGACGCTGGCGACGTTTGACGATGAGCGGTTGACCGACAAGACGCTGCTCGATCTGATCGACCGGACGAAGATCGTCGAGGATGCGGAGTTGAACAAGGGGTATCCAAAGGGCATCCCGAACGACATCACAATCACCTGCACCGACGGCACGAAGGTCAACAAGCGGGTGGACTTCCCACGCGGACACGCCGAAAACCCGATGACCGACGACGAAGTCTTCGCGAAGTTCCATCGATTGGCCGACGGTGTGATCGCGAAGGATACAGCCGATCAACTGGTCGAGCAGGTGATGAAGTTCGACACGCTCGACACCGAGGGAATCACCGAGTTGTTCAAGTTCAAGGTGCTATAGCGCGTAGGGTGGGCCGTGCCCACCGCCGTTTTGCCCGGCGCACAGCATCGTCAGTAGCTTGTAGGTCGGGTCATCGACCCGACGGATGTGCGCCGAGATGCTTGGAGATATTGTCGGGTCGATGACCCGACCTACGGTTCCCCCTGCCAAACGCTTTGGGAGCATGGGGCAAATGGTTACTGACGGGGAATTCGAGGCGCATTTCGAACGTTTGCGTGCGCACCTTGTAGAAGTGCGGCCGATCTTTGAATCGTTTTGCTCAGCATACGGATATGAGATCGCCGACAGGAGATCGCATGGACGATATCCGCGAATCCGCCTGGATCAAGAAGATGAGATTATCCGATTCTTCGATTTTTACATGACGCTTGATCCCAATGGTCAGCGGTATGAAACATTTTCCAGGGACAGACCCTATGAGCTGGGTTGCGGAGCTTTCGTTGACCTTGATAAGGGTACGCCTCATGCACATCGATATGGAAAAGCAATCATAATTTATGAAGATCGCCCTTTCCACAAGGTTGCAGACACGCTCATGGCAGACTTGGAAGAGTATGAGCAAGTAATCCGCCAGTGGACGCTGGAAACGCTGAAGAATGAAGGTGAACGGTCACCACTGCGTTAATTGCTATTGTCGGGTCGATGCCCGACCTACGGACATTCGTTTGTTGCGATGGGATGGAATCGATGATTGAACATGCCGCACGGTCGAAGCGGTTGCGGACGCTGATTGATGAAGGCGTCGTGATGATGCCGGGTGCGTTTAACGCGCTGTCGGCTCGGATGATTGAACGGGCGCAGTTTGACGCCCTTTATCTGTCCGGTGCGGTGTTGGCGAATTCGGTGGGTGGCTTGCCGGATGTTGGCGTGATGACGCTGACCGAAGCCCGCGATCATGCCGACCGGGTGGCGCGTTCGTGTTCGCTGCCCATTCTGATGGATGCGGACACGGGTTATGGCGGCGCGGACAATGCGGCCCACTGCGTGCGGATTCTAGAATCGGTTGGCGTGAGCGGGATTCACCTTGAGGATCAGGAGTTTCCCAAACGCTGCGGGCATCTCGATGGCAAACGATTGGTGCCGGCTGACGAGTTCTGCGTGAAGATCGAGGCGGCAGCGAAAGCCAAGACGAACAAGGACTTTCTGATTCTCGCCCGCACCGATGCGCGAAGCGTTTCGGGATATGACGAAGCCGTCAAACGCGCCCACATGTACCTCGAAGCCGGGGCGGATGGCATCTTTCCGGAAGCGCTGCAGGATCTCGATGAGTTCGCCCGTTTTGCTCGCGATGTGGACACGGTACTCCTCGCCAACTGCACTGAATTCGGCAAGAGTCCGCTACCGCCAGCCAAAGAACTCGGCGACATGGGTTACAACATCGTGATCTACCCGGTGACGCTTCAGCGGCTGGTCATGCACACGGTGAAGGAATCGCTGGACGTCATCAAGCAAACCGGTACGCAAGCAAGTCTCGTTGAGAAGATGCAAACGCGCCAAGAGCTCTACGACGTGCTCGGATACGATCCCAGCAATTCGAAGTAGGGTCCGCTGTGCGGACCGAAGCGCGACAATATTAAATAACAAATTGGCCCGCACAGCGGACCCTACGTTCTGGACTCCCGCTTTCGCGGGAATGACGGGCGGACGGGCCTTATGGTGTGCCGATGAACGCGCGCAGTCGGCGCAGGTCGGTGATCGTGAGTGAGCCTCGGCGTGCGCGGCTTGTTCCGTCGGGACGGACGGCGACGAATGCGGGCGCGTGGGTGACGCCGTACAGTCGCATCGTGCTGGCAGCGGACTGATCGGCTTCGTTGAGTCGGCAGTTCACCGTGTCGCTCAGGATGGTTCGAGCGGCAGACGAATCGAGCAGGTTGCTCATTCGCATGGACGTTTCGTCGAGTGCTTTTTCGTAAAACACAAAAAGCCCGCGTCCCTCGCGTTGTGCTCGGATGCGGGCTTGGTCGTGAATCGTTAACCAGTTGATTTTTGGCGGTCGGTTGGACCGGGATGTTGCAGCTGGCGGCTGCTTGTCTGGTGTTGGCCCGCGCGAGATGGGCGATTGCGGTTTGGTCGTGGGCGGTCTCGACGCCTGGGGCGAAGACGATTGGGGGCGCGGTGGCCTTGCGCCCGGACGTTGTCCGCCTTGAGACGACAGCGCGGTCGAAAGGAACGATGCAATCTCCTGCACGTTGCCGAGTCCCTCGCGTTTCTGGAACGAGCCATCCTGGTGGACGACGATGATCGTCGGGAACTTGGTCACACCGTACTTGGCCACGTGCTTGCGGTTGGGCGTGAAATCCCAGTCGAGGACGCAGTTGATCGTTTCCGTACAGCGCGATGCGATCTCGGGCCGGCTCATGCGCGTGATCAACTCGTTGGAGTCGGCATCGAGCCACCACTTGTAGAGGATCATCATCTTGCGGTTTTGACGTTGGGCAAGATCGACGGCTGTCTCATACGTGCCTTCCGCGCGAATCAGAAAATCGGTCGGGCGGGGGATGGCCTGGTCAATACTGGGCTTGAGTCCGGGTGGTTTGGCGCTTGAGATAAACGCCCGAATCTTCACTGGGTCGTCCACATCCTGAAGGGCGTGGTACGTTCCATCGGGATGAATCACGATCAGCGCAGGCGGTGCAAGCACGCCATACTGCGCGACGTAGCGACGATTCGGATCGTACGCCGAGATCAGCGAACAGGGGACGTAGCCTTCGATCAACCGCATGGTTTCGGGTTGTTCGAGTGCTTCGTTGATGCGGGCGGAGCGAACGTCGAGATGATCGCGATAGAAAAGGAGAATCGGTTGCTCTTTGGGGCGGGCGATGCGCTCGGCTTCGTTGAAGGTATAGACCCAAGCCGGTCCGCACCCGACCGACGACATCGCCACAAGAAGGCAGGCGGTGATCCAGCCCGTTCGCACGAACTGTCCCGCTGACTCCGTCTTTAATCGAAAGAACCTGCCCAAAGGAGAATCAAACCTTCATGGTTGGTATGCGAGCGAATGGACGTCCATGTCCATCGATCAGATGGCATCCGAAAACTTGCGTCTCAAGGTCCGAAGTCTAGTCGTGCATTCCACACGATGCAACCATTTAGATGGCCGTCACTTCAAGCAAAAAATGGGCAGCCGTCCCAATCCCTGGGAGCGACTGCCCATGACAAGCCGATTTGTTGCAATCGGCGATGGCAACGGACTTGAGTCGTTCAAGCCCACGGCGTTGCCAGATCCCCGGTCGCATGGTTACGACAAACGACAGGTCTTGAAAATCAGGTTAGCTGGCGTACTTCACGCCACAACCGTACGGCTTGGTTGACGCGACTTCGACTTCGGTCCCTGCCAGTGACGCCTCGACGGCTTTGACGACATAGTTGGTCGCTTCCTTCTTGTCACCGTGGGGGTTGTCGTCGATCGCGCCGGAGTAGACGAGTTTGCCTTCCTTGTCGATCACGAACATGTGCGGTGTGGTCTTGGCGCCATAGATGTGGCCGACCTGGCCATCCGCGTCGCGAAGGACTGCATAAGGTAACTTCACGTCGTCGTCATCCTTCCACTCTTTGATCATGTCTTCGGTGTATCCGCCGGCATGTTCGGGATTGGTGCTGTCGATTGCCAGCCAGACCACGTCTTTGTCTTTGAAACTTTCAAAGGTGTGCTGCATGGTTTTTTCCTGCTTCTGGTGCCGGACGACAAACGGGCACTTGCAGCAGGTCCATTCCAATACGACGACCTTGCCTTTGAGGTCAGAGAGTTTGTGCTCCTTGCCTTCCGTGTCTTTCAACGTGAAATCGGGAGCAGCGTGACCGAGTTCGGCGTGCGCGTGGCCATGTCCGTGATCATGGTCATCGTGCTTGTCCTCGGCACGTGCGAATGTTGCAAATGCGGCGACGGCGAAAATCGAGAGGCAGAGGGTCATTGCTTTTTTCATTTTTGTTTCTCCATAGGTACAACTAGAAAGCTTCGCGGGGGGACGAATCCCGCACACACAAACGAGATCTAGCCATTGACACAGCGAACACTGTGTCATTCATCCAGACACGCTAGTCGTGCTTCGGTTTGAAGGCAATCGGCAGTTTAAATGAGCCGGTGGCGTTGGGACTTCAAAATCGGCCTTGTGAAAACATTATTCGCAGTATGAATGAATTGGGCGAGGTTCTGCGGCATGGACAGGGGCGAATTGTGGGGGTAAGGTGTCGCGCCGTAACGGAATTGTAACCTGAACTTGTTACACGTCTGAGGTAAAAAAGTTACGCCTCGGCTTCACCCATTACCCGGTCAGGCAAATCTGAAGTAACATGCCATTGGTCATGTTTGGCGAATGCATTGACTGAAGTAAGTGCATTGATTGAAGTATTTGCTGGGCTCGAAGTACGTGCAGGGCTTGAAGTATGTATCGTCGCCGATTGAAGGATTGACCGCGGGCGAGAACCTGTTCAATCCAAGCGATTGGTTCGTTGGCCGGCGACCATTTAACTCTTGAATGACAACAAACAAAACGCACCTAAGAAAGGATGAATTGTACATGTTGGGAATTAAGCGAACGCTGGCGTCAACCGCCCTGATCGTCTTGGTAGCAGTGCCATGTTTGGCCGCCACCATCGAAGAGGTTGAAAAGGATCTGGTTGCCGCGATCAAGAAAACAAAATCGATGAAGGGCAACATGAAGTCGGACATTCATGTCACGTTCCAGGGATATGAAATGTCGAGTGTTTCTGAAGCCACAATCGAAGCCCTCCGCGATGGCGAGACCTTCAAGATGCGCACCGAAGGAACCGCCAAGTCGTCACAGAAGATGGGTGGTAACGAGACCAAAAATGAGCAGAAGATGATGACCATCAGCGACGGCGAATACTCGTATTCGCTGGTCGAGTCGGAAGGCACCAAGAATGCGACCAAGACCAAGCCCATCTCAGCGGAAGAGATGCCCTGGTCGCACTACGGCAAGGATGTCGAACTGAAGGTCCTTCCGGACGAAAAGATTGACGATGCCGATTGCTACGTTGTCGAAATGAAGATGGCGCCTGGTGGACCCGCCGTCGGCATGGACAAGATTGTCTTCTACTGCCGCAAGGATTGTGGCATGCAGGTCAAGACCGTTGGTTATACGCCGGAAGGCAAGGTCATGATGACCACCGTGGTGACGGACCTTGAGTTGAACAAGTCGATTCCGCCCAGCCGGTTTGTTTTTGAAGCGCCGGAAGGTGTCACGGTCGTCGACATGAGCGAAACCCAAATGCCGTAGCGGACGCGAACTTCGCAATTTGATTGCTATCGTCTATGGGTGAGCTTGTAACCTGCGAGCCGTCCGACGTGGCAGACATACAACCACTGCTGTTTCAAAGTTAATTTGCTACTGCCGCAACGTCGTTGGGCGAAGTGTATCGGCACTTCCTTCACGTTGCGGCAGTTGCATTTAACGATCAATTCCAACCCGATCTTGTAACCCAATGGGCTTAGCGGATCGTGTTTCAAATATCGATCGCGGCGCATCGCGAAAAAACCGGACATTGGGTCTCGAGCCCCCGTAAAGGGGCGTGCAAGCCAGGTCGCTATGCGGCTATTGAGTTGCCGAAACAGCCCCCAGTCCGCGTCCGTGCCGGCGCCATCGACATAGCGGCTGCCGATCACGAAATCGACATCCGGTTGGCGCAGGGCATCGAGCAGGGCGGGGATTACTTCGGGGGGGTGACTTAAGTCCGCGTCCATGCAAACGAGAAACTCACCGCCTGCTTCATCCAGTCCCCGGATGACGGCAGAACTCAGTCCGCGTTCGTTGCGGCGCGTGATCAGGCGAACCGGATGGCCCACTCCGCGAAGCCGATCAACGACTTGCTCCGTTCCGTCCTGGCTGTTGTCATCAACGATGATCACTTCAAACGCGCCACCCGAGCCGCACATGCTCTGCACGATGCGCTCGACGAGATGTTCGAGATTATCCGCTTCTCGAAACGTTGGAATGATGATGGACGCATTGATCATGTTGTTTCCAAGCTATCGGACAAAGCGAAATTCCGCGATGAATGTCCTCCGATAATCCGCGGCCGCACGTCGATGCGTCCGAACAAAATCCCCACACCAAAGTCTGCACATTCTAACAAATTCGGCCAACGTGTTGTGGAACTGGGTTGAATCGATTGGCGTTTCGAATTTGGTTTGTTCAAGAATGCAACAATCGAGTTGACATCGTTCAACGCCGACGCCCAGAATCGAACCCACGCCTGCTTTCGAGTTCGGCAGAACCGCTCTCGAAGCGATGTCTCACCCTTCTGAAACGAGTGAGTTTTGAAACCCCTTTTTTATTGGAGAAGATTCTATGTTCGAAGAAATGGTTGCCAGTGGATACATCGCCGCAGATTACATCCTCAACGGTCCATTGGAAGATTTGTACAACCTGTTTGTCGCTTGGGTTGAAAGCGGAATCCGTTGGGAAATCCTCGGCTCACAGGGTTAAGAAAGGAAGCACTGCAATGATTCATTATCCACTTAGTCAAAATGAACAGCGTGTTGTCGACTGGTTTGGCCGTGCGGCGATGCTGACTGCTGCTGCGATGACTTTCTTGTTGGGTGCAATTTCCTGGGTCGCGTAGCCGAATTGGGGCTCGCGATTTTCGAGTCCTGATTGCTGCATGACGGACAGGTGAATCGGGCGGCGCCCAGCCGGGCTTGGCTTTTGTCACCATGACTCGCTTGACGGGTTCGGCGAGCGTGGGAAGCGATACTGGTTTCTCACGTATTCGACCCAAAGCGCCAGGATGACTGTCGAGCCGGCTGCCGCGCCGCCGATTGCCCAATCGGTGAACTCGCGTGCGCTGGAATCGAAAATCAGGACCGTGCAGATCGCGGTGAAACCAGCGAACATCGCCACGGTAACCAGTTGGCTTCGCAGCGTGCGACAAATACCGCGCCGCGAGATCAGATTGGCGAGCAGGCATCCGACGATGGCCATGCCGACGATCATCGAGTACGCCTCAAATGGAAGCCAGTACCGGCGGTTGACCGAATGACTGCTGACGATCCCTTCGATGGCGTTGGCCATCAGATATCCACCGGGCACATTGTGGACGACACCGGTCGGATAACGGACCGAATGCAGGTCGCGCTGTTGCCAAGGCCAGCGACCGGGTGAACGCACATCGATAAACACGACAACTTTTCCACCGACCCACATGCGCAGCTGATCGTCCGAAGCATCCAACAGTTTTTCGTAGGGGATGGTGCGCGCTTGTTGTCGTTTTAGCGGGACGAGATCAAAGACTTTCGTCGCTGGTCTGTCTCCGACTTCTGTTTTCATACGACGGTCGTTCACCGGTGGAAGGGTGATGACCTGAATTTGATCAATGTCTCGGATGTAATCTTCCGTTCCGCGGATGCGATGTTGCACGGTCAACGTGTCTGTGCGAGGTACCCAGGACACATCACTTTGAAGATGTGGATAGAACAGTCCGCCCAACGTCGCCAGCGCGAGCGACGGAATCGTGCGATCTCCGCGCTGCAGGGCAATGATAAATTCACCCGGACGGTCCACCATGTTGCGCGAATAGATCAGTCCGTGATGAATCACTTCACGAAGCGGTTCATAAATCGTCGACGCGATTTTGGGCTTGCCACTCTCATCGTACTCGAATGATCCCAAGGCAACGGGGACACCCGCTTCATCGAGCCGCCTGATTCCATTCACGAATTCTGCGTCGCCGGGTTCCTCCGTTTGGAAGTAAAAGTCCCAGACGATGGCGCGGGGCTTTTCGTTTGCCAACCGAGACATCAGGTGCCCGTGCACCGGGCGCCACGATTTTATGTCTTGTGTTACATTTTGAATTCCGTTGGAGCGGGCGAATTCAATGATTGGGTTCGTCGTGTCGTCTCCGATGCCGACAATGGCAAAGTCGATGGGTCCGTCGGTCATTCGTTTCTTGATCATGTTCGCTTGGGCGCCGGTGCTGTGGGCATCGGTGATGTTTCCAAAGTCGACGCCATACTTCAACGTGCCGGCGTAAATCGTTGCGACGACGAACGCGATGATCAGCATCCAGACAGCCGTGCGCGATCGAAGCATGAGACCGACCGCGATGCGCTGCAACCGGTAGCGAATGGGAAGCGGACGCGTCTCGATCGAGTCGCTTTTGTAGAGGCTGGCGATGTCTTTGGTCAGTTGACGCGCCGAGTTGATGCGCTGTCGGGGTTCGGCGGCGAGACAACGCGATATCAAAGTCGCAAGACCGTTGGCGTAACGCGAGTATGGGATCCGCGGTTTGCGAGGGACCTCGTGTTGGATGCGGTGGAGGAGCGAATCGGTGGCTGTCTTGCCTTCGATCGCCTCAAGGCTGTATGGATAATCACCCTCGGTTGCGATTTCGTAGAGCATGACCCCGAGCGCCCAAATGTCGCACCCGTGATCGATGGGCATCATGCCGCCCCAGGTTTGTTCGGGGGACATGTACTTCACCGTCCCCATGATCCGTCCCAACTGCGTTTGCGTCTTGCGGATGTGGGTCGCCCATTCCTCGGTCTGAACGGCGGACAACCCGAAGTCGACGAGCTTGGGTTGTCCGGTTGAATCGATGAGCAGATGCCTTGGCGTTAAATCTCGGTGAACGACGCCTTGTTCGTGGACCTCGGCGATGACGCTGCAAACGCGTTCAAACACGCGAAGCCGGTCCTCAATCGAAAGCGACGGGTCCTGAACGTATTCGTCGAGCGGAATTCCTTCAACCAATTCCATCGCCAAATAATGGGAACCGGCATAATGTCCCGAGTCGAGATAACGCGCAACGTTGGGACATTCGAGCGCTTTGAGGATTTCAACTTCGCGCTCGATGAATCGAACCGTGTCCTGGTCGGTGACGTGGCGCAAGACCTTAAGGGCCACCCATTCGGGGGGCTGGTTGACGCGCAGGGCTTTGAACACGACGCCGGAACTGCCGTGCCCCAATCGTTTGCAGCACAAATAGTTCGCGATGATTGGAAGGTCGGAGTCGGGCCAGGCCTGGCGTACGCGATCGATTGCATCGCGTTCCTGAAACAACTCATTTGCAAGGCGCAGAATGTCGTCGTCAAGTGCGCGACGATCAAACAGTGCAGATACAAAACTCTGGACCTTGGCATCGATCATGACTAAGGTATCAACGGCTTATGCAATCTTGGTGCCGGAAGCATTGCACGGCAGTTCCGGTAGCATTGCACGGCAGTTGGAGTGTGGTCCCTCGATTAAACAATCGCGCAGCGGTATGGCAGTCCATTGGCGGCAAGTCACTCCTCGGATGTGCACCGGATCAAAGAACGACATCACGCGAAAACATTTGGAAGCGTTGCGGGGACGCAGTTTCAATGATTTTCACTAGTGCAGCACAAGGCAGTTGATTCACGCAGAATCCAGTGTGAATCACGGTTGACCAATGTCAAGCAAACCATGGTGGACTGTAATCACCTCGAAGGAATTATTCCAATTGCGGTCGCGACTGCTCCGCTTTCTGGAGAGGGAGTTTTCAGGCGTCGTGGCCAGCGATCGGGAAGACCTTGTCCAGGATGCCCTGGTGGTGCTGATACGCAACAAAGAGCGCGTGTTACCGGACGATGATGGTCTGTATCGATACGCGCGACGCGTCGCCAAGAACGCCGCCCTCGACCTGGTCAAGTCCGCCGCCCACCGGATGACCACCGCTCTAAAAAGCTCGGCCAGCGGTCGCGCCGCCCCCTCCAGCCAACGCCCCGTCCCGATCGGACCGACCGATCGCG
>DDIR01000143.1:96679-120172 GCA_002338715.1 Phycisphaerales bacterium UBA1845 | reverse complement strand
GGACCGACCGATCGCGGCAGCAATCCCAAAGGGCCCCTGGGTGCTTCAAGACCCGGCGTTCGGACCTTTTCCGAAGTGGCAGACCGCTTCCGTTTACCTTCGGTCGAGCCCTCCGCCCGCGCCCAATTGGAGAAAAACGAAGAAATTCTTCAGATTCGTAAAATTTTCTGCGAACTTGAGGATCTCAATCGTTTGGTATTGTGGAGTTATGTTGTTGATGGCCAATCGATCAACGCCATCGCCAGACAATTGGGCATCGGCTGGCATCGCGTGGCCTACATGATCGAACATTCGCTGAATCGTTTTCGGCAACATCTCTCCTGATTGTCTCTATTGCATTGAAATCAAAGGATGGTCCAGGCATGTCCATGCGCGACGAGCAGTCGTCTTCTGACAATCAACCGTCATCGACCAATGATCCACAGATCATACCGGCACCACAGAACGTTCCGGCAGATGACGCTGCGTATTTGAGAAAGCTTCTCGAAACCCTAAGCGTCGAGGATCCAGCCGTGTTCAACGAACTGATGATGGCGAATTCGCAGTTGGCAGAAGAGTACCACCGAGCTGACCCGCAAATCGGTCGGATTCATGACGCATTGACGGGTGACGCGCTTCCGGTCAATGCCGGTTTGAACGACGAGAAGGCGCAGAACGTTGACGCGGAATTCGCCAAACTCGTCGCGCAGATCAAGGAAAGACTTGCGCGTGGGAACGAGGCGATTATGTCAGGAACTTCGGACCCGTTTGAATTACCGCAACATGCCGGAATCTTGACGGACGTGACGCGTCAGTTATCGGCGGAGCAGGCTCGGCAGTTGTTTGAGAAACTCGCGCCGATGCTGGTGTATGCGACGCTCAGGCACTTGGATTGCAACAGTTCGTTTGCGGAAGTGGATCGAATCGCCGGACACCTTTGCAGCGACGACGTTCAGACGAAGCTGCGCCAGGCGGAGCACACGCGCGACGCGCTGGTGGATGAATTCATCCTCGCCATTGTTGAACAGGGCGTGGGAAGTTCGGAATCGGATATCGACGGGATTGGGGTGTTGTTAAATCGCGATCAGATGACGCGGCTGCTGGAAGAATGCGGCGCCATGGGTGATCTGGTGGCGATGTCCAACTGTATCTTGCTGGCGAAAACGCAAGCGGGATAGAGCCTGGTCGGGTTTGGACACTAAGGAAATCGAACGGATGCAATCTCAGGCTTGGCCGGGTCGAATCGAGGGCCGGTTTGGGTTCGAGTCGGCTGACCAACTGCGTACGCCCTTTAGGCGTCGGTCCGGCGTGGATTGCCGTTCGATGGATGGGAAGGATTGAAATCGTGGGCGCATCTTGGCGAATGCATCGATTTCTTCGAGACAGCTCGGCTGCCTTTCGGCGCGCCCGGCGCCGCCTCAAAGACCTGGCGACAGGGCGTCGCGAGGCCTACCGCACGGATCGATTCGGAGAAGGCTTGTTGGCGCTTCGCGGTTCCGCAGGGATGCCGCATTCTGAGAATCTGCAAAAGGCACTGGGGATGCAAAACGCACTCGTCGCCAATGATTTTATTTTGACCGACAGTCCTTTCACGTATGCGGGGACCAACGGAAAGCAAGGTTGTCCAATCGCACCCGGTGACGGTGAGTGGTCGTTGCTGAAAACTCCGCCGTCGGTTCTGGGTGGTCAACCGACTCAAGAGAGAGATTCAAACAAAAAGAGAGCGCTCTCGCGGGCAAGGGAATCTGTCCTCGACATCGAGCAATTCGTGCACGATCTCGACAATCTGTTGACGGTGATCGCCAATCGCGCGGAACTGGCCCAAACCGACCTTGCATCCGATCAGCGGTGCGGCGATTCAATTCGAGCGATCAAAGCTGCAACCCGGCGGGCGATGGGGCTTTCCGAGTTACTCCGTCGCACCGAATCCAACGCTGAGGTTCCCAAAGACCACGCGGATTTGGCGCAGGTGATTCGTGCAACGGTGGATAGCGCCCGCGCATGGATTCCGCGCGACGTCACCATCGCGGAAGACCTTCCTGTTGGCGACCCTGTTCTGGTGTACGGCAACTTTACCCAGTTGCAGCGGGTTGTGCAGAATCTCCTGTCCAACGCCATCGATTCATTGCGCCCGGGCGGGCACGTGTTCGTCTCGCTTGAATTGACGGACAAATGTTCCGCCCGGCCTCAATCAAACACGCCGCGCTCCAATGCCCAGGATGCACGA
This sequence comes from Phycisphaerales bacterium UBA1845, assembly GCA_002338715.1. GTDB lineage: Bacteria > Planctomycetota > Phycisphaerae > UBA1845 > UBA1845 > UBA1845. The sequence goes on along the minus strand of DDIR01000143.1, from coordinate 117,966 downwards.
CATCGGCGCAAGCGCTGGCATTGTGCCCATGCCGTCCTGCGTGTGACCGACAACGGCGTCGGAATGGATGCATCGATTCTGGGCCGGGTGTTTCAACCCGGTTTTACGCGGAAGCTGCGCGGTACGGGCAGCGGTTTGGGAATGTCGATTGTCGCCGACATCGTTCACGATCACGGTGGCGACATTACCGTGGAGTCCAGGTTCGGGGAAGGAACCGAGGTGATCATCCGCATTCCACTCGCGCGCATCGCAGAAAGTGATCCGCGCCATGATTAACCACGCCGCCAAAATCCTGCTGGTTGATGATCACGAATTGGTTCGGTCCACGTTTCAGGATTTCTTGAACCGGATTCCCGAGTTCGAGGTCGTAGCCGCCGTCGCCAATCGCAAGGATGCCTTGAATTTCGCTTCGTGCGAAGCATGCGATTTGGCGTTGATTGACATCAATCTTCAGGGAGAATTGGGAACGAATCTGGCGCTCGATATTCGTCGACTTCAGCCGAACACCAAAATCGTATTCATCAGCGCAACCATATACGATCGCTACGTCGATCAAGCGATTGCGATGGATGCCGATGGGTTCATCTCCAAGCGGGACGAATTGGTCAATCTGGTCAAAGGTTTGCAGACCGTTCTGCGCGGCAAACCTTTCTATTCGAAAGATGTCCTCAACAGACTGGCGAAGTGTCCCAAAACCGGGCACACGCTCAGACCGCTGCAAACTCGGCGAACGGTCATCACGCCCCGTCAAATTGAAATCCTCAAGCACATCGCCCGGGGCGCATCCAAGAAAGAAATCGCCCAAGCCCTGAATGTGGCTGTCAAGACCATCGACTGCCATTGCGACAACATGATGCGGCGGTTGGACCTTCACGATCGCGTCGCCCTGACGCGATACGCCGTCCGCGAAGGATTCATCGAGCCATAGGCGCAACATCTGCACCGCACGTTGTTGCACTCGGCCTTCCCGCGCAATCATCAAGCCAACCACGCCATTCTTGATTCTCTTCGCCAAAAGACTATACCTGCAAGGGAACGAAACCTTGGCGGGGAAACGATGGCCGCACGCACGAAGCAATCCCAACTGGCGCGAATCACGACCGACATGGTCAAAGAACTGTCCAAGTTGTCATTCAGTTCTCCGGTCGAATACGTCTACAACCCGCTGATTTATGCCCGCGCGTCCTTTGACGCCTACGTCGCCTGCTGCGATATCGAAAATGTCGAAGTTATCTTGTTGGGCATGAACCCGGGGCCTTGGGGAATGGCGCAGACGGGTGTGCCATTTGGGGAGGTTGGTGCGGTCCGCGATTGGCTGAAGATTGACGCGGTCATCGGATCGCCAAAAGAAGTTCACCCCAAGCGGCCTGTCCTTGGCCTCGATTGCCACCGCAGCGAAGTGAGCGGTGCCCGATTGTGGGGTTGGGCGAAGGACACGTTCAAAACGCCCAAGCGGTTCTTAAAGCGATTTTTCCTGTGCAACTACTGCCCGTTGATTTTTCTGGAAGACTCGGGCCGCAACCGCACGCCCGACAAACTCCCCGCAACGGAGCGCACGCCACTGCTTGAAATCTGCGATCGCGCTTTGCAACGGACCATCGATTTGATTGAACCGAAGCGGGTCATTGGCGTCGGCGCTTTTGCACAAAAGCGAGCCGAGACGGTTTTGGAAGGTGGCGTCATACCGGTCGGCGGGATTCTTCATCCAAGCCCGGCCAGCCCCATCGCCAACCGCGGGTGGGCGACCCAGGCAAACAAGCAGTTCGCCGAGCAGGGAATCCGTCTGCCAAAAAGCTGATACGGTTCAGTGGTTGGTGGTTGCGGGCCTTTCCGTTGATTTGTGATAGACTTAGGTCATGTCAACTGCAACGATCAACAATCAAAAGATAGCGTATGAATCGAAAGGTTCTGGAAGACCCGTCCTGCTCGTTCATGGGTTCCCTTTAAGTCGTGAGATGTGGCGGGCGCAGATTGATGCGCTGGCGACATCGCATCAAGTCATCGCGCCGGACCTTCGCGGGTTTGGCGAAAGCGACCCTCCGTCGGGCGACGTGTCGATGGCGGACCATGCCGACGACCTTGCCGCTCTGCTCGATTATCTTCAGATCGATCAACCGGTGGCGATCGCCGGATTTTCGATGGGCGGGTACGTCACCTTTGAATTCTGGCGACGGCATAAGGATCGCGTCGGCAGCATGATGCTGGTGGACACCCGCGCCGATGCCGATTCCCCAGAGAAAGCCGCCGGTCGTCGCGAGTCCGCCGATCGCGTGGCGACAGAAGGTCCGAACTTTATCTACGACGGGATGATCCCGAACCTCGTTTCAAATCAGACGTTCAACGGGCACCCGGAACTGGTGAAGGCGATCCACGGGATCATGGTCACGTCGTCGCCGGCTGGTGTGGTCGCGGCATTGAAAGCGATGGCCGACCGCCCGGATTCTCGACCATTGCTGGGGGAGATCAACGTGCCCACCGCCGTCATCGTCGGGGCGGAGGACGCGATTTCACCGCCGGCTGAGATGGAGCAGATCGCGAATTCGCTGCAAAGCGCCGAGTTTTGCACGATCCCCGACGCGGGTCACATGACCACCATGGAGAACCCGGCTGCCGTGTTGGCCGCGATGCAAAAACACCTCTCGGCATGAACGGGGTGATCCCGTATCCTTGTTCGCATGACTCAACTGCACGTACTCAACGAAACGCAAACCGCCCAGACGCCAGCAAGCCGCGCCTTGACGGAAATCGCGAAGACGATTGAAGGCGAGGTTCGGACCGATCGACTTTCACGGGCGCTTTATTCGACCGACGCAAGCATTTACGAGATGACGCCGGACGGCGTTGTGCTCCCCAAGACGACACGCGATGTGCAGGAGGCTATCCGGATCTGCAACGGGCACGGCGTCCCCATCACGGCGCGCGGTGCGGGGACGGGGTTGGCTGGCGGGGCGGTGAACATTGGCGTCATTCTCGACTGCTCGCGCTACCTGGGTCGCATCATCGAGATCGATCCCGAGAAGCGAACGGTGCGTGTGCAACCCGGCGTCGTGCTCGATGAACTCAACGCGGCGCTGAAACCGCACGGGTTGCAGTTTGCGGCTGACGTTGCAACGTCGAGTCGCGCCAACATCGGCGGCATGATTGCGAATAATTCGTGCGGCGCACATTCGGTCTCTTCGGGGCGCACCTGCGATCACATCAAGTCGCTCGACGTGGTGTTGTCCGACGGTTCGCTGGTGCGCTGGGGTGCGCACGCCGATGCGGTGGACAACCCGCTTGCAGCCGACTGCGAAGACGTGCTGCGTCGCGTGCTTCACGAAGAAGCCGACGAAATCAAAGCCAGATTCCCGACAGTCTTTCGTCGAAACGGTGGATACGCGCTGGACCGACTCGCCGAATCCGACGGAAAGATCAATGCCGACACGATCATCTGTGGAAGCGAAGGGACGCTGGGCGTCGTGGTCGAAGCGACATTGAATCTTGTCGAACTGCCCAAACACAAGGGACTGGTCGTCGCCCACTTTGATAATCTGCTCACGTCGTTGAGTGCGACGCCCTTTGCCCTTGAGCACAAACCCGCGGCTGTCGAGTTGATCGATCGCCTGATCGTCAGCGCCGCGATGACCAATCCGGGGATGGCCACCCGTCGCAAGTGGATCAAAGGCGACCCGGCGGCTGTTCTGATTTGCGAACTGTATGACGATGACGAGCGCCGATTGGAAGAGCGGCTTGTGGTGCTTTCAGAAGACCTCGAGCAGCGTACCGACGGTTATGCGTTCCCCGTCATCAATGCCGCCAGCGAGCAGGCCAACGTCTGGGAAGTTCGAAAAGCCGGTCTCGGTTTGCTCATGTCCAAACCGGGTGACGATCAGTCGTACGCATTTGTCGAAGACACAGCCGTCGATCCCAATCGACTCCGCGATTACATCGAACGATTTGCAAAAATTCTCGCGGAAGAAGGCGTCGAACAAGCCGGATACTACGCCCACGCAAGCGTCGGATGTCTGCACGTTCGTCCGGTGCTGAATCTCAAGAAGGACAGCGACGTCAAACGGATGCATCGCATCGCCGATCGGGTCAGCAGCCTCGCGCTGGAGTTCGGCGGGACGATGACCGGCGAACATGGTGACGGCATCCTGCGTTCGTGCTGGCTTGAGAAGATGTATGGCCCGCGCATCATCGCCGCGATGAAACGCATCAAGCAGGCGTTCGATCCCAAGGGGATTTTGAATCCGGGTAAGATCGTCGACCCGCTACCGATGACCGAAAATCTGCGCTATGGCGGTGGATTCACGTCGCAGGAATTCAAAACCACGCTCGATTTCTCCACGCATGGAGGGATGGCCGGTCTGGCTGGCATGTGCAGCGGCGTCGGGCAGTGTCGTCAGCGATTGGTCGGGGCGATGTGCCCGTCGTACATGGCCACCGGTGACGAAATGCACACGACCCGCGCACGGGCCAACGCACTTCGCATCGCACTTTCCAACCGCGAAATGCTCGACGGGTTGACTGACCCTGCGCTGGATGAAGTTTTTGACCTGTGCCTGAGCTGCAAAGCTTGCAAGACCGAATGCCCGACCGGAACCGACATCGCCAAGTTGAAGGCGGAATGGTTGGCCGCGAAGCATCGTCGCGAAGGCGTGCCTCGAAGGTCGCGTTTGATCGCCGATTCGGTCGGGTTGGCAAAGTGGGGCAGTCGGTTCGCGCCGCTGAGCAACTGGGTGATGCGCAATCCGCTCGTGCGAGTCGTGCTGGAAAAACGATACGGTCTCGATCGCCGCATCCCGCCTCCGAAATTCGTGCGGCAGACGTTTCGCAAGTGGTTCGATCGACGAAGCGGTGAAACTGGCAGTCCGTCGAAATCCGGAAAGCAGAGCATCGTCTTGTTCGTGGACACCTGGACCAATCACCACACCCCGCAGGTGGGCATCGCCGCGGTGAAGGTTTTGGAATCGCTTGGTTATCATGTTTTGTGCCCGGAGACATCGTGCTGTGGCCGACCGATGATCAGCAAGGGTTTGCTCGCGGAGGCGCAACTGCTCGCGTCGCAGAATGTCGATGCGCTGGCGAATTATGCGCACCAGGGTGTGCCGATCGTCGGTTTGGAACCGTCGTGCGTTTCCGCGCTGACCGATGAGCTACCGCAACTCGTGCGCAACAAGGCGGCTGACCGCATCGCAGCCAACACGATGATGCTCGAATCGTTCGTTGGCCGACTCATTGAAGAAGAACCGGATCGCGTGCGTTTCCGCGAGGGGGCGTTTGCGGCGATTCGTTATCACGGACACTGTCATCAGAAGGCGCTATACGGAACGGGCGACGCGATGACGGCGCTGCACGCGATTTGTGAAGACGCGTCTGAGATCAACAGCGGTTGTTGTGGGATGGCTGGCGCGTTTGGTCACGAAGTCGAACACTACGACGTTGCAAAAGCGGTCGGCGAGCAGCGGTTGTTTCCCGCCGTACGCGAACGCGACAACGCCGCAATTGCGGTATCGGGTTTCAGTTGTCGCTGCCAGATCGAGCACCATACGGGCGTCCATCCGAAGCACGTTATCGAATTCCTGGCCGACGCCATCGTCGAGGAGTGAAACCGCGCAATGTGATTGGCGAACGCGTCAACCAAGGAGTGCTTGATCGATCGCACATTCAGAACTAGCATCAAGACGGGGTTAACGAGATTTACTTGAGAAGGGGTAGCGCGATGAATGGGCGACGTCTATTGGCATTGGGACTTGCGGCGGGATTATTCGCGATCGTTGGATGTTCCAAGGTGTCTCAGGAAAACTATGACAAGATCAGCACTGGAATGTCGGTCGACGAGGTCGAAGATATTCTCGGCAGCGGTGAAGTCGAAGGTGGTGGTGGCGTGGCGATTGGCGATGTCGAACTTTCCGGCAAGGTGATGCACTGGGGCGACGACGAAAAGGGGATCGTCGTGACGTTCGCCAACGGCAAAGTCGTGTCCAAAGCCAAGAAAGGCCTGTAGCTTTCGCGCGACCTGAAGCCTTCGCGCGAGTTGGCGTGCGCCTATGGCTATTTCTTCTTGATCGCCCGCAGGATCATCAGCAGCGCGATGGCGCCAACGGTGGCCGTGACCAAATTGCCGAGCAATCCGTAGGCGGTCAACCCCAACAATCCAAAGATGAACCCACCCAGCACGGCGCCGATGACGCCGATCACGAGATTCTCAACCGTGCCGAATCCGCTGCCTTTGGTGATTTGACCAGCAAGCCAACCCGCCGCCAACCCGATCAGCAGAAAATAGATAATAGACATGCTGGACATTTCCTTTCGCGCTCGCGAGTTGCACAGACCTCTACAGTCTTATACGAGTCGCTTCGAATTGTCGCGAAAAATATTCCTCGCGTCGATTCGATGATTGTGGACTTCCGCCGATTTCTCGTGCTGCATCGACCGGATCATTCGATATAATCCCGCCCATGGCCAGCGGATCCAAAAAAGTCATCTATGCGGCTGTGATCGGCAACACCGGTATCGCGGTGACGAAATTCATTGCCGCGTTCTTCACCGGTTCCGGGGCAATGCTGGCCGAGGCGATCCACTCCGTCGTCGACACGATGAACCAGGTGCTGCTGCTGTGGGGCATCAGGCAGTCCAATCGACCAGCCAACAAGGACTTCCCGCTGGGGTTTGGCAAGGAGGTTTACTTCTGGTCGTTCGTGGTGGCGCTCCTCGTCTTTGCGGTGGGGGCGGGTGTTTCGCTCTATGAAGGTGTGAAGCGGCTTATCCATCCGCACCCGATTGAAAACGTCGTCGTCAGCTACGTGGTGCTGATCGTCGCGATGGTGTTTGAGGGCGGGGCGTGGTGGTTGGCATTGAAGACGTTCAAGACGGTCAAAGGCGATCGCGGATACTTCCAAGCCGCCCATGACGAAAAAGACCCGACGATGTTCGTGGTGCTTCTCGAAGACTCTGCGGCGCTCTTGGGGTTGGTGGTCGCGTTTGTCGGCACGCTGTTGGGTCAATTGACGGGAATTCCGTACTTCGACGGTGCGGCGACGATTGTCATTGGCATTATTCTGACGCTGGTCGCGTGCTTTCTGGCTTGGGAAACGAAAAGCCTGCTCATTGGAGAAGCAGCCGACCCGAAAGTCGATGCAACGATTCGCCAGATTGTCTCCGACGACGACCGCATTGTCGGGGTGAACGAACTCATCACCGTGCAGATGGGCCCGCACCACATTCTTGTGAACCTCAGCCTCGATTTCGATCAGTCGCTCTCCAGCGGGGCGGTCGAAGAAACGATCAGCGAGTTCAATCAAGAGATCAAGTCGGCGATACCAGCCGTCCGTCGCGTCTTTATCGAAGCCGAGTCATACCTCGCCCACCAGCGACAGCAACAAGCCGAACATGACCTGCACGCCATAGAAAAGAAGCAGGAAGATTAGAATACATCAAGTTCAAACGCGGCAAGTCCGTCATTCCCGCGCAGGCGGGAATCCAGGGGAAAGCCAATTCAATTCCTAAAAATCATGTACCGCACACCGCGCAAGAGTCAGCCCGCAGAGTCGAGACACATGCGTCGATGCACCTCAACTCAGCGGGCCGATGTTTTTCAAACAGTATCCGCCTGACTACGCAGTCAATTTTCTTACGCAGTTTGGGCGAGCAGATTGTCGATGGCGTCTTTGAAATCTTTCTCGCCACGCAGACCGACGAATTTTTCGACGATCTCACCATCCTTCAGCAGGATGACGGTTGGAATCGCACTGACGCCGTAGTTCGCAGGCACCTGGGTATTGTTCTCGGTGTTGAGCTTACCGATGCGGGCTTTGTCCTTGTAGTGGGTTGCCAACGAGTCGATCGTCGGTCCCAACGCCTTGCAAGGTGCGCACCACTCTGCCCAGAAATCGACCAACACAGGCAGGTCGCTCTGCAACGCCTCTTGCTCGAAATTGCTGTCAGTGAACTCAAATGTGTCTGCGCCTGCCATATCGGTTCCTTCGCTTAAATGACGTCGACTCAATGCATCCCAAACCAGTACGTCGATCGTCGCGCGATACATCCAAAACGCGACAATCCATTCACTCCAGCCAAGCGCCCGCACCGCGGGCAAACCCTGCCGAAGTCAACGTTGGCGATTGTAGGATGGTCGGGCTGAACGTCAAGAAATGACAATATCTGCGATGAACTTCTGTTTCACGCCGGTAACGGTGGGGGATTTACTTCCTTGCGTGGACGCGATTTCCACCGTCGGTGAATCCAAAGATACTGATCGGGCGCTCGCCGAATCGCCGATTCGATGGCCCGTGTGTATTCCTGTGTAATCCATGGAAGCGGTTTCTTCTGTGATTTCCATTCCGATGGCATGATGATGCGCTCAACGCCGACTTCAAATTTGAACGCATGACCAACACGCGTCGCATAACCCACAATGATCGGTACATCGTGGATCATCGCGAGAAGTCCGATCGACTTGTATGCCGATGCGGGAACATCGAAGAAATCGACGAACTGACCTTTGCTGCCCGCGTTTTGGTCGGCGATAAATCCCAAGCTGCCGCCGCGTCGAAGAACCTGTTCGGCAAATTGGGTGGCGCCTTTTTTGTCGACAAGTTCAAGGCCCTTTTTCTGCCGCATTTTCACGACGTATTGATTGAGATAGACGTTGTCGAGCGGGCGCATGATCGCGGTGATGTCAAAACCGAACATTGCCAGAAGGTAGCCGGCCAACTCCCAATTGCCGAAGTGACCGGTCAGCAGCATCGCGCCCTTTTCTTCGAGCAGAACGCGCAGCGCGCTGTCCATGTTGTTGAGATGGACGTATCGCTTCCAGTTGTACTCGTTGATGAGATGGGGGACCGTGACGAAGTCGATCGCGAACATCGCCAATTGCTTCAGTGAAGACTTGGCAATTTGTTCGACTTCTTTGTCGGAATATTTGTTGCCAAACGCGAGTCGCACGTGGCCAATCGCGCGATTTCGATGGCGGGGGATCATGAACCACCAAATGTTGGCAAACGCGCGGGCTGTTCGCAGATTCCAGTTGACGGGAAAGCATCGAAGCACAACGAGGACGCAGCGCACCAACGCGTACACCAGCCATGAACCTGTGCCGTCCTTGCTCTTCATCGCCGCATTTTATCGAAGCGCACAGTAATGGCGAGTTTTATGGAATGGCGAGTCTTATGGAATCGCGAGCCATCTGGCTGGATCGCAATTTACAGGTCCGATTCGGATCGCCCCGTGGATGTCATTGGGCCAAACATTTCCGTGGTGGAGTTGCGTTGGAGCATGAACTTGGCATTGATCCCGCCCGATTCGCAGAGATCGTGCAACGTGCGTGTGATCGTCGCGTAGTCGAGGGCGAGACCGTGAATGTGGTCTTCGCTGGTCCCCTTGGGATCGTTGCCCAGCATGTCGATGAGCGAGCCCAGTTCAAAGTCGGTTGGCAGCGGTGGCGAAATTCGATCGCCGAATTTTGACCGTCGAATCAGCGTGAGCTTGCGATCGTCTTCTTCGGCATTGATCGTGATCAGGTTGTTCGGGTCCTGATAGAACACCGGCGGCATGCAGTACATTCTCTCGCCAAGCAGGGCGATGCGCTGGTCACCCGTGCGACGGACGTACACCAGGTTGGGGCCGGGCGAATCAACGAGATCCAGCATGAAGTTGCTGTGCCCGATCTTGGATGTCTGAATCATCTCATCTCGGCGGGGCAGAAGCGCTTCGTACGCCTCTACCCGAATGCGCGGGTCCTTGTCGCTCAGCAGCCGTCGCAGCACCACCGATGTCCGATACGAATTGCTGGCATTTCCCAGTTCATCGATCGCGGTGAGTCGATAGGGACTCTCCGGATTCAAGGCGAATTCGCCCACCACATCGACAGCCACCCCGTCACCCAAACGCATTCCGGTCAGCGCCGAATAGAAACGCACGTAGGGACGCTGGTCGGTGTAAAGTTCCTGAATGGTGGGCAGGACGGTGCGGCCGATTCCTTCCCATGCGATCGCGATGTCGGCATGGGGCGCGTTGGGTTCGAGGATTTCTTTGGCCAACTCCTGTGTTCGCGTTTCAAGGAATCCGGGTCGCGTCGGCAGATACAAATGTCGAAACAGCGCGAGGAAGTGGAACGGGTCGTCCTGATAGGCGGCTGGAATTCGAATTGTGATGTTCGACGGAGACTCGGCTTTGGCGACACCACCGCGTCCTGGGAAGCGGGCGTTGGCTGTGTCGGTAATCAGTCGAGCCCGGCGGTACGATGGTGTCGAGAGTACGAATCGAATTCGCCGAGTACTGATCGACGTTCCGCCGCCGAGGATGACACCCTGTCGCTCCATCGTTGTCGTTTGTCGCTCGGACTCATCTTCCTTGTTTGCGAATGGATTGACAAAGATCGGACCAGCCGCCGTTGCCAGGGCGCGACCTTCGACCGCACCGCCTGCCGCGTTCTCGCGATAGACGAACAGTTCCGACGTGTAGAGCGAACCGCCTGCGAGCGATGTCGTCTGCGTTCCCGCGAGGGCGCGGACGGTCAGGTCAAACGTGGTTCCCTTTTGGGCAGCGGCTGGGATTTCTCCTTCGATGACGACGACGGCCGTATCGAGGCTGCGCAAAACTTCTTCGGGCGAGACAACCGCGGGCTTCAAACCACGTCGCGAAAACTCGGGTCGCTTGTACATTTCCTGAACGAGGCGATCTCGAATATTCTTGGGACATTCGCTCGACCCGGTCGTGCCCAATCCGGCGACGAGGCCATAACCGCGAACGCGCATCCGCCGCAAGCCTTCGATGTATCCCTGAGCCGCGATGGAATCCTGGTAGGCTTTGGAGTCAGAGATCCCTTCGACGGTGGCGTCAACGAAACCTTCCTCAACGTCTGGCTTGTCTTCGGTGAGGTCCCATTTGAATTTCAAGAATCCGTCACCGCATCCTGCCATACAGGTCAGCAGGCTGAGGAACAGGGTGTGGGCATGTCGGCGCTGCATGTGATTTTGCTCCGAGACCCAATGGGGTCTGGCCAAGTGTGGGCATCTGGCAAGTCAGCCGGAAGCGTACCGCCGAACCCTCTGTATCTCAACGGGAATGCCGGTGCAGGTGGGACGTAACTGCGTTAATTGGCTGAATTTGCAGTCGAGTCGAACTCGGTGAAGTGGTACGGAACGAATCGCGAAGTGCCGAGTGGAGCGACACGGAATACAAGCCCGCGAGAGAAACGCGCGAGGTGAAGGCAACCAACGCCCGATATTTCCTGCATTTGCGTCCGAATTGTGGTCGCAATACGTCATTTGTTGCGCATTGATAAGCGACCCACATAACCGATAAACTCATATGGCAGGTGGATTTGTGATTCTTGCCAGTCGTGCGCGTCGCGAGACTGGTTAGGCGGAACTCAAATCCGGGGATGGGGACGATGGTTGATTTCGCCAATCGGGTTCGCCCGATCAGCGATTGAGCAATCCCAAGTCTGACAATCAAAATTTCTTCTGAGTCCTTCGTGTTGGATCGGATATCGGGGGTGGTTTAGCCCCCACACGATTGCCGCAACGCGACGGGGTGGCCACAGATTCTGGGTGGTGACTGAGTCAAGAAGTTCGTCCCGAGGTGGTGTGCCTCGTTTGGGCCTGATAGCAAGGAATACGAATGAAGATGACGCAACCAGGAATTGCCTTCAAGTCGGTATTGGTTTTGGTGATGGTCGGATCCATCACGTCACGTTACGCACATGCCGATGATGGCCCGGAGATTCCGCGCGGTTACAAGCTCGTTGACGACATGATCGTCGAAGAGGATTTCGGGACACCGGCCCGAGGTACGCATCGATCCAACCTTTGGCCCGGCGGCGTGGTGCCATACGCCTTTGATCCAGGCGTCACGCAACTGAATCGAGACCGAAGCGTCGCGGCGATGGCCGAGTGGGAATCCGTCGCATTGGTGGACTTCGTCCCGCGCACAACCGAGTCCAACTATGTTTATATCCAAAACGGTTCGGGCAACAGTTCCTTCGTCGGAATGGTCGGCGGCGCTCAAACCCTCAATATGGCCAGTTGGAGCGTCAAGTTTATCATCGTGCACGAACTTGGACACGCCCTCGGCCTCCTGCACGAGCAACAGCGGACCGACCGCGACACGTATGTTCAAATCAACACAGCAAACATCGATCCAAGTTCGCTTGGAAACTTCTCGATTCAGGGATCGTCATCGCATTTTGGCGATTATGACTTTGAATCCACGATGCACTATAGTCAATGCGCGTTCTCCATCTGCCCATGCCCATCGAGTTGCGAGTCGATTACCGTTCTTCCGCCAAACGAAGCCTATCAAAACATCATCGGGCAGCGCAGCTATTTGAGCAGCGGCGACGCCGAAGTGATGGCTCACCTTTATGGCGCTCTGACCGACTGCAATGGAAATGGCACGTTGGATTCGCAGGATGTCAGCCTGGGCAACAGTCCTGACTGCAACGGAAACGGCATCCCCGACGAATGTGACGTTCAGTTTCAAGCCCAGTCCGGCCGTATGTCGCCAATTTACTCCGGTTCTCCGCAAAGTTTGTTGGTCGCATCGCCCCCAAATGCAGACGGAAATGTGACGCTTCGATTCAAAGCGGTTGGTGATTTCTCATTGGCATCAGAACGCCTGGATATCAGCATCAACGGAACCGGGGTCGGTTCAGTCTTCACGACGGTCGGAACGGATTGTCCAAGTGAAGCCGACACAGACGAATTGGTTATTTCCTCGGCGCTTTTCAACGCACTGTTGGCCGGTGGAGATGCAAATATCCTGGCCACCGCGAGTTCAACGGTCAATTCCAGCGCTTGTTCCAGCTCCTACGTGACCATCGCGCTTTCCTATCCGTCCGCAACGGTTGACTGCAATTTGAGCGGTACGCCGGATGAGTGCGAAGGTGATCTGGTGATCGCTTCAGACCCGGTTGACGCATACGTTTGCCAAGGATCGGTTGCGACGTTCGATGTGGTGCCGGTCAATCCGGGCAGCGCAACGTACGCGTGGTACCGCAATGGGGTTCCGGTGGTCAACGGTGGCGATGTTTCAGGCGCAAGCACGGCGACGCTCAGCATTCAAAACGCCGACATCGCTGACGAAGGTACGTATCACTGCGTCGTCACGGACGGCTGCCTTTCGCTTGAATCGTTTCACGCCGACCTGCTCATCCGCGACCCATTGTCGGTGGCCGTTGTTGGTCCCACGTTATTGAAAGAGTGCGCGACCGAAACGTCGATCCTGATTGTTGATACCACCGGCACCGACATTTCGTATCAATGGTACCGCGATGGTGTGGCGTTGGTTAACGGTGGTAACATTTCGGGTGCCAACAGCAATCAGTTGACGCTGACGTCGGTGTCGGAAACCGATGAAGCGGCCTCACCGGGTTACGAATGCGAAGTCACGGACTTCTGCGGCGACACGGATACGTCAACTCCCATTCAACTCGAGTTGACCAGCGCAGAATTTATGCAGCAACCGCAGGATACTTGTGTGGATGAGGGGGAAGCCGCGCTGTTGACTGCGATACCCGAGCCGCTCGCCGGTGTCAGCCTGTTTGTCCAATGGCACAAGAATGGTTCGCCAATGTCTCAGTCCGGTTCAATTACCGGCGTCTTCACCAACACGCTTTCCATCGATCCGGTGACGCCGAGCGATGCCGGGGATTACTCGCTGCGTGCGTTGGCCATCGGTCCGAACTGCGTCAGATTCAGCGACAGCGCAACACTTTCGATTGGCAATTGCGGCTGCCTTACGCCTGGCGATTCGGATGGTGATGGCGACTACGACCTTGCAGACATTCAGTTGTTCCAGGATTGCTTCGGTGCCGACACCACGCAGCGATCGGAATGTGGATGTTCAAACGTCGATAACTCGAATTCGCTCGTGGATATCGCCGACTGGGAAATGCTGATTTCGCTACTGGCGGGTCCGCAGTAGGTCCTGGTTTCCCCGATTGGGGGCGGTCAATCGCCTTGCAGGCTGCGGTTTCGAAACAGGCTGGACAACTTTTCGATACGATTGTCCTGCTTTCGGGGGACACTTGGACCTGTGCGGCCACGAATTTGTTGAACGGGGTTTCCCCCTTCGATAGAATTGTTGGTTGGTGGTCGAGGGGAACTTACACACCAATTGCGTTGCAAGCTTGCGCCCTGCTGGTTTGAACCACCCCGCATTGAAATAATGCGGGGGATGTCTTCGTTTAGCCCCTATGGGGATTGGCGGAGTTTTTTACACCGGTGGCAGGGCCCTGACTTTTTCGGGCGAACAATCGAACTCCATAGCGATTCAACCGCGCCTTCCGTTCAAGGTGGTGCGTGTGGGGCGTCTCGAGGGGCGTCATTCCAAACATCAAGAGAGTAAAATCATGCTGAAGGTCAATCGAACAATCCTTACCGGAATATTTGCTTGTGTCGTCGCCTCGACATCGGTGTTGGCCCAGCCGGCAACGAATGATGCGATCACGACAAGCGCGCCCGAAGGTGACCATGCACCCCGTCGAATTCTTTACGAGAAAGATGGTCCCAATCCTTTCTACATTGAAGAGGGGCCAACATTAACCTCAACGCTGTACCATGACGGGTCGCGCGTTGAAGTTCCAACCACCATCACCACGCGCTTCTCATGTTTTCAGGATACAACCGGACTGACCCTCGCGGATTTGAAAGAAGCGGTGCGTCTGTCCGAAGCGCAGGACGGCATGTGGAATCCAATCGTGGTGAACGATCGCGGCGCTGAGCGGGGTACAGGGTTGAACATCGTGATCAACGTTACAACGGGGGCGCCATCTGCGGCAGTGCTTGACGCAATTGAGGAGTCCGCTCAATTTGTTGAGAGCCAGTTCACTGATCCAATCACGGTGATCATCAACTTCAGGTGGATCAATGAAGGCGGACTGGCGTTTACCCAAAACGTGTCAACGTCAACCAGTTATACAAATACGCGTGCAAGTTTGATCGCTGACATGGACAGCGACGACTTCATTCAGAGTTTTCTGCCGGTAGGAAGCACGCTTCCAGTTCGATTCAATGGGGCCTCGGCGACCGTAACCAATCAGAACACCATCAGGTTTTCCAAGGACAACTATCGCGCCGTGGTCGGGTCACTGGGTGGTGGGAACTCTTCGATTACAGTGAATCCGACGCTTAGCTATGACCTCGATCCCACGAATGGCATCAACTTCAATCAGCTCTCGTTTCAGGATACGTTCATTCACGAAATCGGCCACGCACTTGGTTTCACGTCGGCGACGGACATCAATGCTGCGACCGGATTAACCCTTACCGAAGCGTTGGACCTCTATCGCTTTCAAAGGACTGACGGAACCGGCGATTACAACCCAGACACCTATGCGGAGTTTCAGACGACGCCGCGAACCATCGATCAGAATACGCCCAACGACGACGCCAACGTGGACATTATCGATTTTGAATACCGCATGTCCGATGGTAACCCGGACCAAGCCAGCCATTTCCGTGAGCAATCGCCTTCACTCGGTGTGATGGATCCCATTATCAGTTTCGGTGAAACGTCTTATCCCGAACAGTATATGGAATCCGATATCAACATGCTTGATGCCATCGGTTGGAACTATGCATCCGGCGATTGCAATGACAACGGCATCTTGGACGTGTGTGAGGTCGATTGCGGTAATCCCGACTGTGCCGGTGTCGGCGGTTGTGGGACAGCCGACGACTGCAACGACGACGACCTTCCCGATGATTGTCAGTTGAACGGAAATGACTGCAACGCCAATACAGTTCCCGACGAATGCGATGAAGCGGCACTCATCACCAGCCAGCCTTCATCGATAGGGGTGTGCCCCGGCGATCCGGCTGCCCTCAGCGTCACCGCACCGGGCGCGGGTTCGTTCCAGTGGAAGCTGGACGATGTCAATGTCGTCAATGGCGGCGGCGTGTCGGGTGCGACCACCGCGACGCTGAACATCAGCAGCGTCGACGAATCGGATGAAGGCGTTTACACGTGTGCGGTTGCCGACGGATGCATTCTCGTCACCACCAACGAAGTAACCCTCACCGTGCTCGACCCGGTTTCGATTACGTCGCAGCCAGTCGCGTCGGACTCCGCATGCACCGGCGAAACGACGATCATCACCGTCGCAGCCGACGGTGACAACCTGACCTACCAGTGGCGGAAAGACGGCATCCCGCTGGTCAACGGTGGGAACATTTCGGGAGCGAATGGTCCGAACCTTTCGATCTCGAATCTCGATCTTTCCGACCAGGCCAATTCGCCAGGTTACACGTGTTTCATCTCCGATACGTGTGGCAACTCGGAAGAATCGACGGCCAGCACTTTGGCCATCGTTGGACCGGATTTCATCAATCAACCGCAGGACACCTGCGTTGATTCAGGGCAGCCGGCCGTCTTCGCGACAACGGTCAATCCGCCATCGGGTTCGTCGTTATTCGTCCAGTGGCATAAGAACGGTTCGCCCATGTCCAATACCGGAAACATCTCCGGTGTGTTCACGGATACGCTGACGATTAATCCTGCAAGCGCGGCCGACGAAGCCAATTACTCACTGCGCGTCCTTGTCATCGGACCGAACTGCATCGAGTTCAGCGACGCGGCGCAGTTGACGGTGGATGATTGTAACTGCCCGAATCCTGGCGACATGGACGACGACGGTGACTTCGACCTTGCCGACATGAGCGGATTTATGCAGTGCTTCGGCGAAGACGTCACCGTCAACATTGCGTGCGATTGTGCGAACGTTGCATCGTTCGACAACGTGGTTGATCTTGACGACTGGGCGGTGCTCGAATCGCTGATCACCGGCCCGTAGTCGGGGCTGGCTGTGGTCGACATTGGCCGCTTGTTTTGGATTTCCAAGATGCCCTCCAGGGACGTTCGTCGCTGGAGGGCGTTTTTTTGTCGATGAGGCGAAAACACTAAGCCGCGGCCATTCTTGGGGCGCATCGTCCGAGAATAAGGGGATTAGCGCACGATTCATCGAAGGTGGTGTTGAAGTTCAATGGCCAAGCGCGTTACGATGCGTAGTCAATCGATCGTCGCCACGGGGATGATGTCTGGTCGGGCAAGTGGGTCGATCGCTTTGATGCAAATGTGAGGGGAAGTATCCGATGCAAAGGCGTATTTGCGCGCCAATGGTTAGATCTTTTCGTCTGTACGCCTGGTTGGTTGGTCTTGGCGTGCTGGCTTGCATTTCGCAGATCGCCCATGGGTATGATCCGAGTGTTGGTGATTTCAGCAAGGTCGATCCCCTCGACATTCGCCTCGTTGCGTACAACGTCGAAGGCAACTTCATTTCAGACCCCTCGCGCGATGCCGCATTTGCGCGTGTTCTTCAAGCCCTTTCACCCGACATCATCGTGTTTGAAGAGATCGCAAGTGACGCGGCAGAGGCCGGACTTCCCAGTCGCTTGAACGCGGTTCTGCCGTATGGCACATGGGAGATTCACGGTGGGCAGCCGTCGATCATCCGCACCGTCGTCGCCTCGCGCTTTCCGTTGACCATGCAATTGCAGGATACAGTTCCTTTTTCCTCAACGCGCGGTGTGACCATCGCGCTGGCCGACCTTCCCGACGACACCTACCCAGTCGATGTGTACCTGATGGGTGTGCATTTGAAATGCTGCAATTCGGAAGGGACCGAAGACGCATTGCGCCAAAGAAGCGCCGATGCAATTGCGTCGTGGATGGGCGATGCCCGCATGCCCGGGGGAAACATCACCCTCGCGCCGCAGACGCCGATGATTGTGCTCGGCGACTTCAATCTCGTTGGCGGTCCCGGTCCTGAAAACACGCTGATCACCGGCGACATTTTTGACAATGTGACGTTTGGTCCGGACGTCAAAGGGGACTGGGACAACACGAACGTCACCGACCTGATGCCGCGCGATCCATTCACCCTTGATGCCGACACCTGGCCCAGCGGAACCACCAATCCGTCATCGCGACTTGATCGATTCATTTACACCGACAATGCAGTCGGCCCTGGGGCGTTCTTCGTATTCAATACGGTGACGATGAACGGTTCGCAGTTGGCAGCCGCCGGCGTGCAGGCGAACGATACCTCGCCGAACATAACCGGCGATCACCTTCCAATCGTCATGGACCTGCGGTTGTTTATCGATTGCAACGATAATGGAATCGCAGATCCCAATGATATTGCCACCGGCACATCCAACGATTGCAACGGCAACGGCGTGCCCGATGAGTGCGACATTGCCGGCGGGCATAGCCCCGACGCCAACGAAGATGGCATCCCCGACGAATGCATCACCGGTGCGGATTGCAACAACAACGGCATTGACGACGCGGTCGACTTGTTCACCCAGGAAAGCGACGACTGCAACAACAACAACGTGCCCGATGAATGCGACATCGCTGAAGGCACGAGTCACGACTGCAACAACACCGGCGTGCCGGACGAGTGCGGCGAAGGCATCGACTGCAATGGCAACGGGTGGCTGGACGTGTGCGATCTGAGTCTTGGTTTTTCGACCGATTGCAACGCATCCGGCGTGCCCGACGACTGCGAACTCGACGTGACGACATTCTCGGTGAACTCCGGGCAACTTATTCCCATTGGTTTTATCGCACCGCAGGAATTCGACATTGCTTCAGCGCCGATTGCATTCAGCGATGTGAAGATCGACATCGATAGTTTCGCCGACTACGGTCAAGCCAACGAATACATCACCGTGTTCTTAAACGGGAACATGATTGACAACCTCTTCGGTGATGCGGCGCAGTGCGCACCCGAACAACGGTCGCTGACGATTCCCAAGGCAACGTTTAACTCGATCGTCGGCGGCGCCAGCGCCAACTTCGATTTTGTCGGCAGCTCAGCCGTCAATGCGGGCCAGTGCGGCGGGTTCAACTATGTGGACGTCACCGTTTCCTACCTCGTCGAAGGTGAGAACGATTGCAACAAGAACATGCTGCCCGACGAATGCGACACGGTCACCATGGGCGACTTCGACGCCGATGGGGCGATGACGCTCAACGACTACAAAGCCTACACCAATTGCTTTGAAGGACCGGGCCTCGCGCCCAATCCAAACATCAGCAATTGCGCGCAGGCGCTGTGCCTGACCGCATTCGACTTGAATTCCGATGGTGACGTCGACCTGATGGATTTCTGGATGTGGCAGCCGATGCTTAGTGCGACTCCGTAGTTTCCCGCGAGTCGATGATTGAAACGTCGTGTTGACCTTTTTCTGAAACTGGCTCGCCGCATTCAGGGCATTTTCCGCTTTCATTGCATTTGAGGTCGTAGCCGCAAGATTGGCAGTGTCCCTCGGGAAATCGTTTGCGGTTTTTGCGATTTCGTACATACCTGACGAATACGACGATCGGATACGGTAGAAGCAGAATGGGGTAGACAAGTGGCGGCAAGTTGAAGATTGCGCCAATGGGCTTCTTCCATATTTCAATTCTAAATCCTGAACGATTGACGCCGATCAGAACTTGTGCATCCTCTCTGGGCGAATTGAACCGGCTATGAATTCTCACGCCCGCTGTATTGCTCAAGTACGAATACTGAAACCAAACGTCCCCCACGTATGCACCACCAATCCAAACAGGTGTTGGCGATGGGAGGGCAATACCGAATGGCGAATTCAGGTATCTTTCAGCTTCAATAATGAGAATGCCGCTACCAACTATGGCAAGGATGGCTGCGATCGCGATCCGCAGCATTTGGCGTTTCCTTACCATCGAATTCAAATTCCAATAGTATCACGTCGAACCAAACCCGTTGCTACCGGGCGAGCGCTACGTCAGTTCCACGTTCCAGTAGGCGTGGTCGAGGAAGTGCTTCCACGAACTGTACTTGGCTTCGGACAGTTTGATGTTGACCACCGGGCTTTGTCTCGGCTTGACCGGAACGGTGATCAGTTTCATGTTGGCTTGCTCGGGTGTTCTGCCGCCTTTCTTGACGTTGCACTTGAGGCAGCAGCACACGATGTTCGTCCACGAAGCCCCGCCGTTCTGCGACCTGGGGATGACGTGGTCGAGGCTCAACTCTGACGTATTGAATTTCTTGCCGCAATACTGGCAGCGGTTGCGATCGCGCGCGTAGATATTGCGGCGGTTGAACTTGACCGACTGACGTGGCATCCGGTTATAGGTCAGCACGCGGATGATGCGCGGCACCGCGATGTCGAAGCGCACCGTGCGAATCCAATCATGCTCAGCCGGTTCAAACTCCCGGCGGAATTTGCTCAGCTCGGCCCAGTCGTCGAAGTCGTACGAAACGTACTGACCTTTTTCGACGTGGACGATTTCCGCAATCTGCTCGTTGCGATGATTCTGCTTGAAGAGAAGTGAAAACGCCCGCTTCGCCGAAATGATCCTCAGCGCCATGTAGTGGGCGTTGAGCATCAGTACGCTGGAATTCAGTCCAGATGGGGCGAGTGCGACAGCGCTGCCGCCAGAGGAAGCAAAGCCACCAGACGAAGCATAGGCACCGTTGGCACCCTGCGCGTTGTGGTCATGGGTGCAACGGTTATCCTGCGATCTTGACTTGTTCTTTCCGCTCGATGGGAAAACGTCACCTCCAGTTGGGAGTTATCAACCATCATCATTCAAGCCCGATAACCCAAGCTGCGAATTCTACCAACCGGAATCACCCATGATGAGTCCAATCCGATTGAAAATCTTTCCCCAGCCACTTTAGTTTAGACGCGAAATCCCCATGGGATCAAGCATTAAGATGATTAATGATCAATTAAGGGGGGTGGTTCCTGAACCCGGCCGACGGCCTGTCGCCATCAATCCATTTCCCGAACGAACATCACGCGTCGTCAATTTCCTCGAAAATGTTCTCGCCACCACCTTCGCGCGACGCCCAGTCAAACCGTTCGATTATGCGGGTGCGGCCATCATTGCGCTGGACTTCACCTACCGAAGAGCCGCCATCCAAAACGCCGTCATTCTGCCGTTGGCAATACTTGAATCGCAGGGCATTGCCTTCAATCGTACCGACCAGGAAACCGTATTGAATGAAACCACCGGCATAGCTGGCCCACACGGCGTCGCCTTGCTGATGGAATTCAAAAACCGTTTCCGCATTGACAACGCCATTCGCGGAAGTCGAGGTGGCATTCATCCTCAGCCCATCGAGGTTGTGTTCCATCGGCGTCTCTTCTCGGGTCCTGTATCGCATTAACGTGTTGACCATCAAACACGTCGGTTGTCTGCGGGGCTTCGTTTCAAGCCGTTTCGGATTGTATGCGCGCTATTCGATCCCGTGATGCCCAAGCCATGACTCGGCATCCAGCGCGGCTTTGCACCCCATGCCGGCGGCTGTGATCGCCTGCCGA
>DDIR01000143.1:82437-96557 GCA_002338715.1 Phycisphaerales bacterium UBA1845 | reverse complement strand
CCGAATCGACGCAGTCGCCAGCCGCAAAAACGCCATCCACGCTGGTGGTTGAGCGGTAGGGGTCGGCCAACTTGATGTATCGCTTGCTGTCGAGTTCCAGTTGCCCGTCCAGAAACGCGGTGGCGGGTGTATGACCGATGGCCATGAACAATCCGCCCAATGCCAACTCGGATTCTTCGTTGGTTTCGGTGTCCGATAAGCGAACTCCCGAGATCATTTGGTCGCCGAGAACATCGACGACCTCTTTATTCCAGAGGATTTCGATCTTGGGGTTGTCGAGTGCGCGTTGTTGCATGATCTTGCTGGCGCGAAGTTCGTCGCGGCGGTGGATCATGTAAACCTTCGACGCAAACTTGGTCAGGTAGCTCGCTTCTTCGACGGCTGAGTCGCCACCACCCACGACCGCTAACTCCTTGTCGCGGAACACGGGCAGGGCGCCATCGCAAACCGCGCAGGCGCTGACTCCGCCGCCGCTTCGCGCAAGACGTTGTTCGTTTTCCAGCCCCAACCAGTTGGCCGTCGCGCCCGTGGCGATGATGACGGTGTGGGCTTTGACGCAGAAATCGTTTTCACCGCAGACGGTAAACGGGCTTTTTGAAAGATCGATTTTGGTGCAGTCCTGATAGGAAAATGAATGACCGTCATCGGGGTCGGAGACGTCGGGGTTTTGTCCGTTGTCGGTTTGAATGCGTGTGCCGAATCGGACGGCTTGCTGTTCAAAGCGGGCCATCATCTTCGGACCGGTCACGCCTTCAGGGAATCCGGGGTAGTTTTCAACTTCGGTGGTCATCATCAACTGACCACCCGGAAGCACGAGGCTGGGCACCGTCTTGGGGCGCCCGGCAAAGACCAGCGGTTCAAGGTTTGCCCGCGCCGCGTAGATGGCGGCTGTCCAACCAGCCGGTCCGGAACCAACGATGACGACTTTTTCGATTTTGTTGTTTGATTGATCGGACATGTGATGGGTCACTTATGCAGGGAGATTCGATTCGACCACTCTAGGTCCTAGGATATGCGCCCAAACGGGACTTGCCAACTTTCGGGGGCGGGTTCGCCGATGGACAACGAAGGCGCGATTGCGACTCGGTTCGCGGGGAGTCGGTTGCGAGACCCCATTGGTTGCGAGACCGCAGCCCAGCCGTCACAATGCCTTTGCCCAACGTCCCTATTGAATTGATCGACTGAAAACACGCGGAACCCAACAAGATGAACATATGCAAACACCATCGCGGCTGGATTTCTTCAGGACTCTTGTTGGGGCTCGTTGCGTTCGCGGTTTGCGGATGCTCGTCGCATGACGAGGCCATTCAGTTTACGGAAGAGCCGTGGTCGTTTCGCAAGATCAGCGGTACGAAGCTCAGCACCGAGCATTTCGATATTCACTCCACCTTACGCGATCATCAGTTGCAGCAGGCGCTGCCGGAGTTTTTGGAAGCCGCCTACGATCAGTACAGCACGCTCCTGCCGCCTCCTGCGTCGGGCGAGGGGAAGCGGTTGCAGACTTACGTGCTCAATGATCGGTCGCAATGGGACCTATACGCCAGAACGAACTTTCCCGGGCAATATCCCGTATTTCGCAAGATATCTGCCGGTGGGTTTGCGGTTGGAAACGAGTGTGTTGTCTATTACATCCAGCGGACGTACACCCTCTCGGTCCTTGCCCACGAGGGGATGCACCAGTACTTCGCCAACTACTTCTCAACCCGTCTACCCGCCTGGCTTAATGAGGGATTGGCCACCTATTGCGAATCGTACGAATTGCCCAGCGGCAAAGCGCGGTTCACCCCACAGCGAAACACGTTTCGTCTAAACGCAATGCGCGACGCGATGACCACCGATGCGGTGTTGCCGCTGCGGGCGTTGCTGGAAACCGATGCAGGCAGGGTGATCAATCAGGGGCGGTCGCGCCTGACCAAGACGTATTATGCGCAGGCCTGGGCGTTGGTGTGTTTCCTGCGACATGGTGCGAATGGCAAATATGCGGACGGATTCCAGAATATGCTCAACGCGATTGTCAGCGGTGAGTTGGAGAGTGCGGCTAAGGTTGCCCGTATTCAGCCGTCGGCCCGCGGCAAAACCAGCTACGGTGAGAGCGTTTTTCGAGCGTACATCACCGACGATCTTGACACGCTAGAGGCCGAGTTCAGAGACTATCTGTTTGAACTGGTCGGATTCAGTAAACCACAATAGCGTACCGCAGGGCGCCTCCAGATCCTTGGGAAATACGGGGCCCTCCGGGCGATTGGAGAACCCCCATGTTGCGTCGAATTCGTTGCGGTCTCATCACTTCACTCACTTTTCTTACCGCATTGTCGGTCTTTGAAGCTCAAGCCCAGACGGCAGAGCCAAATGCGGCTGATGCCGGCGCAAGCCTGCTGGGATCGATGGACTGGTGGGAAGATGGTCTCAGCGAGATGTGTTATTACGACGCAGAGGAAACCATCTACGGAAAGAAGCGGCAGTTTACCCGCGTCCAACTGGTGAACCGCCAGTGGATGGATCGCGTCGCGGGCGTCAAAACGTCCAAGGACGCGGATGAAGCGATCCCCGTCCTCAAATTCAACATCGCCGAAGAAATCCCCACCGAAAACTACAACTATCGTTACCTCACGACGGTGTTTGTCCGCCGCGACACGCTCGAACCATTCAAGATGGTGACGTCAAGTCAGGAGTGGTGCGGAACCACCTTCAAGCATTTGCGGTGGGGCAGTAGCCGCATGGAACTTAAGTGTTTCAGCTACTTCGATGGCGAGGGCGACGTGACTTTTGGGCTCGAGCGGGAGGTTTTCCCATTTGAAGTCCTGCCGATATTGGCCCGGGGCGTCGTTGCGGACGGCAAGGAACGCCATTTGAAGGTCCTGGTGCCAATGCGGGGGACGCATCTGGTTCAGCCGACCGTCCGCGAGATCCGATTGGGTGTGGATCCCAGTAGCAAATCATCCAAGCCGCGAAAAACGAAGGCGGGGGTGTTCAACGTACGCCGGGTCATCGCGTCGGCTGGCGATGGGGAGATCGCGTGGTTCGACGTGGAAGCCGACGCGCCGCACCGACTCATCGCGTTTATGGCTGGCGGCGTCTCCGGTGAGCTAAAACACTTCGAAAAAAGGCCTTATTGGGATCGAAGTAACACCAGCAGCTACCACGCTGTCGGGGCAGCTCCCTAAGTGCAGACGCGCTTTCATTTGCCTGGATTGTGCAATTTGTTGCCCTGAGCCCCGGGGATGCATCCATGGGATGGATGACCCTCGCCCGCCCAATCCGCCATGGCTGGGTGAAGGGTGACAGGATCGCCTTTTTCAGGTGTTTTTTCTCCCATTGGTCCCGTTGACAATGAATTAGGAATGGGTATCCTCGCCCGACTCGAACGATCTGAATGGCAGGTCTGTAGGGAAACGTCTGATTATATTGGCCTTATGGCGATTCTGAGGCCCGAAGACGACCGCCCATTGGGGGGAATTCTTCGGCTGTCGGAATATCGTTCGGTCAGAGTTTAGAGGTAGCGGTGGCAGGCAACGAGCAAATTCGAATTCGGATGGAAGCCTACGATCATCGTTCGCTGGATAAGTCCGCGGCGGAGATTGTTGAGCACGCAAAGCGTACAGCCGGTCGGGTCTCTGGTCCGGTTCCGCTGCCGACGCGTGTCGAGCGTTACACGGTTCTTCGTGGTCCGCACATCGACAAGAAGTCGCGCGAACAGTTTGAGATGAGAACGCACAAGCGTCTGATTCAGATTTTTGAACCGACCGCCCGTACGATCGAAGCGTTGAACCGTCTGGTTGTTCCGGCCGGTGTGTTCATCAAAATCAAGACGTGATTGTTTGGTTTGTTGGAAGTTCGCCCGCGAGGTTTGGGCAGTTCATAGATAGAAAGATGTAGGGCATCATGATCCCGTCACTGCTGGCAAAAAAAATTGGCATGACTCGCGTCATTGACGAAGCGGGCGATGTTACGCCCGTGACCGTGATGCAAGCCGGTCCGTGTACTGTCCTTCAGGTTAAGAATCTGGAGAGCGACGGTTACAACGCGGTGCAGATTGGTTTTGAAGATGTCAAGCCGCACCGTTCGACCAAGCCGCACATCGGGCACGCCGGCAAGGCGGGTACCGGTCCGAAGCGCAATGTTCGCGAAATTCGTTTGGTCGATGAACCGACAGCCGCTTTGGGCGATGTTCTGACCGTTGGTGTATTTGAAGAAGGCGAAGTCAAGTACGTCGATGTGGTCGGCACCACCAAGGGTAAAGGTTTTGCCGGTGCGATGAAGCGCTGGGGTTTCGGTGGACAGCCGGCATCGCACGGTGTGGAGCGTAAGCACCGCAGCCCTGGAAGTGTGGGTGGCCATGCCAACCTCGGTACAGGCCGCAACATTAAGAAGGGCAAGAAGATGGCGGGTCATTACGGTGACGTCCGTAAGACAGAACGTTGTCTGAAGCTCGTCGCCGTTGATAAAGAAAATAACCTGCTGCTCGTCAAGGGCAGCGTCCCGGGGCCCAATGGCGGGCTCCTTTTTGTGCGCCAATCGAAGACCAAAGGTTGAGTGAAAACAAGGGTAAGCCGAGGGGCTCGTTGGTGCTCTTCGGCTTGTTCAGTTAGTTGACGTTTTAAAACGCGGAAGTCGCTGAAATGATTGAAGTACCCGTATTCAAGATGGATGGCAAAGCCAGCGGCACCGAGTCGATCGACCCGGCTGTC
The DNA here is from genome assembly GCA_002338715.1 of Phycisphaerales bacterium UBA1845. Taxonomy (GTDB): domain Bacteria; phylum Planctomycetota; class Phycisphaerae; order UBA1845; family UBA1845; genus UBA1845. The sequence goes on along the minus strand of DDIR01000143.1, from coordinate 91,869 downwards.
CTTGGGGGCCGCGTGCGTCCCAAGCTGCTCAAGCAGGCGGTCGTCATGTACCAGGCGAATCGTCGTCAGAATACTTCGGCGACCAAGAGCCGTGCGATGGTGTCGGGTTCGACCAAAAAGATCTACCGTCAGAAGGGGACAGGCCGTGCCCGTGCCGGTGCGATTCGCACCTGCGTTCGTCGCGGTGGTGGTGTTGCCTTCGCCAAGGGTCGTCAAAACTACACCCAGGATCTTCCCAAGAAGATGCGTCGCCTCGCTCGCAATTCCGCGATTCTTGCAAAGCTAAAAGCCGGTCAGGTCGCGATTGTCGACGGATTGAGCATGGACAAGCCGCAGACCAAGGCGTTTGCCGCAATGCTTTCGTCGCTTGGTGTTGATCGCGGTTGCGTGGTCGCGCTTCGCGGTGAAGATCGCAACCTGTTCCTGTCGGGTCGCAATATTCCCAAGACCGAAGTCCGTTGCGTACGCAATTTGAATGCGTATGACGTCCTTCGCCGCGCCAAGCTCGTGATGAGCATGGAAGCGTTTAATTGTCTTAAGAATGATCCGGTACGTCTTCGCCAGGACGCAGATGAATAAACTCGAACCGCAGGGGAGCAAGATCTCTCTGCGGTTCTTTTTGTTGTAAATTGGAATTTTCGACGTTTGCAGATTGAACATCTTTATCGATTGAATTGAGTGCGATGGATATTTACCACATCATCAAAAGACCGCTCGTGACTGAAAAAGGGACGCATCAGTCCACGTCGCATTACGATGCGACCAAGTCGCAAAAAGCCCGCGGTGGTTCGTTTGCGTTTGAGGTTCATCCAGCCGCCTCGAAGCCGGCAATCAAGCAGGCGATCGAGAAGATCTACAACGTCAAGGTGTTGAGCGTCCGGACCGCGAATCATGTCGGTAAGGCGCGTCGTCACAAATTCAAGATGGGAAAAACCGCCGACTGGAAAAAAGCGGTGGTGACGCTCGATCAGGGGTCGCATATCGACCTCTTCTAGATTCGTGCGTGGCACGATTTTCGTGGGTTTTGGGTACTCGCCGGTTCGTATTGGTTTGAGTTACAGCGCTAGGCCTGCTCGACGATGTCAATGCGAAAGCGATTCGTCGCGGGTCGAAACGAATAGGGTAGTTCGATGGGTGTAAAGCTATACAAGCCAACTTCTCCGGGGCGTCGCAAGGCATCGGTCAATGACTACGCCGAGTTGACGGATACGAAGAAGCGTCCGGAAAAATCGTTGACGCAGCGTTTGCGTAAGCATGGTGGTCGCAATCACCACGGCAAGATCACTGCCCGCCATCGCGGCGGTGGCGCACGCAAGCTCTATCGCGTGATCGACTTCAAGCGTCGCAAAGACGGTGTTGTCGGCGAGGTGCAGTGCATCGAGTACGATCCGAACCGCAGCTGCCACATCGCGTTGGTGAACTACGCCGACGGCGACAAGGCCTACATCCTCGCTCCTGTTGGTGTGAGTGCTGGGTATAAAGTCGAAAGCGGTCCGCGGGTTGAGCCCAAGGTTGGCAACGCAATGCCGCTTAAGAACATCCCGGTCGGTATGGATGTTCACAACATCGAGTTGAACATTGGTCAGGGCGGCAAGCTGGCTCGCAGTGCGGGTTCGTCGTGTCGATTGCTTGCTCGCGAAGGCGATTGGGCAACCCTGGTTATGCCATCGGGCGAAATGCGTCAGGTGCGTGTTGAGTGTCGCGCGACGATTGGCCAGGTTGGTAATATCGACCATCAGAACCTGCGGATGGGAAAAGCCGGTCGCATGCGTCACATGGGGCGTCGTCCCCGCGTGCGTGGTACGGCGAAGAACCCGGTTGCTCACCCGCTGGGTGGTGGTGAAGGCCGAAGCGGAGGTGGTCGTCACCCGTGCAGTCCGACTGGTAAGTTGGCAAAGGGTGGTCGCACCAGAAGCCCGCGAAAGATTTCGAATCGTCGGATTCTCCGTCGGCGTAAGAGTCGGCGCTATGGGCAGTTGGTATTGCCCAAGAAGTAGAATTGGATAGTTTTTCGGATGGGTTGACGGATGACCCATCCGTTCGTGACGTACCCAAGAGTTGGTTGCGTTTCCAAAAGTTGATCGTCAGGCTCGATCAGATCGTATGCGACTTCGGATGTCGAACTGCGATTTGCAATGCCGGAGCGAATGACACCGCCCTTAGAAACGGTGGAAGGTAGGCTATGGCTCGTTCACAGAAAAAAGGCCCGCACGTCGAAGAGAAGCTGTTTCGCAAGGTGATGACCGCGAAGCAGACCAACAGCTTTGCTCCGATTCGGACTTGGGCGCGTCGCTGCATGATCGTCCCGGAGTTCATTGGGCAGAAGTTCGAAGTCCACAACGGTCGGACGTTTCTTCCGGTCACGATCACGGAAGACATGGTTGGGCATAAGCTCGGCGAATTCAGCCCGACCCGGACTTATCGCGGTCACGGTGCTGGTAAGAAGAAGTAGCCGGCAGAAAGAAATAGCCGATTGAATTGGCCAGGACGTTGCGGCTGGTTTCGCCGCGGATATCTGGCGGGGCTCTGACGTAGCAGGTAATCAAAGACAGTCGTTTGTGCTTAGAACAGCAGGTTGAATCATGGCGAAGCAAGCAACTGAAATAGATCAACGAGAATGGCGTGCGTCCCATCGGTATGCACGCATCAGTGCCCGGAAAGCCCGCCTTATCGCGGACATGATCCGGGGAATGAATTGCAATGAAGCCCTCGACTTGCTCCGGTTTCAGCACCAGCGTTCGGCGATGTTCATGGCGGCAGTCCTGAAGTCGGCGATGGTGAACGCGGATGAGCAGGAAGCAGACATGCGACGTTTGTTCGTCAGCGAGTCGCGCGTCGATGACGGTCCGTATTTCAGAAGGTTCCGTCCGAAAGATCGTGGTCGGGCCCATCCGATCGCCAAGCGCACCTGCCACATGATCGTCAAGGTGGCTGAAGGCTAGGCAGGTCGAAGACAAAAAGATGTGATGCAGCAAGATGTGGTGCAGCAAGATGTGATGCAATGGTCGTCGGTTTTGGTTTGGCGGCTTGTTAGATAGGACTCAAAACTCCCCCAGCCGGCACGCACCGAGCTTGTGGGACGAAAGTTTTTCTTGATGCTGTCGGGCGCGACAGCGAGCGGAGTGTGTCGTGGGACAGAAGATTCATCCACTAGGATTTCGCGTCGGTATTACCGAGGAGTGGCGTTCACGTTGGTACGCTCCGAAAGCTGCGTTCGGCGAATTCCTCGGTGAGGACTTTGCGATTCGCAAGTTTATCGATGAGCGATTGAATCGTCGGCCTCCGTATGCGGCGGTGTCGCGCGTCAATATCGACCGCACCCGCAACGACGTGAAAGTTGTGCTGCACACTGCTCGTCCTGGTCTGGTGATTGGTCCCAAGGGGGCTGAAGTCGACAAGCTCAAGGAAGCATTGGAAGACCTGATCGATCGCAAGATCACCGTGAATATCATGGAGATCAAAGCCCCTGATCGCGATGCGAACCTGGTGGCGGAGTCGATCGCCGAACAGCTCAAAAAGCGTGCAGGTTTCCGCCGCGTGCTCAAGCAGCGTGCTGAAAGTGCGATGGCCACCGGGGTGCTCGGCGTCAAGATCATGGTGTCGGGACGTCTGGGTGGGGCAGAGATGGCCCGCAAGGAAAAACTGATCCGCGGATCGATTCCGCTGCACACTCTGCAGGCGCATGTGGACTATGGCTATGCCATCAGCCGCACGACTTACGGCACGATCGGCGTGAAGGTTTGGTTGTACAAGGGTCGCTACGGACATGAGACCGCGATCGAAGCGGCTCCGCAGAGACGTGAGTTCCGCGGCAAGCGTGGATAGGCCGTTCGCCCATCGTCGCAATGGCAGAAACAGACGTAAAGATTTGGTCGTAGAAAAACAACGATTCGGGGAGTTGACCGATGGCATTGATGCCCAAAAGAGTAAAGTTCCGTAAGTCGCAACGCGGCAAGATTCGCCCACGGGCGACGCGCGGCAACACCGTTGCATATGGCGATTTCGGAATCCAGGTGCTTGAAGCGGGCTGGATCACTGCTCGGCAGATCGAAGCCGGTCGTATCGCGGCGACGCACTTTTTGCATCGCCAGGGCAAGGTCTACATCCGGATCTTCCCGCATAAGTCGATCACGTCCAAGCCGCTCGAAACCCGTATGGGTAAGGGTAAGGGCGAACCGGAAGCATGGGTCGCCTGCGTTCGCGCCGGCACGATGCTTTATGAAATCGGCGGCGTGGAGGAAGGCGTCGCCCGCCAGGCGTTGGCACGGATCAGTGCCAAGATGCCGTATCGGTGCCGTTTTGTGAAGCGGCGCCACGAAGTCTAGGGCGTGCGGCAAGTGTTTTGAGAGTGTCGGGTTGCGGGTCGTAAGAGGCGCCCGAGTGATGTCAGTGAAGAGATTTGTTTTTGGGCAGATGCGATGAAGATTTCAGAGTTTCGCGAAATGAAGACCGAAGAGTTGCACAACGAGTTGGATCGTTTGCGCCGACACTTGTTTGAGCTTCGCGCCCAAGCCGTGACTGAAAAACTCGAGAATCCCAATCGAATCACGCACACCAAGCGTGACATCGCCCGCGTTTTCACCGTGATGAATGAACGCGGTGAGACGGGTATCGAACAAAAGCAGTATCACCTTGAGGCCATCGCGTCCCACCAGAAGGCGTAAGCGCTTTCTAAAGGACAGGTCGTCTGAAGTTTGTTGGATGTAAATAATCTTAAGTATTTGATCTGGTGGTTTTGGACGTATTGATCTGGAAGTTGGAGAAGTTCATCGATGGCAGCAGAGCAGACATCAGAGAAGCGAAGCACTCGCCGAATTCGTCAGGGCGTTGTCGTATCGGACTCGCGTGACAAGACGATCAAGGTGACGAACAGCTACTCCAAGCCGCACCCCAAGTATGGGAAGATCATCCGCCGGAGTACGACGTTGCACGCCCACGATGAAAAGAACGAAGCCCACGTTGGCGATCTCGTCGAGGTGATGGCCTGTCGTCCGATTTCCAAGCAGAAGTCGTGGCGTTTGGTGCGGATTGTTCAGAAATCCGAAGAGTAGTGTCGGTTTCTGCTTAGTATTGGATTTTGCGATGTATGCGGTGTAGCAGAGTCGCAAGGGCGACTTTGTTCGCAAGTCAGCGAAGCAATGCTGATCAAGGGTTTGAATCATGATTCAGATGCAAACGATGGTGGATGTCGCAGACAACACCGGTGCCAAGCGGGCGATGGTCTATAACGTCCTTCGCAAGGGAAGTAGCCGCAAGCGCAAGCCCACGCTCAAGACAGCCAATATCGGCGACATCGTGATGGTCACCGTCAAGAAGGCACTGCCCAACAGTGACTTCAGCGGCGGAAGCGACCGCAAGGATCGTGCCTCGCGTCGCCGTGCCCGCGGAGTCGTGGTTCGCACGTCGCGGCAGATTCGTCGGCGCGATGGCAGCTATGTCCGGTTTGACTCGAACGCGGTCGTGCTGATCAACGAAAACAAGGAACCGCGTGGAACGCGAATCTTCGGTGCGGTAGCCCGAGAACTTCGCGACAAGGGATTTATGAAGATCATCTCGCTTGCGGAAGAAGTGGTTTAGTCAGCGAGCGCTGTGCAGTGTTTGGAATCGGCGGTTTATTGCCGCCTGGAAGTGAGGCAGACTGATGGCTTGCCACGTCAAGAAAAACGAGATTGTCGAAGTGATTTCCGGCGCCCACCGTGGTGCACAGGGCAAAGTCCTGCACGTGGATCCGGTTCGCGAGTTGGTTTTGGTCGAAGGCGTGAATGTTGTGTTCCGTCATGTGCGTCCGAACCGCCGCAATCCGCAAGGTGGCCGCGTCGAGAAGGAAGCAGCGATTCACATTTCAAACGTGCTGCCCGTCGACACCAAGACCCAAAAGGGTTCGCGGGTTCACTTTGAAGTGACGCGAAACAGTGCGGGCAAGGTCATCAAGAAAGAACGCCGCACGGTCGGTGGTACGGTGATCGACACGGTCAAGAAGGTTGACCAGTAAGACTCTGGTTGGTTTGCAGTTCGCCCGCAAAGGGGCGGCTGCCAGAATAGATTTACGCATCGATTTACGCAGGGGTGAAGTTGCTCCTGAATTTGGTGGCGTCGAATTCGTAAGGACGCCCGCAAGACAGTGGTAAGACAGTTAGAGAATGGGTCGTAGCGATGGCTCGGTTGCAAGAACGATATACAAAAGAGATTGCCCCCAAGTTGTCGGCTGACTTGGGCATCAAGAATCCGATGGCGATTCCGCGAATGGAAAAAGTCGTGGTGTCGATGGGATTGGGTCGTGCGATTCAGGACAAGAACCTGATTCCGACCGCGACGGCGGAACTGGCTGCGATCACGGGTCAAAAGCCTTTGGTCTGCAAAGCCCGCATGAGCGTCTCGAACTTCAAGTTGCGTGAAGGATACGAGATCGGTGCGAAAGTGACGTTGCGTGGCAAGCGGATGTACGAGTTCCTTGATCGGCTGATCAACTTCGCCGTTCCGCGTATGCGTGACTTTCGCGGATTGAAGACGTCGAGTTTTGACGGCCGGGGCAACTATTCCATGGGAGTCGCCGACCAGACGATCTTCCCGGAAATCAATATCGACAAGGTGACCGCCCGTCAGGGTATGAACATCACCTTTGTGACGACTGCTCGCAACGACAACGACGCCCGCAGCCTGCTCAATGAATTGGGTGTTCCGTTCAAGCGAACTGAGGAGAAAAAGTAGATGGCATCAACTGCATGGATTCATAAGGCCAAGCAAAAGCCGAAGTTTTCAAGTCGGCTTGTCCGCCGTTGTCAGCTGTGCGGGCGCTCACGTGCCGTTTACCAGAAGTTTCAGATCTGCCGCATCTGCTTTCGGGAGTTGGCCCACAAGGGCATGATCCCCGGAGTGAAGAAGGCAAGTTGGTAGATCGCGAATTCGGCGGGATTGCTTATTCGCCGGAGATTCGTTGATCAGCCAGGAAAAGTGACGCAGCAAAAGTGACGCAGCACGACTGCGTGTTTGATGCAAAGTTTGTATCGAAGTCGAAGCTATTTAAAGGTGATGACAAATGTGGAGTGATCCCGTCGCCGACATGTTGACGCGAATTCGTAACGCGGTCCGAGTGCGCAAAAAAACCGTGAAGATTCCCGCTTCGAAAGTAAAAGCGGGTATCGCCAAGGTGCTCAAAGACGAGGGATATATCATCGGCTTCGATAAGATCGATGATGCCAAGCAGGGCCTGCTTCGCATTCAGCTCAAGTATGGACCGCGTGGTGAAGACCTGATCCATAAGATCAAGCGCGAATCCAAACCGGGATGTCGGGTTTATAAGTCATGTGAGGAACTGCCGCGCGTTTGCGACGGTCTTGGAATCGCCATTATCTCGACGAGCCAGGGCGTGTTGAGTGATCGTGTATGCCGCCAGAAGAATGTCGGTGGTGAGTTCCTTTGCAGCGTCTACTAGGTCTGGCTCCTGAAGGATAGATCTGGTTCTTAAAGGAATAGAGCTGGTTCTTAAGGAAATGATCTGGGACTCAAGAAAGTAGACAGGATCCTAAGAGGCGTGTTTTAAAAGTATCGCCCGTTGGTTGAATCAGTCGTTAGGAAACGAAGGTCATGTCGCGAATTGGAAAAAAACCAATATCGGTCCCGAGCGGCGTCAAAGCCGAAATCGCGGGCAAGCTGGTCAAGGTCAGTGGTCCGAAGGGCAATTTGACCTTCGATATTCCTTCGATCATCCAGGTGGCGGTCGAAGACGATGGCAAGCTCATTCGCGTTGGACGCGAAGGCGATGATCGCACCGCACGATCGATGCACGGGATGGCCCGCGCGATGATCAACAACATGGTGGTCGGCGTGAATCAGGGCTATGAAAAGCGCCTGCATGTGTACGGCACCGGTTACGGTTGCAACCTCGCTGGCAATAAGCTGCAACTTAACTGCGGTTTCATGGGGCGCGGTGGAAAAAACAAATACCAGTTCGAGTTCGAAGTGCCCAACGGCGTCGAGGTCGAAGTTGAAGTGGCGGCTGCCCGTGGCGACAGCGATCCCGCTAAGATGGTCATCCGCGGTTGTGACAAGCAGGTGGTCGGTCAGTTCGCGGCAGTGATTCGCAAGACGCGTCCGCCCGAGCCGTACAAAGGCAAAGGTATTCGCTATCACGACGAGGTCGTCAAGCGCAAGGCCGGTAAGGCGCTCGCTGGCGGTTAATCGTAACGCCGGCTTGTTGGCGGCATGAAACGCTGCGTCATCCGTACCGACGTGAGAAGGTGCTGGAGCTGGACGCTGGGAATTACAAGAACGACTTTGGCAAGAATGATTTTGGGAAGTACCAAAAGATGCAAGCACTAAAGGCAAAACAAACAAGAATGTCTCGCCGCAAACGGCGCATCCGCAAGCGCGTTTTTGGAACGGCAGATCGTCCGCGTCTGAGCGTGACCCGCAGCCTTCGCAACATCAGCGCCCAGATTATCGACGATGACAAGGGCGTGACCCTTTGCTTCGCCGGTTCGCTGGACAAGGCGATGGGCAAGGGCAAAGGCGGAAACGTCGCCTCGGCGGCTGAGGTCGGCAAGATGTTGGCCGAACGCGCCAAGGACAAAGGCATCACTGCCGTCGCGTTCGATCGCAACGGCCGACAGTATCACGGTCGGGTCAAGGCGTTGGCCGATGCCGCCCGCGAAGGTGGATTGAAGTTTTAGTTTCGATCGTAAGCGATATTCCTGGCGACAGGTGATTTAAGACACACAGGTGACGAAACCATGAGTCGAATGCAAACATCAGGGCCGCGAATTGATGACGGTGGCTTGGAAGACAACGTTGTCAAGATCTACCGCTGTGCAAAGGTTGTACGCGGTGGCCGTCGTTTCAGCTTTTCAGCGTTGGTCGTGGTGGGCGATCGGCATGGTCGCGTTGGTGTCGGATACGGCAAGGCCCGCGAGGTTCCGTCAGCCGTTGAAAAGGGCAAAAAGATCGCGACCCGCAGCATGGTGAGAGTCGGGTTGGTCAAAGGCACAATTCCGCATCGCACCATCGGTCGATACGGTGCGAGCCATGTTGTCATGCTTCCCGCAAGCAAGGGTACCGGTATCATCGCGGGAGGCAGTGTCCGCGCGGTGCTGGAACTGGCTGGCGTGAAGGACGTTTTGACCAAGAGCTACGGTTCGAACAATCCCAAGAATCTCGTCCTGGCCACGTTCAGGGCGTTGCAGGGTCTGTTCGATCGGGAGCAGATTGCGAATCTACGCGGCGTTTCGCTCGCATCGTAGTGGAAAGTGGTATTCATCGGTTCGAGTTGCATATTCGAATCGTTTGAGTCCTTGAAATACGCAAGGCCTCAGGTTGTTTTGGAAAGATCAATCGTCATGAATCTGACAGACATTCTCAAGTTGGCCGGTAAGAACCGTAAGCGGAAACGCATTGGTCGAGGCATCGGCAGCGGTAGCGGCAAGACGAGCGGACGGA
>DDIR01000143.1:0-82348 GCA_002338715.1 Phycisphaerales bacterium UBA1845 | reverse complement strand
TAGCGGCAAGACGAGCGGACGCGGTCACAAGGGGGCTGGTTCGCGAGCGGGTGCAAGCAGCCGCAGCATGGGCGAGGGCGGTCAGATGCCGCTGTTTCGCCGCGTGCCGAAGCGCGGTTTCAGCAACTCCGATTTCCGCACCGATTACCACGTGGTTAACATCGGCGACCTGGAAGAACGTTTCGAATCGGGTGCGCACGTGACGCCGGAAGCGATTCTGGAAGCCGGTCTCATTCGCAACCTTCGCAACAAAGTCAAAGTGCTGGGCGATGGTCAGCTCACCAAGAAGTTGAAAATCGAAGCGTCCAAGTTCAGCAAGTCAGCCGAGGAAAAGATCAAGGGTGCGGGCGGCGAGGCCATCGTCGTTTAGGCGACCATCAACTGGGCGATGATCGTTTGGCGATGATCGTCTTGGGGTCGGACTCGTCGAATTGAGTCTCGGTTGGTTTGGCTCCTGAATTCACCGTCGCCGGCGGAACGATTCTGAAACTCGATCGTCGAGATACTTCGTCGATCACAACGAGAGACTTTTTGATGTTTTCCACTTTCATCAACATCTGGCGCGTCTCCGAATTGCGGAACAAGATCCTGTTTACGCTGGGGTTGCTCGCAATCTATCGCATTGGATTTTACGTGCCGCTGCCCGGCGTCAATCAGGAAATGTTGATTGGCAGTGGCGGTGGTCGCGGTACCGGTGACCTTGCGGACATGTTCGCACTGTTTACCGGTGGAAACCTGCGTCAGAGTACCATCTTCGGATTGGGCATCATGCCCTACATTTCCGCCTCGATTATCTTCCAGCTTCTGGTGACGGTTATTCCCGCGCTTGAGAAGCTTCAAAAAGAAGGCGACAGCGGCCGCAAGAAGATCCAGGAATACACGCGATACGCAACGGTCGGGTTGTGTGTGATCCAGGCGTCCATGTGGATGAAGTTCCTCTTCAGCAAGAACATGGTCTATGCCCAATATTCCGGTTCAATCTTATATTTCCTGCTCGCGGTCCTTTGTTTGACCACGGGTACGATTTTCCTGATGTGGTTGGGTGAGCAGATTGACGAGTACGGTATCGGTAACGGTATTTCGCTCATCATCATGGCCGGCATCGTCGCTCAAATGCCCCAGGCGATTATCTACGTCGTTCAAAACGCGGCGTTCAGCGTTCGTGCCAGCGGGGCCCATTCGTTGGGACCGGGCAAGATCCTGTTCCTGGTGCTTGCGTTTATCGGCGTGGTTGCGGGCTCGATTCTGATCACGCAAGGTCAGCGCCGTATCCCGATTCAGCAGGCCAAGCAGACCCGCGGTCGCCGCGTGTACGGTGGACAGCGTAACTACCTGCCGCTTCGCGTGAACCACGGTGGCGTTATGCCGATCATCTTCGCCAGTACGCTGATGATGTTCCCCAAGTACCTGCTCGACTTCATCAACAGCAAGTGGTATTCGGGCGTGTGGACGTTCCTTGGGTCGGCGCTTTCGCCCGGTGGTTATCTCTATACGCTCGCCTATGTGGGTATGGTTTACTTCTTTGCGTACTTCTGGACCACGGTTCAGTTCCAGCCCAAAGAGATGGCCAACAACCTCCGCGACTATGGAAGCTTTATTCCCGGTCTGCGCCCTGGGAAGCGAACAGCCGACTATCTTGAAAAAGTTATGGGTCGCATCACGTATGTTGGTGCGGCGTTCCTGGCGTTGATCGCCCTGATTCCGACGATTGTAGCCGCCGCTTTGCAGATTCCGTTCTTTGTCTCGGCGTTTCTTGGTGGAACGGGATTGCTGATTGTCGTGAGCGTCGTGCTCGATCTGGTTCAGCGTATTGAAGCCAACCTGATTATGCGTAACTACAAGGGATTCCTCGGCGGTAGCGCGTAGGTTCAGTCTTGAGCGCAACGGTGTGCGGCGGCTGAACGAACCTTGCTTTGACCTGTTGTTCCGGCATCCGCAAAGAGTGTGAAGGACGTTGTCGGCGTAAACGGATGTTGTGATGATGACAGCGAGAAGCGCAACTCAAAAAGGCATCATCCTCAAGAGCAAGAATGAGATCGAAATCATGCGTCGCGCGGGCGCATTGGTGTGCCAGGTGCTCGATCATGTTTGCGGCTTGGTGAAAGTCGGCGTGACAACCGGCGAGTTGAACGAAGTCGCAGAGAAAATGATCAGTGATGCCGGCGCGGAAGCATTGTTCAAAGGCGTCGTTAATCCAGCCGCCAGTTACCCGTTTCCCGCGGCATTGTGTACGAGCGTGAACGACGAAGTGGTTCATGGCGTACCTGGTGATCGTGCTCTGAAGGCCGGCGATGTTTTGAGTATCGATTGCGGCGTGCGGATTGATGGGTTCTGTGGCGATTCGGCTCGTACCGTTGCGGTTGGCGATGTGAGTGATGACGCCAAATCGCTTTTGAAGGTGACAGAGGACTCGCTCAAACTTGCGATTTCAGAGATGAAAGTCGGCAGGATGTGGAGCGAAGTCGCCACCGCGATTCAGAAGAAAGTTGAGTCGGCTGGCATGTCGGTGGTTCGCGAATTTGTGGGGCACGGCATTGGCCAGGAGATGCACGAGGAGCCGAAGGTTCCGAATTACCACGACCGCTCGCAGCGTAAGAGCGACTTCTGTCTGGAAGAAGGATTGACGCTGGCGGTGGAGCCGATGGTGACGCTCGGTCGGTGCGATGTGATGTATGCCGACGCGGACGCCTGGGTGATTGTGACCAAGGACGGCAGTTATGCCGCCCATTTTGAACATAGTATCGCGATGACGGCGAAAGGCCCGCTGATTTTGACCGCGGCTTGATCCGCCTTTTTGACCCCGCCAGTGGCTACTGGGCATTTTTTATGCCATATGGGCGTTTTTTTTGGCGAGGTACTTGGGTTTTTCGCGGATTTCTGGTAGGGTTCGCCGGATTGTGCGTTTTTGGCTAAAATTCTGGGGTAATTGCAAATGAAAGTCAGGGCTAGCGTCAAGAGAATTTGTGAGAATTGCCGCGTGATCAAGCGCAAGGGCGTGGTCCGCGTCATTTGCAAAGCGAATCCCAAGCACAAGCAGCGCCAGGGCTAATCTTGGTGCAGATTTCAGTGCAGATTTCGGGGCAAATTTCACTGTGCGATTCAGTTGTGTTTCAGTGAATCCAAGTTGCGAATGTGTGCTGTAAGAATGATGCAGCAAGGATTACGCGGCAAGAATAATGCAGCAAGAATAATGGATCGCGAGTCTTATCGCGTCCAATCGAAATAGTTGTTCAGCGATTAAGTTGTTCAGCGACCTTGTCTAGATAGATGGAGTATTCGCGTGCCACGTGTCGTCGGTGTTGACATCCCAAACAATAAGCGGATCGAGTATTCGCTTCGGTACATCTATGGCGTCGGCCCGAAAGTGGCTGAGCGCATCCTGAAGGAAGCCCAGATCGAGCCGGAAGTAAAGGCGAAGGATCTGACCGAGGACGAAGTGTCTCGGATCGCGGGCATCATCGAGCGCAACTATCAGGTTGAAGGTCCGCTGCGTCGAATCGTGCAGGGCAACATTGCGCGGCTTCGCGACATCGGCTGCTATCGCGGATTGCGTCATCGCCGCGGATTGCCGGTGCGTGGACAACGGACGCGTACGAACGCGCGGACTCGTAAGGGACCGAAGAAGACAGTGGCGGGCAAGAAGGGCGTGAAGGAGTTGTCGCGTGGCTAAACGTGCAGGAAAAAAACGAACCCGTCGCAATGTTGTGCGCGGCATTGTTCATGTGAAGGCATCATTCAACAACACGATCGTCACGATCACGGACAGCAATGGCGAGGTGCTCTGCTGGGCCTCTGCTGGAACGGTCGGATTTAAAGGGACTCGAAAGAGCACGCCCTTTGCGGCGCAGCGTGCGGCTGAAAAATGCGTGGGGGTCGCGCGCAAGTTCGGCATGGTTGAAGTGGAGGTTCGCGTGAAGGGTCTGGGAAGTGGTCGCGAGTCGGCGATCACGGCGCTTCAGGGGGCTGGCCTGCGTATCAGTTCGATCGAAGATACGACACCGCTGCCGCACAACGGGTGTCGTCCGGCCAAGCGTCGTCGCGTCTGATTCACTGGTAGGATTGACGGCTTGATTGCCCTGGATGTCGATTGCCCTGGATGTCGATTGCCTGAGTATTTAGCGGACGCCCGCTTCACTGAATCATCGAACGTGTGCCGCCAACCTTGAATCGGCAACCCTTGCCAAAGCGAATGGGGCGATCAACTCAATCGAAACGCAGTGTTGGAAGCAGGAAAGTCGTCAAGTCATGAACGGGGCGGCGAACGCTAAGCGACGCACGAATCGAACCCACACTAAATCGCGATGAATTGAGGCGGATTCAAACGCGATCGACGTACGAATAAGAAAATTACGATCGGGTCAGTCGGAAGTGGAATCCGACGCCCGCGATCATCAAAGAAATAAAACCCCTCAAGGAGATCATCGACATGCGTATCCGATGGCGCGGGTTAGAATTGCCGAGCCGTTTAGAGTGCGATGAATCGGTCAGCACGGACTGCTACGGAAAGTTCATCGTTGAACCGTTTGAGCGCGGTTTTGGTACGACCGTTGGAAACTCTCTGCGGCGCATCCTCCTTTCCAGTTTGGAAGGAGCTGCGATCTATGCAGTGAAGATTTCGAACGTGTCACACGAATTCAGCACCATTCCCGGCGTGCTTGAGGATGTCACCGACATCATCTTGAATCTCAAGCAGGTCGTTGTCGCGATGGAAGGTGAAGAATCGCGCACGCTCAAGTTGTCGCGCAGCTCGGCTGGTGTGGTGACGGCTGGCGATATCGAAGCCGAATCCGGCGTCGAGGTCGTCAATCCCGACCTCCACATCGCCACGTTGACCGAAGACGTGCCTTTCGAAATCGAAATGCGGGTCAAGTCGGGGCGTGGTTATGCGACGGCCGCAGACAACGCCGGTCCCGAGCAGGAAATCGGCGTGATCCCGGTCGACTCGATCTTTTCGCCGGTGGTTCGTGTCCGTTACAAGACCGAAGACACCCGCGTGGGTCAGCGGACCAACTACGATCGCCTCGTCCTCGAAGTCTGGACCCGGGGCAGTGTGTCGCCGGAAGATGCGATCGTCGAAGCCGCCAAGATTCTGCGCAAGCACCTCAACCCGTTCGTTCACTATTACGAACTGGGCGAGGAACTCGTCAGCCAGGCGCCGCCAGTTCGCACGCCGACAAGCGAGATGGATTCGGAGCTTCAGGAAAAGCTCAACCGCAGCGTCAGCGAATTGCAGCTTTCGGTTCGGTCCAATAACTGCCTTGAGTCGGCGAGAATTGCGACGATCGGCGAGTTGGTCAGCAAGACCGAAGCCGACGTGCTTCGATTCCGCAGCTTTGGCAAGACCTCGTTGCGTGAGGTGAAGCGCAAGTTGGCCGACATCGGTTTGTCGCTCGGAATGTCGCTTGGCGGCGAAAGCACCGGCGGTTCGGGTGCCGGATCGCTCCCCGGAACAGGGATGGGGGCTGTCTCGTCTGACGATTTCGGCAGCAGTGACGAGGGCGACGACAGCGAGCATCACTCGACACCAGGGTTCCAGTCGGGTTCCTCGGTGTCGGTGTTCGGCGAAAGCGGTTCGATGGAATAATGGCTGCCGCAATCCGGTTTCCGCGCCTTATGGAAATCGCCGGAATGTGGTAAGTTGCAGCAGATATGTAGGGGGCGTTTTTGTAGGAGACGACCCCCGCTTTTGACAAGCGAAGAAATCGAGCAGGTCCCGAAGCGGATCAGGCCCCAGAGCGGATAGTGTCATGAATCATCGCGTGCGACAAAGAAAACTCAATCGGACCCCTTCACATCATCGTGCCATGCAGCGCAATATGGCGCAGAGTTTAATCGAGCACGGACAGATCCGCACGACGCTGGAAAAGGCCAAGGACCTTCGCCCGTTCGTCGAGCGTCTGGTGACGTTGGCCCGCAGCGCCCGCCGCGGGAGCGTGACCGCCCGTCGCCAGATCCACAAGATCCTCAGCGACCGCTCATTCATCCCGGCGGAACATCAAACGGACTACGAAGATCTCTCGCTGGCCAAGCGTAAGAAAGCCCTTCGTGCACCCAACGGCCGTCGTTATCGCAACGGCAAGCCGCGCGGCGCAATGAAGTTCACCGGTGAATCAATCACCCACCGTCTCATCAACACCATCGCCGAGCAGTATGCCGAACGCGCCGGTGGATATACCCGCTTGATTCGGTTGGCCAAACGCCGTATCGGTGACGGTGGTCGCCAGGCGATCCTCCAGTTCGTCGGTGAAGAGGAAAGCCCGGGCTCAATCACCAAGCCGGCAAAGTCATCGCGTCAGATCAAAGCGGATTCACGCTATGCGTTGGCAGTGTCGTTGGCCAAGCAGCGTCGCGGCGGTCAGGAAGCGGAAGACGTCAAGCCCGCTGCCGCCAAGCAAGCCGCTCCGGAAGCCGATGAAACATCGCCCGACAACGCAGCCGAATAGCGTTTACCCCTCATCACAGTTCTTGTCGTGCTCCGGTTGCTGCCGTACGCGCATCAAGTAGTGCGCCTGTTTGCGCGCTGATCGCGACCAATTTCTCCCGGAAGTTGGCACGCATCGAAGCGCTGTTATGATTCGGGCGTCGACTTGCGACAGTGATTCGTTTGAACTGCGAAAAACGTTGCCAGCGGGAGGCGCACGATGTCCAACGAAGCCAATACGGACTGCATTTTCTGCAAGATTGCTGCGGGTGACATACCGTGTCATCAGGTTTATTCGGATGATGCGGTCCTGGCGTTTCTCGATATTGGACCGATCTCTGCCGGGCATGTCCTGCTCATACCCAAATGCCATTGCGATTCGATCGTCGATCTCCCGGCAGAAGCTGCAGCCGCAATTGGGCTGGTGTTGCCGCGACTGTCACGTGCGGTCATGGAAGTTACCGGGGCGAAGGGTTTGAACATCCTGCAAAACAACGGCGCGTGCGCGGGGCAAGTGGTGATGCACGCGCACTTTCATCTGATCCCCCGCGTGCCGGACGACGGTCTTGGCTATCGTTGGAATGCCGGCAAGTATGGCGAAGGTGAAGCCGAAAAGATCCGTGATCAGATTTCCGGCGCGCTGGCCAATTCGTGAATCGCGCCGGATGGCATGAGGGTTTGAGACCCACGCAAATGAGGTGATGATTTGTTCGACGCGATTTTCTTCGACTTCTATGGAACCCTGGTGACCGGTGATCGCCACGCGGTAGAGCAGACCTGCGCGTGCGTCGTTAAAGATCTTGCATTGCCAATGTCGGCAAGCGAACTGGCGACCGCATGGGGTCATGGTTTTTTCGATGCGATCGAACATGCCAACGGCGATACGTTCAGCACGCTCTTTGATCTCGAAGTGAATACACTCTTGCAAACGCTCGGCGAACGGGCCAACGGCGTCGATGCAACGAAGTACGCGAAGATGTTGAAATCGTACTGGCAGCAACCGCAGTTGGCTCCGCACGTTCACGAAACGCTCAGCGTAATTGATGTGCCCGTGTGCGTGGTGTCAAACGCTGACACCGAAGATGTGTTGCACGCAATCGATTTCCACGGGATCGATATTCAAAACGTCGTCACCTCGGAAGACACCCGTTCCTACAAACCCCATTCCGCCATCTTTGAGCACGCCCTGAAGAAGATGAACGTCAGACCCGAGCGCGTGCTTCACGTCGGCGATTCACTGCACAGCGATGTCGGTGGTGCCCACCAGTTGGGCATCACGGCCTGCTGGATCGACCGGACCGATCGGATCATGGACATCGGAAAAGTCGACAATGTGCCAATTCCCCATAAAATCAGCTGTATTAAAGAGTTAGGCGATATACTGTCTGCCCCGTGCTGATTTTTTGCTTGTCGGCATCCCTGGTTGGCGATATATTTAACACAGTGGAACTATCTACTTGCGGTTCCTAAATCTTGTGCCCTGGGGAGGTACAGCCATGAATACTCGCGGAATTCGAAATCGGTTGTGCGTCATGTTTGCGATGGCGATGGCATTGTCGTTCGTGCCCGAAGTTGACGCGCAGTCGCGGCGGAGCAGTTCGCGCGGTTCGTCTGCCGGTCGATCCTCAGGCAGGTCTTCGGTGCGTCATCGCAGTTCGGTTGGCCGATCTCGATCAAGATCCTCTTCGCGCCAATCGATTGCCCCTCGCTCGCGAATCAACACATCGCGTGCGCGGTCTTCCCGCGTTCGATCGGCACCGACAAGGATAGGCAGCCGATCACGCAGCACAGGATCAGTGGGCCGATCCATTGGCAATAACGTTCGCCGAGTCTCACCGACACGGCGCTCATCGTCGCAGTATTCGGGCTCCAGAAGCCGCGGGCCAGCAACCGTCTACAGATCGAATCGCTCCAGCTCGTCAGCCGTTCGTCGAACGCCTTCAAGCCGCATTCGCAGCAATGTCGGCGGCGCCGGTCGATCGAACATCACGTCGGGCACGCGATCAATTTCGCCCCGATCGAATTCGGGAAACCAGGTCATCCGCAATATCGCACCGACCTTTACGCAACCTTCGCAGATCAATCGCTCGGGCGGTAATCGTCGAAGTTTCGGATCGCCTCAAAACAATTCAAGCAGCTTGTCAAGAACGAGATCGTCGGGCTCATTTAATCGCTCGAATCGCAACAGCACGTCGCTTCGCCAAGGGAATTCAAACGGTGGACGCCGGCGCAGTTTCTTGAGCCAAGGCATCGGATCGTCAAATTTCGGAAACTCAAACTCCAGAAACTCAAATTCCAGAAACTCAAACTCCGGGCGTGCGTTTGCCACGGTCGATTCAAATTCGAATCGCAGAAATTCCGCAGCGGGATCGCGACGCAGCAGCGTGGGGCGCTCACGTTCCAACGGAAATCGAAATGCGAACACCAGCCGGCGCAATTACGGCGGCAGCGGTCGAAGCGGTAATCGCGGTTTCGCCGGTCGGGGACCGTCAAACAATCTGACTTATGGCAACATGTTCAACCGCCTCGATCGAAGCAACAGTCGCAACAACTGGCTTGATCGCAACGGCTATGCTGCCCGGGCATTCGGCGTGGATCGCGGATTCAATCGATACGATAGTTGGGGCTATCGTCGCGGGTATCGCAGCAACCGTTTTCTCGGATACGACTGCTTTAATCTGGGCAACATTCGCCGGTACAACCGGTGTGGCCGCTCTTGGGGTTACAGCAATTACCTTTCGTTTGGTCTGGGTTTGAGCTTCGGGCGTTACTCGGGATTCGGGCGGTCGTGTTACCGCACCTACTACGATCCGTTCTTCACCTATCCGTACTATTCGTTCGGGACATCGTTTGGTTATCTTCCGGTGACGACGGCGTATTACGGATCGAGCTACCCGGTGTATTCGAGTCCGGGAACACCGGTCAATATCGACATCAACAACTACGGCTACAGCAGCGCCGATCCTTACGGTTATTCGACTGATCCCAGCTATTCAACTGATCCCAGTTACTCAACTGATCCTGGCGTGTCCGCGGTCCCGCCGAGTTCGAGTCAACCTCAGGCGGCCATGAGTCATCGCGAGTTGGCCGAAGCTGCGTTCTATCGTGGCGAATATGACCTGGCCCGTCGCGAAGTGATTCAGGCGATGCTGGCGACGCCGGATGATGCCGAATTGGAAATGTTCTACGGGTTCGTGCACTTCGCAGTCGACGACTATGCGACAGCCGCCAGCGCCGTTCGTCGGGCGATGTCGACGGACCCGTCGCTGATCACGCAGCCGCTCGACATTGCATCGTACTATGGTGTTGAAGCGGACTTTGAAGGGCAGTTCTACAAGCTGGAGCGCACGATTGCAGCGAATCCGTATGAAGCTGAACTGTTCTTCCTCGCAGGATACGTGCAGTATGCCGCGGGCAACCCGGATCTTGCGTTTGAGATCTTGCAGCGCGCCGAATCTCGGGCACCGAATGACATTCAAATTCTGATGACGCGCGACGCATCAAAGCGGGCGTCGGATATACAAGCCGCGAGTCGCAATGAAGCCCAACGCATGCAGGGCAAGAGCGGTCTCAGCGGCAACGAAACGACGATGTACATCGGATCCGACGGGGATGAGTTTATACCTGAAGTGTTACCCACTTACCCCGTCGAAAACGAATAGCCATCATCAGCATTCGGGCGACCATGTCGGCGGCCACCGCGATCCACGCGCCGAACAGTCCCCAGCCCATGTACAATCCAAACAAATAGCCAAACGGCAACCGGATGAGTCCGAGCCCGCACATGTTGTAAATAAGCGGGAATACGGTGTCGCCTGCTCCGCGCAGTGAGCCGGCATAGACCATGCACAGCGCCAGGACCGGTTGAGCCAATCCCGCAATCACGAGGACGGGCGTCGCGATGTCGATGACGGATGAGTCCTTGTGCATCAATCCGCAAATCTGTCGGGCAAAGATAACGAACAATGTTCCGCTGATGGCGGTGAGCATGCAGCACTGCATCGCGCCTTCGTGCCCGCTGCGGATTGCACGCTTGGGCATGTTCGCGCCCAACGCCTGGCCGATCATCGTGGCGCAGGCGGCTGCGTATGCCGACGCGGGCAGGTAGGTGAATGCTTCCAACCGCACGACGACGATCTGGGCCGCATAGGATGGGTTCAATCCGCTGGCGACATCGCTGGCCATGTTGCCGATGATCTTGAGAAACAGGAAATGACCGGTCCACATGATGGCGCCATCCACGGCGGCAGGTATTCCTATTCGCGTGATACGGCGGATGACTTCGAGCGCTGGTCGAAGGAGTTGCAATCGAAGGCGGATGCCCCGCGCGCCCACCAGGATAACGATCAGCAGGATCAAACCGCCAAGCAGCCTTGAGATGAGCGTGCCCATCACGATGCCGTCAACGTCCATTCGTGGAAGCGGTCCGATCCCGTAAACCAGACCGTATGAAAGGATGCCATTGAACACGTTGACCGACGCGAGGACTTTCATCGGCGTACGTGTGTCGCCAGCGCCGCGAATCGCCGCACCGCCGACCAAGGTGATGGCCATCCCGATGTAACTTAGCGATTCCATTCGAAGGTATCGCACGGTGATGTCGTAGGTGATGCCGCGCATTGATTGCCAACTCGCAAAGCGCGGCGCAAGAAAGTACATCGCACACACACCGAACGCCCCCATGAAAACCGCGAGTAGTATCGACTGGTTGGCGACGCGATTGCCATATTCACGCTCGCCCGATCCATACGCCCGCGCGACGAGTGCGGTCGTTCCGGTGCCCACCAGGGCGAAGAGCATCGTCACCAGCCAACCGACGTATGAAGCGAGTCCGACGGCGCTGGTGGCTTCTACCGCGTGGTTTTCGAGGTTGCCTGCAAGAAAGGTATCCACGAGGCCGACGAGCGTGCTGAGCATTTGCTCCATCAGAATCGGCAGGGTCAGCGTGATCATCACGCGGCGCACGGGGTCGGTGACGATGCGATTCTGGTCGAGTTGGACAGGGATTGCGCTGTTGGCGGCCATCGGGTGACAGGTCCGGAAAAATCGCAGGCGGAAGCGAAAAATTCAACGTGAACGGCGGTCGTAGCTTAGCGGTAAAACGCTCGAATGGCGACACGGCTGGTGCGAGTTGACAGGCCGACGGGTGATTCTACCATCGCGTTTCTCGACAATTCGACTTTGGATTACATTGCCTTGTGCGGTTTCGGAGGGATGGCGTGCAAAAGATTGGCATTCGACACGAGGACAAAACGCAGTGGGAGCGGCGCATTCCACTGGTGCCCGATCAGATCAAAATGTTGATCGAAAAGCACGGCATCCCGATTGCGGTGCAGTCATCGGGCCAGCGCGCGTTCACGGCGGATGAAATTGCCTCCAGCGGCGCCGAACTTGTCGAAAGCCTCGCCGAATGCCCGGTCATTCTTGGCGTGAAGGAAGTCCCGGCCAATCGTTTCGAAGCCGGCAAGACGTACATGTTCTTTTCGCACACGATCAAGGGGCAGACTTACAACATGCCCATGCTCAAGCGGATGATGGAACTTGGGTGCAGCCTTCTTGATTACGAACGGATTGTTGACGATCAGGGGCGCCGCCTCGTGTTCTTTGGAGAATATGCCGGGTTGGCTGGCATGATCGATACGCTCTGGTCGTACGGTCAGCGACTGGCGGTCGAGGGCGTGACGTCGGCGCTGTCATCGCTCAAACCCGCCCATCAGTATGCAACCCTCGCCGATGCCGAACGTCACATCGTCGAAGTCGGAGAAGCGGTCCGAAGCGAGCCATCGGGTTCGAGTCTTGCACCGATCGTTTGTGGGTTCAGCGGCTATGGACGTGTCTCGCAAGGGGCGCAGCAGATTTTCGATTTGCTCAATCCAAAGGTGATCGAGCCCGGGCAGTTGGGCGACCTTTCGACCGGCGACGTGTTCTGCAAAGTCGTGTTCAAAGAATGCGACATGGTCGAACCAATAGACGCGAACAAGTCGTTTGAATTGCAGGATTATTACAAGAATCCGCAGGGCTATCGCGGTGTCTTCGAGCAGTACCTCCCGCACCTGAGCATGCTCGTCAACTGCATCTACTGGGAGCCGAAGTATCCGCGACTCGTCACGAAGGACGCGATCAGCAAGCTCTATGGTGAATCCGTTTCACCGAAGCTCAAAGTCATCGGTGACATTTCATGTGATCCGGATGGCTCCATCGAGATCACCACGCACGCGACCAATCCGGGCAATCCGGTGTACGTCTATGACGTCAAACGACAGGAAGCCGTCGATGGTTTTGAAGGGGATGGCCCAGTGATCATGGCCGTCGATATCCTGCCCACCGAACTTCCACGTGAGTCGTCAGCGGCGTTCGGTGAAGCGTTGGAAGATTTGATCCCGGCGTTGGCCGCAACGCCAGCCCCCGAGCAATTCGCCGATTGGGATTTGCCCGGTCCGCTTAAGAGTGCCGTCATCTTGCATCGTGGCCAACTCACGCCCGACTACGCATACCTCAGCAAGCATCTGTAGCGACAGCGCACGTTTCGCCTTTGACAAACGTAAGCAACCCGTGGTCCTTGCGCACACCGGGAAAGCGAAGGACCTTGCTGTGCATCACGCAATAGACTCCGGGTGCAACAAGCCGACATGCAATGAGCGACTCGTAGACATTCTGAAATGCGTCGGTGTCGCGAAATTCAAAAGGACGCATCGCACCGGTCAGGATGATCGGAATTTCCGGTTGCTTCAATTCGCTGCAAAGCAACTCGCCCGTTTCTTCAAGCGTGTCGGTGCCGTGAACAATCAGGATCGCATCATACGATGACATCGCACCTTCGACGGATTCCTTGATCAACTGCCGATCGGCGGGGGTCATGTCCAACGAATCCTTTCCCATCAACCCATGGTGATCGATTTGGACGGAAGGCAGCCGCATTTGTGAGAGGATGTGATCGAATCGCGACGGCATGTTGTGCAGGATGCCCGCATGCTCGTCGTAGATCTTTTCAATGGTTCCACCGGTGCTAAAAACTTTGACGCGGATGTGCACGTCTTCCCCCATAGTTTTCCGGAATGTATCCATGTTCAGGGTATTCCTTTGCGGTTTTCCGGACCGACGGTATTCCTCAAGTCGGTGTCAATAATAGCGCCACGGACGTTACTATTGATTGTGGAACCCGGTATGGCGATTGTCTATAATCGCTATAACCGGAACCGGGCGAGGTTTCAACGCGAGGGAGACACCGATTTTCCATGTCATGCGCGCTGGTTGCTGCTGTGCGCACGTTCCCCATGTTGTGTAACGGGCGGAAGCGGGCTGCTTGTCGGCTGATCCACGCAGCGGCATGCGGTTGATCGCGTGTGTCAGGCGATACGGAGAGGGATGAAGATCACACGCCAAATCTCCATGATGACGGTTGTGTTGACCCTTTGGTGTGCGGTTGCGTCGCGCGCTGAGGATCGGTCCATTCCATGGCGTCATGGGCCCGCTGCACGGTCATCATCAAATCATCAAGAGGCGCTTCGGCGTCTTGAATCCTACTCCCAATCCGGTGTGCATCGATCGCAACATTTTGTGATTCAATTCGACGGTCCGCTGTCAAAGGCCGATCGGCAATCGATCAATGAGGCGGGCGTCCGCTTGCTTCGACCGTTGGGGGCTGATGCGTATTTCGCCGTGGTTGAATCCGACGATGCGGATTTGAGTCGGGCGGATGCATTCGAAAGAGTCGCTGACGTTCTTGAGATTGAACGCGAATGGAAAAGGCATCCGCTGCTTGCGGATGGTAAGAGGCCGGGCTGGATTAAAGTCGCCATTGCGGAGGGCGACATTGCGCCGCGGGCTGAGCGCCATCGTCTGCTGCTAAACGTCATGTTCCATCCCGACGTTGATTTGAAAACACGCGCCATCAACGAAGTAACCGCGGTTGGTGGAAAGGCCGTTACCGTTGTTGAATCGATTCACACGCTCGTGGTGGACATTCCGGAATCGAATCTCGATCGATTGATTGATCGTGACACCGTGCAGTGGGTCGAACCACCTTTGCCGCCGCTCGATGGCGTCAACGATCAAAATCGCACACGCACCCAAGCCGAAGCGGCTCAGGCTCCGCCTTACAGCCTCGATGGTTCAGGCGTTTCAGTCATGGTGTTCGACAGTGGGACGGCTGACGCATCGCATCCAGACTTTGGAGGCCGCCTGACGCCCCGCGATTTGGCGATTGCAGTCGACCACTCCACGCATGTGGCTGGCACCATCGGCGGTGATGGGGCGACCAGTGGCGGGTTGTATCGCGGGATGGCTCCCGGGGTGTTGATGGAAAGTTTTGGATTTGAACCGAGCTTTGACGATCTGTTTCTCTACTCCAATCCGGGCGACATCGAACGGGACTATCGCGATGGACTGGCGCTGGGGGTAGCCGTTGCGAACAACTCGCTCGGTACGAATACCTGCTCGAATTTGTTTCCGTGCGAAATCTCCGGCGATTATGGCGTCACCGCGAACCTGCTCGACACCATCGTGACGGGCGGACTTGGGCGACCGCTGACGACGGTATTTGCGAATGGCAATGAGCGCAACAACATCGGCGATTGTGCCACCGGGCATTGCTGCCGATGCATCGATGAAGGTGTCCACACGCCCGAGGGGTATCGGTCAATTGCACCTCCGGCTGGCGCCAAGAACACCATCAACGTCGGCGCCGTCAATTCCGATGACGACAGTGCGACGTTCTTTTCCAGTTGGGGCCCAACCGATGATGGCCGCCTCAAACCAGACATCAGCGCACCCGGGTGCCAGAATGATGGTGACGGTGGTGTGACGTCAACGGTTGTCGGCGGTGGGTACAACACGTTCTGCGGAACGTCGATGGCCACGCCCACTGCGACCGGCGTCATTGCCTTGATTTTTCAGGACTATCGCGCTCAGTTTCCGGCTGCCAACGATCCACTTCCGTCGACGGTCAAGGCGCTTCTGGTTCAAAATGCCGTCGATGTAGGACCGGCTGGCCCCGACTATCAAACGGGATACGGTTCGATTCGAACGGTTGATACGGTTGATTTTCTGCGGACGGGTAGCTTTGCAGAATTGACGGTGGAACAAGCCGGTACGTCGGGATTTGTCATCGAGGTTTCGGGCGAGTCGACGCTGAAAGTTACGCTGGCATGGGATGATGCGCCGGCGACACCAAACATTTTCAATACGTTGGTCAACAATCTGGATCTGGTCGTTATCGATCCGAACGGTGGGCGACACTATCCCTGGACACTTGATCCAAACGTGCCCGATGCGCTGGCCGTGCGGAATGCGGCTGACTCGGTCAACAACATTGAGCAGGTGTTGGTCGATGCGCCCATTTCGGGGACGTGGTCGGTGAAGGTCGTTGGCACAAATGTTCCCCAAGGTCCGCAGGTCTTTTCGATCGCTGGCAATCCGCAATTGGAGCGGGACTGCGATTTGAACGCCATCGTGGATGCGGTTCAGATCGCCAATGATCCGTCGCTCGATTGCACGGGCAATGGTGTGCTCGACGTGTGTGAGCCGGACTGCAACGTCAATGGTATCGCGGATAGCTGCGACATTCTTTCCGGTGCGGAAGACGACTGCAACGGCAACGTCATCCCCGACCAATGTGAGCTATCCAGTGGCGATGTCAGCGATTGCAACGGTAACCTTACGCCCGATGTTTGCGACGTGTTCGATGGTGCGCCAGATTGCAATGCCAACTTCATCCCCGACGAATGCGAAACAGATTGCAACTCGAACGGACAGCCCGACGATTGCGACATCGCGATGGGGTCGAGTCAGGATTGCAATGGATCTTTGATCCCTGATGAGTGCGACATTGCGGCTGGCAGCAGTGTGGATACGAATTTCAACGGAACGCCGGATGAATGCGAAGGGCCGATCATCTACGTCGACGCCGACGCGACCGGTTCGAACCTCGGCACCGATTGGGCGAACGCCTACGTTGATCTGCAATCGGCGCTGACGGTCGCCGACAATTCTGAGCTGGTCGAGGAAATATGGATTGCGGAAGGCGTTTATTATCCAACGACTGGCGACGATCGCAGTGCGCATTTTCGATTGATTGATGATGTCGGGATATACGGTGGATTCCAAGGGACCGAATCGAATCGGTCGCAGCGCAATTGGCGGGTGTTCGAGACGGTTCTATCAGGCGATATCGGTGTTCCCGGCGATCCCATCGACAACTCGTATCACGTCTTGATCGCCAGTGACGTCAACAGCACGGGCATCCTCGATGGTGTGACCATTTCCGATGGGTATGCAACCGGTTCCGCGCAAGACGAAGCGGATGTTGGGGCTGCGATTTTTAACGAACGTGGCCGCCCGACAATCAACAACGTCGTCTTCAAGAATAACTTCTCCAACGGCGAGTTTCCCGATGGCGGCGGTGGAGCGGTGTACAACATTCTGGGGGCGAACGGAACGTTCACGGATTGTGTGTTTATCAACAACGAGTCACGCCTCGGTGGGGGTGTGTACGTCGGCGAAAGTGATCCGTCGTTTCATCGATGCTATTTCGAGGCCGGGAATGCGATTGCGGGTGGAGGCATTCATAACACACGCGGAAGCCACTCTTTGATTGACCAGTGCATCTTCTTTGAAAACCAGTCGGTGCAGGGGGCTGCGATTACGAATGAGTTGGCCAGTCACGCAACGATTCAACATTGCAAGTTTGAGTCAAACCACGCCGACCCCGCAAACCTCGGCGGCGCAATGCTCAACGTCGACAGTGATCCGTTGGTTCAGGATTGCGTCTTTAGAAACAACACAACGGGAATTCTTGGCGGTGCGATTCATACGCTGCGTGGAACGGCAGGTCGAATCGTCCACTGCTGGTTCGAAAAGAATCGTGCGACCCATGGTTCGTCGCGTGGCGGGGCTATTTCATCCCAGAATGCATCGTTCTCGATCGAGAACTGCATGTTCCTCGACAACGAAGTGCTCCTCGAGGGTGGGGCG
Source organism: Phycisphaerales bacterium UBA1845 (assembly GCA_002338715.1). Classification (GTDB taxonomy): domain Bacteria; phylum Planctomycetota; class Phycisphaerae; order UBA1845; family UBA1845; genus UBA1845. The sequence goes on along the minus strand of DDIR01000143.1, from coordinate 64,956 downwards.
ATCTATGGCGTCACATCAAATGTCAGCATTCAGTCATCGACGATAGTCGGCAACAAAGCGCAAACCGGCGGGGCGATCAACGTCCTTCGCGGGACTGTTCAAGTCGAAAACAGTATTGTCGTCAGCAACGACGCAATCAATGGCCCACAGGTCGCGATCATCGACAACTCGACAGCCGACTTTTCGCACACCGATCTCGAAGGTGGTCCGGATGGCATCTTTCAGTTCGCCAGCACGCTGAATATCGGTGCTGGAATGCTCGACACCGATCCGCAATTCGTTGAAACGTATGCGTTTAATCACCTGCTAAGCCAAGCCGCCGCCGGGCAAACCCAGGACAGCCCTTGCGTTGATGCAGGAAGTTCGGCAGCAACCGATCTCGGTTTGGACTTGCGGACGACGCGCACCGATGGCATTGGTGACGGGGGCACAGTTGATCTCGGTTATCACCATCCATTGCCGGACTGCAACTCCAACGGCGTTCCGGATCACGAGGACATCGCTTCGGGAACATCCGCAGATTGCGGCGGTCAAAATGGCAACGGCATCCCCGACGAATGTGAAACCGACTGCGATACCAACGGGATTGTTGATTCGTGCGAAATCCAATCCGGTACGCAGCGCGATTGCGACTTCGACCTCATCCCCGACAATTGCGTGCCATTGATCGATTGCGATGAAAACGGCGTCTTCGATGCGTGCGATATTCTGGATGGTGTTTATACCGACTGCGATGTCAATGGTGTGCCCGATGCATGTCAGCCCGACTGCGACGGCGATCAACTGCCCGATGCCTGCGAACTGATTCCGATCGGACCAAGTCAAGATTGCAACAGCAACGCCATCCCCGATGAATGTGACATCGATTCGCAGTTCAGCCTCGATTGCGATGCTGACGGGCAGCCTGACGAATGTCAGCCGGATTGCAACAACAACGCCATCGCGGACCCGTGCGATATTCAATCGGGTCTGGAGGAAGACTGCAATTCAAACGGTATCCCCGATCAGTGTGACATCGCCAGCGGTGAAAGCATCGATGCAGACGGTGACGGCGAACCGGACGAATGCGGGATTGACTGCAACGAAAACGGGATCGCTGACTTGTTCGACATCGCCGACGGTAGCAGCCCCGACTGCGATGGCAACGGCGTACCAGACGAATGCCAACCCGACTGCAATCACAACGGAATTGCCGACACATGCGACCTGACGACTTTTCTCAGTCTGGATTGCGACGCCAACGATGTACCCGATGAGTGTGACATCGCCTCCGGACAACTCGCCGATTGCAACAGCAACGGTACGCCCGACTCCTGCGAACTGCTCGGCGGCGCATTTGTGAGAACATTTAATAACCCCAACAGCGAATCGCAATTCGGGTTCCCATCGGCGCTGGCGATGACCGATGATCGCTACTTGATCGGATCGGCTGGTGACGTGACATTCGCCGACGAAGCCGGCAGAGCATTCCTTTATGCTGCCGACACAGGGGCGATTCTGCACACATTTACCAGCCCAAACCCCGCGGAAGGAGAGGCCTTCGGCGCGTCAGCCGTCCTCGCAGGTGGACATATCTGGATCGGCGCACCCGGCGCGGCAGGCAATTCAGAAAACGAAGGCATGATCTACGTCTTCGATGCCGCGACCTATGGATTCGAATTTGCGATCGCCAACCCCAGCCCGGTCGAAGGCAATCAATTCGGCGAGTCCGCGATTCGCATTGATGACGCGGTAATCGTCGGCGTGAGACTGGACGATGCGGCTGGCAACAATTCCGGAACAGTCCACGTCTTCGATGCAGTGACGGGCGATCTTCTGCGAACGATCCCTAACCCAACGGGACAGAGTTCGGATCTCTTCGGCAGCACCCTCACTAAGGCTGGCGGTTATCTGATCGTTGGCGTCGGGCGCGATGACCGCCAAGCCGTCAACTCCGGCGTCGTTCAAGTCATCGATTGGCATACCGGTTCGATCGTTCACACGATACAAAACCCGAGCCCCAACAGCAGTGATGGATTTGGTCAAGCGGTCGCGGGGATGGGAGGTAAGATCGTCATTGGCGCACCGCTCGATGACTCCGATGGCGACAACGTCGGAATCGCATACATCGCCGATGCAGCAACCGGCGCAGTATTGAGGACGCTGCACAACCCGGCGCCGGTGACTGCCGATCAGTTCGGGCACGATGTCGCCGCTGTCGGCGCTCGCGCAATCGTCGGCGTGCTCTTGTCAGATGTCGGCGCGGAAAACGCCGGGTCGTTCGTCGTGTTCGACGGATACTCCGGGTTGAATGTTGGGCGGTTGGACAATCCATCACCCGAGCCAAACGATAACTTCACGTCGAGCATGTTGGGACATGGCGATCGGTTGTTGATCGGAGCCTGGCGCGATGACACGACTGGCGAAGATGTCGGCATCGTTTACGAAATCGAACTGGGTTTTGACGAGAATGCAAATGGGTCGCTCGATGCATGCGATCCATGCGGTGACCTGGACGGCGATGGCGATGTTGACGATGCCGACTTGACGGTGTTTCTTGCGTCGTTTTCGCAGTCAGTTGGCGACAGCGGTTACGTGCATCAAACCGACTTCGATCACGACGGTACGATCACGCTGATCGACTATCAATCATGGTTCGGTTGTTATCAGGACTTCGTCAGCGGTGGTAGCGGTTCGACGTTGGGCGACTATGACCGCGACGGCGATGTGGATCTTCTCGATTACACGGCGTGGTTGGATTGCTTCAATGGCCCGCTCCAAGTCCCAGCGCCAAGTCAGTTGCGGTCGGTTGAATCGTGCTTGTCTGCGTTTGACGCCGATAATGATGGCGATCTGGATTTGCTCGACTTTGCAGTGATCCAGGGTGGCGAAATCGGAAGGTCAGTGCGCTAGGATCGGGATAGAAACGCATCGGCTATTCCATTGGGAGTTGGGTGGTCGACGGCTTTCGGGGCATTGTCAATCTGCCCAAACGGAACGGAGAGAGGATTTGATGCGTATCAGTTTGAATTTACCCGTGCTATGTTTGTGTTTGATTGCCTCCATTGCAACGTCTTCGACGGCGCGGGCCACGGTGAGTGTCTCGCTGGAACTGCCGGCTGACTCGCCTGCGATTGGCGAGTCATTTGATATTCGAATCGTCGCGGACTTATCCGAAGCGATCCTTGGATGGGGATTGGATTTTGACGTTGCGCTGCCAGCAATTGCGGTTGTGACGGACGTTCAGATCGCTGACCCGTGGCTTGCCGCATCTACATCTGACGGTGACGAACTTGCAGGTGTGGCGTTTCCGTCGTCGATTTCAGGCTCGCATATCCTGCTGGCGACGCTTACCCTTGAAGCGCTGGCAGAAGGTTCGACCGACTTGTTCATTGGCGACGACCATCCGACCGATCTGACAGAAGGATTCGCCCTCGACCCGAGCGGCTTCGATGCGGTCGAGTACACGCCAGACGTTCTGACGATCGTTCCCGAGCCGGCGTCGATTGGAACGCTGGGCGCACTGCTTGTCATTGCAGCATCGCGACATCGCAGGCACGCTTGAAACTGTTCAAGGCATCCCAATGACTTCGGTCTTTCTGACAGCCCGTTGGCAGCACATTGTCCTGGCCAACTACGCGGTGGATCAGAGAATTCTTCAGGAATACATCCCAAGCGGAACCGAACTCGACCCCCTGGAGGGTGAGACGTACGTCAGCCTGGTCGGATTTCTTTTCGCGGGAACCCGGATCATGGGTGTGAGCATCCCGTTTCATGGTTTGTTCGAGGAAGTGAACCTAAGATTCTATGTGCGTCGCAAAGTGGAAGGTGAATGGCGGCGGGGTGTCGTATTCATCAAAGAACTGGTCCCCAAGTGGGCGGTCACGAAAGTCGCCCGTTGGGTGTACCATGAGAATTACGCAACGCTGCGAATGGGGCATCGAATCGAATTCGACCACACACAAGCCGCGCAGGAAATCACCTACACCTGGGAGTCTCGTGCCATCGCTTGTAAAATGAACGCGGACCTTCGCGGTGCGCGTGACGCCAGTTCGGATGAGCATGCCCGGTTCTTCGCCGATCACTATTGGGGCTACTCGCGGCGCAACGACTCGAAAACGATTGAATACCAAGTGGAGCATCCGCCCTGGGTGTTGCGCGAACCGGTTCGGTTTCAGTTGGCCGGCGATCTGCTTGGCACGTATAGCCGCGTTTTTTCCGAAGCTCTATCCGGTGGACCTCAATCGGTCATCGTGGCAGAAGGTTCCGAGATCTGCGTGCATCGGGGAAGCGTCCTGTGACTCGTGACCGCCAATCCAACACGACACATTGCATGGGCAATGAGCAGACCAAGGGGTGGCTGCTCTATGATGCATCGTGTGGGTTTTGTGATCGATGGGTCCAATTCTGGCGGCCGACATTGGCGAAGCGCGGTTTCTTGATTGAACCATTGCAGAGTGAGTTCGCCCGGGCCAATGTGCAACTTCCCGAGAACGCACTTCTTGGCGATTTGCGATTGCTGCTTGCGGGCGGAACCATGGTCGAAGGCGCCAATGCCTATCGCTACTTGATGCGGCGGATCTATTGGGCGTATCCGATGTATCTTATTTCGATCCTCCCCCTGTTCTCGTCGGTGTTTGATTGGGGATACCGTCGCTTCAGAGACCATCGACATCAAATCTCCCGCGCGTGCCGACTCCCACCACGGCGCATGCAGGACAGATAAACCCCCATTGCGATTGCTGAAGGATTGCCATGCAAGTCGGGCGGACCAGTTCGCCCTACGTTCATACGTAGCGGCGCGACAGCGTCGTCATTCCCGCGCAGGGGGGAATCCAGGGGCAGAACGAAGTTACTCTACGTGCGTACCGGCACCCGGGCTGTGAAGAATGGACGAGTAGAACGCTGCGCTTGGATTGAAGTCGCGGTGGCGGTCTATATGGTGGGCTTGGATTTCAGGACGTCATCCAAACTGAAATGAAGCTCGAGAATGCGATGCAGTTGCGTCACGCGGATCGTATCGGTGATTCGCTTGTGTACATTGATCAAGGCGATCCGGCGCTTCTCAAACGAAAAACTCTTGCTCATCTGCACCAACGCACCCAGGGCAACGCTGGGGGCAAATCGCACCTTGGCCAGGTCCAGCACGATCGGCACGCCGGAGCGCACTGACGCTTCACCCAAAACAAAGTCGACCAGCTCGCGGGTCGATGATTCGTCCAGGGTCTTACTCTGAACCTCAATGATCAAGGCGTCATCGTGCGGTCGAACGATTGCGTTGGCCGATTCTTCCATGCATGGATCATCCATCGAGTTGGCTGGTCTGTCAACGCTGCAGTGTTGAAACGCCAGCGAACGCGGATCGTCGGGGCAAAAAGTGGCGACGCGATCAAATAAAAAAGGCAGCCAGACGAGCGAATCGTCTGGCTGCCTGTTTTCGTATGGCAAACATTCGGGCACGAAGCCCGAGTCACAACTGCTATCGAGAACTACTTGCGACGACGACCGGCGACGATCGCACATCCACCAAGCATCAGCATCAGCGATGCAGGTTCGGGGATCGACGGGTTCGTCGGGAACTGCTTGAAGTTGAAGGTGACCGGATTCGCTCCGGACAGGTCGGTGTCGATCCAAAGGGCACCACCCAGAAGACCCGGGGTGAACGTGCCGCCGTTGGGGACAAAACCACCTTCGACATTCAGGTCGGTCATCTTGTTTGCGTCACCATAACCATACTGGTCCGCAAATGACTGCGTACCAAATGGTGATGTGTCGAACGTGCTCGACTGTGACACGTTGAACCACGCCTGGCCACCGTCGATCAGCGCCCAGTGATAGTCGGTCCAGCCGAAGCCGGTGTTGTTGATGATGTTTTCGTCATTGATCACGATGCTGGGGACTGTCGAAAGATCGTCACCAGTTTGCGTGAATGCAATTTCGATGGGTGGGAACTGCCCGAATTCGGGGCCGTCATCGAATTGCTTGGCGATCTGAATGACAGTTTCAGTACTCGACGTGTTGTCAACGACGATACTGGCAACGTTGCCATTCATTACTTCGGCTTGCCAACCGCCTCCAATATCAATGGGGGCTGCTAACGCTGGCGAAGCCATAAGAACCGTTACGGCGAGAGAGAAGACGCCGCGGATTCCCGCGTTATTGCCTTTCAGCATTTTCCTGCTCCTTCCAATTGCTGCTCGACGTTGGGCCAATCGGATGTCCGATCTGGGGCTACGCCGAGTATCCTCCGAGAGAGAGAGTCACATGATTGTTATGGTATCAATCGCAAAATCACAATACTAGTCCGATTCAGCAAAAAACCTGCAAAAAGTCCGAGGATCGGGCGCCGGTCGAGTGAGATTCTCGACCGGCGGTACCGATCAGTTTATTCGGACTTTACCAGACTACGGTCCGCAAGTTGCTGAGCAATCGACATCGATGCCATATGGGCCATCATCGCAACGGAACGCTGCAAATCCGGTGATCATAAGGACATAGGTGTCGCCAGGCGTGAGGCCATCGGCACACACGTCACCCAACAGCCCAACTTCGTCTTCGCTGCAAACCACCTCGGTCCATGCCGCCTCGTTGCAGGGGTTGGCCTGGTCAACTTGGTAAAGCGTGTACACGGAGTCATTTGCTGTCGAATTCAAGTCGGTACGGATACGAGCGGACGTTCCGGTTGGGACAAACTCATAGTACTCGGTGCACGGGTTGACCGTGGTCGAGCAGCTTTGAGCCGGGTCTGCCGCACCGTTGGTGGCATCGATCAGGTCAGCAAACGTCGTCTGATCGCAGGCCAGCACCGCACGGTCTTCGCACTCATCGTTTCCGTTACCCGGCTGCGGGCAGGAAACCGAAGCACAAGCGACGCCGTCACCCTGGTAGACACCGCCCTGACCGTCACATGCGGCTTGGTCAGCAACGTCATCGCACGAGCCGTCCGAGTTGCAGCATCCACCACCCAGCGGTGGGGGAGGTCCGTCGCAACCATTTGGCGTCACGGTGACAAGGATGTCGTCAAAGTTGTTTCCGCCGAATTCCTGGACCTGGATCCAGAATTCGTCGCCAATGTTGACGCTGTCCACGCAAACGCATGAGTCGCGCGTTCCGCCCGTACCGGTTTGATCCTCGTCCTTGCAAGGAGCATCAGGATCGGTTCCGCCGGTCGTGCAGTCGTCGTCACAGTCGAGTTCGACTCCGCCACATGCGTCGTAAACCGCAACGATGGTGTCAACTTCGGAGCCACCAATTGCGTCGTCCACAAACGTGCCGCAAGTCTCGATCAAAAGCGAGCCGGCCGTGGTGGCTGTGTAGATAAACCACGTGTCGTCTGAACCGGAGGTCGTGCATGACGGATCCGGATCGTCCACACCACCGTCGACGATCGCACCCATGTTCAACCCGTCGAAGATTTCGACGGCATCGGTGCAGACGTCACCGTTGCTGGGCATCGGGCAGGTCACGCTTCCGCAATCGCTGCTGTCACCCTGATAGGTTCCGCCGCCACCTTCACAGGCATTCTGCGTCAGGTCGCCCGAGCACGAACCGTCATCGTTGCAGCAAGCACCGGTCGGTTCGGCACACGGATCAGGCGTGCAACTCACACCATCACCCTGATACGAACCCGATTGCGAGTTGCAGTCGGCTTCGGTCAGAACCTGGCAACCCGTCACCAGGCAGCAAGCGCCTTCAGGATCAGGCGTGCCATCGATGGTCGGACGCTGCTTGAAGGTGAAGTTGACCGGGGGACCGGAGAGATCGACGTCCATCTTGAGGACGCCGGTACCCGAACCTGGGAAGTACTGGCTGTTGTTCGGTACCAAGCCATTGTCAGCATTGAGTGACTTGGCTTTGGTGTTGGCCGGTCCATCGATGAAGCTTGCGAATTCCTTGTCCGCGAACGGCAGGGTGCTCCAGTTTGAAGATGCGGCAACGTCGAACCAAACTTCATTGGCATCGAAGAGATTCCAGTGGTAGTCGGTCCAATCGACGCCCGTTGAGTTACGGACACTTTCTTCACCGATGATGATTGAGCCGACGGTGTCTTCGTCGTCGCAGACCTGGAAGAAGGTCACGAGAATCGGCGGAATCAAGCCGGTTGGTGCTTCCGGACCCTGCGTGAATTCCTTGGTGATTTCGATCAGTGCGAAATCGCCGGCCTTGTCGACGCGGAAGAAGAAGAAGTCGACGTCAGCAGCCGGTGCACCTGAGACACACCAGCCAGCAAAGTTGCCATTCTCAACGCCAACGATCGGCGTGGTTCCATCCGGACAGGCATCGGGACCGCATGCGGGCTCGAGATCTTCGCAAGGACCAGCACCTGCGCCGTCGAGTTCCAGCGACCAGCTAAGCAGGCTGCCAGTGTCCTGGCCGGCGTCGTCAACAATGCTGAGCGTCCAGGTTCCGGCGCTGTTTTCGCCGTTGAACGCGCCCATGCCTTCACCGTTGAGGCTGGCTGAGTTAAACGTTCCCGTAAGTGGTTCTGCACAGACAACATCGCCTGCCGCATCGTCAATGGTGATGTCCATGTCGGCGTTGGTGCCGCAGGCATCCTGCATGATGATCGACGACGTGGTGCCGTTGTGGGTCAACGTGATGTCGAGGTCACCGAGGAAGGTGTGCTCGACCTGGATGCTGACATTCACATCGCCAACTTGGTACGAGTCAGCCACGTTGATGGTGTCGTCGATACCCGTGGGATCGTTATCCGGAATGGCGATACCGCCGCCGCCTGCGTAAGTGGTTGGCGTGCCTGCGGGAGGTGCATCGCAGGAGGTATCGTTACCAAGATACGTCCCGCCCATGCCTGAGCAGTCGGCTTCGGTTTCAATCGAGCAACCCTTGCCAACGCAGCACGCTCCGGTGTTCTCGAAGCAGGACAATGAGAATTCGGTCAAACCGCCAGTTTCAATGCTACCGTTGTCGCCAACCTGGAAGAAGTAGGTGGTTCCATTGGTCACTGAGAGCTGACCGGTTTCACCGTCACCGAATCCGTTTTCGTCGATGCAGATCAATTCATTCAGATCGGTGCAATTGTCGCGAACAACCAGAATCGAGTCGTAGGTGCTCGTGACGTTCATGTCCAGGAGGCAATCCTGGTCAGCGGTCCACTCGTACCAGATGTCATTCTGCATCATGCCAGTGGCGCCGAAACCGTCGCACGAACCCGCAGGTCCGTTCGGGATCGAAAGGTCGTTGTCAACGGCTGAAACAAACGGAACCGCGTCAACCACGATGGCTGACTGGCAGGTTTCGTTGGTCGCAAGCACCGGGCAGGTGACGCCGCTGCAGAGCGTGTTGTCGCCCTGGTAGGTACCGCCGCCGCCAACACAGTCGGCTTCTTCGACTTCCGTGCAGGTTCCGTCGTTTGCACAGCACGCACCGGTCGGAAGCGCAATACCGCATTCGATCGTGATCGTGTTGTCGACGTCAAACGTGCCGTCATCGGGAAGGTCGTGGCCACCCGAGTAGAAGTCGAGGAGCACGAAGTAGGTGTCGCCGGGGGTCAAGCCGCCCACGAAGAGATCGGGAGCGCCAAAACCGTTCGGGTTCACGATGTCCGGGCAGCCGTCATCGTTGCAGGTGAATTCAGTCAACGCACCGCATGTGCTGTCTGCGGTGAAGAGGGTCATGACCGAGTCCTGCTCCGAGTCGCTCACGCACATCGAAATGTGAGCGGTGGTCGCCGACGCGGTGAACTCAAACCAAACCGACTTGTCGTGGGTGAACGGACCACCGACAGCAATTTCGCAACTGCTCGTCAGCGGGACGGGTTCGGCATTGAACGCTTGGAGCGTGAACGTTTCAGTTCCGCCGCAAGCGATCGGGGTTGCATCGACGCAGCCGTCACCCGCACGACCGGTACCAGCCTGTACCGGACGGGGCACGAATCCCGACTTGGTAAGAAGGGCGGTTTCGGCCTTGTCGAATCCCATGCCCGGATCGAGGATTGAGATCGACGGGTTGCCGTCAGCGATGTTGACGACGCCGCGGACGACATCGTTGACCGGCGCCTGCTGCTGATTCGAAACGGTGTCGCTGTTGGGACCGCGTCGCACTGGAACCGCAGTGACGACATTGGTGTCCGCATCGGGCATCAACATCTTGACGGTAACCGGTGCGGCATTCGCCCGTTCAATAACGAGCTGGAATTCGCTCGGCGGGTTTGTCAGGCTGAAGACGCCATCAGCGTTGGCGACCAGATTCCCCGAGGTGTTTCCGTCGACGTACATCACCGTCAATCCGGTGAGGCGCGCCGAGTCGTCCATCAATACGAATTCAAAGACGGGGTCGTGGGAAATGCTCACATTCTTGAGCCCTTCCGCGCCTCCGCCGTTTGACATCGGGCGTACCTGCTGCCCGAGTACTGCACTTGGAATACACATGCCTGCTGTAAGACATCCCACAGCAAGCATTGACCGAAACTTTCTTGTCATAGCCATCCCCTTTCGATTGCGTCTTGTCACGGACGCAAGCCAAATCTTTTGCGACTCAGCGTCCACCTGTGCGTTTCAATTCACGAAATGATTTCAAAATTAACGAATTACGTGTGCTCTCAGATTCTTGCAGCCCTGCTGCGTTACAAAGTCCTCATTTACTCTTTCCAATGTCGTTCGTCCGCAATGACATTGCCAATTTCAAAGATATGCCGCGACAATTTCACCGCCGCACGCCAATCTTTGCCGCACGCCTAATCTCTGTCGTGCGCTACCTATGCAATGACACGCAGCCTTGAGTCGTGCTGTCCGCAAACAACAAAACCCAGTGCATTGCGTGTATTGTTTTCAATCCGAGTGCGTGATGAATCGAACATCCGTTGTCTTCTTCACCCTCAACAATTCGTACGGACGACTTCTTTCCCGAACGCTGAATCTTGATCAACTGCAGATTTCGGCAATGCGCAAACGACGAAAAACCCTGCAAGCCAAGCGCAGCGGAGACTCAGCGTTTCTTGTTGGCGCTTCCTGTGGTGGGAATTGGATATGGTTCTTCTTGCTTCTACAGAAACACATCCGACCCCGGCTGTGTCTCCCGAATCTCCCCTGAATCGAAAGCAACGAAACTCAACAAAACTGGGCCGGTGAATATATGTCCCAGTTGCGTCAGAGTTTCAGCTTTCCAGTGTTCTGATTGTAGCGAACCTTATGGGACCGCGCCTAGTCCCTACCTGAAACTTGTCAAACTGGAGAGATCAGATGAACTTGCTTGAACTACTACTTTATGCAGATGGATAAATGGTCTGAGCCAAGGATTTTCCTGCAAGAGCATTCACTTCTTGAAGTGACAGGGCTCGAATCACCGGTGCTCCTGCAATCTCACAGGCGACTTCGATCCGAGTTTGGCGTCGCTTTCAGCCCAATCGGCGCGAATGGCCATTACAAACGTCAATTCTGACGTAATTCCTACATCCGTTACAAGCGGACTCTTTTGCCCATTGGCAAATCCAATCGATGTATTCGACAGTTCATTCACATCGAACGGAGATCGCTCAGATCGGACAAGGCTGTTCCACATCCGACGGTCAGCGGCTCACCCATGCCATCGATCTTGCGGACAACTTGAAGGAGAATCTCAAATGAAGATGCGGATGCACCATGCCATCGCTGTTGGCATGTCTGGAATTGGTTTGATCGGCTGCCAGCAGAAAAGCACATCCGTCAGGGTTTGTTTCAGTCCTCCGAGTTCGCATTCGGAGTTGGTGGCCCAGGCGCAACATCGCTCGGGAAGTCGGTTGGCGGCTGACCATCCGACTGGTCGCGAACCCGCGTCTGGCGATCCGACAACAGGCGATGGCTTTGTTGAAGACCTGACGCCATCGTCCACCGATTCGACGAGCATTGTGTTGTATGGGGATGGTTTTCCGCGGCGCGAGGTTCGAGATCTCGATTTGGCGCTCGCACCGGGAAGCTATGCGTTTCAGTGCAGATTCGTCAAAGCAGAGGATAACCTGTCGGGGACGTTGCGCGTTCACCATCCCGAAGACGAGCTTTGGCAGACGCTGCAGAAATGGCGGGCCGACGTACCGGATCAACGTCGCCGGCTGGCCTATGAATTCGAACTTCAGCGAAATGGCGATCGCTTCGATTCGACCCTGTTGACTTCTTTGCAAACGCAGTTGGCCGCCCTGGACAGCTTCGACCATCAATTGAAGTCCATGGTCTCCAGCGATGTTCGTCATCGCGAATCACAACCGCAAAGCCAGCAAAACACCATTGCCATCTTCGAACCCGAACCGGCGGTGGGGCGTTCTGCATCAATGGCTGCTTTCCTTGCAGCCGACGTCAGCCAGGTCCGAAGCTCGCAGCCGGTTTGCCGGGTGCTGCTTTCCGCCGACCAGGATGAGATCGATTGGAAAAAGCAGTCGCTCAACCAATTGATCGAGGATGCCGTCCAACTGCGGGCCAGCATTCGTGACGAAGTGACTCGTCTGGAAGGGCGAAAGAAGTTGGCGGCCATCGTGTTCAAAAGTCACGAAGGCTATCGCAGAAACGAGGAGAGTTTGCGCGCGGCGAAGAAGGAATTTGGTCGCGTATCGCAGCAACTTCGTGAACTTCGCCTGCACGCGCTGGCCTTGGCGATGCGCGAAGAACTTTTTGTTCCGGGCAGCGGTGACGCCATCGCAAGGGAGCAATCCCGGGCACTGGAATCCGAGATTCGAATCAGTGAGACGGCGCTTCAACGGGCCGAACTGCTATTCGCACAGTCCGTGGAAACGAACCCGGGGCGCGTCAACCTGAGGTCCGCTATCGAAAGTCATCAAGCCGAGTTGGAAAACCTCCGGAGCCAACTGGCAACGGTTGAAGATGTGCGTGTCGCGCTGAATGCTTTGCAGTCAAACACGCCGGTCAAGCGGGTCGGAACTGATCGGGTGCTCGCGTCAGCCAACATCGACCCGGCGCTGCCGCACGAGGTTCTTCGGCTGCTTGAGAATGATGCGCTTTTGACCGTTCGCCTTGAGTCGCCAACTGTCAGCAGTTCGCCGAATCGCGGTGCAGTTGTTCGACGAAACGACGAACAGAAAAGCAACGAAGTTGGAAGAGTCGCTGGCGATTCCGACGTCCAGCCGGTGCGTGCTTCGGTCGCCGGCTATCGCCGTTAGAATATTCCGCACAATTGATCCAAAGTGACGCCACGGTATCGCGCCGAATTTGATTCGGGTTTGCGATACCGTGGCACTTTATTAGAGCAGGTTTGGGCGACTCCGCAGTTCACGTCCGTTGCCTGGTTTGGGCTTGCTCCCCGTTGCAATCGTCCGAGTACCAATCGTTAGTCGGGGCGACGGGTCCGAATAAAAACGTGATCAATTCTTGCACGTTTCAAGGTCCGATTCATCTGGTTGACCCCGGCCTCCATTTCCCCCCACACTTCCTGTTTCAACTCGAACGATCCTTGCTTTGGAACTGCTTACGTTGATAAAAAGGAATTGTCGGAATGAACACTTGGCAGAATCCGCCACGGACACTTGATTGCGGTCAAAATTGCAGTATCGTTAAGTGGTGCAGTTTTGTTAAGAAACGATGTTGGTTGTTTTTTGGATGTGAGGGGAAACGACGTAAGATCGGGGCCGGCGCGAATCGTGAGCGACTGCGCTTGTTCCGGGGTCCTGGGTTCCAATATCATTGATGCCAATCGCATGGATGGTGGAGGGGATTGGGATCGTTTATTGATTAGATGGGGGCCTGTCGAGTTCGGCGTCTAAAATCGTCGAGCGTTCATGAACGTCAAACAAGTCTGACTGCCGGAATCATATCTATCGGACGGCAGGGCCAGCCAGACGCCGATGTTGAGTGGGGTTCGACATCGGATCAGTGATACATGACGTTTGTGAACCGCCAAGAATCAGAAACAAGCTCAATTCGAACTCTCGCTGATGAGGCAGTGCCCGCGCACGATGTAGAGACGTTTGCGTTAGGTGGACGACTTAGCGAGGTTGCAGAAACGATGGGCATGTTGGGGCATGCAAGTTGATGCCGATTGTTGGGTGCGGTGGCGCGCCCGACCCCTTGTTTCTGTTTGATCTTGAATTGAAGCGCCCTTTGCCTCTCTGACATCGACACAGTTATTGGAAGAGCCCGCGAAGCTTGAATTCGCTGATGGTGCCGTTTGGCGGCCGCATGGATGCGGACGTGGTTGTCTGTTTGTCGTATCTCGTGGAACGCGGTAGCTCTGGGTTGACTGGCGGAGCGGCTGACAAGCGCGATATCGTACAAACATTGCGTTGCGTTGGGTAACGCAGCGCGTCGAATGGTTTGAACAACTTGTCGTCGCCAATGATTCAGGGCGAGTCGTTGAGCGTGTATTTGATTCTTGATGAAGGCTGGGGATAACTTGCAGACTCCAAACTGGTACTGGCGCCGACTCAAATCGATGTCACCAGCCGAAATCTGGTGGCGATCGTGCAGCGTTGCCCAGCGCTGCGCGGATGGGGTCGCAGCGCCTCTGCGAGAATCACGCCGCACCTTCAAACATCTGATCGGTGATCGCGCTTTCCAAACTGCCGAACCGTGCTTCGCAAGCCCGTCGGCTCCGTCGTTGCGGGATGATCAAAAAGCCGAATTGCTCAAACAAGCCGATCGCGTGCTCGCGGGACGCCTGTCGTTCTTTGATCTCAAAGACCTCTCCGTCGGTGAGCGGATCAACTGGAATTACGACTATTCTGCCAAGAAACAATCGCCCACGACCAAAGCCTCCCGCATCGATTACCGCGATTTCGACGTCGCGGGCGACTGCAAGCTGGTCTGGGAACCCAATCGCCACCAGCATTTGGTTGTGTTGGCCCGGGCTTACGCCGTTTCGGGCAAGACCGAATACGCCCAAGCCGTCCTCGATCAGATCGACAGTTGGATGACGCAATGCCCGTTCCCGACCGGGATGAACTGGCGCAGTCCGCTTGAGTTTGGCGTGCGCATTATCAACTGGGTCTGGGCGCTGGAGTTGATCAAACCGTCCGGTTTGTTGACGCAGTCGCGCTGGCAGTCATTGGTGCCGACGATTCATCGACACCTCTGGTGTCTTGATCGCAGCTACTCGCGTTACTCGTCGGCCAACAATCATTTGATCGGTGAAGCTGCCGGCGCGTACATCGCAGCCCGATACTTCAGTGGCTTTGCGGAATCCAATCGCTGGGCGCAGCGCGCCAAGTTGATTCTCGAAGAAGAGATTGCCAACCAGACGCACCGCGACGGCGGCAACAAAGAACAGGCACTTGGTTATCACGTCTTCGTGCTTGAGTTCTTTTTGCTTGCGGGCATCGTCGGGCGGAACGTCGGCGACGAATTTTCCGAATCGTATTGGAGCCACATCGAGCGCATGTTCGATTACGTTGCCGCGTTTGTTGAAGGCGGAGGCAACCTCCCGCTCTACGGCGATTACGATGACGGTTATGTGCTCGACCTAGGCGATCGATCGCAACAACCACAGGCACTGCTTTCGGTGGCGGGCGTTATCTTCAATCGCGCGGACTTTGCAGCGCTGTCTGGAGCATTTAACGAACGCGCGGCTTGGCAACTTGGCCGCGACACAGCGGCTGAGCAGAACGCGAAGACAAACATCGCATTGAAGTCGAAGGCATTTGCGGAAACCGGATACTACTTGCTTCAAAGTGGTGCGAAGGTTTCGGGCGGTGTTGATGGTTCTGATCGCGACGACCGGATGAGTGTGGTCTTCGATTGTGCGGAACTTGGCATGGGCAGTCTCGCGGCCCACGGTCATGCCGACGCGTTGTCGTTCACGCTTCGCGCCTTCGGTCATGACGTGCTGGTCGATCCCGGAACTTACGACTACTTCACCCATCGCAAGTGGCGCGACTATTTCAAGAGCACCCGTGCCCACAACACGATGGCGGTGGACGGTCAGGACCAATCCGAGCTACTCGGACTCTTCCTTTGGGGCCAGCGGGCCGAGGCCAAATGCCTCGACTGGTCGCCTTCTGAGACGGGCGGATCGGTCTCGGGCGAGCACAACGGGTACAGCCGACTTGGCGATCCGGTCGGTCATCGCCGGACGGTCGAGCTCGACGGTTCATGTGGCGAACTGGTGATTACCGATGAATTGACCGGTAAATCGCGGCATGACGGCCAGATTTGTTTCCATTTCTCAGAATTTTGTAACGTGGAAGAAATACGCGATAACGCGGCTACTATATTGGCGCCGTTTGGTACAATTCAAATGACGTTTGATGCACGGCTCGATGTGCGAGCCTATAGCGGTCAAGAAAATCCCCTCTTCGGCTGGGTCAGCCGAGGATATCACAAAAAAGTCCCCTGCCCGACCATCGTGGGTGAATTGCGATGGACGGGTAACACAACCCTGGTGACGCGGTTGAGCCTGCACCGAAGTCCGATCAAGAAATCGGATCCGAAAGGTGCTGAGCAATCGCAGTCACTTCCTCCACAGGGCGGTCTTGGATTCAGGGAGGTCAGCCACCGTGGAGTATAACTCAACCATCCGGGGATTGGGCGAGACGGAAGGGGGCATCGTGCGCGATGCACACCCCGGCAATCCGTCCGTCATTGCATCCATCCGCGGCATTGTGCTCGCTGGCGGTCCGTCGTATGGCGACTGCGAGTTGGAGCAGATCATGCCGCGCCCGATGTTGCCCGTTGCGACGCGCCCGCTCATCTGCCACATCTTAAGTTGGTTCGGACACGATGGCGTCGGTCGAGCGACCGTCTGTGCCAACGGTAACACCGCATTGTTCTCGCAACACCTGCGCAATGGTGAAGGATTGAAAGTCGCCATTGATTACACCGAAGACCTCATGCCGCGCGGACCAGCCGGATGTGCTCACGACGCAGCCCGTGACGGTGGCGAGGAATTGTTCGTTGTGGTCGAAGGTGGCGTTGTGCCGCAGGTTGAATTGAGCGTGCTGCTCGAGCACCATCGTTCGACCCAAGCCGCGATGACCATGGTTGTTCACGGTGGCGCGGCGTCTTGCAATCGTCGCCTTGAAGATGAAGAACCGTTGGGTATTTACGTCTTCAGCCGCAAGTCATTGTCGTATGTTTCAAAGACGGGCTTCTGCGATATCAAAGAAGGGTTGATTTCAGATCTCTACAAACGCGGTGAGAAAGTGTCGGTGTTGCGCGTGCCCACCGATGTCGCGCCGCGCATCACCTGTCGGTCGTCATACCTGACGGTGAACGGGTGGGCGGTCGAAAAGCTCGCCAGAACCAAACACGAATTTGAAGGTCACGTGAAACGTGGCGACGCATGGATTCATCAGTCAGCGGTTGTTGACGAGTCGGCCAAGCTGGTTGGACCCATCTGGATCGGCCCGGGAGCCAAGATTGGTGCAAACGCGATGATTGTCGGACCGGTCTCGATCGGTGCGGGTTGCGAGATCGGCGCGAATGCCGTGGTGACCCGATCGGCGATCTGGGATCGTGGACTGGTCGGTGACAGCGCGATCGTCGATGAGTGCGTGGTGGCCAGCGGCGCCCATGTTCCGGATCAAGAAGTTCAACGAAAGTCCGTGTGCAAACCGGCATCGAAAAACCGCGGTGGCATCTTGGGGTGGTTCGGGGGAAACCGCCGATAACCTGACCACTTCGATGGCGTTGTTGATCGGCTGATACAATTTGATCAGACCAATACTCGATCAGCCAAATGCAAGCAGGCGATGACCGGCGGATCGGGGTTTGGGAAGTGTTGGCAGGGACGCAGGCACAAGACGTGGATTCTTGGGGGCAAGAATCCTGGGGGGAGCGACAAACCATTTCTGCGGATTGAGCGTAGAAAACACGTCTCTGGGGTCGATTAGTTAATCAAATGGCGATGGCCGTTGGCCGATCTGCTTGACGGAAGTGCCGGTTCGCTTGACGGAAGCGATTGTTTGGCAAAGACTTCTGTAGGGTACCGCATGGGGACGCAGTGCGTCCGGCTGGTAAACGAATGGGTGGAATGGGTATGGGAATGGATCACAATCACGCTGACTCTGCTGCTGATGGATATGTCGAAGGCAGTCCGCCCAGCCCGGATTCGGCCCACTTATCGCATCCAAACGCACCAAATTCGAACGCATTGGGCCCCGTAAGTCGGGCTGAGATTGGACCAGCCTATCACGGCGACGATCTGCTGTTTGATTCGTTCGGGCCTGAAACGCACGGCCCTGGTGAACCTGCTGGCGGATTCTCTCCGCTTCATCTGTTTCGCTACAAGTGGTTGATGTTGTCGGTATTCGCGTTTGTGGCTGGCGTTGCGATCCCGGCGATCTGGTTGTTCGTTACGCCCAAGTACGAGGCGATGGCATCGCTGCGCGTACGTCCGACGATTTCTCCGATTATCTTTGACGTCCCGGAAAAGAACGGGATGGTTCCGTATTACTGGCAGTTTCTCAACACACAGGTTTCGATCGTGCGTGGGTCGGCTGTCCTGGATGCGGTGCTCAATCGCGAAGATGTGAAAGAGACGAACTGGTACAAGAAGTCGCCTCGCACCATTCAAACGTTGCTTGGCGGTGAAGCACCGGGGCACATGGAGCGGTTGAAGGACGCGGTTGATGCGGGCCCGCGTCGCAACACCGAATTGATTGACGTTCTCGTTACGACGACTGATGGACACGACACGAAGGTGATTGTGGACGCCATCGTCGATGAATACGTCAAGTACACCGACGAGCACACCGAAGAAGGCGAGCAACTCGTCTACGATACGCTGCGCGAAGAAGATGTCACGCTCCAGAAAGAAATCGCCAAGCTCGTCGAGGAGATCGGCGAGTATTCCAAGCTCATCGGAACGAGCGATCCTGATATCGCCCGGGCCCAGTTGGCCAAGCGCGTGACGGAACTGGAGACCGATCGGGAAAAACTCGCCCGCAAGTACACGTTGCTGGCAGAAGAGTTGGCCGCCCTCGAATCAAGCAAGGCGGCTGCCCAAACCCACGAAACCAAAACCGACATTACCGTGCATCATTATTCGAATGATGAGGAATGGAAGCGTCTCAATCTTCAACTTAAGAACAAGCGTCACGAACTGACGATGGCCGGTCAGCGATTCGGTGCGTCACACCCGAAGATTCGGACGCTTGATGCAGAGGTGGGGCACCTTGAGGGGTTGCTGCTGTCGCGTCAGAAGGAACTTGATACCGGTGTCGCAACGGTTGAAGGCCCGAAAGGGAAGGAAGCCGACGACGCTCCGATGACGCTGGCCGAATTGCAGCGCATGGTTCCCAAGAAGCAGCGTGAATTGGAGTTGCTTGACGAACAACTCACCCAGGTTCGCGCGGAGCAACTTGAAAAAGGCGAGTACGCCAAGACGGTGGCAACCTTGCAGCAGACGCTCAACGAAAAGAACGACCTCCATGGTCTTGTCAGGAAACGATTGCAGGGGCTGGAGTTTGAAGACAAGGCGCCTGGGCGCATTTCTGTCGCGTCCTATGGCATCGAGCCCAAGCAGCCCAACAAGGATCGTCGCCCGCTGATGTGTGCGATGGCATTTTTTGGCGCGATGATGTGCGGCGTCGGCGCTGCCTATTTGCGGGTGGTTACCGATTCAAAAATCCGCGGCGTCGGCGACGTTGGCGAGACGAATCGCGTTCCGTTCCTGGGGCAGCTTCCACCGTTGCCCAGACGCTGCAACTTGTATGGCGAACTGCCGGCAGTCCTTACACAACACGTCCGAATGGTGCGAACGGCGCTGTTGGAACGAATCGGTAAGAGCGGTCAGCGCTGCGTGTTGATCACCAGTTCAACGATGCAGACGGGCAAGAGCGTGTTGTCGGTGCTGTTGGCGAAGAGCCTGGCGAAGCTTGGCAAGAAGGTGCTGCTCGTCGAAGCCGACATGTACCGTCCGTCGTTGTCGCAGCATTTGAACATGAAGCCTCTGTTCGGACTGCCGACCCTCCTGCAGGGGGCTGTCACCGACAGCGAAGCGATCCTCCCGACCGGTTTGAATGGCTTTGATATTCTGCTGGTGGGCGAACCGCCCCAGGACTTCAACCATGACATTCTTGCCAACGGGGTGTTCTCCAAATGCATCGAACGTTGGAAAAAGAAATACGACATTGTTCTAATGGATGGTCCACCGGTGCTCCCGGTTGCAGACGCCCGCATCCTCGCGAACCAAGCCGACGGGACGTTGATGGTTCTGCGTTCGTCGCACTCGCGTCGTGCGGATGTTGTGCAAACGTATGCAGATCTCAGTGCAGCCGGCGGAAAACTTCTTGGAACGGTGCTCGTTGATGCCCCCACAGGAATGAGCTATTCGTCATATTCAAGCTACGAATCTGAGCCCAAAGGACGGCGGAATCAATATCGTCTTGAGAACTCGAGGTAGCGGTGGCGTTGGCTGACGGGGAGGGGATTGGCATGTCACTTCTAATCATAGACAGGCGACCGGCGTACCTGGGAGAAGACCAGGACTCGACATCGCTGTTGATGCTTCCGCTCGGTTCGCGCAGTTACATCGACTACATCATCTCATCTGTCGGCGAAACCGGTGACGTCTGGATCGTTCCGGCATTTGCCCATTCAGAAGGTTACGAAAAAAGTCTCGCATCCCTGACCCATTCCTCGTTGAAGGTTGTTTCACGCGACCGATTGACCGACGCGATGGGGGGAGCCGACCCGGAAGACATGGTCATCGTGATCGACGCCGGCGTGTGCCCGGGGTGTGGGTTCAGCAAGGCGTCAACCATGATCGGCGATCGCGGGTACCTTGGGGCGACCCATGTGGTGGCTGTCGGCGATGGAACCGAACGGGCGCGCGAGCGCATCGTTCGCGACGCCCAGGGCAATGTGCGTCAGGTCAAACGATTGTTTCAAGGCACATCCTGGCCCCACGTCGCCCACAAGCGGTTGGCGATGTCCATCGTGCCGGCAGGGGCGCTGACCAACATTTCATTTGCATCGCTTCAGGAACTTCGACAGCAGCTTGGCGAATCCGGTGTGCTTCAACAGGATCAGCCGCTGGTCAGTGGAATCGTGAACCTCAACACGCAGGAAGACGCATTGAAGTTGGCTGAGCAGTTGATGCCATCGGCGTTTCGACGTGCGCACCATCGACGGTACTCGCGCAAGGGTCGCCATGTGCTGGTGGGTTCGGACTGCTGGATCGACAAGAGCGTGCGTATTGTTGGACCGGTGGTGATCCATGACGATGTGATGATCGAAGAGGATGCGTGCATCATTGGTCCGACCATCATCGGTCCGGGCAGTCGTATTGGGCGTGGTTCGGTGGTGGCGCAATCGGTGCTGGCCCGCGATGCCGTGGTTGAAAGTGAAAACACGGTGCGACACTTGGTATCAGCCGGGGGGCAGTCGAACGCTTCACTGGCCAACCAGTCATCCAATGGCAACGGATTTGCGCCGCTGGACTTTGACCCGTACGCTTCGATCACCGGTTTGGAAAATTCGAAGGTCGAAAGCCTTCCCGGTTATCAAAAGAAAGTTCAGATGGGCATCAAACGCGTCATCGATGTGATCGCATCGATATGCGTGTTGATTGTGTTTTCGCCATTGCTTGCCATCGTCGCGCTGATCATCAAGTTGGACTCGAAGGGGCCGCTGTTCTTCGTGCACCATCGCGAAGGCAAGGGCGGCAAAGAGTTCCCGTGCATCAAGTTTCGAACGATGGGTAAAGACGCCCATTCGCAGCAGAAAGAACTATACGCCCAAAGCGAAGTGGATGGCCCACAGTTCAAGATGGACCATGATCCGCGCGTGACGCGATTCGGGGCGTTCCTGCGGGCGACCAACATCGATGAACTACCGCAGTTCGTCAATGTGCTGCTTGGGCACATGAGCATCATTGGACCGCGACCTTCGCCGTTTCGCGAAAATCAGGTTTGCGTGCCCTGGCGGCGCGCCCGCCTCTCGGTCAACCCGGGCATTACCGGACTTTGGCAGGTTTGCCGAAGCGTTGACCGCAGCGAAGGCGATTTCCACGAGTGGATTTTCTACGACACCATCTACGTCAAGCAGTTTTCACTCTGGCTTGACGTCAAGATCTTCATGGCCACGGTGCTGACACTGGGAGGGCGGTGGAACGTCCCGCTTTCATGGATTGTCAGTGCACACGGTCATGGCAAGCCCCGCGTTCAAAGTCCGTCAACTGCGCAGGTGGGATAAGCTGCGGGCATTGCGTCGCGTAATTTGACGCAGGTTTGTGTCCGCAACTATCTTGTATTTGCTTCCGAAACTTCCGTTAATGCGTACTATAGTGGCAGCAATCGAGGCGGCGGCTTTGCGCAAATCGTCTGTCGCAAACACAACCGTGCGCAATGACTGTGCTTCGATGATCGCTTACCCACAAAAGGTTCCGAAGGATTGGTCCGGCGGTATTGACGGAGTAAATGTGCCATGGCAGGAATTGAAACGAACAGCGAACGCTTCAACATGATGTGGGTCGGTCTACTGGCGTTGTCGCTGGTCATGATGGCGGGGTGCAGTCAAAAAGACCACCGCATCGGTCTCGACGAGTTTCTTCAGATTCAGGACGAGTTTACGCAGAACGCGCCAGCCGATGACGCGGCGCTTTCCACGGTTCACCTCAATTCAAAGCTCGGTCAATACACGGTTGGCTCCGGCGACGTGCTGGAACTGAGTATCAGCGTACCGGGCGTGACGGAAGAGCAGTCCGCGCTGCCGACGTTGGTGCGTGTTGACCATGCGGGTCGTATTGATATTCCGCAGGTTGGCGACGTACAAGTCGGCGGTATGGAACTCGAAGAAGTTGAAGACGCAATCACCGCGGCATACACGCCCGGAATCTACACCAATCCAAACGACGTCAGCGTCTATGTCGGACTCAAGCAGGCCGCACCGACCAACGTACTGGTGCACGGTGCAGTGACCAAGCCGGGTTTGACCAAGCTGCGTCGCACAGAGCGCAACCTGCTTTACGCGATTCATGCGGCTGGCGGACTTTCGGACATTTCCGCCGCGCAGGTCACACTTTCTCGATTGCGCTGCCCGGACGATGAAGTCACGCTCAACATTGCAACGCGCGAAGGACTTGCCAAAGCGCTGTCGCTCGATCCGCTTGAAGACGGCGACATCATCACGGTCGAAACGGCGAAGGTGAATGCAATCTTCGTTGGCGGTCTTGTGCGTGCACCGCAGACGCAGGTCTACCCCCCGGGCGTGCACATCAATACCTTGCAGGCGATTGCAGCCGCCGGTGGGCTGCGGACCGACGTATCTCCCAGAGCCGCAACGCTCATCCGCCGCATGCCGGATGGTCAGGATGTCCATGTCAAGCTTGACCTGAATCGGTTGGCGATCGGTGAAGACCCGAACCTGATGCTTGCGGCTGGCGATATTCTTTGGGTGCCGGAAACAACGGAAACGCGCATCCAGGATTGGATCAACAAGAACATCTTCATCCGTGCAGGACTCAACGCATCTGTGAGCTATAATGTCTCGGGTATTGAGTTCCTTAACCGCCATGGGTCCCAAAGCGGCGGTTCCGGCGGCGGAAACCTCCAGGACTCGTTCGATCCGTTTGGTTTCCTAAACCGAAACGCAGGGATCAACCTGATTCAAAGTCAGACCGGTGGTTGACGATAAAATCTGGATGAACACGGCCATACAACCTAAAAAGAACCCGGCGGTACCCAAGTTGGATACCTATATCACGCAGCAAGCGAGTGAGCTTTGTGGGGTGGCTGTCCGCGCGCTCGTGCGGATGTACGATCCTGAAGCGAGGGCGTTTTGCCATTGCATTCGTCGAAGCGATAAAGGCGACCTGGTCGAAGGCACCAGCATTCGCTATGCGGCGACGGTGCTGATTGGATTGGCCGAGCATCCCGAGTCGCTCGTTCGCGAAGTGCTGCATGGGCAAAGCGCCGACGAACTCTGTTCGGCGCTGATCGCCCGCCTTACCGACGACTCCGAGTTGGGCGAGATCGCGTTGACGCTATGGGCTGCACGGGCATTGAATCATGCCGATGCCGCGCTGGCACTTCAGGCGCTGCGGGCAGCGAAACCGCAATCGTGCGAGGCGCCGACTGTTGAGGTTGCGTGGTCGCTGTCGGCGTTGGTTGCGGATGCCAATGACAACGCCCGCGACGACGACCTTGCCAATCAAATTGCAGACCGCCTGATGCGTTCGTTCAACGATGAGACCGCGCTGTTTAAGCACGTACCGTTTGACGTGAATCCCTCGACGATGCGTGGCCACGTTGCATGCTTCGCCGATCTGGTCTATCCGATTCAGGCGTTGTCGTTCTATTATCAGTTCGCGAATGATTCCATGGCGTTGGCAGCCGCCAAGCGTTGCGGTCAGCGCATGTGCGATGGACAGGGTCCGCAGGGTCAGTGGTGGTGGCATCATGACGTGCGCACCGGTCAATGCATCGAGCAGTATCCGGTGTATTCCGTCCATCAGGATTCGATGGCGCCGATGGCGCTGCTCGCGCTCAAGAAAGCCTCAGGTGTCTGTCATGCCGACGCCATCAGCCGCGGGCTGCAGTGGCTTGAAGATTCACCGGAAATCGACGGTTCGCTGTTTGACAAGAAAGCCGATCTGATCTGGCGCAAAGTCGCCCGTCGCGAACCGGGTAAGCTGGTTCGTGGATTGCAGGCGACGGCGAGCAAGGTGCATCCATCGCTGCGGGTGCCGGCTGCGAACACGATCTTCCCCCCGACGTACATAGACTATGAAACCAGACCGTACCACATGGGCTGGATCCTTTACGCATGGTCTGACCGCTTTGCGTCCGCTCCCAAAACGTCTTAGACAGGAGCGACACCCATGACACTCTCAACACAGTCCGACTGTTCGCCGCAAACGGACCGCCCATCGCAGACTGACTGTCCCTCACAGTCAGATGTTGGGCCCGATACCGTGCGCGATCTGTTCGGACTGCCGGTCAACGCGTTGACCATGGACCAGATGTTGGCCCGGGTTCACCGCGCGATCGATCGAAAGGCTCCGCTTCACATCGGTGTGATCAGTGCGTCGAAGGTGGCCAACATGCGCCGCGACGCCGAACTGCGCGATGCGGTTCTGCAGTCTGATATCATACTGGCGGACGGTATGTCGGTGGTCTGGGCGTCGAAGTTGCTTCGGCGACCGCTTCCGGAGCGGGTGGCTGGCATCGACTTGATGACCGAGATTCTGCGCACGGGAAGCGCTCGTGGCGACCGCGTGTATTGTTTCGGTGCGACCGACGAGGTTCTCGGCGCTGTCAAGCAGCACATTGCAAAGACGTATCCCGGTATTGTTGTTGCGGGCAGTCACTGTGGTTACTACGACAAGGCCGACGAATCGAAGATCGCAGATGATATCGCCGCATCCAATGCCGACGTCTTGTTCGTGGCGATGAGTTCGCCCATGAAAGAGCAGTTTCTGTCGCGATATGCGGCGCAGATCAACGTCCCCGTGACGCATGGTGTCGGCGGATCGTTTGACGTTGTCGCCGGAAAAGTCAAACGTGCGCCAAAGCTGTGGCAGAAACTCGGATGCGAATGGCTGTACCGCGTATGGCAGGAACCGGGGCGCATGTGGAAGCGTTACCTGGTGACCAATACGATCTTCTTGATGATGCTGGTGGGCGAATTCTTCGGGGCGTCACGCCGACGACAAAGCCAGCAACCAACGACCTCGACCAAACCAACGTAACACGTGACTCAGACGCGAAGGTAAGCGCAATACAGCATGCGGATCAAACTACTGTGGCTAATTGTCGCGTTCCTTTGCTTCTACGCATATCGCGATTGGTTCAAGGCGCTGTGCGGCTTGATCCTGTTGATGGCCGTCATCGAACACCCCGACATTCCCAAGACCGTCGGTGGAATCCAGGGATTGAACCCGTGGAACCTGGTGTTCTTATGCACGTTCACGGCGTGGTTGATGGGCCGGCGGGCCCAGGGCCTGGTCTGGGACATGCCAAAGCACGTCACCTGGATGCTGCTCGCCTATCTGGGCGTGGTGGTCGCTGGATTCATTCGCATGATCGCCGACAGCGACAACATCTACCTGGGGCTTCATCAAGAGACCATCGCGAGTCTGATCAGCGAATACTTCGTCAACACCATCAAATGGGTTGTGCCAGGACTGATGCTCTACGACGGTTGCCGCACGCGCAAACGGATGACGTGGGGGTTGGCTGCCGTCCTGGGAATCTACGTGTTGCTGGCATTGCAACTCGTCCGCTGGATGCCGCCCGGTACCGCGCTGTCGGGCACAGAATTGACGCTCCGAAGCCGCAAGATCATTGAGAACGAAATCGGATTCCACGCGGTCAACATGTCGATGATTCTCTCCGGCGCGTCATGGGCAATGCTGGCGATGATGCCTCTCGCGCGGAAACGTTGGCACAAAATTGGCATCGGGTTCCTGTTCGTGCTGATCGCTTACGGGCAGGCCGTCACCGCAGGCCGCATGGGCTACGTGACCTGGGCGATGATCGGATTGATCCTGTGCGTGATTCGTTGGCGCAAAATGCTGCTCCTCGTCCCCGTGGTGCCCGTGCTCGTGACGATCTTTTTGCCCGGGGTGGCTGAACGCTTCACCGAAGGAATGGGCAGCAATTCGCGGATGGTGGGCGAGGCGGTTGATGATTACGCGGTGACGAGCGGGCGAACGCTGATCTGGCCATACGTGATCGACAAGATCGAAGAATCGCCGATCGTCGGATATGGGCGTCAGGCGATGGTCCGCACGGGCGTTTCGACGTTCTTGCTGGAAGAACTCGGAGAAGGCTTCCCCCATCCGCACAACGCTTATCTGGAGATGTTGTTCGACAACGGTGTGATCGGTTTCA
This sequence comes from Phycisphaerales bacterium UBA1845, assembly GCA_002338715.1. Lineage (GTDB taxonomy): Bacteria > Planctomycetota > Phycisphaerae > UBA1845 > UBA1845 > UBA1845. The sequence goes on along the minus strand of DDIR01000143.1, from coordinate 38,267 downwards.
TCCTGGTGATGCCGTTTTACGTGATGATAGTCTGGTATTCGGTTCTGTTGTTTCGAGACAAGCGCAACCCGATGTTCGCCGCCGTCGGTGGAATGTCGTGTTCGCTGGTGCTTGCGCTCTTAATCGCTGCGATGGGAAGCCAGACATTCTATCCACGCGAAGGGGCCGTCGGAATGTGGTGTGCGATCGGGATGATGCTTCGGATGTACAAGGCGCGCCAAGCCATGCCCGCCCTTGCCCGTCAGGCACAGATGGCGCGTGTTCGCGAGGCGCGCATGCGACACCAGGCGATGATGTCGCCCGAGCTTGGAAGGGCAGGACAATGACCCGCGTGGCGTACATCCTTGCCCCAAGTCATTCCGGTTCGACACTGCTGGCGATGTTGCTGGGAGCGCATCCCGATGCGTGCACCGTCGGCGAGTTGAAAATCACCCGTCTTGGCAACGTTGAAAAATATCTGTGCGCGTGCGGCGCTCCCATCAGACAATGCGCGTTCTGGCAGGGCATTGCCAAACGCATGGCAGAGCGCAACGTTGCGTTCGATGTCACCCACGCGCAGACCGCGCTGATGGCGCACGGGTCCGCATACACCAACCGGTTGTTGCGTCCGCTTCATCGCAATCGGTTGATGGAGTTCGCCCGCGATGCGGCATTGAGCCTTTCACCAACGTGGCATCGGCAACGACGTACCTTCGCCGAACGAAACGTGGCACTGATGGAATCGGTCGCGGCTCAATCCGGGGCGAAGGTTATCGTCGATTCGTCCAAGACAGCGATCCGCCTCAAGTATCTGCTTCGACTTGAACAACTTGACATTCGCGTGATTCGTTTGATTCGCGACGGACGCGGTGGAGCGCTTGCCCTGATGGAGCCAGCCGCCTTCGCCGACGCCACCGATCCCAAGTTGCGCGGTGGCGGGAGCGGTGGAAACCGTGACGACGAACGCCTGACCATGGCCGAGGCGGCTGAGGAGTGGCGACGCAGCAATGAAGAAGCCGACGAAATCGTCAAGACAATCGATCCATCCCGCGTGACCACGATTCACTATGAGGATGTCTGCCAAACGCCGCTTGGCACACTGGGCAATCTGTTTCAGTTTCTGGGGCTCGACCCGACGAAGGGAACGGTTGAGTTCAGAAACACCCCGCAGCACGTCATTGGCAATGGCATGCGGCTGGATTCCACCTCTGAAATTCGCCTTGACGAACGCTGGAGGGAACAATTATCTGACGATGATTTAAGCACGTTCGAGCGCGTGGCCGGCGCTGCGAACCGTCGATATGGCTACAGGTAGCGCTTCGTCCAGTATTTACCCGATACGAAGTCCACAGGGCCCATGATTTGGTCTGGGTGAATCTGTTGGCAGATTGAATATTTGTAACCATGACCGCAACACATCAAACAGAACCATTCGAGTCGGTAAAGCCAACAGCGCATGATGCAGAAGGTGATGTGTCGGGGCGAAGTCGACTCGCAATGAACGTGGTGGCCAGCTGGCTTGCGCAATTCGTGTGCATCGCCGGTGGGTTTGTGTTGCCGCGCGTGGTCAATGACAAAATCGGTCAGGGTGCACTCGGTGTCTGGGACTTTGCGTGGTCGTTGACCGGGCTCTTCGCACTTCTTCAGGGCGGGATTGTTTCGTCGGTCAATCGATTCGTGGCCAAGCATCGTGCGCTGAACGACATCGAAGGAATCAGTTCAGCCGTCAGTTCCGTGACGCTCATATTGGTGGCGCTGGCGTCGGTGATTGTGGCGCTGGCGCTGGCGATTGCATTCTTCGTTCCGCACTACCTGGAGACGCAGCTCGGTGAATTCGCCGATCAAGCGCGTTGGGTGATTGTGCTGTTGGGGACGAGCTTTGCAATTCAGGTCGCGACCTCTGCGTTTGGCGGTGTTATCACGGGACACCATCGCTGGGACATTCAATCGAGCATTCACGCCAGCGTTAACTTTTCGCAATTCCTCGCGATGATCGTGGCGGTGCTGAGCGGCGGCGGATTGATCGCGATGGGCATCATTGTCCTGGTCTGCGAATCATTGGGGCGCGGAGCGCGCATATTTTTTGCGTATCGGTTGTGTCCGGGCCTGCACGTCGGCCCCGGTTATGTGCGACGCGATGTGATGGGGCGGATGGTCACGTTTGGCGGTAAATCGATCCTCCCTGATTTGGGTGGATTGCTCGAATATCAGGCGATCAACGTCCTCATCACGAAATGTCTGCATGTTACGATGCTGGCTGTCTATGCCCGCCCGCTCGCACTGGTGCGTCAGGCATCCACCCTCGTGGAGCGGTTCGCGTTTGTCTTGACGCCAACCGCCAGCTCGCTCAAAGCGACACAATGCAATTCCGCGTTGCGCGATTTATTGACCAAAGCCACACGCGCAGGATTGTATCTCGCCCTACCGATGGTTTTGGGATTGTCCATCATGGGCGACTTGCTGTTGCAGGTCTGGATGGGGGACGAATACGCGGCGCAATCGACTTGGTATTTGCTCATCGTGCTGGCGGTCGGGCACTTGGCATACATGGTGCATCTGCCCATCAGGAACATCCTAGCCGGTTTGAATGCCCACGGTCGACTGGGAATCGCCAACTTCATTTCGGCGTTGGTCAGTGCGGGTGGGGCGACGGTTGCGCTGCTCTACTTTGAGAAGGGCCTGCTCAGCGTGGCGCTCGCCGTCACTGTTCCCATGACATTGGTCAACGGAATTTACGTCCCGATCTACGCATGCCGGCAATTGAAAATGGATGTGACCAAGTACGCCATTGCCTGCACGCGCGGACCGTTTCTTTGTGCGATTCCGTTTTCAGCCTGTTTGATTGGTGGAAAGTATGCGTTTCCGGAAAACGCCTGGTGGGCGCTGCTTTCAGGAAGTGCGGCTGGTGGGTTGGTGTTGCTGCCGCTCTATTGGAAACTGGTATTGCCGCAGAAAATCAAGGACAAGCTGACGGGCAAGGTCAAAGGTGAATCAAGTCCGATCGTGCCCCAGCCGTTGTAATCGCGTTCATGACGTGTTAACCGCTTTGATTGGGAAGTTCATTGACCGATTCGTCCAAACCATCCATTGCCATCGTCGCACACTTTGCGTATGGCGCGATGACCGGCGGCGTGACCGGCCACATTGGCGGCGTCGAACGGCAGACGTCGTTGACTGCGCGGTGGTTGACGGAACAGGGTTATCGCGTTTCGCTGATCACGTGGGATGAAGGTCAGCAAGATGGCGATGTGGTCGATGGCGTTCGGTTGATCAAGATGTGTCGCCAGGACGCGGGCCTGCCGGGGCTGCGGTTTTTTCATCCGCGCTGGTCGAGTTTGAACCAGGCGCTCGCACGGGCCGATGCGGATGTCTACTATCAAAACTGCGCCGAGTACGTCACCGGGCAGGTCGCGATGTGGTGCAAACGGCATCAAAAACGCTTCGTCTACACCATCGCCAACGATCCCGACGTCGATCCCAACCTGCCCGACATGCACACGGTTCGCGAACGCGTTTTGTATCGCTATGGCCTGCGCCATGCGGACGATATCGTCGTGCAGACGCAAACCCAGCGGCAGACGTTGCGCAACGGTTTCGGTCTGGATTCAACCGTCATTCCCATGCCATGCCCGGACTTGCTGGAAGCTGGCGAGTCGCTGCCCGATGCGCCCGATCCGCAGAAGCAGTCGATTCTCTGGATCGCGCGATTGTGCAAACAGAAACGCCCTGATCGTTACCTCGACCTGGCCACCGCCTGCCCGGAATTTCAGTTTGATCTGGTGGGCCCTTATGGCGACGACGCATATTGCAGTGAAGTGATTACCCGTGCCAGGACGATTCCCAATGTGAAGGTATGGGGCGGGATCGAGCGGGCGAAGGTGGGCGAGTTGTATCGAGATGCCGCGTGCCTTTGTTCGACGAGCGATTTTGAAGGGTTCCCGAATACGTTTCTCGAAGCGTGGAGCCTGGGGATTCCGCTGGTGACGACGTTTGATCCCGATGGATTGGTCGCGTCCAAAAACCTGGGCCGGACCGCAGCCGACGTCGACACGCTGGCGGGTGGTTTGCGTGAGATGCTCGGTTCGGCTGACGCGTGGCTCAAAGCGTCGCGCAACGCCCGGTCCTATTACGAAAACAACCACACGGTCGAAGCTGTGCTGCCGCGCTTTGAAGCGGTCTTTTTCGATTCGCCAACCCCAACACACGCTGCGGCGGGAAAGGTGTTGCACGCATGAAAGTCGTGATGGCCACATCCTTCCCCGGCGATCCGCTCCGTCCGCATGGCGGCGTGGAAGCCGTAAGCGTCCAACTGACCCGCGGGCTCGCGGCGTATGGCGATCTTGATGTGCAGGTCGTAACCACCGATCGCGCGTGCGCCTCTCCGAAAACGATTGAATGGGAGGGCGCGACGATTCATCGTTTGCCCTGGACGGCTGGCAAAACGCTGCGCCACTTCACGGGGCCAGATCGTCAGGAAGTGTTGCGATACATCGAGCGACTTTCGCCGGACGTCATTCACGCCCACGATACGTATGGGTTGATGGTCAAGGGTTTGAACATTCCGCGCGTGTTCACGATTCACGGTTTCATCCACGAAGACACCATCTACAGCGGGCAGCGTTTTGCGCGGATTCGTTCAAAGCTTTGGAAAAAGGTCGAACTGGCTGGCTGGGCTGACCAACCGCATATCATTTCGATCAGCCCGTACGTGCGCGAACGGTTGAAGGGCATCGCCACCGGGATCATCCACGACATCGACAACCCCATCGACGAATCGTTCTTCGGCATCGAACGCAACGAGCGATCGAACGTGATCTTCTCTGCCGCTCTGTTAAACAAGCGCAAAAATCCGATCGCGTTGGTCGAAGCCGTCGCGCTATTGAAGGAGCAGGGCATCAAAGCCGAATTGCGACTCGCCGGTCGGGCGACGGATCAGGAATATTTTAAGCACATGCAGGATCGCATCGCCGCGTGCGGTTTGAACGATCAGGTCAAACTCCTCGGCGAGATCGACTCGGTGGCTGTAAAGCAGAATTTGTCGGAGGCGGCTGTCTTTTCGCTGGTGTCGTTCGAGGAAGGCTCGCCGATGGGCATCGAAGAATCGATGGCCGCAGGCGTTCCCGTGGTGACGTCGAACCGCTGTGGCATGCCTTACATGCTGCGCGATGGCGAGAGCGGATTTCTCGTCGATCCCAATGACCCAGCCGACATCGCCCATCGGTTGAAGCAAATAATCACCAACGACGAATTGCGAAAAAAGATGGGGGACGAATCACGCGAGATCGCCCGGGCACGTTTTCACCCTGCCCGGGTCGCCAAGAGGACGCGGGAGGTTTACCTGCGTGCGGTCCGCCGAAACGATTTGCAGGCTACACCGGGGTAATCGAGTTGACCAGCCAGACGCACATGCCGGCAAACACCATGGCGCACAACATCGCAATGGAGGAAAGTGTCACATTGCGACACTGGCCATACCCATACTGCGCGATGCTGGCCGTCTGCAGCGACCTCGACGAAACGCCCGATCGCAAGGCATACTGGGATACGTCTGAGTTTCTCAACACGACGCGATCCACCCCGATGGGGCAAGGGTTGGGGTTGGAGATCGGCAACACGATTTACTTCGATATGACCGCCGATCAATTCGCCTACTGGAACACCGACGACGCCGGCAGGTCCATGGTGCAGTCCCTCGTTCGCAGCGGTTACATCGACTGCCTGCATTCGTTCGGCGACCTCGCCACCACGCGGGAACACGCCCAGCGGGCGCTCGACGAACTCGAACAAAGCGGCTGCCGACTCGACGTGTGGATCGATCACGCCCAAGCCGTCACCAACTTCGACGGCAGTATCATGATGGGCGAGGGGGATGTCACGTCGTCGCCTGCCTACCATGCAGACCTGACGATCAGACACGGTGTGCATTACGTCTGGCGGGGCCGCGTCAGCAGCGTGCTCGGTCAGGACGTGCCCCCGCAGCTTGGCGGTATTCTTTCTCCCGCCCATCCGATCGCATCCGGCAAGACGCTGGCGAAGGAACTGACCAAGCAAGTGCTCAGTCGCATGGGCAACGAAAAATACGCCATGCACGCGCCGAATCGAATTCTCACGCGCTCGCAGCTTCGCGACGGTCAGCCGGTGTATGAATTTCTGCGGTGCAACCCACATTGGGGCGGGGTGAGTTCGCACGAAACGGCTTGGGGAATTGGCGACGTGTTGACCGATCGCATGCTCAAGCAACTCGTCGATCGGCAGGGCGCTTGCATTCTCTACACGCACCTCGGCAAGTCGGAACCCGACGCTACGGTACCGCTCGGAGCCTCGGCGATTGAAGGTTTTCGGCGGTTGGCCAAATCGCAAGCGAATGGCGAGATGTTGGTAACCACGACGCGGCGATTGTTGGGGTATTGTCGCGCGAAGGAAGAGATCGGCGTGACGGTGACGCACGACAACGACACGATCGTCATCGATGTTAAAACGTCTGCCCATTGCTACGCGACATTGCCGCCAATTATCGATCGCGATCTTGAAGGACTGACGTTTTACACACCCGATCCAGATCGCACGCGCATCAACGTAGACGGCGAACCCGTTTTGACACTCACGCAGAATGCGGCTGACGCCACGGGCCGCACGAGCGTTTCGATTCCGTGGACTCGGCTGGAGTTTCCCGAATCGTGACGGTACTTGCCCAATCAACGGAAGTTCGCCGGCAGGACGCGGCGTTTGTGTTGCCGCCATTGGAAGGCGACGCGAGCGCGGGCGTGCCATTGATGCAGCGTGTTCGGCGCGGTGTGTGGCGGATCCTCCTTCGATCGTTTCTCTTGTCGTATCACATTTGCGTTGGATTCGCGGGGATCATCGGTCGCAGGCCCAAAGCCATCGCGGCTGATGAACCGGTCGAAGTCTTGCTAACCGGTACGTTCTATTCAGACAATTGGCTCAATGCCCACGTCGCACCGCTGGCGGCATCTCCCAAGTGTCGAAAGCTGCTGCTGGTCACAACGTTCGATGCGGCGCCTTCGCCCGACGTCGAAATCATCATGCCGCCCAATTGGCTGCGAAAGATTGTGGGCAATGTTCCATCGCGATTGCTGACATTCGTGTGGACCGCGTTCAAGCGTCGGCCCGCATGGGTTGGTGGGTTTCATCTGCTGCTTAACGGTTTGATCGCACAACTCGTCGCACGGTTGTCGGGTTCGCGGGCGCTGTATTTCTGCGTCGGTGGGCCGATGGAGGTGCTGGGCGGGGGCATTTGGGCAGAGAACCGCTTGTTTTGCAGGTTGGAAACGCCGGACCCGAAAGTTGAAGCCAGCCTGCTGAAGGCCGTTCGGCGGTTTGATTTGATCATCACCATGGGAACCAGCGCCGCCCAATTCTATCGCGATCACGACGTGAAGTCGCGCTGCGAGGTTGTCTCCGGCGCGATCGATGCCGAGCGATTCAAATGCGCCGACGCGACGCGCGATATCGATTTCATACTCGTCGCCCGACTCAGCCCGATCAAACGGATCGATCATTTCATCCGCGCGGTGGCGTTGGTGGTGCAGGAACATCCCGAAGCGAAAGCGGCGATCGTTGGCGACGGTGAACTGCGTGAACCGCTGGAATCGTTGGCCGCGGATCTGGGCATTTCTGATCACGTCGAGTTTCTCGGGCACCAAGGCGACGTGGGTTCGTTTCTCAATCGATCGAAAGTGTTCGTGCTCTCGTCAGATTCGGAAGGATTGGCGTTGTCATTGATGGAAGCGATGACATGCGGATTACCAGCCGTCGTGTCGCATGTGGGCGATCTCGGCGATCTGGTGCGCGAAGGTGAGAATGGTTTCCTGATCGACGATCGCACGCCCGAGTCATTCGCGGCGGCGATGGTCAAACTCATCGAAAACGAATCGCGCTGGCAGCAGTTTTCTGCAAACGCCCGCGAATCGGCGACCCGATACGAATCGCCGGTCGTGGTTTCGCGTTGGGATGAAATTCTTCAGAGTATTGCCTAAAGGGATATTGCGACGGCATGTGTGGCATCACCGGATATGTGGGTTTCAACGATGAAGCGCTCCTGAAGCGTATGTGCGCGAGCATTGTTCATCGCGGTCCGGACGAAGACGGATTCTTCACCGCTGACGGTGTCGGTCTGGCGATGCGGCGTTTGAGCATCATTGACCTCGCCAGCGGAAAACAGCCCATCGCCAATGAAGACGGCACGATCCACGTTGTTTTCAACGGCGAAATATACAACTACGAAACGTTGACGAAGCAATTAAAAGACGCCGGCCATCGTTTCTCAACCAACAGCGACACCGAAACAATCGTTCACCTTTACGAAGAATACGGGTTGGATTTCGCGGCGCACCTGCGCGGGATGTTTGGCATCGCCATCTGGGACGCGAGGCACAAGCGCCTGGTCCTCGCCCGCGATCGCATCGGCGAGAAACCACTCTATTACACCGACAACGGTCAGCGGTTGCTTTTCGGGTCGGAACCCAAAACGATCCTCCAATCGCAGCATGTCCGGGCCGTTAATCCGCAAGCCGTCTGCCAGTTCCTGGCGGCTGGCTACGTGCCCGCGCCCGAAACGTTTTATACCGGGATCAAGAAACTCGCCCCGGGCGAAATGCTCGTCTGGGAGGACCATCGTTTCGAGGTGCGTCGCTATTGGCAGCGGACGCGGACCGAACGCAACGACCTGTCATTCGCCGGGGCATGTGCCGAATTGAGCGATCGACTGGATGAAGCCGTCCGACTGTGTCTCAAGAGCGACGTGGAGGTGGGGGCGTTTTTAAGCGGCGGGTTGGACTCTTCGGTCATGGTCGCCCTCATGCGCAAGCACGAAGCCCAGGTCCAAACCTTCGCGGTCGGTTACGAAGGGTTGGCGGCTGGCTTCAACGAACTGAATTACGCCCGCAAAGTCGCAGACGATCTCGGCGCCAACCACCACGAACTGATTCTCGGACCTGTCTCAAGTATAGACTTGCTTCCAAAAATCCTGTGGCACTACGACGAACCCCATGGTGAACCGACGTCGGTTCTGGTCTATCTACTAAGCCAATTCACGCGCAAGCACGTCAAGGTTGCGGTCGGGGGAACGGGGGGCGACGAAATTTTCTATGGGTACCCGAGGCACGGCGGGGTAAAAATGTTGCAATATTATCGATGGTTGCCCGTTTGGATGCGCAGCACCATCGTCGAACGCATCGTCAACCGCTGGCCCGAGTCGACACGCGGAAGCCGCTTTGCCAAACGTGCAAAGCGTTTCGTCAATGGCGGAACATTGCCGCTGCCTGAAGCGTACCTGAGTTGGGTCAGTATGCTGGCAGCAGACACCCGCGATGGACTAATCGCAGAAGCAGTCAAAGCGCAGGCGCATGACCCTGGGGGGGATGCGTTCCTGCGCGATTTGCTGTGCGCACAGGATGGTCGGCGTTTCATGCAGCGCGTGACCGATGTGGATGTGAACGGGTATCTGCCTGAATATCAGCTTTGTTATATGGACCGTATGAGCATGGCCTGCGGTTTGGAAGTCCGGGCCCCGCTGTGTGACTTCGAGTTGGTCGATTTTGTCACGAGTCTGCCGGCTCGCTACCGAATCAAGGGGACCCGCAGCAAGCATATTTTCAAGACGGTGGCCGCCCAGTGGATTGATAAATCGATCGCCGAGCGGAAGAAGGTCGGCTTCGACTCGCCGATCGGGCAATGGTTCAAAGGCGAGTTGCAGGATTTCGTCACGCGGTTCCTGTCGAGAGAGCATGTGACGCAGACGGGCATCCTGAATCCGCAGGGCGTTGAACAAATGGTTGGCGATCACCTCGCTGGTCGACGCGATTACTCGCTTCAACTTTGGAGCGTGATTGCGTTGGAGGCCTGGCATCGCATGTACATTGAGGATGGAATCACCGATGGGTCCGAATATACAATTCAGGACCTGCGGGGAGGGGCGGCTGGCGCGACTCGCAGCGTTTCTGCGACGGCATCAGCATTGACTTAGAAGTAGACCTGCATGGGCAGGCTTTGAGGGTCGATAGAGAATTGGAACGATTGAGCACACCGATGATGACCGCGACGCTGACTGAAATCAGAGAGGCGATCCTGCCGCCCACAGGAGACGTATTGCTGCGTTTTCTGCGCGATGCCTACTATGGTCAGCAAGGCGAGCACACAACCGATGCCTATCCCGCCGAGATAGCACTCAAAGCCCGCCAACTGGGCCTTATCGGACAGGGCGAAAAACGCCACACGCTGACCAACCAGGGCTACATCGTCGGCAACGTGGCGAAAGAGTACTGCAATTGGGTGGACCATGGCCGCAACATGCCCACGCCCAAACCACCGCAATCGATGATCGAGGGCAAAGATGTGCTCGATCTCGGATGCAGCTTCGGACGTTGGTTGTGGGAGTTCCAGCGAACCGCTCATTCGGTTGTTGGTTTGGAATTGCAGCCGGAATACGTTGAACTTGGTTCGGCACTCGCCCGCTGCGAAGGCATCGAACCGCCGACGATCCACAATTCGGGCGTTGAAAATCTCGACAAGTTCATCAAACCGGATTCGATCGATTTCGTGTTTTCACGCCTCGTGTTCAACCATGTGGACATTCAGGTCACACTGCCCAAAGTGGCGGCTGTGATGCGCAAGGGCGGAACCATCTGGATCCAGGTGGAGACGTTCCGCGGAGCGATTCGCAGGATCTTTGAAGGCGAACTTCGTGTCCGTAGCCGCGTGCTCGGCGCATTCGCGTTTTGCAATTCCGTCGGTTGCATGCTGACCGGGCGGCAGATGTCGCTACCGGTCAAAGGTCGCATGCACGCCCGCCACCGCATCGCCTATCCGACACTCGGATGGTGGAAACGGTCGCTCAAGAAACTGGGTATTGAGGAATTCAAGCTCGAAGACGACGACGGTGGCAACGCGACATTCTCTGCCCGCAAGGTTCGGTAGTGCGGGGTTCGGTATTTCTCAAGATTGAATTTGCATTCCCCTGGATTCCCGCCTGCGCGGAAATGACGGCGATGTTGCATCGCTGCGCCTAACCTCTATGCAATCCCGCGCGTTTCAGTGTTCATCGGCACCAACATCGATCGCCGCATCGATAGGGCGGGCCACACCATCAAAGTCGACCAGGATGCTGATGCCGTAACGCTTCTCGAATTCCTCGTAGACCGCGCTCATGGCGCCATGATCGATCGCGGGGCTGTCGTCGCGAAGTTGCAACTTGTGCTTGCGAATGTCGACGAAGTGCGGGTCTTCTTCGACACATTGCGTCAGCGGATCGCGCGAACCGCCGATGAGCTTTGCGCTGGTCGTTTGTCGGCCGCCCCAGATCAATCGCAGCCGGTCCTTCTCTTGAGAGAACACGCAATTTTGAATGGAAGACTTGGCCGCTGGCTCGGCGTGTTCGAAGAAGATGTGTTTGCCGTCGGGGCGATTGATGTCGGCGACGATGTTGTTGGTGATGACATAATCGCCATAGGTGGCAGCCGCATGGATTCCGCCGTCCACCCGAACGATTGTGTTGTTGACGATGCTTCGGTGCAGACCGCCGACCACCAGGATGCCCGCGTTGGACCATGACGTATTCGGGTTGAAATCTCCGTCGCTGTCGCGGATGTTGTAGATCATGTTGCCGATGAAGTAACTGTTCTCACCGCCGGCACTTCCACTTCCGCTCGCCTGGAGTATGCCGTAGTCGCAATCGTTGATCTCGTTGAACAGAAACCAGATGCGTTCCGGATCGTATTGGCAGCCCATCCCCGCGCCGGGCGATGAGTTGCTGGGGACGTGGTGGTGCGCGTGGTTCTGCGAGAAGATGACGTCGGTGGCCTGCTTGCACCACATGCCGGTTTGCTTGTTGCCGTATGAATCGTTGCGGCCGACGTAGATGTGATGGGTCGATTCCTGAGCTGCGAAGTTACCGGCATTGATTTGGATTCCGTCACCGCTGTTGGCGTACATTTCGTTGTCGACGACCCAAAGATTGGACACGCCGCTTCCCACACCGATGCCGTGAAAGTCCTGATCGTAGTCGGCGTTCACGTCGCCGTTGTGATGGATCTTGCAGTCGTAGATGACGATGTCGTGAATCGGCTTGCCGTCCCACGATGCAAGTTGGATCGCCGGTCCGCCGCAGTTCGTCACTTCGCTGTGGCGGATGGCCATGTGGTGCGGTCCGTCCTTGACGAAGAGCGGATTACCGCCGTCAAAGACGACGTTTTCGATGATGAGGTATTGGCCCGTCATCGTCATGCCTTCGGAAAAATGCGCCGGATTGGCTGGGTCAGCGCTTCGAATGATCACGGGTTTGTCAGCCGTCCCGTTTGCGTCAATCGGGATCGTGCCGCCGATGCGATAGTTGTACGGACCGCCCGCGACCAGAACGACGCTGCCCGCTTCCAACTCGGAGGGGATGGTCTGTCGCGGCTGGGATTTTGAACCGTTGGGATTCCCATCGTCGGTCGCGCGCGGATGCGTGTTGTCGACGTAGTGGGTGGCGAAGAACGCGTCGCCGTACTTGTTGGCCACGGTCTCGAAGATGCCGAACGCGGGAACCGGTATGCCAATCGGCGGCGTCCATTCACTGACTTGAAAGGTGATCGTCCCTTCCGAAGTCTTTTCGCCCTGACGAACGCGAAACGAAACGCGATCTTTGCCTGCAAAGTCCTTTTGCGGAGTGTATACGAGACGCGGCGCTTCTCCCGTCAGTTTTCCATTGGAAGGTTCACCAACCACTTCAAACGATGCGGGGCCACTGTCGCCATGCAGGTAGGTCAGTGCAACGGCGGACGCTTGATTCGTGCGAACGTAGACATGCTGATCCACCGCGCCGAATGTCGCGGGCAACGCAATCGAATCTGCCGAGTCACCAGCCCCAACGCCTGAAGCGGGGGCGTCGCCATCGCCTGCGGCAAAGAATGCCACCGGACTGGCAACTGCACCGCAACCGCCTAGCCAACCGGCCAACAATAGAGTCAGCATCCGTGCCTCCCTCGAACATGAATAAACGTTCGCCGCCATCGTCCAAACCCCAGCCCAGTAAAATGGGCAACCCACAATTATGTCCGAAGCAAGAGCAAGATGACAAGCGCGTGGCCGTTCAGTCGTGCCAAAGCTGTTACGAAGCCGAATTTGTTGTATTTGCCACCTGCAGAGAGACAATGAAGACAATATGTCCGATTCCGAAGAATCCAAGCCTCAGGCGATTGAGACAAGCCAAACGCGGAGTTTGCTTCGGTTTGTATGGACGTGGTCTGTACGCATTGCGGTGTCGGTCCTGACATGCCTCGCGATCGGCGTAATTGCCGGATCATATGCTTCACGCACAACTCCCCTCATGCTGCTTGTTCAACCGCAGGAGTCGGGGCTGAAATATGCTGTTGAAAGAAACGACAGCCACGTGATGTGGGACGACACAGATCAGTTTGAATGTCGGCATATGGACAACTATCTGGCGGCTTCGATTTTCTCTAATCGAGTGCGCGTATCGTGCGGGCGCATAGACGGGTTTGCCGAGGATACGAGCAAATCGACACACATTAGAATCGGCGATCAGGGACTCAACATATCGCGGACCTATAAAGGTGAATTCATGATGTTTAGTTTAACAATTCACGCCGCGTTGTTGGCGAGCTTGTTCCTGCTCTTCCCAGGTGTCCTGCTCGTGCGAAGCGTTCGAAGGCATCTTCGATGTCGCAATATGAAGAGACTCAAGAGGCTCAATCGTTGCACCAATTGCACATACGATCTAGCTGGCAACGAATCCGGCGTGTGCCCAGAATGCGGTGCGAGAACATGATCCGCAAATTCACGACGAATGTCATTGGGTGGGGCACCGTGGTCATCACTCCTCTTCTAGCTGGCATCTGGTGCGCAAGCTATTTCATTGATTGCTCGTTTTATTGGGAGATTACAGAGAAGCGAACACTTACGGCGGGAGGCCGCTCCGGTAACGCAGATTTATTCTTCAGCGATATTCGCGAAACGCCTCCGCAAATAGAGTTTATCTGGGGGCATCATCCGTTTCAGGGTCGGACATGGCATAGCTTCGGAGTCTACTCCTATGACCAAAAAGGGTGGCAGCATTCCGGACTGATATTCCCAATTTGGAGTGCGTTGTTCCTGTCGGTTGGCATCGCAACTCTATTCATCCGCGGTCCGGTTCGACGCCATCGCCGCCGAAGGCGGAACCACTGCCTTCACTGCGGTTACAATCTAACCGGACTGTCCGACCCACGATGTCCCGAATGCGGCCGACCGTTTTCAGTGGCTTGAATAGGTGGCGGTGGCCCAGACCCGGTACGCGGAAAGATTGTTCAAGGAGGGGAATTTGTGAACGGTCTGGAATAATCTTGACCCATGCGATTTCCGATGCATAATAAACTGGTTAGATAACTAGTTAGATTGGATCGGCCATGGATCAAGACCAAATCGGCATTTTTGAGGCCAAAACGCACTTTTCAGAAGTGGTGGACCGGGTTGTTCGTGAAGGGCGGACCATCACCGTTACTCGGCGGGGCGAACCTGTTGTGGACATCATACCGACTGGTGCCCGCAACGGTATGCAAATGAGTCGCGCGGAAGCGCTGTCCGCCTTGCAGCAATTGCGCGATGAAGTTCCCAAAATGAGTCGAAAGGAAATCCTCGACCTGATTGCGGAAGGTCGGCCCGACCGTGGCTGACCTTGTGATTGATGCCAGCGTGACGCTCGCGTGGCTCTTCGAGGACAAGGCACGTGTCAGCGCGATTGGATCGGTGCTTGGCGATTCAACTTTGATCGCCCCTTTCTTATGGCGACTCGAAGTCGTCAATGCGATTCTCGTGAAAGAGCGCCGTAAGCAACTCACGCCATCGCAAGGTACGCGCTTCTTACAGATTCTTGAGGCACTCGATATCGAGGTTGTCGGCGATCCGAAGAATCGCAGCATGGAGCAGCTTGCGCTGATCGCAAGGCCGCACCAGCTTTCCGCGTACGACGCGGTCTACCTCGAACTCGCCACGGCAACGGCGCTGCCGTTGTGGACGTACGATCGCAATTTGCGAATTGCAGCAAGAAGAATCGGGGTGGATCTTGTCGATGACACCAAAGCCTGACGCTTTGCGGTTTGAACGTTCCGTTTGCGCGTTTGTCTAGAGCGAGGGCGAGGCAACAAGCGAACCGCGGTGTTCTGGGGAGGCTAGACGAAAACCGATGTCAGGTGAACCGTATTCACCTTCGGGAGCTTTGAGTTTCCCGCCGTCGTCCTCTTCGTCTATCCCAAACGAATAGATGACGATCCCGTGATCGGTCTTGGCGAGACTCAAGGGTTTTCGGGTGAAAGGATCATTTGGGATCGCATCGATGTAGGTTGGCACAAGTTCGTCCAGAGTTCGTGGAAATCTTTTGCGATCCATTCTAAATCGCTCAGCCGCAATTCCAGTCAGCGCGCAGCGCAGCAAGGCATGCGTCCGAGCCGCCAAGACGCAGAAGTACGAATCAGGCAAGATATTTCTATATAACCAACGCTTGTTTTCATCAATCGATAGATATTTTCGCGTGAAGCTTCTGTCCTTGCGGGCGCTCAGCAATTGCTCGGGATCATGCGCGGCCGCAATTCGGTTTGGAAAATACGAGACTGCGCGAACTTGGGCGATGCGGATGTCATACTCTGATATTGCAACGGCGTCGGGTATGTCCTGGTCGGCAAAAGCGGCGGCAACATCGATTTTCTTTGCGGCGAGACTCTCATACAACAGAATTAGAAAAGCGCGTTCAATCCGCATGACTTCGGCTGGTGAGATCGTTGCAGCTTGTTTTCTGATTTTTTCAGAAATGCGGTCAAGGTGATGGGGCTCAAGTTTGTCAGTTCGAAGTGCTGCCTCAAAGACGGAAATGGCATCGCGAATGATCCGCAAGCGAATGTTATAAGGTATGAAGTTCGGCTCATGTCGCATCGTCGCAGCGATGCCAAATTGAGTTACGATGGACTCAACTCCTCCGTCCGTGTCGCCATCGACCAGTTGACTGATTGACCGAAGGCGCATGAGTTTCCCGGCAATATTCCAAGGCGCCAAAGACGGCATGGCGAATTCGCTCGGGTCGTCACCTTCAAAATCGTAGGAGACGATCGTCAGCCGCCCATTGGTGTTGGCGTTGAGTAAACTTAGATCGCTTATCAGGCGATCGTTCTCGGCAAGAAATGAACGCATCGGCTCGACTGACCCTGCCGGGATACCGGCGTACGGGTCAATGCGTCGGAGTTCAACATTGAAGATTGGAATAGGCTCAGTTGCGTTCGAATTCAAGTCTTGAAGTTCCGCCGCGAAGTTTTCGATCACCAACGAGCCATTTTCGTTATCTGGTACAAGTGGCCGCCTTGCTTCGATCTCAGACAAAGTGAGCGGTTCACCCTTTGCGATCAACTCGTCGCGGCAGGCTTCCCAGAGGGCGATGGCTTCCCATTTGTGGTTCAGATTCCGGACAAAGAAAAATGTCGCGACCGTCCCGGCGATCAGCAGCACAACTGAAACGACCAACCAAGGCTTTCGCTTTGCCTGCATTCTTCTAGTCCTCGCGTCAAGTGAATGGTGCGAGCAATCAGAATACATGGGATGCCGGTGATTGAAAACCGGTCGTTGTTGACCGGTCCGCACAGCGGACCCTACGGGATCGTCCTGGCATTGGCGCGCAAAATGAAGCGGAGCCAGGCTTTGATTGGCCTGGCCCCGCCTCTTGACAGGTGCTTGTTGGATACGGTGCTTCGTAACTTTCTAGTACGGTGCGCCGATGTCTACCGTTGCCCGGTTGGGGCGGATGCTCAGGCCGTACAACGACTCGAACGTGCTGTAGACGCTTTCCTCGGCGCTTGATGAACCCGCACCGATCGCCGGGCTGCTTGGTTGCAGCGCGAAGTTGTCGGCGTTCGGGCTCACGAACATCGGGTTGGCGCTGAACGATCCGGTGAAGTTCGTGGACTGCGGATAACTGTTCGCCCACTGGATGTCCACCGCGCTGCCGTTTTGATAGAACAGGCAGTTCGTCATCGAAGAGTTATTCACCGCACCGGGATACTCAAGCATCACGTGACGCCCACCGGGCTCGTTGATGTTCGAGATGATGTTGTTCGCGATGACATAACTGCCATACGTCGCAGGCCCGTTGATACCGGCTGGCACGTTGTACGCCGTGTTGTTGATGACGTAGCGATTGTTCGTACCGAT
Source organism: Phycisphaerales bacterium UBA1845 (assembly GCA_002338715.1). Classification (GTDB taxonomy): domain Bacteria; phylum Planctomycetota; class Phycisphaerae; order UBA1845; family UBA1845; genus UBA1845. The sequence goes on along the minus strand of DDIR01000143.1, from coordinate 21,101 downwards.
CAACGTGAACGCTGCGTTCGACCATGCCGACCCCGGATTGAAGTCGTTGTTGCTGTCGTGCAGGTCGTGGATCACGTTACCGATGTAGTAACTGTTACCACCGCCACCATCACCGCTCATCTGTGCGAAGCCCGTATCGCAGTCGTAGATCTCGTTGTAAAGGAACCAGATCGGATTCGGATCATATTGACCGCCCATACCGGCTGCATGCAGCGACGAATCGCTAGGCGTATTACCGTGGGCAATGTTTTCCGACATGACGACGTGGCTGGACTGCTTCGCCCAGAACCCGGTCTGCTTGTTCTGCCATGCTTCGTTTCGACCGAGGTAGATGTGGTGGGTCGAACTCCAGCCGCCTTGTCCACCGTTGATCTGCACGCCGTCACCGCTGTTGTGATACAGTTCGTTGTCGAGCAGCCAGATGTTGTTCGTCTTGTGGCCGACATTGATACCGTGATAGTCCTCGTCGAAGTTGGCTTGCCAATCACCCCAATCGCGAATCACGCAATTCGAAATCACGATGTCGTGAAGCGTGCTGCCGTCCCACGAGATAATCAAAATGCCCGCACCACCGCCACCGATGAACTCGCTGTTTCTCACGGCGATGTGGTGGTCGCCGTTGTCGGTGAAGAGACCGTTCGCACCGTCAAACTCGATGTTTTCGACGATAAGGTACTGACCGCCGAAGTTCACCGACCGAGACACGACCGGGCGAGCACCGCTGCGCGGACCACGGATGAATACCGGCTGCTGTGCCGTACCGTTCGCCGACATCGGCAGATCGCCGCCCGACGAATAGTTGTATGGTCCACCGCGAAGTTCCACGACGCTGCCAGCGGGCAGGTTGGTCGGAATCGTCACGCGCGGTTTCGACGGTGAGCCGTTCGGGTTGTTGCTGTCGGTCGCGCTTGAGTGCGTGCGATCGACCCAGTGCGTGTAGAATGAATCGTTGCCGTAAGTGTTGGCCACCGTTTCACGCACACCGAAGCTCGGTTCCGGAATACCGATCGGCGCCTGCCATCCGTCGGCATCGCATGAATCGGTTGCCTCGTTGCAGAATTCGTCCGAGTCGCACGGCAAGCTGCCTGCCACACACGATCCGCTTTGACAGACTTCAGCACCGTTGCAGAACAATCCGTCATCACAGTCGGCATTGCTACCGCATGGTTGGCAACCGTCCGGCGTTCCGTTGTTGTCGGTATCGACATTGTCGTCAAAACCTGGGCACACGTCGTTGCAATCGGGGACGCCGTCTTCGTCGGAGTCCACGTCAGACGTACCGCAACCACACACGCCCGGTTCGGTCTTCTCGGCATCGTTCGGGCAGCCGTCTTCGCAGTCGAGCGTATCATCACCGTCTGAGTCGACGTCGGCTTGTCCGGGGCATTGGTCGAGGCAGTTGGCGACACCGTCACCGTCGGAGTCCGTATCGGCGATACCGCAACCACACTGCCCTTCGCTCTGCTTCGATGCATCATTCGGGCAACCGTCGCTGCAGTTCGGTTCTCCGTCATTGTCGGAGTCTTCGTCGCAGTTGAAGAAGGTCACGCCGAAATCGTCCCACTGTTTGTCGCCCGCACCCATAGCCCACACACCAACCGTACCGTGCGTGATCCGCGTGCCGCGATCGTCATAGCAATTGATCTGCCAGTTGTTCGGTTCGTTGGTACCGTCGGCCCAGACCTTTACACGGATGTCCGTACGCGAGCCGTTGTCTTCCACCTCGACAACGAAGTGGAACCAGGTACCTGCGGTGAGGCTCACACCCGAATCGGTTTCGCCACCGGAAATGTCGGTACCGTGCGGCGAGATGTGGAACGTTCCGCCACCCCATTCGCGAAGTCGGTAATACGTGTCGCTGTTGGGGAAGTCTGACAAGAACGTCACACCGACGCCACCGGTTGATGAGGTGGCTCGCATGCGTCCGCTGAACGCATAAGCCGTCCAGTTCGCGCTTCCGTCACCGACGTAGTGCGAGTGGATGTTGGTCTGCGTCGAGGTGGTACCGAGAACCTTGTTGCCGCTTGCGGTCTGGACTTTGAAGAGACCGTTATTCTGGCTGAGGCTGTTGTTGGCGCCGGTATCGAACCAGTTGGCTGGGTCGCTTCCGTCGGAAAGTCCATCGAAGTCCTCGCTGAATCCACCGTCATTGGATTCGGTATCGCAGGCGTTCGTCGCTTCGTTGCAGGCCGAATCGTCGTCGCAGGGAATGCTGCCGGCCATGCAGACGCCAGCCTCGCAATACTCTGCACCGTTACAGAACAGTCCGTCGTCGCAATCGGCATCACTGCCGCATTCGTCGCAGTTGTCGCGTTCTTCGCTGCAGAGATCAGAACCGCAGGGCGCGACGCCGGCTGAGCAGGTACCGTTGCTGCATCTTTCCGATCCGTTGCAGAACAAGCCGTCGTCGCAGTCGGCGTCATTTCCGCATTCGTCGCAGCGGTCCGTGCCTTCGTTGCACAAGGATGCGTCATCGCACGGGGCGACACCTGGTACACAGGAGCCGGCATTGCAAGACTCGACACCGTTGCAGAACGCGCCGTCGTCGCAATCGCTGTCCTGCGAGCATTCGCCACAGAATTCGTTGGCTTCGTCGCAAAGTTCCTCGGAGCAGGGCGGCGTACCGTCGAGGCAGCGACCCTGATCACACGTTTCGGTACCGTTGCAGAACACGCCGTCGTCGCAGTCGAGGTTCGAATCGCATTCAAGGCAGAAGTCGCCAGCCTCGTCGCACTGTGCTGCATCGCACGGCGCGGTACCGGCTTGGCAGGCACCGTTGACGCACGATTCCGAACCGTTGCAGAATGCACCGTCGTCACAGTCGGCGTCGGTGGAGCAAGTCACTGCGTCGGCCACGAACAGCGACGGAATCAGGGTCAGGTCCGAACTTTCGATGTTGAAGTTGTGGATCTCGATGGCGAGGGTGTTGGTGCCGTTGAGCAGCAAGCCCGCGACGGAGAGATTGATTTCTTCGGCGACGCCTGCTTCTCTGCCGGAGTCGGCTTCGGTCCCGCGATTCACCGGTGAGCCCGGAGCGCCGATGTTGCGGCGGACCACTTCCGTACCATTGAGGTAGGCGACAAAAGCGTCGTCGTAATCGATGACGAGATTCAGGTTTGAAACGCTTGCGCCTTCGGGAATGTCGAATTTGCGACGGGCATAGACGGTCACATAACTGCCGGCCATGTCGTCGAGAACGGTCGCGTCGTCACCGTCGCCATAACCGATACCGGTCGGACCGACGAGCCAACTGCCATCGTTGAAGAACGTGTTCGCCCAACCGACTGGCGGGGTTCCCGAAAGTCCCTTCTGATAGTGCCACTGGTCGCCAACGGCGATGAGGACATCGCTGCATGCGTCGGTCGTTTCGTTGCAGCCACTCGTCGGGCAGGGAAGTTCGCCATCGGTGCATGCGCCGGCCACGCAGACTTCGGCGCCGTTGCAGAAGTCGCCGTCGTCACATTCCGCATCCGTGGTGCATCCGCCACCACCCGCACCGCCACCGCCGCCACCAATTGGCGGACCGGAGGGATCCTCTTCAGCGACGCATGAGTCGGTGTCTTCGTCGCATTGATCGTCGCCGCAAGGACCGTCAGCCGAAACGCACTGACCTTCGACGCATGCTTCCGCACCATTGCAGAAAAGACCGTCGTCGCAGTCGGCGTCTTCGTCACATTCCGAAAGGTCGAGTGCTTCGACATTGATGGTGAACTGTAATTCAAACGCGAGGTCGCCGAGTTCAGTATTGAAATTGGAAAGTCCGCCCGCCGGCGCCGCGAATTCATGGGCCGACAGCGTAACTTCATACTCTCCGGGTTCCGCAAAGACGTGCGAGGTCCGCGTGCCAATCGCTTTCCGCGTTGAATCGCCGAAATCCCAGGCGTACGCATAGCGCTGACGCTTGATCGGATCGACCGGCTGAATCGCGAATGACCAGGTGTCCGGCGCCAGTGGGCTGACCGGTTCGGCCAGGATGCTGTAAACACCCGAGTTGCCTTCACCGTCAGTAACCGGCATCAACACACTGCCCGCGGGCGGTGCGTCCTGGGCCAGGTCGTCGATTTCCTCATCGGTGTATTCACCGGTGGGTTCGGACTCGTTCCCGTCGTCCACAAGCGTCGAGAATTCGACTTCACGATCGTCATCCGCATTGGTGTTGGCGGTGGATTGATCACCGCTGCGGGTCTCGTCTTTGCTGTTTGATTCCACGGCGGACTGGCAGCCCACGGTTGACGAAATCAAGATCGCAAGGACGGTTGCGCCGAGTGAGCGCAGACCTACACGGTCTTCGAACGAGTTCATGTTTTGCTCCTAGGTTGCCGCTGGGTGGCGCGGTTAACCGCGTCTGGTACAGCGTCGGCGTGACTCTTTCCCCTAACTTCCAGCAACCGTACGATTCACTGATTGAATAGAGCAAGGTGTCAACCTTGATCACGAACCTTCAGATTGGGTTGACGGGTGATTTGCGCCGATAATGTGCGGCAAAAACTGCCGGAGATTTTCCGAAGACCAATAAACCTTGGGGGTGTCAGCGTTTGCGAATTTGCGACTATTTCGCCCCAATTTCTGTGGCCGAAAACCAAGCAAATAAGTTCGTAAAGACTTGGTGGCACGATTACGATTTCGCTTGATTCAAGTCGCCGCGAATCTCACATGTTCTCAGCGACATTCCCCGTCAAGAACATGGGTTGAGGTTGCTTGTTTCATGTTTTGAAAGTTGTTGGTTGTTGATGTGTTTGACAAATGGTTTGAAGGGTCTTGTCACATTGCGCTATGTCAAAGCGTATTGAACGAATACCCTTCATCCAGGAAGCGAGATGCCGTTGATTCAAAAATAACGTCTAATGTGCTTACCCAATGGGCGTTTGTGGGGCGATGATTGAACGCCAACGTGCTTTCGATTGCGATGCGCTGCTGAGTGCAGATGATCAGACTCAATGAGAATACTCAAACTTCAACGCGGGTTGTTTTCGGGCGTCAGTCGCGCACTCATGGAGGCGTGGAAGGCCAAGTCGCCCGACGATGTGATCGAAAGCTGCGATCTCGATGACGGCTATTTCGATAACACGTCGGACAAACTCAAGGCGCTCCCCGAATTGGTCAAAGCCAGCATGTCGATGGGGTTCAAGGAAGCGCGGCGCAGTTATCGGCAGATCGCATTGCGTTCGCGTACCAACCTCACCCGGTTGGAGCAGGTCGTGGGCGAGGCCGTTCGTGGTCGTTCGTTCGACTGCACATTGACGCTTCAAACGTTGATGCCCGCTCCACCGACCGACAGGCCCAACTTTATCTACACGGACCATGCGATCCTCACGAACAATTACTATCCGGACGGTCAAGCCGCGATAGACCGTTGGCGCGATTGGTTGCCCATGGAACGGGCTTTGATCGAGAAGGCGGCGCTTGTATTCACGATGAGCACCCATGTCGGCGATTCGCTGGTTGAGTTCTATCATATTCCCAAGGAGCGCGTCCGCCTGGTCGGTGCCGGTTTCAACGCCCGCCGGGCCGACGTCAACTTTGACTCGGTGGAACATTCCAAGAAGATCCTGTTCGTGGGGTTGGATTGGGAACGCAAAGGGGGTCCGCAACTTGTCGAGGCCTTCGCCCGAGTCCGGGAAAAGCATCCGGATGCGAATCTGATCGTGGTGGGATGCGAACCGGAGGTGAAGGTCCCCGGCGTTCAGGTTCTCGGGGTCGTCCCGATTGAGCGGGTCGGAGAATTGATGTCCGACGCCTGCTGTTTCTGCATGCCCAGCTTGCGGGAACCGTTCGGTCTGGTCTACCTTGAAGCGATGAATGCGGGATTACCGGTCGTCGCGCTGAACCTCGGAGCCCCCCGGGACTTCGTGGTCAACGGCGAGACGGGGTTTCTTGTCGAACCCCACGACATACCCGGTCTGGCGGACGCACTGGAAAATCTTGTCGCGAATTCAAAACTTTGCGCTATGATGGGTAAGCGGGCGCGCGATCGCGTTTCCGCGGAGTACACTTGGGAAGTTACCCAGGCACGCATGGCGAAGGCGATGCGTGAGGTTATGGGGTCATGACCGGCGAGTGGCTTGAGTGCCCGGTTGCCGGAAGGTTACGGTTTGTATCCAATGTCTGAGTCTCAGCAATTCGAGTCCATGCATCACCCACAACGACCATCGCCCAAAGTCAGCATCGGCGTGCCGGTATACAACGGTGAACGCTTTTTGGAGCGATGTCTCGATTCACTGCTCGCTCAGACCTACCGTGAATTTGAAGTCATCATTTCCGATAACGGTTCGACCGATTCGACCATGCAGATTTGCCGGCGCTACGCCGAGCGCGATCGGCGGATTCGTTACTATCGAACCGACATCAACCACGGCGCCGCATGGAATTTTAATCGGACCGTGCAGTTGGCGAATGGCGAATACTTCAAGTGGGCAGCCCACGACGATCTTTGCGCACCGGAGTTTCTCCAGGCGTGTGTCGATGTGCTGGACAAAGATGAATCTGTCGTGCTCGTCTGCCCACGACCGCGGGTCATCAATGATCGCGGAGAAAAACAGGAGCCTTATGGAATTCACCTGAAAACGGATTCGCCCAAACCGCATGTCCGATATTCGGAAATCGTACGCGGGTACGTCGGTTACAAATGTTATGAAGTATTCGGTTTGTACCGGATGAGTGCGTTGCAAAACACCGAGTTGATCGGCAACTATCCGCACGGTGATGGTGTGCTGCTCGCGCGTCTATCGCTCTTTGGGCGGTTTCATGAAGTGCCCGAGGAATTGTTCTTCCCGCGCGAGCATCCCGGTCAGTCGATGCAGGCGATGAAAGACCGCTACGCTTATTCGGACTGGTTTGATACGAAGCGCTCAGGGCGGATTATCTTTCCCACTTGCCGAATGTTTTGGGAATACTTCCGCGCCATCGCTGGTACACCCACGTCGATCTGGCAGCGGTTCATGTGTCAGTTGTACCTCATGCGGTCGGCGTTCTCTTATCGCCGCAAGTTCGTGCGCGATATTGTTGGCGCATGGCGCATGCGACGCCGTCGCAAGGTGGTGATTTCAAAGTCGCCATCGGCGGTTTCCTCGGCGTCATCCTCGGGCGGGGGATCTGCCGACCGATGAAGGTCGCCTTCATCAATCACCCTTGGGACATGATGGACCTGTCGGCGTTGTCGGGTTCACTTCCCATCTGGACGTACGAAGTAGCCAGTCGTCTGCCAACGTCCCACGATATCGCGATCTATGCGCGACGAGGTTCGAAGCAGGCGGCGACGCAATCGGACGGTAACCTCACCGTTCGGCGCATCGAAACTGAAGTCGACCCGTTTGAGCACAAGTTGCTGCGGCGGCTTCCGGTGGTCTGGTCGGCGCGGAAGCCATTCTTTGCCTCGCGCCTCTATTATCGCTCGTACATCGCGCAGGTCGCCGCGTCGCTGAAGGCGCATCCTGTCGATATCGTTCATATCCACAACTTTGCCCAATACGCTTCGATCATTCGCCGGGCCGTGCCAAAGGCAAAGATTTGCGTACACATGCACTGCGAATGGCTGTCGCAATTGGATGAGGGCTTGGTGGCCAGGTGCCTGGCCGCTGTCGATGCGGTCTTTGCATGCAGCCAATACCTGGTCGATCGCATCATCCAAAAGCACCCCAGCGCCGGAAACAAATGTTTCTGCGTTCACAACGGCGTCAATGCGGAGGCGTTTTCGCCATCACCGCCAGCAGAAGCCGTCGCGTCTCAGTCCGATAGTGGGCGAATCCTCTTCGTGGGGCGGTTGTCGCCGGAAAAGGGCGTCCATGTTTTGGTCGAGGCATTTGAAGAAATCGCCCGCCGCATGCCGAATGCAGTATTGGAATTGGTCGGTCCCGATGGTTCAGCCCCAAAGGAGTTCATCGTCGGGCTGAGCGATGACGAACGCATCAAAGCGCTTTCCAGGTTCTACGACGGTGACTATGCAAGCCGGTTACGGACGGGTTGCAATGCGGAAGCTGCAAGACGGGTGCAGTTTATCGGTGGGCTTCCCCAATCGGAACTGGTCGCGCGGTACCGGTCGGCTGACGTCCTGGTGAATCCGTCCCTAAGCGAGGCGTTTGGGATGAGCCTGGTGGAAGCAATGGCGTGCGGAACCTGCGTGGTTGCGGCAAAGACCGGAGGCATGACGGAGATTGTCGAGCCGGAGGTCACGGGACTTCTGGTCGAGGCGGACAAGGCGACTGACCTTGCTGACGCGATCTGCCGGGTGCTTGGCGATTCGACCAAACGAAAGGACATGGGGAAGGCGGGGCGCGAGCGTGTGCTCAAATGCTTCACTTGGGACACGATCGCGGATACCGTGGGCAACCGATACGATGAGCTTATCCGTCCATAGCCAACTTGGCCCGCCCGGTTACTTCGCCCGTCACCGCCGCCAACGGTTGCTTGCTCAAATGCGCAGGCTTCCGGGGTTGGACGACTATTCAAAGCGTGCGATCGTTTTTGCGCCCCATCAGGATGACGAAGTACTGGGGTGTGGGGGGACGATCATCAAGAAGATCGAGCAGGGGGCTGACGTTCACATCGTTTTCATGACGAACGGTCGGCGCTCACACGCCGGTCACATGGAGATTGACGCGCTGATCGAGATGCGTCGAAGTGAGGCGATCAATGCCGCGGCGATCCTGGGCGTTGCGGAAGATCGCGTTACCATCCTGGACTTACCGGACGGCAAACTTGGCGAACACAAGGAGTCCGCCGTTGCATCGGTTGGCGCATGGCTTGAGCGCATCCGTCCCGAGGAGGTCTTTGTTCCCTCGCGTTATGACGGTCCGGACGATCACCTGGCGACGTACCAGTTCGTCGTCGACGCGCTTCGCAAAACCCACCAGTCACCCCGCATGGTCGAATACGCGGTGTGGTTTTGGCATTATTGGCCCTGGGTGAATTCCGACGAGCGCATCGTCAAGTCGACATTGCGGGCGTTCCTCAATGCGTTGATGCGTCCGATCCGGATGCGAAGGGAATTCAACGCCTGTGTCGACATCTCGGCGTGTCGGGACCGGAAATTGGCTGCCCTCGCGGCACACGAGTCGCAGGTCAAGCGGCTGATGCCCGAATGCGATTGGCCAATCTTGAGCGACATCTCCAATGGGGCATGGTTGGCAGCTTGCACGCAGGACATCGAGATTTTCTCGGTGTGCGAAAGCGACTGCATTCCCCGCTAAATTGAAGATCCAACGGGCTGGCTATGGCGTTTGTCGGGACGTGGGGCTGGTCCGGAATCATTGGCGTCGAATTCGCCCAAATTGGCGTTAGCGGACCTCAAATGGACCGAATGTCGCCCCAAAGTGGACCGGTTTGCTCAAATCTTGGTTCATTTACTCCATTAGTTATAATGATTTCGATTGGGCAGGGCGGCGATCTTGAGCCCCCAGCGACGATCAATTCGGATCGCATCGACGTCTGAGTTGATTGCGAACTGAAAAAGTGGTCGGCGACTGGTCTTTCGCAGGATGGGGGCCAATAATGGGGCAGGGGGAGTCGAAACGGGGGAACTGCGCACACCAAATTGGCGGGATTTATTCCGGTGTGTGTGGTGAATGGGTCAAATCACTTCGTCGATATCACGGTCGAGTCAACACGACGAGGTAGGGGAGCATCAATGGGGTGGGTCAATCGTTCATCCGCAAAGGGATTGTCCAAGTGGAGTGCGCGCCCGCAGTCCACGAGAGCACGTGGTACAGCGCACTTCTCAACGCCGATCCTGATGATCGTCGTGGCTTCGTTGATTGCCTGGTCGCCCGCGCAAGCCGCACCCGGTGACCCCGAGATCGATGTGTGGGAAGGGCTCTTCCAGAATTACGGCAATCCCGGTGTTCCGCAAGCGATCTACAACATCCTCGGTCGTGTTTCCGACGACACCTTTGTCGACTCTCTTTGGTACACGATCAACGACGGGCCTGATCTTCCGCTTTCAATCGGACCGGATACGTATCGTTTGCAGAACGATGGCGACTTCAACATCGACATCAACCAAAACAACCTCAACACCGGCATCAACATCATCGACATCACTGCCGAGGACTCGCAGGGCAACACCACGACGGTCACCGTCGCGCTCAATTACACGCCGCAAAACACCTGGCCGATTCCGTACAACATCGACTGGGACAACGTCAACGAATTGACCGACGTGGTTCAGGTCGTCGATGGTCTTTGGGATTATTCCTCCAACGGCGCCCGTGTTCTCGAATGGGGATACGATCGGATTCTGGCGATCGGCGATTTGGGATGGACCGATTACGAAATCACCGTCCCGATCACCGTTCATTCGCGCGACGATCTCGACCTCGGGTACCCAAGCATCGGACCGGGCATCGGAATCGTGACGCGGTGGCAGGGACACAGCAACTGGCAAGGCCGGCAGCCGAACATCGGCTATCTGCCGATGGGTGCGAGTTTTTGGTACGACTTCTACACCAACAACGGGATCTTCGGGCTTCATGGCGATGGCGGAACCCTCCAATACGACCAGACGGGACGGAAGCTCGAACTGGGTACCACGTATTACTGGAAATTTCGCTGCGAAACTCAGCCGGATGGATACACCTTCTATGCTGGGAAGGTCTGGGAATCGGGTCAGCCCGAACCTCAAGCCTGGTTCCTAAGCGGCTTTCAAGGACTCGACGATCTTCAGAACGGTTGCATTCTGCTGATTCCGCACCACGTCGACGCGACGTTCGGTGATGTGTCGGTCGTGCCCTTGGGGGCTGGTTCGAGCCTTGCGATATCGAGTTTGCAGGTGATCCCATCGCAGACTTCCGCGCAGGTGTCGTGGTCCACGAATCAATTGTCCGACAGTTCCGTCGCGTATGGAACGACGGGCAGCTATGAGCTGGGAACCGAAAGCAATCCTTCGTTTGTCAGCACGCACAACATCACCTTGAGCAATTTGCAGCCCAATACGCTCTATCACATCCAGGTGACGAGCGAAAACGCCTCGATGGAGTCGGTGTCGAGCGGGGACTTCACGTTCACGACGCTCGGTCCGCGCACCATCACCACGAACACGACCGGTGATGGCTCGATCGTCTTGACGCCCGATCAGCCGACGTATCTGGATGGTGATGTCGTTGGGGTGGAAGCCGTACCGGACAACGACTGGACGTTCGTCAGTTGGCAGGGCGACCTGTCGGGGACGACCAATCCAACGCAATTGACCGTCAGTGGTGATATGAACATCACAGCAGTTTTTACCGACAGCATCGACACCAACGGTCCGGTGATCAGCAACGTGAATGTGACGGCGGGCGCGACGAGCGCCCAGGTCACCTGGACAACGGATGAGTTGTCCAACTCCAGCGTCGCCCACGGACTGACGGCTGGTTATGAAAACGGTGTGATCAGCAATCCCAACCTCGTGCTCAATCACACGATCAACCTGCCGAACCTGACGCCGGAAACGACTTACCATTATCAGATATCGTCCACCGATGCGTTTGCGAATTCGACCGAGACGATTGACGCGGTATTCGTCACGACGGCTGGTGTTTCGTCCGGATTGGTTTCCGACGATTTCAGCAGTGGCGTGCTCGATACGAACGTCTGGACCTTCGTGAACCCAACGGGCAACAGCTCGTTGAACATGACCGGGACGCAGGCCGCGATCACCGTCGAATCCGGCATCCTGCATTCGATGTATGGCGGTGGGCGGTTGACTCCGCGCATCATGCAGAATGTTCAGGACGCGGACTTCCAGATGGAGGTCAGCTTTGAGTCGATCGTGATCGACCAGTTCCAGATCGAAGGTATCGTCGCAGAGCAGGACGCCAACAACTACGCCTACTTTGATGTGTTCAGCAACGGTGGGCAGATGGGCTTGTATGCCGAGACGATCATCGGTGGTTCAAGTTCGACGCAAGCCTACGTGATCATCGGAACGCCCAGCGCCATCAAAGTCCGGCTCGAACGGTTGGGAAATCTTTGGACATTTGAGTACTCCACCAATGACGGCCAAAACTGGATCACGGGTGCCTCGTTTAACTCGCAATTCACGTTGAACCAATTGGGTGTCTACGCGGGCAACGATTCGTTCTCGGGCATCGACTCGCCGGAGTATACGGCTGTCATCGACTACGTGTTTAACCTAGCCTCCCCGATCGATCCGGAAGATGGCGGGGATCTTTGTGCGGGTGTCGATTGCAGCGGATTGGATGGCGATTGCACGGTGGGTGTTTGCAACCCGTCCAATGGCGTGTGCGAGGCGCAGGCGGCGAACAACGGAAATTCGTGTAGCGACGGCGACCCGTGCACGGTCAATGATACGTGTTCGGCTGGCGTGTGTGTCGGTTCGGCCAAAAACTGCACGGGACTGGATAGCGCCTGTACGGTCGGAGTCTGCAATGCGGGTACGGGCGAATGCGAAGCCCAGCCGGCCAACGATCACACGCTTTGCGATGACGGCGATCTTTGCACGGTCAGCGACTTCTGTACGAATGGTGTGTGTGCGGGTGTGGCTGTCGATTGCAGCGGATTCGACAGCGACTGCACCGTGGGCGTCTGCAACAACAGCAATGGATTGTGCGAAGCCAGCGCCAGCAATGAAGGCGGGGCGTGCAGCGATGGCGATCTTTGTTCATCGGGTGATGCTTGTTCCAACGGATTGTGCGTTGGAGAGGCCGTCGATTGTTCGGGTCTTGATAGCGACTGCACGGTTGGTTCGTGCAATGCGTTGACGGGAGAATGTGAAGCGGTACCGGCCAACGAGGGCGGTGCGTGCGACGACGGTGTGAACTGCACGACGGGCGATGCATGCTCCAACGGTTTGTGCATTGCTGAAGCGATCGATTGCAGCGGACTCGACGATGCTTGCAACGTGGGCGTCTGCAATGAAGAACAGGGCACATGCGAACCGTCGCCTGTCAACGAAAGCGGAACGTGCGACGATCTCGATCCATGCACGGTCAATGACGCCTGCACCAATGGAACGTGTGCCGGCGTGGCCAAGGATTGCTCGGCGCTCGATGGGCCTTGCACGGTTGGTGTGTGCAACGGTTCAACCGGCGCGTGCGAAGCGCAACCCGCCAACGAAGGCGTCCTCTGCGATGATGGCGATCTCTGTACGGTCAGCGATTTCTGCACCAACGGGGTGTGCGAAGGAGTGAGCGTCGATTGCACGTCGCTTGATGGTGAGTGTTCGACCGGTGTGTGCAATCCGACCACCGGATCATGTGAAGCCGCTGCGATCAACGAAGGACTTGGCTGTGACGACGGCGATCTTTGCACCAGCGACGATGTCTGTGTCGCTGGGGCCTGCGAAGGCGCTTCGGTCGATTGCTCCTCGTTAGACGATGAGTGTCTGGCTGGTGCATGCAACCCATCGACCGGAGAATGTGAAGCCGTCGCCGTCAACGAAGATGGACTGTGTAATGACGGTGATCTCTGCACGATCAGTGACGCATGCAGCAACGGCGTTTGCATGGGAGCGGCTGTCGATTGTTCGGGGCTGGATGACACGTGCGTTGTCGGCGCGTGCAATCCATCCACCGGTTCGTGCGAGACGCAGCCCACCAACGAGGGCGGTGCGTGCGACGACGGCGTCAATTGCACGATCAACGATGCCTGCGCCAACGGCGTCTGCGAATCCGAACCACTCGATTGCTCCGGACTCGACGACGCCTGCAACATCGGCACCTGCAACGAAGCGCTGGGAACGTGTGAAGCCGCACCATTTAACGAAGGTGGTACTTGCGACGATCTCGATCCGTGCACCGAAAACGACACCTGCGCGGGCGGAACCTGCGCTGGGACGCCGAAGGATTGCTCCGGTCTCGATAGCACGTGTACGGTCGGGGTTTGCAACGGGACGACCGGCGACTGTGAAGCCCAGCCGATCAACGAAGGCAACACCTGCGACGATGGCGATTTGTGCACCGTGCTCGATGCCTGCACGAACGGTGTGTGCGCGGGCGTTGCCCAGGATTGCTCCGGTTTGACCGACGACTGCAACGTGGGTGTTTGCAATCCGGGCACCGGCAACTGCGAAGCCGAACCCGCCAATGAAGGTGGCGGCTGCGATGATGGCGACCTCTGCACGACGCTGGACGCCTGCACGAACGGCGTGTGCAGCGGCATCACCCTCGATTGTTCGTCGCTTGATGATCAGTGCATGCAAGGGGCATGCAACCCGTCAACCGGACAGTGCGAATCGATCGCGGCCAGCGAAGGCGGAAGTTGCAGCGATGGCGACTTGTGCACGACCAATGACGTTTGCACGAATGGCGTCTGTGAAGGTGCGTTTGTCGATTGCTCCGGTTTGGATGACGCCTGCAACATGGGCGTGTGCGTTTCGTCGACCGGTTTCTGCGAGCAGGTTGCGGTCAATGATGCGGGCGGATGCGACGACGGCGATCTGTGTACCGAAAACGATTCGTGCAGCGGCGGTGTGTGTCAGGGGTCGGCGGTCGATTGCAGCGGACTGGACGGCGCGTGCCAAACCGGTGTGTGCGACGGCGGTACGGGTAATTGTGTTGCCGAACTGGCCGAAAATGGCACGACGTGCAACGACGGCAACCTGTGTACCAGTGACGACGAATGCTTCAACGGATCCTGCGGAGGCGTAGCCGTCGACTGCTCAGGTCTGGACGATGACTGCAACGTTGGTTCATGCAACTCCGGTACGGGTAACTGCGAAGCCGTCGCGGCCAACGAAGGTCAGTTCTGCGACGACGGCATCGATTGCACATTCGACGAAGCGTGCAGCAGCGGTGAATGCGTGGGTACGCTCGAAGACTGTGACGGTGACGGCGAATGCGATGGTGACGACAATTGTCCGTTCGTCGCCAACCCGCTTCAGGAGGATGCCGACTTCGACGGATTCGGCGACGCCTGTGATGGCCTGTTCGATTACGACCACGATGGCGATGTCGACGTCGACGATTTGAGTGAATTTGCGGCATGTATCACCGGGGCTGGCTTCGATGCCTCGCTGGTGTGTCAGGAATCATTCGACAGCGATGCCGATGGTGATATAGACTTATTCGACTGGGCGGTCTTCCAGACGTCCTTTACCGGACCTACCGCGATCACGTGTCCGTGACCCCCTCTGCGGTAGGCGGCCGATAACGAAAAGACCGGGGTTCATCCTGTATGCGGGGGCGAAAGATCGCCCGATTCGCAGACGATGAATCCCAAATGAGCATGTCTGTTACCCTTGCCCCAAGGTTTCGGACTTAGAGAAGGAGCGACCCGTGAAAGTTGCGATCTTAGCCGGAGGCGTTGGAACGCGTTTGGCTGAAGAAACAGAGATCAAGCCCAAGCCGATGGTGGAGGTTGGCGGCACGCCGATCATCATGCACATCATGCGCCACTACGCGCGCTACGGGCACAATGAATTCGCGATCGCGCTGGGTTACAAGGGCGAGTACATCAAGAAGTACATGATGGACTACGCATCGCTTCAGTCACATCTGACCGTTGACCTCAAGACGGGAAACGTCAAGCAGCACGGTACCGACAAACTCGACTGGAAGGTCGACCTGGTTGATACCGGGCGCGACACGCTGACGGGCGGACGCATCAAACGGTTGGCGCCGTTTATTGGCAATGAAACCTTCATGCTGACGTGGGGCGACGGCGTGTCGGATGTGGATCTCGACAAGTTGCTCGCGTTTCATCAGTCGCATGGCAAGCTCGCAACAGTGACAGCCGTCCGTCCTACCGCGCGTTTCGGACACCTGGAATTCGACGGCGATCGCGTCGTGGAGTTTTCTGAAAAACCGCAGACGGCAGAGGGCTGGATCAACGGGGCGTTCTTCGTTCTTGAGCCGGCTGTCTTTGATTACATCGCGGGCGACGCGACGCAGTGGGAACACGAACCGATGGAGCGTCTCGCCAACGAAGGGCAGTTGATGGCCTATCGGCACAATTCATTCTGGCAGTGTATGGATACGCTGCGCGACAAGAAGCTCTTGGAGGAGCTTTGGGAATCGGGGAAAGCACCCTGGAAGACATGGGACTAAGCGACATGCGCGTATTGGTAACAGGAAATCTCGGATACATCGGAACCGTTCTCACCCCGATGTTGGTGAATGAAGGCATGGACGTCGTCGGTCTGGACAGCGACCTGTACCGCCACTGCACATTCGGCGCGGACATCCCCGATGTGCCGACGATCATCAAGGACGTGCGGGACGTGGAACTGTCGGATGTCGAAGGTTTCGATGCGGTCTGCCACCTCGCGGGCCTGTCGAACGATCCACTGGGCGATCTCAATCCCAATCTGACCTTTGAAATCAACCACCTGGCTTCGGTGCGGTTGGCTGAGCTTTGCAAGCAAGCCGGCGTGGGGCGGTTTATCTTCTCGTCGTCGTGCAGCAACTATGGAGCCGCGGGCGATGACATGCTCAACGAAGATTCGCGCTTCAATCCGGTGACGCCTTACGGTGAGTCGAAGGTCTTTGTTGAGCGCGACGTATCGCAGTTGGCCGACGGTTCGTTCTCGCCGGTGTTCCTGCGCAATGCAACCGCGTACGGTGTTTCACCGCGATTGCGATTTGACCTCGTGGTAAACAACCTGACGGCATGGGCGGTGACGACGGGCAAAGTGATGATGAAAAGCGACGGCAGCCCGTGGCGTCCGATCGTTCACATCGAAGATATTTCGCGGGCGTTCTTGGCTGTCTTGAAAGCCCCGCGTGAGAAGATCCACAATCGCGCGTTCAACGTTGGCCGGACCGATGAGAATCTGCGCGTGCGCGACATTGCGAATCTGGTCGGTGAGATCGTGCCCGAATGCCAAGTGGCGTTTGCCGACGGCGCATCACCGGACGCCCGCAACTATCGCGTCAATTGCGATCTGATCGCCAAGGAACTCAGCGATTTTGTTCCGCAGTGGACCGCCCGCAAGGGTGTCGAAGAGTGTTACCAGGCATACAAGAAGCACGGTGTAACGCTCGAAGAATTTGAGGGTTCAAAATATCAGCGCATCGGGTACATTCGCAGTTTGATCGCAAGCGGCGAATTGGACGATTCCTTGCGATTTGCGGAGCAGGCAGCACCGGCCAACAAGTAAGGGTTGCTTTCACACGAGAGAGAAGAGCGAACGATGGATCGATCAGCCACACTAACCGACGGGAGTCATCTCGTGACACAGCAATCCTGGCAAGTGTTTACCGAAAGGTGCGATGCGGCGAGTTGCCGTTCGTGTGGTCAGTCCACACTCAAGCCGGTCCTCGACCTGGGCAAGATGCCGTTGGCCGACGGGCTGCTCAATGATGCACAGCTTGCCGAACACGAAAACAGGTATCCGCTTGAATTGGCGTTCTGCTCGAACTGCGCGCTGGTGCAGATTCTGGAGACGGTTCCACCGGAAATCCTGTTTGGGCACGACTATCCATATTTCTCGTCGTTCTCGGATGCGTTGTTGGCCCACTCGCGCGACAATGCGCTGGACCTGATCGAGCGCCGCAATCTCGAACCCGGCGAGGGTTGCCTGGTTGTCGAGTTGGCGAGCAACGACGGATACCTGCTCAAGAATTTCGTCGAGAAGGGAATCAACGTTCTCGGGATCGACCCCGCGCCGGGACCGGCAAAAGCCGCTGAAGAAATCGGTGTACCCACCCTTTGCGATTTCTTCACCGAAAACCTGGCTGGCAAACTTGCAAACGAAGGCAAGCAAGCCGACGTGATCATCGCCAACAATGTCCTTGCGCATGTCGCCGACACGAATGGCTTCGTCCGTGGGATTCGCACGCTGCTCAAGGATGGCGGTGCGGCTGTCATCGAAGTGCCCTACGTGCGCGAACTCATCGAGCATGGCGAATTCGACACGATTTATCACGAGCACCTTTGTTACTTCTCGGTGTGCGCGCTCGACGCATTGTTCCGTCAGAACGGCTTGTTCCTCAACGACGTCAAACCGCTGGCGATTCATGGCGGTTCGCTGCGACTCTACGTCGAAAAGCACGAACGCCCGTCACCGGTGATTCTGGAAATGCTTTCGGAAGAACGGGCGCTGGGGCTGGATCGTTACGAATATTTCAAGAACTTCAGTGAACGCGTCCTCGACATTCGAAGCGAGATGCAGACGCTTCTGAATGACCTTCGCGAGCAGGGCAAAACGATCGCGGGTTACGGAGCCGCGGCCAAGGGCGCGATCATGCTGAACTTCATCGGTGCGGGCACGGACGTCATCGATTATGTCGTCGATCGCAACGTCCACAAGCAGGGACTGCACATGCCCGGTACGCATCAGCCGATTCCCGATCCTGCGCGGATCTTGCAGGAAATGCCTGACTACGTGGTAATTTTGCCGTGGAATTTCAAGGATGAGATCATGTCGCAGCAGCAGGAATACCGCGACAAGGGCGGTCAATTCATCATCCCAATTCCAAAACCCCACGTCGTCTAAACGGGACACCGTGCCACTGCTCTGTGAGCAGTGCCGGGCGCAAATGTTCAGATAAAAAGCACTGCTCACAGAGCAGTGGCACGTCCAAGTGACGATTCGAAAATTGCCAAGGGCCGGGACATGACCAGAACCATGACGTCGAACAAGACAGCCGCAACATTCGAAACGGGTCACGAACCCACGCTGGCTTGCCCGAACTGTGCGTCGGTCGGCATCGACACGTTCTATGGTGTCAGCGACATTCCCGTGCACAGTTGCCTCTTGATGCCCACGCGCGAAGCCGCCTTGGAATACCCGCGTGGTGATTTGAAGCTTGGATTCTGCCGTCAATGCGGGTTTGTGTTCAACACATTGTTTCGTCCCGAAGTTCACGAATACTCGACGGCCTACGAAGAGACGCAGGGGTTTTCGCCAACGTTTAACGCATTCGCCCGCACACTGGCGGCTGACGTGATCAAGAAGCACGACTTGCATCACAAAACGATCCTGGAAATCGGATGCGGGAAGGGTGAGTTTCTCGTGCTGTTGTGCCAGTTGGCCAACAATCATGGGATCGGTATCGACCCGGGCTATGTGCCGCAGCGCACCCCGCCTGAAGTCGCACCGCGCATCGAATTCATTCAGGATTTTTACGGCCCCAAGTACGCGCACCTGATGGCCGACTTCATTTGCTGCCGTCACACGTTGGAGCACATCGCCCCGACGCTTGAATTCATGCAGTCGATTCGAAAGACCATCGGTGATCACAAAGACACGGTGATCTTCTTCGAACTGCCCGACGTCTACCGCGTGCTGACCGAAGGTGCGTTTTGGGATATCTATTACGAGCACTGCACGTATTTCAGCCTGGGTTCGCTCGCGCGATTGTTCCGGCAGACCGGGTTTGAAGTGACCGAGTTGGAAGCGGTTTACGACAAGCAGTATCTGCTGTTGACTGCGATCCCTGCTGACGGACCTACGGAAGCGAGTTTGGCTGAGGAAGACGACCTTGCGGAGATGTCGCGATCGGTGGAGGCATTTCCGGGTATCGTCCAAAAGTCCATCCTCGGGTGGCGCAAGTTCGTTGACGATGCGGTTGCACGCGGCGAGAAAGTCGTGCTTTGGGGTTCGGGTTCCAAGGGCGTTTCGTTCCTTTCGACGTTGGCCCTGGGCGATACGATTGAGTACGTCGTTGATATCAACCCTTACCGCCAAGGCCACTTCATGCCTTCGACCGGTCAGGAGATCATTGCCCCGGAAACGCTCAAGGACTATCAACCCGACCACGTCATTGTGATGAATCCGATCTACTGCGATGAAATCCAAGCGGACCTTGATCGGCTGGGCGTTTCGGCGAAAATCTGTGCGGTCTAGTGACAAATTGCTTTGCTGCACAACACCTCTTGAACAACCCGTCTTGAGTCTGCGAATCTCCCATGACTTCTCAAACTTCATCAAGCACACACAGTTGCCCGGGATGCGGCAAGGATGGCGCGAGCGAATTCTTCGCGGCAGACCGTGTACCGGTGTTCTGCAATGTCTTGTGGGATTCGCGTGATGCCGCGATAGAAACCGATCGTGCATCAATGGCATTGGCCCACTGTCCGAATTGCGATCTGATATTCAATGCGGCATTCGATCCCGCGAAGATGACCTACTCGGCGCAGTACGAAAACAGCCTCGATGGTTCGCCGCGATTTCGTGAGTATCGCGGGCAGTTGGCTGAGCGCCTGGTCAAGGACTTCGATCTGCGGGAAAAACGCATCGTCGAAATTGGATGCGGGCGTGGCGATTTTCTGCGGCTACTTGCCGACATTGGGAACAACGAGTGCTTTGGATTTGATCCGAGTTTTGATCCCGATGTCGACCCGCCGCCGTCGCATCCCAACGTCGTGATTCGCTCGGAAGACTATGGCCCCAAACACCGCGGGTTCGACGCCGAATTTGTGTGCTGCCGCCATGTGCTTGAACACATCAGCGAGCCGTTCGGTTTTGTGCGCAGCGTGCACGGAACGATCAAGGGGGGGAGCAGGACAGCCGTCTATTTCGAAGTGCCCAATGCGCTCTACACGCTCAAGCACCTGGGCATCTGGGATTTGATCTACGAGCACTGCCTGTACTTCACGCCGCCCGCACTCGACGCACTGTTTCGCAGGGCGGGGTTCAGCCCCATTCGCGTTGAAAGCGTTTATGACGGGCAGTTCTTATCCATCGACGCAACGACCGATGTGGGCGGTGAATCCAAGGCGTCAAGTAATGGTGATGGCGACATGGGGCGCCTCGTAGGCGATTTCAAATCGGCGTACGAGACCAAAGTCGCGCATTGGAAACAACAGTTTGACGAATGGTCGAAGGCCGGCGCCCGCGCGGTGATCTGGGGCGCGGGTTCCAAAGGGGTGACCTTCTTGAATGTGATGGATGCCCCTTTCGAGGTCATCGCCCATGCGGTGGACGTGAATCCTCGAAAGCAAGGTCGATTCGTCACGGGCACGGGCCAGCAAATCGTCAGCCCGGAAGCGCTCACCGAGATCAAGCCCGACAAGGTCTTGATCATGAACGCCATCTACAAAACTGAAATCGAATCACAACTCGCCGAGTTGGACGTCGCTGCCGAGGTGTTGGTCGTCTGATTCCTCACGACCTTGCTCTGGGCACTTGCACTAGCGATCTTAATCCAAGCGTAGCGTTTTGCTCGTCCACGCTTTACAGCACGGGCGCCAGTACCCACGTGATTGACTTCGTTTTGCCCCTG
>DDIR01000077.1:3162-5686 GCA_002338715.1 Phycisphaerales bacterium UBA1845 | reverse complement strand
CGCCCATCACTTTCGTCAAGGCCGACGTCAGGGTCGTCTTCCCATGGTCAACGTGCCCGATCGTTCCCACATTGACATGCGGCTTCTTCCGCCAGATGACGCCGTTCGGGAACATGCACGTACAGATCACGGTTGATCCCCAGACCGAGCACGAGATGGAAGTCTTCGCTCAACTTGGAAAGGGTGGCGACCTTGCCAACAGCGACCTTGAAGCCATCTGCCGCATGGTCAGCCTCTGGCTGCGGGCAGGTGGAAACCTGCGTCATGTTGTTCAGCAGTTGAAGGGGATCGGATCGAGCCTTCAGGTCAGCACCAAGGAAGGCAAGATCATGAGCCTCGGTGATGGGTTGGCACGGGCGCTGACGAAGTATCAGCGGGCCAAGACGCATTTCGGTCTGCATCGCCTGCTGCTCGGTCAGTTCGATCTGGAAGAACTGGATCGCGTGCGTCGCGGGTTGGCCGCAACACCACCGGTCAAGAATGGCGGTCCGGCGAAGAGCGTTGCCACAACCGCAACACCGGTGAAGACGCCGAATCGCTTGGACGAGTTGGACGCCGACTCGGCCCTCGCGATTGACACGTCGGATGATGACTCGCTGACTGGTACGTCGGTTGGTGCGTCAGCCGCTGCGGTCGCGACAGCCCCGAAGGTGCAATCCAAGTCAACGCACGTTGCCCGCACCCAGCAGGAACAATTCAAAGTTCTCTGCCCGGAATGCCAGGGACAACTGCACTACACCGAAGGCTGCTGCATGTGCCACGGCTGCGGTTACGCCCAGTGCTAGAACGGTCGCCCGTCACCGCGCCATGAAGCAATGGCGGGATTAACATCACGAACACCAGCTTGCCACCTGCAATGGATCAACTTTGCAGGTGGCAAGTTTTTTCAAAGGCGCACCGGACCTGGCGCAAATCGGTTGACGTCGCTGTCGAAAAGGTCTGATTTGGAGAGGGGTTTGTCCCCCATTTGGCGAGCACCGGGCGGCTCTGGTTTTGCCGCGGATGTGCTTTCCCCAATTGGCCGCACCGCCCATTTTGACGCCATCCGGGCGGTTATAGGACAATCTAGACACGAATTTACCGTTTTTTCCGCGCCCAAGGCGATTTTTAAGCGTAGTAAAGGTGGCAGGAAGTTAAGTATCTGTCGATAAAGAGTTAGGACTCGATTTGAGCGGCAGCTGGTTTGCCGTGGGTCCTTGGTCGATATCTCGAAAGATTCGATCAATTCAAAGGCAATTAAATATATACCCCGGAGGGTTCGTGGAGCACCGAGTCGCGAAGACAGTCATCGCAAAGTGTCGCACAACATTGATGTACCCGGCTTCTTTCCCCTCCGGAAAGCACCGTTAAGCCAAAAGCTTGCGGTGCTTTCTTTTTGCGCACTTACTCATCCGACTTTGCCATGTCAGCATGGTGATCCTCGAGCCATCTTTCGAACCGCTTTTGCGATTTGTCCGTCATCTTGGCTTGTTTGTTGAATGGGCCATCTTTCCATCTGAAGCAACTGCCGTGATGCAGGTGAAGTTCGGTGATCACGTCCTGACCTTCAAACAATTCAATTCGAAGATCGCCGAAACATTTGCAGTAGGGCACGAGCCGATCATTTAGCGTTACGGTTGCGAACAGCGACTCGATCTCGCCGCGGTCGGTGCTTTCGTAGACTTTGGGACCAGGATCGGTGGGAGTCGTCTCATCAATGCGATAGATGGCGATTCGATCGGCTTTGCCAACCTGTTTGGTTAACTTGGATACGAATCCCGAACCGGTATCCGGAGTGCATGCGCAGAGCCACAGTGGAAGGCTTACGGCCAACGCGATTTGGGTGAACCCGCGCATTTTGCCCCCGTGTGGTTTAAAGCTTTGACGCTATTACTGCGGGAAAAGCGCTCGGCTGTATAGACCGTAGTCGATCAAGTCGATGTCCTGGTCGAAGTCGAAGTCGTAGCAGCCGCAACCCTCGAGGGTTCCTTGGCCTGGCAGACGCGGGCCTGACAGGCACTCGACGAATTCGGGAAGCGTTCCCGGTGAGGCGTTGCCTTCAATCGGGCATTCGCATTCGTCGGGGACGCCGTTGCCGTTCTTGTCGATGCTGTCTTCAAACAAGATGTCGCAGTCATCGGGCATGCCGCTGTCGTTGCAATCGAATTCGCAGGCGTCGATTCGGCCATTGAGGTTGCAGTCCATCGCCGAATCCAGCGGCAACTCGCATTCATCGATGATGTTGTTGCCGTCGCAATCGAGGGCCAGGCCTTCCTCGATTTCGCAGCGGTCGATGTAGCCGTTGTCGTTGCAGTCGGTGTAGGTGTCGCCATCAATGTCGCAGATGTCGGGCTTGCCGTTGTTGTTGCAATCGGGGAACTCGCCTGATTCGACGTCGCAACTGTCGATGATGCCGTTCTCGTTGCAATCGGTGAAGATTTCAAACTGAAGATCGCAATCGTCCGGGACTCCGTTGGTGTTGCAGTCGCCTATCTCGGGATGTACCGCGTCGCAGTCGTCGGGGATGCCGTTGTCATTGCAATCG
>DDIR01000077.1:2829-3068 GCA_002338715.1 Phycisphaerales bacterium UBA1845 | reverse complement strand
GATGCCGTTGTCATTGCAATCGAAACTGACTTCGCCACCGAGTTCGCATTCATCGGGCACGGTGTTGTCGTTGCAGTCTTCACTGGTGCCGCTGACGATGTCGCAATCGTCGGGGATGCCGTTGAAGTTGCAGTCCGAGTTGCCAAATGATTCGCACTCGTCGGGGCGGCTGTCATTATTGCAGTCGTTGCTGCTGCCGGCGGCGATGTCGCACTCGTCGAGCGTGCCGTTTTCGTTGC
>DDIR01000077.1:2513-2728 GCA_002338715.1 Phycisphaerales bacterium UBA1845 | reverse complement strand
CGTGCCGTTTTCGTTGCAGTCGAAGGCGATTTCGGAGAACAGGTCGCATTCGTCGAGGTAGCCGTTGTCGTTGCAATCGGTGCTGGTTCCAAAGGCCAGATCGCACTCGTCGAACACACCGTTGCCGTTGCAGTCGCCGGTTTCCGGATTGTATTCGCACTCGTCCGGCGCACCATTTTCGTTGCAGTCCGTGCTGGTACCGCCAGAGATGTCAC
>DDIR01000077.1:1170-2398 GCA_002338715.1 Phycisphaerales bacterium UBA1845 | reverse complement strand
CTCGTCGGGAACGCCGTTGACGTTGCAGTCAATGCCGATGGTCTGGGCCACGTCGCAGCGATCGGGCACGCCGTTTTCGTTGCAGTCGTCGTCGTCGCCCGATTCGATATCGCACTCATCGGGAATACCGTTGCCATTGCAGTCAGACGCCGAGCCAATCTCGACCTCAATTGCGTCATCGACTTCGTTGTTGTTGCAGTCGGTGATTCCCGGCGGTTCGACCGTTCCACCACCTCCGCCGCCACCACCACCACCAGTTGGCGGTGGAACTTCGGGTAGTCCGTTGGTACCGGGATCAGGCGGCCCATTCGTACCCATGTCGGGCGGGCCATTGGTGTTGGTGTCGTCTGGCGGGGGCAGCGGCGGTGTCACGATCGAATCGATGATCGTGTAAATGGCTTCCTGACCACTGGTGACGTCAATGCCAAAGGTGAATTCCTGCGTCGGAAGTTCTTCGCCGGATTCGCGGGCGCCGGTGACGACGAGTTTGCTCGCGACTTCCGGTCCGGCGATCGGAATCGACTCACCGGGCATCACGCCGCGCAGGTTGGTCTGATGAACGATCCTGTCGTCTAAAGAAAACACAAAAAGCACGTCAGCGGCTGTCGAACTGTCGTTGATCACGCGTGCGTCAAACGCGCCGGAATCCGGGGCATCCTGACCGGGCAGATCACCGCCGCCATTCGTGTTAACGTCGAGCACATCGCTGACGCGGCCTCCGGTGTTCCCGGTGTTTCCGCCGTCTTTCTCGAAACAGCCAACCGCCACGACCAGCACGAGCGCCAAGCAACCCGTCATTGTCGCAAGATTCGATGAATTCTTGATTCGCCGCATGCAAGTGTGCTCGAAATGGCCTCGGTCGGCCCGTAATCTGACAAAAAACAGTAAGGGGACAGTTTAACCTAGCGCCAGGGAAATGGCGAGTCAATGACAACGGGCGGTTGGGGGCGTTTGCGGATGCGTGCGGGGCGTAAATACGCCGGTGTTTCGAGCGGCTGCCCGGCGATATCCGGACGTTGCTGGACTTGGTTGATCCGATGTCCAGACGCTTGGAGCCCGATTACTCACCGTTGCTGGAAAACAGGGTGGGTTCGCTGCTTTGGGTGGAGGCGCCGGATGCCGACCAATCGAGGTTCAGGTGTTGGTAGGCTTCCCGCGTGGCTTGGCGGCCTTGACGGGTTCGGGTGACGAATCCGATTTGCAGCAGGTACGGCTCGACGACGTCTTC
>DDIR01000077.1:420-1063 GCA_002338715.1 Phycisphaerales bacterium UBA1845 | reverse complement strand
ACGTCTTCGAGCGTGTCGCGTTCCTGGCCCATGCTGGCTGACAGGGCTTCGATACCGGCAGGACCGCCGCCATAGACCTTGATGAGCGTGGTCAAAAATGCCCGATCGAGTTCGTCGAGGCCGAGTTCGTCGACTTCCTGAACGGCGAGCGCCTGCTTGGCCATCGGTTCGGTGAGCGAGCCGTCACCGCATACCTGGGCATAGTCACGGACCCTGCGAAGGAGTCGGTTGGCGACGCGGGGGGTGCCGCGGCTTCGACAGGCGATGGTGGTGAGGGCGTCGTCCTCGTGCTTCAGGTCAAGTTTGGTGGCAGATCGACTCAGGATTGTGGCGAGGTCGGCGCTTTCGTAGTAGGCCAGGTGAAACTGCAGCCCGAATCGATCGCGCATCGCCCCGCCGAGCAGACCGGCTCTCGTTGTCGCACCGATCAACGTGAATGGTTGCAGGTTGAAGTTGACCACGCGGCCCCGCAGTCCGCCCTCGATGGTGACGTCCACGCGGAAATCTTCCATCGCCGAGTAGAGGAACTCTTCGACGATTTTCGGGAGGCGGTGGATCTCATCGATGAAGAGAATGTCGCCGCGTTCGAGGTTGGTCAAAAGGGGCATCAGGTCGGCTTGCTTGGTGAGCGCCGGACCGGAGG
>DDIR01000077.1:0-306 GCA_002338715.1 Phycisphaerales bacterium UBA1845 | reverse complement strand
AATGCGCGGGGGCTTGTCGGTCATCTCTTTGGCGATGACGTGGGCGAGGGTGGTCTTGCCGAGACCAGGAGGCCCGTCGAACAGAATGTGTTCGAGCGGTTCGCCGCGTTGCTTGGCCGCTTGCATGGCGATGGAGATGCGCTCGATGACGGCGCGCTGACCGACCATTTCATCCATGGTTTGCGGGCGCAGACTGACGCTGGAGATGTCGCGGTCCTTCGCCTGTGCTTCGGATGAGATGATTCGTTCACGTGCCATGGTTAGCGATGGCGAAGAGGTTTCGCCAGGTAGGGTGGGCCGTGCCCA
>DDIR01000008.1 GCA_002338715.1 Phycisphaerales bacterium UBA1845 | reverse complement strand
AATATCCGCTTGGGCAGGGCGCTCGTCAGATGATCTTCAACACGATGCTCTCGTCACTCGAAGATCTCGATGCTTTCTGCAATGCCGACCGCGCGATCCTTGAGAAAATGAAGGTCGACAACCAAGAAGCATTTGAAGCTCGGATGGATGAGTATTACGGATTGCTCGATGAAGCCAACGGTGATGCAGCGGTTGAAATGCTGCGCCGTGCCTCGCGGTTGGCAGTGGCATTGATCTATCACGCCTACGACCAAGCCGGTTCGCCGAATCTCAATCCGACCGAACCATCCACGAAAATTGCGGCGATTTCGCAACCGCTACCAGCGGCTTCTCCGGAACCCGGCGCCACAGATCCAAGCGGAAAAAGTGATTCGCCAACGGCGGCTGATGCGCCGCTGACCATTCGCGTCGCCAGCAAGAATTCAAAGGTTTTCCACCTGCCGACGTGCAGTCATGTCAAACGGATCAGCGCCAAGAATCGCGTCGAATATGAAAACGAGCAAGCCGCTCTCGCTTCCGGCAAAAGGCGGTGCAGCACCTGTCTCGGCAAGTCGGACGAATAGCGCGGTTAATTCAATTGATTCAATACAGTGCGATTACTCAAGCTTCCGCAGCGTGCGGTCCCACCGGGGCCAATACCAGCAGTCGGGATCGAGTGAAAGCGCCACGCGGCTTGAGCGGCCGAGGATCTGACTGCGCTCGACGAAACCAAACGAGCGTGAGTCGGCGCTGTTGTCGCGGTTGTCTCCCATCATGAAGTATCGATCTTCGGGGACAATGATCGGTTTGAACGTGCGCGGTGCGCGGACGTTTGGCGTGATCATGGTCGCGTGAACGTGTTCGCCGAGGGTTTCGGCGGCGAACTGATGGCGCGGCAGCGCTTCCGGTTTGATCTGGTTGATCAGGTCTTCATCGAGCCGGCCATAATGCAGCGGTTTGCCGTTGATAAAGAGCACGTTGTTGCGCATTTCGATTTGGTCACCGGGCACGCCGACGACGCGCTTAACCAGCCGATCACCGTTGGCGGGCGAGTAACACACGACGATCTCGCCGGCTTGGGGTTCCGACCATTTCAAGAGATGCCAAGTCGTGTAGGGCACTTTCAAGCCATACGCGAGTCGATTGACCAGGATGCGATCGCCTTCGAGGATCGTTGGCTTCATGGAACCTGTCGGTACGTCATTCCAATCCGCGATCGCCGAGCGGAAACTCGTGCACACGATGATGATGATCGCCAGCGGTTTGACCCACTCGCGCCAAAGTCGAACCGCATGTTCCTTGGGCGTGCGTCGCCGGTATTCGGTCTTCGTGTCCGTATTCGGTTGATCAGAATTCATATGCCTCTTACCTTGTGGCTGGGTTCTGTTGGAAAGCCAGCGCTCGCTGAATTTAGTTCGATCGTCACGGGGTCGCCGGCTCGGGTCCAGAATTCTAGTTCATGGATTGTACTTCGGACCAACCCGGGCGGTTCGCAGGTATACCCGCGAGCCTTGGATTCTGGCGGTATCGGGCGATTTCTGCCAGAATCATGACGAAAATCGACAATTGGGCAGCGATGACTTGAACCGGAGGAAGTTGGCGTGGCGGACGATCAGACGACATTATCGGAGATGAAGCAGTTGATGGCCGACTTCGTCGCGGAGCGCAACTGGGAGCAATTCCACGACGCCAAGAACCTCAGTGCCTGCATCGCAATCGAAGCGGCAGAACTGATGGAACACTTCCAGTGGACCCATTCGGACGCCGTCGCCAAGATCCAAAACGATGAGAAAACGATGGGCGAAATCACCGAGGAAGTCGCCGATGTCTTCGCGTACCTGCTGTCCTTCGCAACCACCATGGGCATCGACCTGTCCGATGCGCTTCGCGACAAGATGGTCAAGAACGCCAAAAAATACCCAGCCGACAAATTCTATGGAAAGTTTAGATTATGAATTGTGCACCTGACGTTGTTTGCCGTCGCGCTTTCGTTCGCCGTTTCTTCACGTTCGCGCTGGTCGTTTCAATTGCGGCCACCACCGTGTACGCGGGAAGTCCAACGACGGAGTTGGCTCCCCCAAGTTGTACCGGGTCGCTCAGCCAGGAGCAGGGCGTCAATGTTTTGCGCCTCTGGGGAACGCCTCGCGAACAGGGGCACGCCCACGGCAAGCTGTTTGGCCGACAAATATCCGCGATGCTTCGCCTCATTCTTGATGGTGACCTGCTCTTCAACAATCCGCAGAAGTACGAGGTTGGCGTGCGCAAGCAGCTGCTGCCTTCGTTCGAATTAACCGATGCGGAGCGGGCCGAAATCGCAGGGATGCTGGCCGGCATGCGCGAAGCGGTCGGCGATGAAGGATTGCTGCTTGAGCGACTTGGGCGACCCATCGACGAAACCGACCTGATCGCCCTCAATACGTTGGCTGACTGGATACCGGGAGGCTGTTCGAGTTTCGCGGCATGGGGCGCGATGACGCCCGACGGCGGTACGGTGATGGGGCGAAACCTCGATTACCTCGACCTGCCGGGATTGAGGGAATTGCACGTGGTCATCGCGCGAAAGGCCAACCTCGAAGACGCCAGCAGTTGGGTGTCGGTGGCTTGGCCCGGGCTCATCGGTGCGTATTCGGCGATGAATGAGCATGGCGTCGTGGTCGCGATGCACGATGTGTATGCGGCGTCTTCAATGTCGCAGGTGCGCCGCCGCCCGAGGAGCCTCGTGCTGAGGCAGATCGTAGAAACCACCGATGCCGCCAACGCGATTCAGGTGGCTGAACGAATCCTGATGGCAAGCCCTGGAACGCGGGGCAACAATTTCATGGTCGCAACGAAAGCCTCAAAAGATGCGCAGGCCGCAGTCGTGTTTGAATACGACGGCAACATGGACATGTCAAAGGGCGTTACCGTTCGCCAAGCCGTCACCAACACCGAAGGCAAACCCGAAACGTTCATCGCCTGCACCAACCACTATCGCGATCGGGCCAACGCCGACGACTCGTGCCCGCGCTATCGCGGCATCATGGAGAAGCTCAACGCATCGGGCATGACCATCGATTCGGACAAAGCGTGGACGATCATGAAAGGCGCATCGATGAATGACACGATCCATTCGATGGTGGCGTTTCCCAATACCGGAATCCTTGAACTGCGTTTCGCCACGCCCGAAGAGAATGCGAGCAAACAACCGTTGAAGCGATTTGCGGTGGCGAAGCTTTTGGAATAGTTCGACCCGTCCAAGGCACGCGCATTCATCGCGCTGTACAACCTTTAACCTTGTGGGCTTGCCCGAGTTGGATTGCAGCATCCGCGCACTTTATAGCGATCTTAATCCAAGC
>DDIR01000101.1 GCA_002338715.1 Phycisphaerales bacterium UBA1845 | reverse complement strand
CCAGCCGCTCCGCCGCGACCACCGCTTCCGCCACCGGCACCCAGATCGGAAGATGCGCCGGAACCGCCGTCGCGATCGGGCGGGCATGCACCTGCGTTCTCACCGTTGTTGCCGCTCGCGCCACCAGCGCCGGTTTCTCCTGCAAGTCCCGCCGATCCGTTTCCACCGTCACCGGCGACAATGCGATTGCCATAGATTTCGACGTTGGATGAATCGACCAGACGCACCGCCACCGAGCTTTCGTCACTACCGGCTTCGGAACTGATGATCGTCAGACCGTTGATCTTCGCCGACTGAATGTTCTCGCCAAACATCGCCGTGGTTCCGCCGACGATCGTGGTTGGATTTTCGTCGGGACATTGCGTCCAACTGTTCGCATCGTATCCACCGAACAAGTTGATGTTTGACCGAAGTTCAATCGACTCGGAGTAGACACCGCTGGCGACGTGAATATTTCCACCGCCAGACTGGTCGGCTAACTCAATCGCGGCTTGGATCGTTGAGAGCGGATCCTCTTGCGAACCCGAGTTCGCGTCATTACCGGCATTACCTGCGACGAAGTAGTCGTCTGCATTGTTGGTAGCCGTCGGTCCATCGCAGCCATTGGACTGACCGCCTGAACCGTTGTTATTGTTGTTTCCTCCGGGACCCGGATTTGTGCCCGGCCCGCTTCCGTTGTTGCCATCGCCCGGCGCGACAGCTTCGCACCCGACCATCAGCATTCCGACTGCCACCAACAACACCCCCAGTGGCATACCCCGATAACCCCGTGAATTCATTCCTGTGCTCCTATTGAGACTAAACATGGTTGATCTCCGAACTGTGTCAGGGCCCATCCGCCCGTTTCTTGCAACTGGCTCGCATTTGCCGACTCGGGCACGCGACCGTTCACTCAAATCACGCAATCGAAGCCGCAAACCCTTCACGAAATTCCGGAAATATTCGTAAGTCTTGCTGCCATATGGTGATATGATCATTGCCTGCGGGCGGACCGGTCGCTAAAGTTCAGTTAAGCCGCCATCCAATTGAAATTGGCCGATCGATCCGACACTTCCGAATTTGACCGGCTGATCTTGGGACGCACCTTCGATGACCGAACCAACCCAATCCGAGTTCACCCAGATGCTGGCCCGCGCCCGCAGCGGTGACGATTCGGCGGTTCATGCGCTTCTGCCTTTGATCTATGGCGAGATGCGGGCGCTGGCGGGTGGCTTCTTTCGGGACCAGGGACCGGCCCACACCTTGCAGCCAACCGCATTGGTGCACGAAGCGTTCTTGAAACTCGTCGGACCAAGCGAAGTCGAGTGGCAGAGTCGCGCCCATTTTTTTGCCGTGGCCGCGAAGGCGATGCGGCAGATATTGACGGACCATGCCCGTCGTCGTCGCGCGCAAAAACGCGGCGGTGAACACGATCGGATCACGCTGTCGGGATTGTCAACGCCCGTTGCAGATAGCGCGTTTGAACTCGTGGCATTCGAAGAGGCGATCGATCGCCTTTCAAAGTTGGACGAACGTCAAGGGCGCATCGTTGAATTGCGATTCTTGGGTGGGCTGACGGTCGAAGAGGTCGGCGAAGTCATGGAGCTATCGGTCTCGACCGTGGAACGTGAATGGCGGATGGCGCGGGCTTGGCTTCGCCGTGAACTCAGCGACGAGGCCCCCCAGTGAATTCATCGCAACACGAACGTATCAAAGAGATCTTCCTGGCCGCGACGGAACTCCCCGAAGCCGAGCGCAACGCATACATCGATCATGCGTGTGCGGGCGACGCTGCAATACGCGCCGAAGTCATGTCACTGCTCACGCATGACGACACGGTGGCCGACGCTTTTTCCGACGATCAGTTGGCCGCGATGCGCAGCGCGCTGGAGATGGCCGTCGGATCGAATGTCACCGACAGCGACCGATTGGAGATGCCCTCCTTCAGTGACATCCCGACGCGCGTCGGGCGGTACGACATCCTGAGCGTACTCGGGCACGGTGGAATGGGCATGGTTTACGAAGCCCGGCAGGACAATCCGCAGCGTATCGTCGCCGTGAAAGTGATTCGCCCCGGCCTCGCGACGCAGCGCATCATGCAGCGTTTCGAGCATGAAGCGCAGGCATTGGGACGGTTGCAACATCCCGGTATCGCGCACATCTATGAAGCCGGCATTGCTGAAGTCGAATCCAAAAGTGAACTGCGTTCGCGCCAACCCTTCATCGCGATGGAATTGATTCGCGGACAATCGCTCGTGGCATATGCACGCGACAAGAATCTTTCGACCACGGCGCGTCTGACGTTGTTGGCCAGCGTGTGCGATGCGGTTGAACACGCCCACACCCAAGGCGTCATTCATCGCGACTTGAAACCAAGCAACATTCTGGTGGACGCTTCGGGCCAACCAAAAATTCTCGACTTCGGCATCGCTCGGCTGACCAATTCCGATGTGCAGATGACGACGATGCACACCAACGTTGGGCAACTTGTCGGAACGCTTCCCTACATGAGCCCTGAGCAGGTGACCACGACGTCGCAAACGCTGGACCGCCGATCCGATGTCTATGCGCTGGGCGTTATCCTGTACGAGATGCTGGCGGGCAAACTTCCACACGATCTTCATTCTCGGTCGATACCGGATGCGGTTCAAGTCATCCAGAACACCGAACCGTCGCGACTCAGTTCATTCAACACGGTGTTTCGCGGTGACGTTGAAACGATTGTCTCCAAAGCGCTTGAGAAGGATCCGGCGCGACGCTATCAATCAGCCGGCGAACTGGCGGCCGACCTGCGACGACACCTAACCGATCAACCCATCACCGCCCGACCACCGAGCACGTTTTATCAATTTCAGAAATTCGCGCGTCGCAACAAGCCAGCCGTCATCGGGGTGGCTGCAGTGCTCGTTGTTCTGGTCGCAGGTGTGATCACGACGTCGATCGGGATGGTCCGTGCACGAAGCGCCCAATCACTCGCCCAGTCTCGCCTTGAAGAGTCAGAGTTGGCAAAGCGTGAAACCGAAGCCGTCAACGATTTCCTGAACCAGATCCTCTATGCAGCCGACCCAGCCCGCTATGGTGGACGCGAGATGACCGTGCGCGAAGCACTCGATGAAGCGGCTGCCCACATTGACGAATTTGCCACCGACACGCCCGCGATCAAAGCCGCGATCTATCTCGCCATTGGAAAGACCTACGACCGCGTCGGAGCTTATCGAGAAGCCACCCACCACCTAAAAGCCGCTTACGAACTGCGCAATGAGTTGTTTGGTCCCGATGACGAACGCACGATGGAATGCGTGTCGCTATATGGGCAAAATTTATATCTCGCCGGTCAGGACGAACTCGGCGAAGAACTTTTGACGAAATCCATTGAACAATTGCGAAAAGGCGATCCACCCAACTACGAACATCTCGGGCGGCAGTTGTGTTCGTTGGGACGCATTTACAAGCGCTCCGCGAAGTACGATCTCGCGAAACCCACCCTTCGTGAATCGATCGAGTGTCATCGCAAACGCGGCCCCGATGCTGGTGGATTGGCTGACTCGTTGATGGAATTGGGGGCGGTCCTTTCGCGCGACGCTGTTTATGATGAAGCGGAAGCATTGCAGCGAGAAGCGTTGGATATCCAACGGCGCATGCATGGTTCAGACAGCGCCTATGTGGGTGGAACGCTCAGCACTTTGGCGGTGACCCTCAAACGTCGCAACAAGCTTGATGAAGCCGAGGCCATGTTTCGCGAGGCCCTCGCCAATCTCAGTTTGAATCATGGACCAGAACATCCGTCGACGTTGACGGCGATGATCAACCTGGGCGGATTGCTCGCCGAGCGCGGAGAACACAAACAAGCCGAATCCATTTTCCGCGAGGCCTTGCCGCTCATGCGCGAAGCCCATGGCGATGACAGCTTCCATGTGGGGATTGCTTGTGCCAAACTGGCTGACGTTCTTCGCCGGCAAGACAAATTGGAGGAAGCTGAACAGTTCGCCCGCGAAG
Source organism: Phycisphaerales bacterium UBA1845 (assembly GCA_002338715.1). GTDB lineage: Bacteria > Planctomycetota > Phycisphaerae > UBA1845 > UBA1845 > UBA1845. The sequence goes on along the minus strand of DDIR01000101.1, from coordinate 29,991 downwards.
GCGTGGGAATTTTTGAACAGGCCATGGGCGAGCATCCATACACCGCCCGCGCCAAAAGCGAATTGGGCTCCATACTTTTCGAGATGCAGCGGTACGAAGAAGCCGCGCCGTTGTACACGCAAGCGGCTGAGATCTATCATAAAACGTTGGGCCCAACCCATCCGGTGTACCCGGACACGCTGATCCTGCTCGGGGAAACCCAACAGAAACTCGGTCTCACCGATGAGGCCGACAAGTCGTTAGCCGAAGCTGAAACGCTCATCCTGGCTGATTATGAATCTGTCAAAGACGAGAATCCTCGAGCAGACGAAATACGGACGCGTTTGTCCAAGCGCATTGCCGAATTCTACAGCAAATGGGGAAAACTCGAACAAGCCGAGTCGTGGAAGAACCGCCACATCGGGTTTTCCGAATCCGATACAATTGCCAATGATTCATAGTATCCCCGCCTCAGGCGCGACAGCCGGTCAAAGCGGACGGAGCTTGCGATGAAGTATTTTCTTGCACTTTGCTTTCCTTTGGGGCTGGGCGTCTTCATCTACGGTGGATATGAAACCTTCAACCAGCACACACGCATCACCAAAAGCGCTTCGACGACCGGAGTCGTGCTGAAATCCAGCCTCAAATCCGCAACGAAAGATTCGTACCGCCCCAACATTCTATTTCAATATGAAGTTGACGGCCGCACGTACGAGTCGCATGAGGTTTTTGCGACCGATGACAGCGGGAGTCGGGCATGGGCGGTAGAAATTCGTGATCAGTATCCCCAAGGACAGCAAGTGGACGTCTGGTACAACCACGATGATCCGTCCAAAGCGTTCTTGATCAAAAAGTATCTGTTTGCGCCCTATGGCATTGCGCTCGCGGGACTCTTCTTGTGTTTTCTGACGCCCCCTTTGGTCATCTTCGCCCACCGACAGTCGCTCGGTCCGCCCGAACCCGAAGCCCTTCCGGATGGCTGGTATCGGATTCACGCGCCCAGCACGCTGTCTCGCGCCGTTCGAAATTTCGGATTGTACGGCGTGGGTTGGATCGTTGCGGGAATCCTTACCTGCGCCCATTTCTTCATCGTCGATGGTTTTGAAGGCAACGCCATTCCGCTCGCGATTGTAGGCGGTTGGGTACTGATTGGCATGCTTTGGATTGGCGTCGGCGGGTATGCGTTCTGGCTGTATCGATGGATGGATGATGCGTACCTGTTGATCAACAGCCCTCGACCGTTGACTGGCCAGACACTGTACGTTCGCGTTGAGCAACAAGTTAAGAGAAGCAATCCGGTCAAGTCGATGCGCGTCGAATTGATCTGCGAAGGCGTCGAACGCAAATGGGTTGGAAACGCCCCTGCCGACATCAAGACCAAACTGTACAGCGACGAACGCGTCGTGTTGGAAGGCTATCAGCCGACGCCGGGCGAAACCGTTGCGGCCGACCTGGAGTTTCCGATCCCGTATGGCATGCCTGCTTCAACGCCAGCCGATTCCAAGAAAAAGAAACGTACGGTTTGGAAACTCAAGCTACGGACGCGCCTTCACGGCGTGCCCCCATGCCCGGATGAGTTCGCATTGACCGTCGACCCCGGGGCGCCATTGCCCCCAAATGCACACGCCTGGCATGATGATTCCGATGACGAGGTCATCGAAGCCGAGATCATTGAAGAGTAGCAAGCATCATCCGTTTCAATCAGAGCAAACGGCGATGTTGTGGCCTTGGAGCCGATAATTCGAGGTTGAAACAGGAATGTTGCCTGGACTTCATTGACATCTGCAACGTTGACCGATATCAATCCAACATGCGCAGAAAACTGCTCAATCTGATTCTCGCTTGCTGGGCGCTTCAAATCTCGCCCGCACTCTGCCTAGCCGGTGTGATCTCCCATCCGTGTGATCCCGCAGCCAATGACACCTGCCAACACGAAAATCAAACTTCAGATCGTTCGCTTGAATCAGATCACCCTGCAAACGAGCCTGACGGTTCCTGCTCGCACGAAGACGACTGCAGCGCTGATCCCTGTCAGCAGGTGGCTGCCACAAATAATGCGAGAGTCGATTCGCCGCACGAGCAAATTCCCGTGCTGGTCGCGATCGGTTCCGAAACCTGCGCGATCGATTCGACGTTGCCTTCTACCCTCATCCACACCGCACCAAGCCCGCACCGGTTGTGCCTGCCTGCGCATGCCAGCGACCTGCCGCTCTTGATCTAAACCACGCCGATTCGCTTCACCTTCATTGACTTTCTCTACAGATTCGCCCTGAGGATGTGCGCGCCGCCATTTGCCGCGCGCATGGCATTCGAGCAAACATTGCTCGCCGAGGTCACCTTATGTTGAACCTACTGTTTCGATCTATCTTGTGCATCACAATGGCGGCAGTGGTCGGTTGTGCGACGGTCGATGCGCGGCATGACTAAATTCAAGCCGGCGCTGAAGTCGCACGTTCGGTCGGCCAGTCGCCGCTGGTCAACCCGGAAGACGACGAACTCGTTTCCAGCGTGGTCGATGAATTGCTTGAAGACGGATTGACCACCGATGAAGCCGTCAAGCTCGCTCTGCTCAATCATCCGCGAGCGCGGGCCGTCTTGCTGAACATCGGGATGGCTCGGGCTGACGTTGTACAAGCCGGCCTGTGGTCCAATCCAACGTTAAGCCTCTCGTTTCGACTGCCCGAAGGTGGCGGTTTGACGAACATCGAAGCCGGTCTTGCGCAGAACATCGCCAATATTTGGATGATTCCAGCACGCACGCAAGCAGCACAGCATGAACTCGATCGGACAGTCTTGTCCGCCGCACGTGAGCTGGTGTCACTCGCGATCGACACAAAAGTGGCCTACCACAACGCGGTAGCCGCAGACGCGGTGCTCACCATCACCCGCGACAACGTCGAGCTGACCGAGCAGCTCTTGCGAATTTCCGAAGCACGCCTCGAAGCGGGGACCGTGGGTTCGCTCGACGTCAATCTTGCCAAGGGTCAGTCGCTCAAGGCCCAAGTTGAATTTCGAACAGCCCGCTTAAATGCCTCCAATGCAAGGCGAACGCTGGCCACGATGCTCGGGTTGATCACGCCTGCCGACGAATTACCGCTCGTGGATGAACTGACTTCATCGGCCTTGCGGTTACTTGATGCCGATCAACTTGTTGCGGTCGCGATGGATGCCCGGCTGGATGTTCGAGCTGCCCGCGAAGCCACCGAAGCCGCAGCTGCCCGCGTCGAACTCGAGTTGGCGAAGGTTTGGAAGGACGTCGACGTTGGCATTGCTTTTGAACGAAATGCCAACCGCGCTCAGCCGGGGCGCAAAGTGCTCGCCGACACAGCGCGGAGTTCCATCGCCAATGGCGCTTTGACCATTCCATCGATCGAATCGCGCGGGCAGAGACAGCTTACGAAAAGCCAACAGATCGAAGCCATCCTCGGACCTTCGTTGAGTGTTACGCTTCCGATCTTCGACCAGAACCAGGCGCAGATCGCCAAAGCTCGAATGGGTTATCTGCAAAATCGTGCGGCGCTCGATGCAATTGAACGTTCGATTGTTCAGGAAACCCACGGCGCGGTGGATCGTCTGACGACGGCATCGGGCTTGGCGACACTGTTTGAGTCGGACGTTCTGCCGCAAGCCCATCGAACGCTTGAAATCTCCGAGGCGACGTACCAGTCCGGACAAGCCACGATTCTCAACGTCATCGACGCCCAGCGATCACTGCTCGAAACGCGTCGTGCCAACGTTGCAGCACTGCAGAGTGCAGCAATTGCGTCGGTCGAATTGGAACGTGCGACGGCCCGTCCCATTGCGGAGTTGTTGGAAACCACAGCCGCATCCGCACCCGATTCGGCGTCAGTCTCTTCCATGAAACCAATCAAGGAATAGTCGTATGAATGTATTCAAGTACACGCTCGCCCTGTGCACCGCCCTCTGCGCGTTCGCGCTGGCTTCCACCGGTTGTCGAGAATCCAATCACGATGAAGGTTCAAACGGTGCAGATACCGCTCCAAAGGCACATGGTGATGATCACGATCATGTCGACCCCATTCGACTGACGCCCGAGGCCATCAAGCAACACGAAATCACCATCAAGGGCGCCGAGATGCAGACACTTCGTCCGACGTTTGTCGCGCCGGCCCGTGTTGCTTTCAACGCCGAAGCGGTCGCCCACGTCGGATCGACGCTTTCCGGACGTATCGTCGAGTTGGCCGTCCGTCTTGGTGACAAGGTTGGCGCTGGTGACGTGCTCTGCGTGATTGAAAGTCCGCAATTGGGTCAGGCCCAAAGTGAATACCTGCAAAAAATCATCCTCGCCGATGCAGCGAAGGCCACGGTTGATCTCGCGCAAAACGGAATGAGTCGAGCGACGCGACTTTACGAGCAGAACCGCGGCATCGCACTCGACGAAGTGCAGAAGCGCGAAGTCGAATTCAAGGTCGCCCAGGCGCAAGTACTGTCGGCAGAGGCGACGGCCGTCGCTGCAGAAAATACGTTGTACGTTTATGGCATGACACGGGCTGCGGTTGAATCATTAAGAGCATCGGGCGAAGTGAATCCGCGCATCGCCATCGCGGCACCGATCGATGGTGAGATCGTCGAACGGGAAGTGACGCTTGGTGAGTTGGTCAGCCCGCAGCGTGAAAAACTGATGGTGATCGCCAACATCGAAACCCTCTGGGTGCTCGCCGACGTGACCGGTGAACATTTGCCCGGGTTGTCGCTGGGCGCAAAAGCCTGGATCAATGCGGGCAGTCTGGATATTCACGAACACGAAGGCCACGTGTCGTACGTCGCGCCGATGATCGATCCACACACAAGAACGGTTTCCGTCCGAATCGCGGTCGAATGCGAAGATCGCTCGCTCAAACCCGGTATGTTCGTCTCCGTGCGCATTGAAACGTCGGATCGCTCCCATCCGAGCGAATCCAAAATCGTCACCGTAACCGAAGCCGCGATCCAGACAATCGATGGTCAACACGTCGTATTCGTGCCCGCCGATCACTCGGACAACGCATTCATCGCCAAGCCGGTCACCATTGGCGAGACCGTTGGCGGGTTCGTACCAGTCATTTCCGGCTTGCGTGAAGGCGAATCGTACGTGGCGGCAGGAAGTTTTGTGCTCAAAGCTGAACTGGGCAAGGGCGCCGCCGAACACCATCACTAAATGACTTTCTATAAGAAAGCGAAACAACCGTGCTTGAGGCCATCCTACATTTCTCGATTCGCAACCGGTGGTTGGTCGTTTTGGTAACGATCATCATCGCCGCGGTCGGTATTAATGCGCTGACCGAACTGCCGATCGACGCCGTTCCCGATATCACCAACAACCAGGTGCAGATCAATGTGGCGTACCCGGCGCTTTCCCCGTTGGAAATCGAGAAGCGCATCACGTTTCCCATTGAGATTTCGCTCGCGGGTATCCCCGGTTTGCAATCCACCCGCTCGCTTTCGCGTAATGGCTTCTCTCAGGTCACCGCGATATTCGACGACGATGTGGACATCTACTTCGCCCGCCAGCAGATCTTTGAACGTTTGACGGTCGCCAAGAATGATCTGCCTGCCGGCGCCGAGCCAACGATGGGACCGATTTCGACCGGGCTCGGCGAAATCTACATGTACACCGTCGAGTTTGAACATCCCGGCGGCGTTGGCGCTGACGTTCGCGACGGAGACGCGGGTTGGCAAAGCGACGGGGCATATCGAACGCCCGAGGGGCAATTGCTTCGCGGCGAATTCGAACAGGTCGCCTACCTTCGAGAGGTTCAGGACTGGGTGATTCGCACGCAGTTGCGAACGGTGAAAGGGATCGCGGGCGTCGATGCGATTGGCGGATACGTCAAGCAGTACCAGGTCCAGCCCGACCCGATGAAACTGATGAGCTATGGGCTGACCTTTCACGATGTGATTGATGCACTTGAAAAAAACAACATCAACACCGGTGCAGGATACATCGAGCACAAAGGTGAAATGTACATCATCCGCACCACAGGCCGCGTCAACACGCTCGCGGAAATCGCCGACATCGTCGTTGGCTCGCGTCATGGAATACCCATACACGTTCACGACATCGTCGCCCCCAATGGCGTCCGCATCGGACGTGAACTGCGCACCGGGTCCGCCAGCGAAAACGGTCGCGAGATTGTCGTTGGGACAGCGATCATGCGCATTGGCGAGAACAGTCGGACGGTGGCGGCTGCGGTCGATGCCAAGTTGGAGCAAATCCGCAAGACCTTGCCAGCAGACATACGGGCGAAGACCGTCCTCGACCGAACCAAGCTGGTGGATGCAACCATTCGCACGGTCGAACGCAACCTGGTGGAAGGCGCGATCCTCGTCATCGCCGTGCTATTCGTGCTGCTTGGGAACATTCGCGCTGCGCTCATCTGCGCGCTGGCCATTCCACTTTCAATGCTGATCGCAACCATCGGGATGGTAAAATACAAGGTGAGCGGCAACCTGATGTCGCTCGGCGCCATCGACTTTGGATTGATCGTCGATGGGGCTGTCATCATTGTCGAGAACTGCATCCGTCGACTTGGCGAAGCCCAACACGCCCAGGGACGACTGCTGACCTTGAAAGAGCGGTTGGACGTCGTCTTCGATGGCAGCAAGCAGGTTCGCTCAGCCACCGCTTTCGGCGAGGCGATCATCACCGTCGTTTACATTCCGATTCTGACGCTCACCGGCGTCGAAGGAAAGATGTTCCACCCGATGGCCGCAACCGTCATCTTCGCGCTGGCGGGTGCATTTGTGCTGTCCCTGACGTTTGTGCCGGCGATGGTTGCGATCGTCATGCGCGGTCACATCAAGGAACGCGAAGTTTTTCTGATCCGTTGGGCCAAGTCCATCTACGAACCCATTGTACGCCGGGCGATTCAACTTCGTTGGCCGCTGGCGGTTGGTTCCGTCGTTGTTTTTATCGCCTCGTTGGCGTTGTTTGAAACGCTTGGACAGGAGTTTATTCCACGTCTTGATGAAAAAGATCTCGCGATGCATGCACTGCGTATTCCGAGTACATCCCTTTCGCAATCGCAGGAGATGCAGTTCGACATCGAACGTGCGTTAGGCGAATTTCCAGAAGTCGCATTCGTCTACTCGAAGACGGGAACGGCTGAGATCGCAACCGATCCGATGCCGCAAAACGTCACCGACACGTTTGTCATCTTCAAGCCGCAGAACCAATGGCGAAGCGAAGCGGAGTTGGAGCAACTGATCAACGCCCAGGCCGAAGAAAACGAACGCTTGCTGGAAGGACATCACGAAGAACACGGCGAAGAGCATCAACACGAATTCAACATCGCCACCCACAAGGGCAAGCTGATCAAGTTGATCGAGCTGACCGTCCAGACGCTTCCCGGTAACAACTACGAATTCTCGCAGCCGATTGAAATGCGTTTCAACGAGTTGATCGCCGGCGTCCGTGGCGATGTTGCGATCAAAGTGTTTGGCCAGGACTTCGACAAGATGCGCCAGTCTGCCGAGCAGATCCTTGATATCGTTAAGACGATCCCGGGGGCGGCGGATGCACGCGTCGAACAGACCGTGGGCATGCCTGTCCTGACCATAGACATCGATCGAAACGTCATCGCCCGGTATGGTCTGAATGTCGCTGATGTTCAGGAAGTTGTGGCGGTGGCCATCGGGGGCCAGGAAGCTGGCGTCGTCTTTGAAGGTGATCGGCGTTTCGATATCGTCGTCCGACTTTCCGAGGAACTTCGCGGCCAACCTGACGCAATCGCCAATCTTTGGATTCCCCTTCCAGCCAGGGATGAAGAAGCACGCGATGTACAGTTGGAGACGACGACGGAATCAGCAGGGATCATGCCAAGTCCATCCTATGCCGGGTTTCTTCCGCTCAACGATGTCGCACGCATCAGCGTCGCCGAAGGCACCAACCAGATCAGTCGCGAGAATGGTCTGCGACGCGTGTACGTGCAATGCAACGTGCGAGGACGAGACCTGGGCTCGTTCGTCGCGGAAGCCCAGGAGAAAGTAAACGCCATCGCCCTGCCTCAGGGTCAATGGCTTGACTGGAGCGGGCAGTTTGAAAACCTGATCGCCGCGCGTCGACGATTGTCCGTCGTTGTTCCGATTTGCTTTCTGCTGATTTTTGTATTGCTGTTCAGCACGTTCAAGAGCGTGCGGTATGCGATGCTGGTTTTCAGTGCGGTGCCGCTTGGACTGTCTGGCGGGATCGCGGCGCTTTGGCTTCGAGGGATGCCGTTTTCGATATCTGCGGCTGTCGGGTTCATCGCCCTTTCAGGGGTCGCGGTGCTGAACGGGTTGGTGATGGTGACGTTTATCAACCAGTTGCGACAGGAGGGTCGCGCCACGGTGGATGCAATCATCCAAGGTTCATTGACGCGCTTTCGTCCGGTTCTTACAACCGCGCTTGTCGCGTCATTGGGCTTTGTTCCCATGGCCATGTCGACGGGAACGGGGGCGGAAGTTCAGCGGCCACTTGCCACCGTGGTGATTGGGGGATTGCTTACCAGCACACTGCTCACCCTCGTGGTGCTTCCGGCGCTGTATCGGATCTTCGTGGGTAAGGGTGAGTGATCGGCTGCGCGACACGTCGATGATTCGGGGAAATCGGGCACCGATGTGCCTATGGTCTCTCGTTTTTCCTGTACTCGGCTAATTTTTTTATGCCCTGTGGATCCCCTTTGAAGAAAATCGTTCCACAATTGAGACACGCAACGGCTTTTAGCGTGACGGTTGGTGGACCGAAAGAGAAGAACCTGCGTCTCTTCGCGGCAAAGTACACTGGGTAGTGACCAGCAAGCTTTCCGTGCTCAATCGCATCGGAACCGCACGACGGGCAGTATTGTACTTTTGCTTGTGATTCCAACTTGACGCGTCCTGGTTAAGCGATCGCCATTGTGCAGAAATGCTACTCGTCATCGCCCGCGTAACCGGGACGACCAAGCAGCGCCCATGCGCGTCGACCCAGTATCACCGAAATCAAATCGCCGCCGCGCGCATTGACCAATCTCGCCAGCAGCAGGATAACGCCGACCGCGATCCCCACAATAAACCCGCCAAGATGCGCCCAGTGGGCCACCCCATCTTCCGCGCCAATGATCGTGAACGCAACGTCGAAGGCGATATAAAACAAGACCACCCAAAATCCGCGCACCGTGAAGATCGTCATCGAAAGCTCAAACCAGCGGATGATCCCCCACCGCCACCATGCCGCCACGTGCACATTGTGGGCGGGAAAGAATACGAAATACATACCAGCCAACCCCATGATCGCACCCGACGCGCCAAGCATCGGTGAGGCCATCTGGTCGGCGCATGACATGGCATGTGCCAGCCCCGCGCCGATCGCAAGGACTGGATACACGATCACCGTTAACAACGGACCAATCAATGCGTTGACCCGTGATCCAAACACCATCAGGAAAAGCAGATTGCCCAAGAGGTGAAAGATTCCGCCATGGAGAAACGCGTGCGTGACGAGTTGTGAAGCGCGGAATTGACCGATGGCCTGCCGATCCTTGGGGATCGCGTTGTGCGCCGCGAGTATCCGCTCGTCCTCGTTGAGATCGCTGTCTGCGCTCAACTCCAACTGATTGTCAAACGCTTCAGTGTCTCCCCAACTCGTGCCGTAGTAGTACGCCACCAGCGTATCCGGATCGATTTCACCGTCACCGCTCCAAAGCATGAGATTCTTATGACGAATCATCGAATCGGAGAATGACAGTTCAAGCCACAAAAACCACCCGCTGATCAAGATCGTTACGACAGCAATTGTCCGAATGACGATCGGCTTCTTGAGTCCAAAGGCCTCCGACGCAATCGGATACACGCCCAACCAACTAACCCAACTGATCCACCAGATTGTCTTCTCTGCGATCCCGTAGATTTCATTGAGATTGGTATCCTGCGAGGTAATGATCTGCCGACCGGTTTCCACGTTGATACCACATCGCACGCAAATCTTCGCACGGGCTGGAAGCTGGCGTTTACAACTCGGACAAGTAGGACCATCCTTATCCTGCGTGTTGGAACTCGGCGGCGCGGGGACGTCGATCGTCTTGCCTTCGTCGACGAAAATGTCATCACTCAGCAAATTCAGCAAACCGCTACCGTCAGAATCGTCGCCAGCCGAATCCGCATGGCCCACGTCAGCCGTTGCGGCTGCTGCGCCGACCAATTCGATCATATGACCACCGCTGGAGTCGCCCGACATTTCTGTAGCGACGCGTTGTTCAGATTCCGTCAGTGTCGCGGCTGGGATATCAGACATGTACCGTAAGACAAACGCACCGACGCCGACAGAATCTCCATTAAGGAGATTGTGACCATTCACCCGTCGACCGTTGACGAACAGGCCATTGGTGCTGTCGTTGTCTTCGATGCGCCAGCCATGCGAGCCGGCCCGCAGGTAGCAGTGAACACGTGAAACGTCGGCTGATCGAAACGAAAGATTGGCGTCGGCGCTCTTACCGACAGAGATGGTCTGGTCACCGAGCAGGAAGATCAACTCCCCCACCCGCTGTGGTCCAGATTCGATAAGGAACGCTGACCGTGACGTTACGTTGTCCAAACGGTGGGCCGCCACCATCCGCACACGCTGGTGACAGTTCGGGCACGCCGCAGGCTTGCCGATGTGCATGGATGGCAGCTTGAGTTTCTAACCACACTGGCATTGCAATTGAACCATGACCCAACCCTCTACCGATCGAAGGCCGATGGTACCCCAATCCATATGGCTAAGTCCAACAAATGATACGGTTTTCGTATGTCTGGATTTATGGGCAAGGTGCGGTCGAGTTGATCTAAGCTCAACCGCGCAGCCGAAACAGTATGAACGACAGATCGTCTGGTTTACTGGCTTGCCCTTCGCGGGGGTTTCGCATTCGCTGATCGCATTCCGCAGCCAGAAGCTTTGCGACTTTCGTTAGCGGACCGGTGCGAATGAGTTCAGCGACTTCCTGGGTTGGGATGTTGTCAAACACGCCATCGCTCGCGATCAAAACGGTATCCCAGGGACGCAGTTGGACATGCGTACCAATCTCAATTCGCATCTCCGATGAACCCAGCATGTTCGAGACGATGTGAAGATCTTCGTGATGCAGTGCGTCGGCTTCGTGGAGCATTCCCGATTCGACGGCGTATCCCACCGGTGAATGGGACACGGTCTGCAATTTCGTCTTACCGCGCTGACCGACGACCAGCGCCATCGAATCGCCAACGTGATAAGGTCGCACACTTCCGTCATCGATCTCGACAGCCACCATGGTCGTCGCAGCGCCAACACCCATCGCGTTGATGGCTTCGTTGGCGCGTTCAAACCCATCGAGGATTCCGGTGCGAAGTGTGTCACCGGCTGACAAGGCTTCTTTGACGGACTCGGTCAGCGACTCCAACGCGATGCGCGAGGCTTGTTCACCAGCCGGCTGACCTCCAAAACCATCCGCAACCGCAAGCACCGCACTACCGGAATTGCTCACGATCAGGGCGGCAGCATCTTCGTTTGGTGATTCTTTGTCTGGGCAACGGCGAGAAAACACGAGTGCGGTACCGTCAGCCACGGGATGCGTTTCCGCCTCTGCGTGATTGGCGTTCAGGAATAGCTCGATGCGGTCGGTTGTCGCGTTTGCCATGTGCTTACCTAACGCTTTCTAATCGAGCGACCACACCAGGGACAACACTCCCAGTAATCTCGGAGTACGCCCCAGCCGCATCCGGAACACCGATCGTTGGCCCCTTCGATCTTCCATGGCTGCCTTACCTTTCTTCGACACCAGGGGCAATATTGCATGAATGGCATTAAATCCTTGCCCTCACATTTCGCGTTTGCACACCTGCCAGCGTAGCGAACGTCACCGTGCCTGGGGACGGCGTCCGGGTTGACCGCGGCTCCATAACACCAGGGGCAAAATCGCCAGTCCGTTTTGAGACTGCGTTTGCAGCGCGGGCAATTGCTGCGAAACCGGTTCTCTTCCTTGGCAATCTTTCGCTTGGTGCTGCACCAGGGACAGAATTGCATGGACTCTGACACCGGTCCTTTGCACTGGCTGCATGTGCCGCGAACCTCCAACAGCGATCGGTATTCTTTCAGGAATTCCTTCGTGCGCAGCGTCTTCCAATTCGCGCGGGTGACCGACGACTTCGCCCGGCGACGTCGCGAGGGTGTTCCGCGAAGGGCGCGCGGTTTGATGCGTTGAAAGGCAGTGGCCATCCTGGTCGCGTCGGCGAATCGTTTGTGGTCGTCTATCTCGAGGCTCTTGCGCAGGAATGAGATCAAGTCAGGATGCAGACATTTCCGCACGCGCTCGAATCCCGGGGGCGGCCAACTGAATGGCCACTCCGGAAGTTGTCCCGAGAACATCCGGTATAGAATCAACCCCATTGAGAAGACGTCCGACCGAAGTGAAGGTTTGCCCATCGCCTGCTCGGGCGCGACGTATCCGACCGTCCCCGAACCCGACGCCACCAATGTTCGGTGCGCGACCTTGGCAATTCCAAAATCCGCCAGTCGCAATTGCCCACCGGGAAACAGAATGAAGTTTTCGGGCTTCAGGTCGCTGTGAAGGATTTTCTTGCGGTGGGCGTAGGCGACGGCTTCTAGCATCTGCTCGGCGAAGCTGATCATCGTCTTGTTGGACATGCGCCGCCCCATCCGATCGCCAAGCGTCTCTTTGCCCAATGGGTAGACGATGACGAAATGGTCGTCGATAAATCCCGCGTCCTTCACGCCCAGAACGTTTGGGTGGTCAAACCCAGCCGTCAGACGAACTTCCTTGCGAAATGCTTCAAGCGTGTCTTTGGTGATCAGCCCGGCATGGGGCAATTTCAGCGCAACGTTGATCCCGGCGATGGTGTCGTGCGCTTTATATACAGTTGCGAATCCACCTTCGGCCAACCGCCGAACGATTCGATATTTCCCCAGCCTCTGTCTGACGCGTAGTGACGTCATTGTGAAAATCCCATCTCCTCAGTTCCGCTGTTGAGCGGTTTCTTGGGGCAGATCGAGTGACGAATCTCCGAGTGCCCGATTCCATTCCAGCACTGATTCAGAATAGAGGCGGCACGCCCCTTCTGCAATGCTTTCCCTCAACCGTACAAAGCCCACAATCTCTAACCAGTTCTCCCAACTTGCGCCCACGACCGAGCGAGTTCAGTTCTATGCGACGCCATCCAGTATCGGACAACGCCTTGCGCCACCGCCCTCCACCGCTTCGCCCCTACACTCCCTGTAGAAATCACGCGCAAGACCATGCCCCAGACATCAAGTCGAAGGCGACGATCAAACGATCAGGCGGTGAATCTGCGGACGACTCAACACATACATGTATTTGTCCGACGCATGATAGGGCGGTGCCGCATCTTGTGAGGGTCCTATAAGCCAGTAACGAAAAAAGCCAGTCGGTCCAAGCACCAATGCGGTGCGCTGCGCAGCGCACGCCTATGCGCATTCGGGCCAATTCGCAAAACTGATTTGTTCGCTCGTGCGGGAAACCGCCCGCACCAACACGTCAGTGACCAAGTTGACAACACGATCGATGAAGAAGACTTCGGGCCACTCAAACATCGCGAACCAACCACCAACCAAGACGGTTGGCGGCCCGCCGTCGCTTGCAAATCGAATTGGACGAAACCTCCTCCTGCTGATCCCGGCGATGATCATTGGCTTGAACGTCGCGCTTCTCATCGAGCGGCTGGAGGATAAAGATGGCACGACGTCATTGGCATCGCTTGAAAGCGCCGAAGCAGAGATCGTTCACCTTGACGAAATCCTGACGATGTCAGCCCGAATGTATGCAGCGACGGGGGAGGCCGTTTGGAAAGAACGCTACCTCGACCACGTCGACAAACTCGACAACTACATTGCCAAGGCCCGACACTTATCAAACGAGTGGCTTCAGCAAGACCTGGTGACCAACACCGATCAGGCCAACCGCATCCTTGTCGATATCGAAAACCGCAGCTTTGAATTGGTTGAAATCGGAAATCGATCTGAAGCTTCAACGATTCTTCAATCTCCGGAATACATGGAAGCAAAAGCAGATTTTGTCCAGGGAATGGACGGGCTTTGGCAAAACCTGCGCTTGCTGACAATTGAGAAGGACAAGTGGCACTACGCCGTCGCTTGCACCCACGCAGCGGTCAGCATTGTTGGGCTCGTGATCCTCATCTACCTGATTCGCAAAGGGATATGGAAGTCTGCAAGTCCAACCCAGGTCAGCAACGCCGACACGTCGCCTCCCAAAATCATGGACTGGCGCAGTACGGCGTGGGCCTTGGCCGCACTCGTTTTCTTCCTGCTGCTGACCAACGTGGCTGTCACTCGAAAACGACAGGCGATCGAATCCGAAAAACGGAGTACATTTAATCGTCTGGCCGACCACGCCATTTCAGAAATCTCGCGGCGCATCCTGGTTCCCATATACGGCCTCAACGGCGCCCGCGGGACGTTTGCCGCCAGCGAGTCGGTTAACCGGCATGAATTCAAGGCATTCGTCGAATCCCGGGACTCTCGCAATGAATTCGCTGGCGCAATCGCATTCGGCTACGTCGCACGAGTCAATCGCGATGACCTTGAACAGTTCGTCGCACAAGAACGCGCAGACGATGCACCGGATTTCAGCGTCAAGAATCTCGGAGCGGAAGACACGCATTACATTGCCAAATTTGTCGAACCCCTAGGCTCAAATTTGGCAGACTTTGGCGTGGACTTCGGCGCCGATCCAATCCAACGGGTTGCCATTGAAACTGCAATCAGACAGGCGCAGCCCATCGTCACCGCTCCCATGACTATTGCACAAGGACTGCGTTCCTGCAGGGCAGTGCGATACTTCGTTCCAGTTTACAATACGGTGACACCCCCAACCGATGAGCAGAATCGAATCGATAGTCTTCAAGGGCTCCTTTTTGCTACGGTTTCGACCGAGGAGCTTTTGACAGGCATTAGCAGCGCAGCCCAAGGGCTTATCGATGTGGACATCTTTGATGGCCGCCAACTCACCCGCGAAAAACTTCTTGCTGATACCGGGATAATCGGTGAATTCAACGCCTTGCCGAATGCAGAGAGTGAATACAAGAAACGCAAGTACTTCCGACTGCAAGTGATCAATTCGCTGGGTCGCGATTGGTCGGTGGCTGTCACACCAACAAACATGTTGTCATCGTCGATGGACAGGGCCACGCTCATCGAGGAGTCTGCGGCGGGAATTCTTATCAGCCTCATGTTTGCTGTTTTTATTTTTCTGCAACGTACGGGCAAGAATCGGGCAATTGCGATGGCGCGGGAAATGGTCACCGAACTCTCCGATGCAAAAAACCATGCCGAAATCAATCTGAGAGAAATCGAAGCCCTTCGTAGCACAATGGATCTGGCATCACTGGTCTCCGTCACCGACCCGATGGGCACGATCATCGACGCCAATGATAAATTTTGCCAAGTGAGCGGTTATTCGCGAGATGAGTTGATCGGAGAAAACCATCGGATCATTAATTCCGGAGTTCACCCACCCGAATTCTGGCAGCATCTGTGGAACGAAATCACCGCCGGCCGCCCCTGGCATGGGGAGATCTGCAATCGCCGAAAGGATGGAAATCTGTATTGGGTGGAATCGACCATCGCTCCGTTTCGCGGTGAGGACGGGAAGATACAGAAGATCGTAGCCATACGAAATGACGTCACCGAGCGAAAAGAAGCCGAAGAACAACTTCGCCTGAGTGCCCAAACCGACAAGCTAACGGCCATGCCCAATCGAGCGATGTTCAATCATCGCCTCGATGCAACTGTCCGCCGCAGCCAACATGACCCGAACTATCATTTTGCGGTGTTGTTCATCGATTTTGATCGATTCAAATTGATCAACGACAGCTTTGGCCACGAAACCGGTGACCTGCTCCTCCAACAGATCGCTGCACGACTCAACTCGGTTCTCCGCCCAAGCGACGCGATGATTCTGGGCAATCGTAATCTGGCGGCGCGGTTCGGTGGCGATGAATTCGTGATTCTCTTGGACCATCTCACGTCACCCGAAGACGCGACCATCGTAGCCGATCGCCTCCTCGCCGTTTTGAAGGAGCCTTACGATCTTCACGGTAACCTGGTCTACTCAAGTGCGAGCATCGGAATCGTTACAAGCGCAATCGCATCCGGAAACTCAGAAGCGATCCTGCGCGACGCGGATGTGGCCATGTACGAGGCGAAGGCGGCTGGCCGGGCTTGCTATGTCGTGTTTGACAAGTCGATGCTCAAACGAATCCGGGATCGCCACGATCTGGAAAACAACCTCCGCGGCGCCATCAACGATGGGGGAATCCATCTCAATTATCAGCCCATCGTCGAAGTAGCCAGCGGTCAAATTACCTCATTCGAGGCACTTGTTCGGTGGCAACACTCCGAGTTCGGATTGATTCCACCCGATCAATTCATCACGATGGCCGAGGACAATGGGCTGATTGTTCCGTTGGGCTGGTACGTGCTCGAGCAAGCGTGCCACACGCTTGTTCGATTTCAAAGTCTTCCGGGCGGGGAAAATCTCGCCATGAATGTCAATGTCTCCAGACGGCAACTCATGGAGCCCGGCTTTATCCCCGCGCTCCAGTCGTTGATCGAAAACCTCGAACTATCGACAGAAAGTCTGCGATTGGAAATCACCGAATCACTCGTCATGGCCGCCGAGGATTCGATCGTGGAGTCACTTGGAATTCTGAAGGCAATGGGCGTTCAAATCTACATGGACGACTTTGGAACGGGATTGTCTTCGCTGGGATTGCTCAGGCGACTTCCGCTTGACGGTATCAAGGTCGATCGTTGCTTTATCGAAGCCGCCAACGGTGACCGTGAATCGATCGCCATTCTTCAGGCCATTGTCAGTCTGGGGCACAACCTTGGGATGTCGGTGACGGCTGAGGGGATCGAAAACGACGAACAAGTCGCAACGATATTGGCGTTGGAATGCGACCTCGTCCAAGGGTACTTATTCGGGCGTCCCGTTCCCATTGAGGACGCCGAGAAACTCCTCGGCAAGACATGGCACGAGATCACGCCCAGGTTCCGCGAGCAGCTAAGCCCCGCAAACACCTAAGCTCATACTGCCGCCTAAAGAAAACGATTCAGAAGTTTGTAAGCAAGGTATGCACCGACCGTCCACGGAATGGCGTTGATCAGCGCGATCAACACTGGTGTACGCCGGGTTGGCCGAGACGCTTCCGTTGAACGTGATTTAGAGAGCTGCGCGAATAATGGCAACTCTCGACACGATTCCAAAGCATCCAGCATTTCACTTGCCGAGTGGTATCGATCATTCCCATCGCGGGCCCCCGCCTTTGCGATCACGCGGGCAATGTCCGTCGTCTGCCAGTTGTCTGTCGCCAGATGGACATGTTGCGGGAGGATTGGAAACCCTCGTGCATCTTTGCCCGCCAGAAGTTCAAAGAGTATGCGCCCCATCGCGTACACGTCAGCCGTCGGATCCATGCGCGAATCCGGCGGCATGTACTCCGGCGTCCCCACAACACTCGCCGATGCCGACTCGGTTGTGATCATGCCAATATCCGCCAACTTGGGATTGCGTTCGACGAATATCACATTCGCAGGTTTGATGTCCCGGTGAACGAGGTCAACGATGTGCAAGCGCTCAAGCCCGCGCAGAAGGCGAATGACAATCTCGATCGCAGTGTCCGCACTGATAATCTCGCC
The DNA here is from genome assembly GCA_002338715.1 of Phycisphaerales bacterium UBA1845. Lineage (GTDB taxonomy): Bacteria > Planctomycetota > Phycisphaerae > UBA1845 > UBA1845 > UBA1845. The sequence goes on along the minus strand of DDIR01000101.1, from coordinate 12,347 downwards.
TCGGCGCATCACCGATTGTAACGTCATGGGTCTGTAGTTTTCTGGGAGTTGCATTCTGGCGCAACGACCAGTGTGATCGTCGTCGGCTAAGTCCATCGTGTAGTACAGCGATTCGCCTTGCATGCCAACGTGGAAAATCTCCACCAGGTTCGGGTGCTTCGGAACGTTGCGACAGTACGCCTCCAGCGCCGTTGATTCACGACACCGCACGTTCGCCGATCGCAATCGCGAAAGATTCAGCACTTTCAGCGCGCGATACAAGCCGACTCGGTCACGTACAGCCCAAACGGTTCCAAATGCACCCTCACCGCTAAGCCGCACGCGCTCGTAATCAGCAATCTGCCAGTTCGACAATTCCGCCGAATCGCCGGACAAGCCCGATTGAGAATCGTCCAGCGCCGAATCAGTGGACTGTTCCGAGACAGCCGACCGAATCAAACGACTTGTCAAATCGCCGGACCGAAATTCCTCAAGCGACTTTCCACATATCGCGCATCGTCTGACGTGACCATCGAGGACATCCGTTTCCGCATCTGCAAGTTCGCCAGCCTCGTATTGGCGAAGCAGCGCCCTATCTGGGCATTGAATGTTATTAGAGGATGCCATCAGCCAACTCCGCCCAACGCTTCTTAAGCCGTTCCATCACGCGGTGTTTCGCGACGTAAATCTGATTCGCCGACATCGAGAGTTGCTCTGCAATCTCGGCGACAGGTCTCTCCTGGATGACGTACATTTCGAATGCCTGATAAGTTAATTGCGACACGTCTTCCTTGATCAGGCTGAGACAGTAAAGCAGATGGGTCTTGTTCCACTGTCGCTCCCAAAGCGTCGCAGGATTCGACTCTCTGGTCTGCTCGCGTTGAAAGTCGGCGGTCCGGGCAGCCGTCTCCTTGCGATGCGCCCGCAGATGGTCTTTGACCTTGTTGTCAACGATACCGCGCATCCAGCGGCGCAAACTAGATCGCCGCTCAAACTTCTGAATCCCGCCGGCAATGGCGGCCATGCACTGCTGAGCGATCTCCTCGGCTTCATCGCGGGTTAGATTTCGCGAAGCGGCATACTGGGTAAGCAACGGTCGATAAAGCCGATCAAACTCCTCCCAAGAAGGTTGGTCTCCAGGGTCCTGGATTCGACGAAGCAAACTGGATCGGGTTCTGGACATATTGATTTATGTGCAGCCTCGCCGTAGACGCCCTGGCAACCATACCCTGTAAATTCCCAAACACTCGCTAACTTCTTTGAAGATAAGCACTCTCATTGCGAGAATCCAGCAATTCTCAGGCCCGAACGCCCGACATTTGCCTGCCCTTATTATCCAGGTCATGTTCGATTCAACTTACAAATAAATATCCAAATTCCGTGTAAGAATCATGGGGGAGGTGAGACTCTTATACGCAAGGCACGCGGAAAGCGCCCCTGTATCGCTGCACACAGACCTTTGCCGAGGAGTGATAAACATGAGTGGATCGAGGTCTCGCCACTTTACGGCGTTGGAGCACGTCCGCTGGCTCGGCTTGGTGATTTGTGTGTTTGGGACGCATCTGGTTCAGAACACCGTGAATGCTCAAGGCCTGGTAACGGAAATCCTCGATCATGAAGGTGGTGGCCCTGGAGCTGGGCTGTCAGGACCATTGGGGGTTGCGACCGACGCAGAAGGCAATGTTTTCGTTTCCGGATTTCTCTCAAATAACGTGTTGAAGATTGCGCCGGATGGAGCCATCGAACAGATTCTAGATCAGTCAGGAGATGGATTAGGCAATATAATTCACTTAGCCTCCGGCATAGCAGCAGATTCCAACAACAACGTTCTTGTGACAGGTGCAAGTACTTCCAACGTATTTCGAATCGAACCCAATGGTTTCGTGACCGAGATCGTTGACGAAACAGGTGACGGAATCGGCAACACACTGCTGTACCCGCGCCGAGTGGCAACAGACAGTGATGGTAATGCTTTGGTGACCGGGAACGGGAGCGCCAATGCATTTGAGATCGCGTCGGACCTCACAATAAGGAAACTCATTGACTTTTCTGGCGACGGTTTGGGGAACGGACTGCTTGACCCTGACGGCATTGCGAAGGACTCGTTGGGAAACACTTACGTTGGCTGTGCGGTCAACAATATAGTACTCAAGATCCTGCCCGACGGATCAGTCGTCAAAATCATGGATGCTTCCGGCGATGGACTCGGCCACGTTCTCAGCAGCGCCCGGGAACTTACCATAGATCGTTGGGACAATCTCTATGTCACGGGATACAACAGTAGCAATGTTTTTCGTTACGCACCGGATGGAACCGTTTCTCAAATAATCGACGTGATGGGAAGTGGCGGCACCGATTTTCTTCTTACCCCCAAAGGCATCGCCGTCGACAAAATGGGAAACGTTTATGTATCAGGTTGGTTCACTGAAAACGTATTCAGAATTACGCCGACCGGAGCAATCACCAAGATTGTCGACTCTACCGGCGACGGCAAGGGAGGAGAACTTTCGGGTCCGTATGGAGTTGCTACGGATGCCCTTGGCAATGTATTTGTTGTTGGATACTACAGTTATAACGCACTCAAAATTGCCCCAGATTGCAATCAAAACGATCTCCCAGACATGACCGACATCGCATTGGGGACAAGCCTTGACTACAATCGCAATGCCGTCCCCGACGAGTGCGACATTGATTGCAATCTGAACGGAGTCGCCGATGAATGCGAAACATTCGCGAAGGGTGACTTTGATTTGGACGGCGACATCGATCTAGACGACTACACTGGTTTACCCGATTGCTTAGCCGGCCCCAATCCACTTTCGTTACCGACCCCTTTCACGTGCCGCGACACCTGTCGGGCCGTGTTTGATCTCGACGGGGACAATGACGTCGATCTCAAAGACATCGCACTCCTCCAGACCGCGTTTGCGCCTGTTCCTTAGGCGCTCTCGCGTGTCTTGGAGGTTTTCTTGATCGCACGACTTGAAAGGCCGCGAGAATGATGAACATCAAAATCGCGTCGACGCATTCGACCATTCTAAGTTTGTTGCTTCTGATCTCTCTCGGGATTCTTGTCGAGTGTGTCGCAACCGCGAGCGCTTCCCCGGTATTCATCACCGGCGAGGGCGATCCACCGTTTCAAATCGGCCGCGTCTCAAACTGCGGGGCTCCCTTGTATCCACTGAAAGAGTCATCGCCTGTCTTTTGGCGGGCACTTGACGTAACACCGGATGGACAACAAATCTTTGGCATCTCCAATGACGAAATCCATGCGATCGACAAGTTGACAGGAGCGTCTGACTTCTTGGGGCAGGTGGGATACTCTGCCGGCAAACGTTTCTGGATCAGCAATTGCGCCGATGTGCTGCACCAATTCGACTACGCCGATCCCGGAAGTCCCGGGCCGCTGCATTGGTATCTGCATGTGGTGGTCGTGCTAAGTGATGATTCCGGGCAATCGAGCGAATTCGTCATCGAAGAAGACGGAATCGCCGTCAATCCGACCCAACCCGTCACGCTTGTGGATCACGAACTCGATCTTCCCGGAATCGCCCAGGTCCAATTCACCCTCGCGCTCGTCGAAGATGGCATCGCCGAGTTGGCTCTGACAAAAATCAGTGGCACCGGATCAGCCGACATCAACGGGACGTTCGTCGCGATCACACCCAATGCAGTTGACGCCACACCGATTCCGCTGCCGATGATCGGCGTGACCGTCGCACCGGACGGCCGACTGTTCGTCTTGTCCGATCCACATTGGGATCCGTTTGGCCAGTCAGCCATCTACGAACTGGAAATCGGGGGCGGTGAAGTGTTCGCCAGCTACGTCGCAACACCGGATGAACAGGCAATAAACGCCATCGAATTCGCGGACGATGGCCGTCTGTTTGGTGCCGGCGAGAACCTGTCCGAAATCAACCTCGCAACTGGCGCAACCACGTTCCTTACCGAGATTGCGGGCACGAAAGCGCTTGAACTGGATTTTGCGAGCAACCAACACCTCTATGCCATGACCCGTCAACACCGCGGAACAACCGCGCTGCTCGACATCTCAGCCAACATCGCAACGCCGATTCCCGTAACTTACTTTGAAACAACACCGTACTGGAGCCTCGTTTCGCTCGATCGCGACCCAGCCGACCTCGATGGCGACGGTGACGTCGACGGCAACGATCTCGATCTTTTTGAAGCGGATTACACGGGCAACCATCCCGCACCGATCGTCCCAGGCGGAATAGCCGAACCGCCGCTCACCCGGTTGGTCATCCCACGTGGTTCCCAACAAACGATACGGTCAACCGGCACACAATTCGAGATGGATGCAACTTCAAACGGACTTCATGGAACGGTCGTCGAAGGAGCCTTCACTGATCGCCACGACACAAGTGCAAGGATCCTCGCAGCACATGATACGCTCAGGCTACACCTGCACGTCCAACTTTCCGACGATTACCATTCAAACAACATTGGCGACGATGTCGTTGAGGTTTACTTCGACACCAACAACAGCGACTCACCGATTCGCGAAGGAAACGTCGATGGCTTTCAGGCGACATTCGATTCGAAAAGGCACAGAGGTGGAGACTCGGGCGTATTCTCCGAATGGACCGGCTACGCGAGCACGCCCGACAACGCCGGACAACGCATCGAGTTCTCAATCGACCTGGTGGATACAAACATGGCGCCGGGCGGAACGTATGGATTCGATCTCGCGATTCGCGATAGCGACTTCCTGCCCGAAGACACAGTCCGTTACTTCCTGTTTTCAACCGATGAAGACGGCGAGCATGACGAAGGACAATGGGGCGAAATCTTCTTTGCCCCGGGACCGCTCACGTCACGCGCAACAGCCCCCAACCCGCCAAGCCGATCGAAAAATACAAAAACGCAAGCCCATCTCGAATGGACGAATTCAAGCGAAACGACACACAACCGCCTGTACTTCGGTTCCCAGCCCAATGCCCTTCGATACCTCGGCGACAGCACAAAAACTTCTCTGAGTGTGGGGCCACTGAGCCCATCGACGACTTACTATTGGCGAGTGGATTCGGCCAATTCCAACGGCATCCGCCGCGGCCACACTTGGTCATTTTCCACCTATGCAAGCCAAGCCGACTTCGATGGCGACAACGACATTGACGAGCACGATCGCCGCAACCTCTTCCAACGCCCCATGGGTGACCCCACCGGTGACGGAGTCATCGATGCTACGGACCTTGCGGTCGTCGTGTCGGCCAATGGATACAGCGAAGGTGATCGGCAATACAACCCAGCCGTCGATTACGACAGTGACGGCGTGATCACGCAAGCGGACCTGGGCATTTGGCATTGTCTGTCGCGACAAGCCGGTAACAGCCCGAGCGGCGATCTAGATGGCGACGGTGAATTGAATGGCGAAGACATCGCCTTGTTTGTGGGGTGCCTCAATGGCCCCGCGATTCCGACCGAACCGGCGTGCTTCTCGGCCGACTTTGAATTTGACAATCGAGTTGACTTGCATGATGCGGCGATTTTTCAGCAGCTAGTTGGCGAGGCTCAACCATAGAGGGAACAACCATGAAGACATCAAAGCGAAGTGGCCTGACCTTGATTGAACTCGCAGCCGTCTTGACGGCGTTGGGCGTTGGGGCGCTGGCCGTCTCATCAGCGCAGAGTTCGCTCAGCGAAGAAGCAAGGGCAACCAAATGCCTGAGCAATCTTCAACGGGGTATGAACGCGGTGTTGCAGTATGCAACCGAGTGGGATGGCGTGCTTCCGGGTCCGGTTCACCCCATGATATTCCGGCAAAGCAATTCACCGGATGGCGGCCCGACTGCTCGCCACAAATCGCTATCTTGGTATGTTGGTCCGTACATCGCACCAGATGCACCTGGCACGACCGATCCAAGCATTCCCAACCCCATCGTCGAGGAACTTTTTCGTTGCCCCACCGCGACGATGATTTCACCGGACGATGTCTTTATCGGCGGAACCTGCTACGCCGCGCCGAAATTCAATTATGTTTGCAATACGTGGGGCCCCATTGGCCACGCAGGAACAACTCTTCGACAAGAGGCAAACCAGACCGACCCGCCGCACTATTTTGGACTCTGGTCCCTATGTGATTTCACGCCCACGCGATCGGACATACGCTGGTGGCCCAAACGACTCGACTCCATTCGCAACGCAAGCGATGAATGGGCGATCGGCGATGCGTGGTACCGAAGGATCTTGGGTGGCGGGAGTCGTGGTCCGCAAGTTCAACAATGGTATGGCACGTTTGCGCCTGAAATACAAAGCTACCTTGCTGCTATTCCTTCAGCCCCCTATCACCGGACAAACCCTCGAAACGCCAAGTCGCATCGTTCACAGAACTCTACCACACTGCCAGCCATCGAATTCGAAGGTGAAACGAACATGGCCTACATGGACGGTCACGTCGCCCCATTCGTCGGTTCATGGACCGGCCCAGGCAACGGTGGGACGGTGAATCCGTATTGGGAAGTGTATGGCGGCGAGCACTCCAACGTTGTGACCTGGTATCCATAAAGAATCGCGATCAATCAAATGAAACCTCAGCCGCCACAATCGGCAAGCAACCGCATCATTTGGAATCAGAGGAAAGCCGTTTAGGCAAACCAATCGGGATGGAGCAACCGATAAGGAAATCGAGCGAAGGAATCCGGTCCAAGAAGTCATAGAACCAAAAACTCAAAGCCACCGGTCGGACTCGAACCGACGACCTGCGGTTTACAAAACCGCTGCTCTACCAACTGAGCTACGGCGGCGACTTGAGATTCTGATTTTACGTATAAAGCGACGACGGCTGCCTGCCCGTGCCTCCGGATCAACCCTTTGGGCTACCGGGCGTGATTCCTTGGGCGGCTTCTGTCGTCGGCTCTTGGCGATTTTAGCGGGTTTGTTTCGACCAGCAAGGGCGATTATGGGCTGGCGGGAACTGTCCTTGCCGCACACCCGCGCCGATCATCCATCCCCTGCCGAGGCGCAGATGGCTTAATCGCCCGACCTCTCGCTTGCTCACTCGACCTTTGGGTAAATGCCGCTAGCGATCGGCGCCGTAGACGTCCGATTCAATTTCGCCGATGAGCAATCCAACTTGCGGCTGATCCCTTAAAATCGACTGATCGACAGGGCGATTGTCAATTTTTGATTACGTTCAACTCGTCATCTTGCGGGATCGGGCCGACCTCACGCCCTCCGATCTCAATTGTGCCGTCATTTCGAACGTTCCAGATTTCAACGATCGAATCGCGGGGACGCGGTTCAACTTCGAATGGTTCAATCATGGGCACAAACTCCCCGCGATCCGTGGCAATTATGTTCGACCAATAGGGCCCGCAGACACCGAACAGAACGTAGACCATCCCCATACCCACAGCCACCAGGGACGCCGTCCGGGTAATCACAGCGATCCTGCCTGCCTTGGGAGATTCTGCATTCATTCGATCCTCTCCAATGGAGAAACGGTGACGACTTCGATCATGAAATTCTGGCCGACAACCTGATTACCCTCCTGCATGTCGATCTCGATCGTCTCGGTGTAATCCCCGTCCTCGATCAAGAACGTCAACGTTTGCCCGTTGATATCGAGCAATGCGGCTTCGTCTTCGCATGACGGATAATTCTTGTTGCCTCCATCCACGCAGATGGCTCCCGTGCTCCTGACATATTCCACCAGCCCGGTTTCGTCGGGCGTGTCCACACTCCCCACCACGTAGCCCTCGGAGTTTAGAAATGGTTCTTCGTATTCTCCGACGAAAATCAAAATGACATTGTCGACCATAGCCGGTGCTTCGTCGGCAGCATTAAGCACGCGGATCGAATATCGCTGGCGATAATTGCTTAATGGTTGACACCCCCACTGCGACACGATCACAACCAACAGGATCATGAGCGTCAACGATCTGGTTGCATTTTGAAGTTTGTCGGACATTGTTCGCCTCATCAGCTCGTGTATTTGAAATCTGGCATCGTGACGTCAACAACTTCGATCACAAACCGCCCACTCTCCTGGCGATTCCCCAGCCCGATTTCCATGCGGATAATTTCCGTTTCGGATTCCGGACTTACGAAAATGGTTCGCATCATCCCAGTCACGAAATCCTCGCTTCCCAATTCTTCACAGTTGCGGTACGCCGCGAATTCAAGCTCGGTGGTGCATCCATCGTAAAGCCTCTCGATGAGCTCAATTTCGCCATTGCCGTCGGTCGTGTAAATGTCACCGTCGATTCGGTCAATATCCTCCCGGGTGACGTACAACACCACGCCAACCGCTGGCGTTCCCGTTGCAGAATCCGTCACTTCAATCGTAACGCGCTGTTCAACGCGTATGGATGACGGCGGAACACAGCCGCTTGCTGTTGCGATCAAGCAGATCAACGCAACGACGATTTGTTTCAAATGACGCATCAGTATTCATCCATTGTTCCAAGCATGGCATCGGCGATATCCAGACGCGCGGACTGCTCATTCGTCCATATCGAGCTCTTTATCATCCAAGTCTACGGGCTCGGAAATCGAAATGATCTCAATCGAGTAACGTTCACCGGACTTCACGTTGCCCTCCTGGAACTCGACGTCAATCGCGTCAACGGTGTCACCCTCTTCGACGATGAGATTCCCGCTCGTCCCCGTTACGACATCTTCATAGACTACTTCATTACATCTGGGATCAGCCAACGCAACGCCACATGGTACATACGTTCTTTGAATGATGTCGGCCAACCCATCTTCATCGGTCTCGAAGATCTCGCCATCGATGGACTCGCCCGCCTTGTAAATACGGTAGATCCTGGCATTGGCGATCGGGGCGCCAGATTCCACTCCGGCGACACGGACTTTGATCGTCTGTTGGTATCCCACAAAGGCGCTGCATCCTCTGAACACCATCAAAGACATCGCGATCAGGAAAAACGCAGCCACCCGCTGCAATCGCTTTGATTCATGTGCGGCCACGGTCATGATGCGCACCTCTGCAATGGGTCGGCTTCTTCTGAAGGTTTGGCCTCTTGTCATCGAGCGAACGACGTCGATACGGCTAATTCCAGAATACTACATGATCCAAACTGTCCAAAGAGAATTCAGCTATTTGAATACTTGACCGCCGAATTCAAGGCCAAAAAGGGCATCGCGACGCTCTACGCTCCACCCGCACGAGCATATGGTATTTGGCGATTCCGATGGACCATTGACGCGCCGCATGAACGGGCAGCTTGATTGGGCAGACCGTAGAATGGTCGGCTGGCGTTGGAACGCACCGATGCCCCAACGTTGTCGCTGAGAGCGGCGAGTTATTGAAGTCACTGCGATGTCGGGACGCAACCGGGTTTGTGCAGATCGCGTGGAATTAGTGCCGCAACCACCCATCGTAAGCGCCTTGGGGATCGACCTAACTTCATGTACTGCGCCCTGCTGCGGCTACGCTTCAAGGACGATGCGGTACCGCGCCTTTCCTGACCGCAGGTGATCGAGGGCGCTGTTCACTTCTGACATCGGAAACATCTCGCATTGCGGCGCGATGTTGTGCCTTCCGCAAAACTCCAGCATCGTCGCGACCGTGGCCGGGCTTCCCAGCGGCGACGCCGATATCTGCTTCTGTCCGACGATCAGCGGGAACACCTCAACCGGAACGGGTTCAAGAACGGCACCGACAAAATGCAGTCGCCCCTTCGGTCGCAGGGCGGCGATAAACCCCGACCAATTCAAGGAAACGTTCGCCGTCACCAAAATAAAGTCCAGCGTATTGGCAATGCGTTCCAGTTCGCCGTCGTCGCGCGAACTGACGACCTGATGCGCACCGTGGCTTTTGGCGTCTTCGGCTTTGGCCGGGTTGGATGAAAACGCGGTGACGTTGCAACCCCAATTCGAAAGGAACTGAAGGGCCATGTGCCCCAACCCACCGATGCCAACCACACCGACGCGATCTGTTGGTTTGATCCCAAACTGCACGATCGGATTGAACACGGTGATTCCCCCGCAGAAGAGAGGACCGGCTGACTTTGCGTCAATCCCTGCGGGAAGCGGAACAGCCCAACCTTTGTGGCAGCGCACCCGATCGGCGAAACCGCCAGGCCGCCCGACGATGGTTTGCTCAGCCGTCGCGCATAAGTTCTGGTCACCATCGTTGCAAAGCGGGCAAGTTCCACACGATCGCGTGTACCAACCGATGCCCACCGATTGACCGACCGAAAGATGCGTCACGCCCGGCCCCACCGAAGCCACTTTGCCGACGACTTCGTGACCCGGCACCAGCGGATATTCTGTGATGCCCCAGTCGTTGTCGATCATCGATAAATCGGAATGGCAGATCCCGCAGTATTCAACTTGAATCTCGACGTCGTCTGTTCCAAGCGGAGCCGGTTCAAATTCAATCAGCGACAAAGCGCCGCCCGGTTCGGTCGCCGCATATCCGTGAAACATGCCTACTCCTCCTAAAAGAGATTGCACCGTTGGTCAGCCTCGGTAACCATCTTATAAGGCCGACGTCGAACCGGCTAGAATTGGTTCGCCGCAACATCGTGTCGCGGAAGTTTTCGACGCATGAACCACGCGGTTCGACGGCGAATTTCAAGACTTCGTTGGATTCTGCGGCTTGAGTGCGTTATGTTGTTTGGCTGGCGGTTTGTTCCAATTGCGTATGGTGTGGCCACCTTCAGTCAGGGAGTAACCTGGGCGTGAACATTTCTTATCTTTACATCATCGCAGGGGTGCTCGCCCTGATTGTGATCATCCGCATCCTGAAATGGACCTGGAAAATCGCGTGGGGAATCGTATTCATCGGCGCGATCGCGTGCGGTTTGCTTTGGCTTCGCGATGGCAAATTCCCCTGGCAATAAGCGAGCCCCAATCCCCCACTTGGTTGCTGCACGGGAATTGTCCCATAACCCCATCCGCCCCGCCTCCCGGAATTGTCCGTATCTTGGACTCGATAATCAGGCCGGGAGAGGACAGGATTCGCGTCACAGGCTCCCAATGACTGCCCAAATGAACAAGGCGGATTTGTCACGGCAACCAGCACGGGCCTAGAATACGGCACACGCCAGTCGCCGCATTGCCTTGTTGCAAAATGGTCGGGTGAGTTGCAATCATACGACCCAAAGGCGTGATTGACACATGGGCCATCAACTCGGTGCAACAGGCTGTCACGCTTAATGAAGGGTGAACCAGGGTATCATGTTTCGATGACTGTCACAGCTCACGACAATGTTGCCAAGCTGCACATTGATCGCATCAGACTTGCCAAGCAGAAAATGCTTGAGAAGAACGATGCGTGGATGCGCGAGCACGATCCGGGCTCCCTCTATACGAGCTACATCCATCGCTGGCGTATTGAACGTATCGCCGAACTGATGAAACCGATCTCCGGCAAAGTGCTTGATATTGGATGTTTCGATGGCACCGTCGCCAGCAAACTCATCGCCCATGGCAACAAGCAGGTGTATGGCATCGACCGCATGACCTCCGCGCTGGAATTGGCCGCCGCAAAGGGCGTCAAGACGTTCGAACTCGACATCGATGAACAGAACACGGATTTCGAAGACGGCTTTTTCGACGGCGCCCTCGCGACCGGCGTGCTCGATGCGTTGTTCGACCCGGACGGCGTCATCGAAGAAGTCCACCGCGTCCTCAAACCTGGTGGCACCCTGATTGTCAGCGTGCCAAACATTGCGTGCCTGAGCAATCGCACATTGATGGTGTTTGGCAGTCCGCCGTGGCAGGTGCTATCCAGCGCCCGCATCGGACTTGGCACCCTGCGTCACTTCAACATGAATTCATTGCTCGACCTCGTACGGAGCAAAGGCTTTACGATCACGCGCCATGAATCGAATGCTGTCGTATTTCCCTTCGTTCGATTCGGGTTTCGCCGCTTCCCGATTCTCAGAGATGTTTTTGGAAACCCCGGCACATGGGACAAGAAGCGCATCTTCTTCTGCCGCTCGCTCGCAAAACTGTTCCCGACTCTGGGTGAACGATTGCTTGTTGCAGCCGTCAAGAAATAGTCCGCCGCACTCCCCGATTTCTACGCTCCCAGCAACCGGTTTCTACGCTCCCAGCAAGAACACCGTCGCCCGATTGGTAACATCGATCGCATCATGATCGTAGAGAACAATGTGATTGCTGCGACTCAGCGTGACGAATTCCTTGTTTGTTGACGCGATGCGATCGAATGCTTTTCGACTGAAGGCGTAGTCAGCCACCTGGTCACCGGTTGAATGAAACCACAGTGCGTCGGCTTGCACCTGCGGGGCTTGGGCCATCGCTTGTTTTCCGATGTTGACGAGGTGTTTGACGCACTTGGTGGGTATGAAACGATACTGCGGGTGGGCGCCGTAGCGGCGGCGACCGTCGCGATCGTTGATGAATCCAAC
>DDIR01000087.1:26565-26782 GCA_002338715.1 Phycisphaerales bacterium UBA1845 | reverse complement strand
GGGAATGACGGCGCTGTCGTGCCGCTACGTCTTGACTCAAGGCGCTCTAGATGGTTCGCAAGCACGACACGCATTCGCGCGAGGACACATCGAGTGGAAAACTCTTGCCAACCGTGTTGCGATGCGTGTCGAGCGCAATGTCCGGCGTGTTGTTTTGACCGCTCAAGTGTGACAGCGCGATCCACTGATGACGCTTCGACGCGACCCGCCGCAGCAC
>DDIR01000087.1:10170-26466 GCA_002338715.1 Phycisphaerales bacterium UBA1845 | reverse complement strand
CCCGCCGCAGCACATCGGCAGCGTCGCAATTGGACAAGTGACCGCCCTTGCCGCTGATGCGTGCTTTTAGAAACGCCGGATACATACCCGTTCGCAACATCTCAACGTCGTAGTTGCTCTCAAGATACGCGGCATCGACCGCTTCCAGCAGTGCATCGAGCTTTCTAAACGCATATCCTAAATCGGTGAAAACCCCAAGCCGCTTTTCATTGTGCTCGATGATAAACACCACCCCGTCGACCGCATCGTGCGGGGTTGAGAACGTGTGAACTTTCGTCGCGCCGAATTCGAGCGTATCCCCTGCGAAGAAATGGCGGATATCGTCAAGTCGGCCGAGGTCGCACTGGGTGGCGTAATGCGTGGGACGGGTCATGTAGACGGGCAGGTTGAACTTTCGGTGGAAGATGCCCGCGCCGCGAACGTGATCGTTGTGCTCGTGCGATATGATCAAGGCGTCGACATCGTGCGGTGAGCGGCCATGCTCTGCCATCCGCTGCTCCAACTGACGCCCACTAACACCGGCATCGAAAAGCAAACGGGCATCGTCGGTTTCGACATAGATGCAGTTGCCGTTGGAGCCGGATTGGACGGAGAACGTCACCATGGAGATTGATCAACTCGATGCCCGATGCGCCTTTTGCAACACGGGTTGGGGGTTCGCAAGTATTGACCAGATGCCGACACTTAGCCTACCCTCCGCCCATGGAGCATGGAAGACTCAATCCTGAAAAAGTCGCAGACGCGCTGACCACCACGCGCATCCGTCGAACGATCACGGTGCTCGACGAGGTGGACAGCACCAATCGGCACGTCCTCGACATGCCGGCTGGCGAACTCGACGGTGCTGTCGTTGTCGCGGAGAAGCAGTCGCAAGGTCGGGGACGGCGGGGCAATCATTGGCAATGTCCTGCGGGTGCGGGTCTGCTATGCACGGTGGGCTTGGTGGATGCGGTCGGCGCGATCGATGCGAACCTGCTGTCGCTGGTGGTCCCCATCGCGTTGTGTGAAGGCGTCTTCAATGAGACGGGTCTGCGCTGCGAAATCAAATGGCCCAATGATCTGGTCTTTCGCGGTCGCAAACTTTCGGGAATCCTGATTGAAGCGCAGACAACCGGGACGGGCAACATCCGGTACGCCGTCGGTTTCGGAATCAACTGCCTCCAACACCGCGGGCACTTTGAGGAGTCAATCCGCGATCGGGCAACATCGCTTGATCTTGAATCGGAATCGCCGATCAACCGAGAAGCCATCCTCGCATCGGTACTTAACGCCCTCGACAAGCGGCTGACGCATTCAGAATCATGGACGCCAGAGCAAGTCTGCGGCGAATGGCGCACACTGGCGGCTGGGCTCGGTGGTCGATGCGAGGTACAGGAAAATGGGCAGAGGATTTCAGGAAACCTCATCGACATCGATCCGACCGCGGCGATTATTATGCAATTGGACGAAGGCGGACGGCGACTGTTCAGTGCGGCCAGCACTACCGTTTTGAGCCTTTCAATGTAGCGTCAGCCCGCCTGTGATATGTTTTTCGCCGGGCAAATACATATAGCAGACAGCGAATCATGACAGGAAAGTTCAATTTCGCTGAATCAGTGCGGCATTCAAATCCACAATAGGCTCATCGTAAGAATGGTTTGTTGACCAGACCTTGCCGATACACAAATGGCGATCAGCGAATCAATAGCCTTGCGCATCGCCGCCTGGGTCTTGCTAGAGTGGACGCCCTATCTGGCGACTGCTAGAATCGAATGTCAGCGGTTAAGATCAGGTTTTTGAGTGGTCAGCCGAACAGAAGCACACTAAAAGTCGTCAGTTGAAGTGTTGCCCAAGTTATCAATGTGTGAGCGGGAGCAGATAAAATGTTCGAACGGTTTACGGATCGGGCACGAAAAGTCATGGCGCTGGCCAATCAGGAAGCCCAGCGATTCAACCATGAGTACATAGGTACCGAGCACGTCCTCCTTGGCCTCGTCAAGGAAGGGTCGGGTGTCGGTGCAAACGTCCTGAAGAACATTGACGTAGACCTTCGCAAGGTTCGCCTCGAAGTCGAGAAGCTCGTCAAGAGCGGACCCGACATGGTGACCATGGGCCGACTGCCGCAGACGCCCCGCGCCAAGAAGGTTATCGAATACGCCATCGAAGAGGCGCGCAACCTCAATCACAACTATGTCGGTACCGAGCATCTGCTGCTGGGTCTGCTTCGTGAGCAGGACGGCGTGGCTGCACAGGTGCTGATGAATCTGAACCTCAAGCTCGATGAAGTGCGTGAAGAGGTTCTGAATCTTCTCGGCGCCGGCGCAGAGGCTGAAGAAACCGGCGGCGTGGTTTCCGGTGAAGCTCAGCCGAACAAGAAGAGTAAGACGCCCGCGCTCGATTCATTCGGCCGCGACCTGACGGAACTTGCCCGCACCAGCAAACTCGATCCGGTCATTGGCCGGACGCACGAAATCGAACGCGTCGTGCAGATTCTCTGCCGTCGTCAAAAGAACAACCCGGTGCTGCTTGGTGAAGCCGGCGTCGGTAAGACGGCGATCGTTGAAGGCCTTGCGACCAAGATCGTTGAAAACGACATTCCGGAAATCCTCGCCGACCGTCGCATCGTCGTGCTCGACCTGGCGATGATGGTCGCGGGCACGAAGTATCGCGGTCAGTTTGAAGAGCGCATCAAGTCCGTCATGAACGAAGTGCGACGGGCCCGCAATGTGATTCTCTTCATCGACGAATTGCACACGCTGGTCGGTGCGGGTGGCGCGGAAGGTGCGATCGACGCATCCAACGTGCTCAAGCCGGCGCTTTCACGCGGCGAAATCCAGTGCATCGGTGCGACCACGCTCGACGAGTATCGCAAGTACATCGAAAAAGACGGCGCGCTCGAGCGTCGATTCCAGCAGATCATCGTCGAACCGCCTTCAGAAGAAGAAACGGTGGAAATCCTCAAGGGTCTGCGCGATCGTTACGAAGCCCACCACCGCGTCCGCATCACCGACAAAGCCCTCAGCACGGCTGTCGAGCTTTCGGGGCGGTACATCTCGGGCCGTGTGCAACCGGATAAATCCATCGATATCATCGATGAAGCCGGCGCCCGCGTCCGCCTGAAATCGATGACCAAACCACCGGACCTCACCGAGTTGGAGCGCGACGTCGACCGCATCAACGCGGAGAAGGACGAAGCCGTCCGTGGTGCAGATTACGAGCGCGCGGCAGAGCTGCGCGACAAGTCCGAAACGTTGAAGTCTCAGAAGATCGAGATGAAGAAGCGTTGGCGCGATCGGATTCAGGAATTCGACGGCGAAGTGGATGAAGAGATCATCGCGGAAGTGGTCAGCTCGATGACCGGCATCCCGCTCATGCGGATGGAAAAGGACGAGATCGAACGCCTGCTCCAGCTCGAAGCCGAGTTGCATCGCAAGGTCGTCAGTCAGGACGAAGCCGTCAAGGCCATCGCCCGCGCCGTTCGTCGTTCACGCAGTGGTCTCAAAGATCCGAACCGCCCGATGGGCAGCTTCATCTTTGTCGGACCGTCTGGCGTCGGTAAAACGTACCTGGGCAAGTGCCTCGCCGAATTCATGTTTGGCGATCCCGACGCGCTGATGATCCTCGACATGTCGGAATACATGGAGAAGCACAACGTATCGCGTCTGGTTGGTGCGCCTCCAGGATACGTGGGTTACGAAGAAGGCGGTCAGTTGACCGAGCGCATTCGCCGTCGGCCTTACTCGGTCGTGCTGTTCGACGAAATCGAAAAAGCGCACCCGGACGTCTTCAACATGCTCCTTCAGATCATGGAAGAAGGCCGCCTGACCGATTCGTTCGGCCGCTACGTCGACTTCAAGAACACGATCATCATCATGACCAGCAACGTCGGCGCGGCGAAGATCACGCACGAGACGTCGTTCGGCTTCCAGCGTCAGGACGAGGACGTCAACTACGCGAAGATGAAGGAAACGCTCCAGGGCGAGTTGGAGAACCACTTCCGTCCAGAGTTCATCAACCGTCTCGACGAAATCGTCGTCTTCCACAAGCTGGTCCACGACGATCTGGTCCAGATCATCGATCTCGAGGTGGCCAAACTCGCGTCGCGTTTGCGTGCGAAGGGCCTGGAACTCGAATTGACCGACGAGGCCAAGGATTTCCTCATCGACCGCGGAACCGACGAGAAGTTCGGTGCCCGACCGCTGCGTCGTGCGATTGAGCAGTATGTCGAAGATCCGCTTTCCGAGGCGATGCTGCGCGATTCGTACGCCGGCAAGAATCGGGTGGTGGTTTCGGTTCGACCAGCCGCCAATGATGACGATCTGCCGATGCTCGTTTTCGAAGGATTGCTCGTTGCTGGCGATAAGCCGGACGACAACGAAGCCGTTGGCGCCGGTGCGGATGTTGCGGACGCGACCTAGTCGATCGGCTATTTTCTAAATCACACACGGGCAATGTGGGCGTTCGGCTCGCATTGCCCTTTTTTATGCGCAGGGCGTTTTCAAATACGGATTCGACCGGCGGCGCAAAGGCGTGTAAAGTCTGGCAGTTTCAGGGAATGGCCCGGGCCGTAAAGAACCCACTGCAAAGGATTGCGACTGTCAGCATGTCCGTCGAATCACCAACCAAAGAGCATGCCGAGCACATGAAGGCGCTTGCCCGCGAGGAGTTTGAATCGTGGGCTGGTAGCTATGATCGATCACTGCTGCACGTGTTCTTGTTTCGGCCGTCCTATCGCGTGCTGACCGAGGAAATCGCCAACTGGCATGACGAGCACCAACGTCCCATGCGTGTGTTGGACATCGGTTGTGGGACCGGCGAATTGGCGTCGATCCTGTCACTCGGCGATTGGCCGATCGAAGTTGTTGGGCTCGACTATTCGCCGGCGATGTGCGAAGTCGCCAGCAAGAAGTTTGAAAGGTCGGACGCCCCCCACCGCGTTCGGTTCACGGCCGCCGACAGCGAGTTTCTGCCCTTCGCCGACAACACGTTTGACGTGGTGACGTGCTCCAATTCATTTCATCATTACCCACACCAAGGCGCGGTCGTGCGAAATATCCATCGCATCCTCAAGCCGCAGGGGCGATTCGTTCTTATCGATGGATTCCGTGACAACGTGGTCGGCTGGGTGACGTTCGACGTGATCATTGCCCATATCGAAAAGAACGTGCACCATGCCCCCTGGTCGCAGATTGACGGGTATTTCCGCGACGCCGATTTCGCCAACATTCGCCGGCGCAAGTTCAACTTTTGGATGCCATTGTGCGCGACGATTGGCGAGAAGCTCTGATTGCCGCAAACATGATGGAAGCTCAAATGACGGGAAGCGCTCGATTCGATTCACGCGTTGGCGTAGCTTCCTCAGTCAACCGGACAAACTGCCCCTCTTTCGGGTCAAATGCGAAGACGATGCCACGCTCAAACGCATAGACCCATGCGTGCAGATTCAATTCGCGCCGACCGAGAGCTGCGGCGACGGCTGGATGGGTTCGCAGGTTTTCGATCTGGACCAGCACGTTTTCTTCAACCGCGAGCGTGAGCTTCTTTTCTGGATCGTCGATGTGCGTGTAATTCTCAACCACGATTCGACGGGTGGCTTCTGCATGCTGGAGCAGGCCACGAACGGCTGGCAGATCTTCAGTTGAATCGGAGTCCAGGAGTGCCGATACCGCCCCACAAAACGAATGCCCGCATACGATGATGTCGCGGACCTTCAACACGCGAACCGCGTATTCGATGGTCGCAGCCTCCCCGCCGAAGACCGTGCCATATGGAGGCACAATGTTGCCGGCAGTGCGAAGGATGAATAGCTCACCCGGTTTCGTTTGCGTCAGACGATTCGGATCGATGCGCGAGTCTGAGCAAGTGATAAACAAGGCGAGGGGGCTCTGCCCGTCCGCGAGGTTCTCAAAAAGTTTCTCCTCCTTGCTGAAGATTTCCTGCTGAAAACGGTGTATGCCTTCGATGAGTTTCTGCATGACATCGGCTCCTAAGACTGGCAATTCAGGCCCGCGCTCTGGCCATCGAGATGACCACCGGGCGGCGCAAATTTGTTCGTGCGTCGCGTCGAATCAAGGACCAGAAGGCCCCGTCCAGCCCACGCTTGGGCCACATCCCGCAAGGTGCCGTGATTATAGGGAATGTGTACAGAATCGTCCCCTCAATTCGAAGACATTTCTTCGGTTGGAAATCGGGCGAATTTCCTTGAGTTTCGGACAGCGACAACGCAAAACTCATCACATGTTTTGCCTCAACTGCGGATACAACTTGTTCGGATTGCCCAACCATATCTGCCCGGAGTGCGGAAGTGGTTTTAATCCGTCCGACGAATCCACATACTCACATACGGCACATCGACGCAGAAGTGTGCCCTTCCGTCTAGTTTGCCTAATGACACTGTATCCGTTGATTCCTTTGGCCCTTGTTTGGGCTACGTGGCTTGCCGCTCGGCTTCACCTGGGCCGAATTCCCAAGGCGATGGCTGACGATCCAAAGCAACTGGGTGGACTGGTCCCGGTTGCATACGTGGCCGCCTACTTGTCGTTGGGAGGGCTCTTGCTGGGCGCACCGATCTATGCGGCAGCGCTGCTGATCTATGGAGTCTGGGGTCGAGAGAACGATCGCTCAATTCGCGTCGCGTTGCTGGTGATTGTCGCTGCAATCGAGACAGCCCTTGTCGTGATTCTGCTTCAGTCCAGTATCGGGCAATGGTTCCTCGACTAGTTCGTCACTCAGTTCCTGCAACACATTCGCCCCACCGCATTCCGGGCATCGCGGTTCGACCAGACCGGTCAAGCTGTAGCCGCAATGCACGCATTCATTTCGCAACCGCCGTCGTCGTCGCCGAAGTGGCCCGCGAATCAAAACGAACGTCGGATAAGCCGCAAACAAAAGGAACGGGGCCCAAATTGGAAACACGACAAATCCAAACTTGCGAACCTTTGCCAGCTGAAACGATGCGTTCCACGTTGGTAGTTGGCCGCCGAATCGCGTGGCGTTTGTAGATTGAAAGAAACACGGATCGGCCATCGCGGTCTGCAGCACCATTTGCCGCCGAAATCCCCGAACATTTTTGAAGATGTCGGGGTCTTTCGAGTAGAGGCGTTCAGCCGACTTATCCATTGCAACCGTCATACGCCCGATGCAAATGACAAGACCGCCTCGATATGTCCTGGCGACAACAATCGTGTCGCGCCCATCGACAACATCATAAATCACCCCATACTCGTCCCAGAAACCGACCAGAAAAAGGTAAGCACAAAGCAATGTGAGCGCAGTCAATATAACAACCAAGGATTTGTGGATCATGTCGCTGGCCCAACTGCGACGGCAAGAGCGGGTAGTCATATGCACAACTGGCCAACGAGCATGAAGTCGCCACTGTCGGCCAGAGTATCTGCGAATTGAATGAAGGCGCTGGGACTCGAACCCAGGACCTACGGCTTAAAAGGCCGTTGCTCTACCAACTGAGCTACGCCTCCGAATTCAGGTCAAATGGGCCCCTGAACGGAAGTCGCCTAACCTATCCGGCTCGGTTCGAAACGTCAATTCTATGACTGGCATTGTTGGCGAGTTTGTGAGATTCGCCACATCCGCAGGTAAAGCCCTGGCTGGCGATTGCAATCTTAATCGCCGAGGTGAACGGTCAGACAGCCGTCTTCAGTTTTGACACGCTGCCAGCCTCGTTTGAGGAGACCTCTTCGACGAGGTCGGCTGGCGGTGCGCCCGTGCTTTCGTGAACTTCGAAGAACGTCGGCACCGAGATTTGAAAGACTTCTTTCTCGCGGTTGGTCAGCATGCGGGTCAGGCGTTGAGCGGCTTCGAAGCCGAGCCCCCCCGCATCCTGACAAACCGATGTCAACGTCGGATGAACCCCGAAACGCAGGTCCGTGTCGTCGAATCCGATGATCGAGATGTCTTCCGGAATCGATATGTGCAGCGCGTGGGCTTGCTTGACAGCCCCCACCGCCAGAAGCGGGTCGGCGAAGAAGATCGCGGTTGGCCGACTCTTCATGCTCATGACCATCTTGAGAATCGTCGCCCCGCCAGCCAACGTATAGCGTTGGCGGAACACGAGCGAGTCGTCGTACGGAATGCTGTTCTTGTCGAGGGCTTCCTTATAAGCAGCGAAGCGGTCCATGTGGTCGCGGTCGGGAATGCTGTGAAACCCGAAGGCGATGCGGCGATGCCCGAGCGCGATGAGATACTCGACGGCGCGAATACTGTCGGCCCGTGAATCACCGTCGATGTAGCTGACATTCGGTGATGCGAATCGTTCACTTAATACGATCATCGGAAAGCCTTCATCAGCGATGGCTTCGCAGATTGATCGCGACTCGCGCATCGTGCGGACGATAACGCCGCGGATGCCCTTGCGCAGAAAGAATTGTGTGTACGATTCATCCGGGCGCTTGTCGCGTTTCAGGTTTGTCAGCAACACGTCATAACGTTGCTCATCTGCACCGCGCATGATGCCATCGAGGACGGCAGCGTCGAATGGATGGGCGATCGTCGATTCGTCGGTGTAGGTGAATCCGATGTTCGTGTTGACGCGCCGGCCCACGGAAGCGACATATCCGCTTCGGTTGGCGATCGCCAGGACGCGTTCGCGCGTTTTGGGATTGACGGCTGGGTCGTTATTAAGCGCCCGTGAAACCGTGGTAATTGAAACGCCGGCAAGTTTGGCAATGCTTCGGACAGATGACATAACAGATCGGTTGCAACCTCCCTGCCAGAGTGTGACACAATTCAGCTGAAGTGTTTCAGTAGCTGTTTCACTATAGCGGCATGAAACGCTGCGGGTCAACGAAATATGGGCAAGGTCCGAAAACCAATACGATTGAATGCTGCGAATACCATGAAACGTTGCACGACATTTTCGTCAATCCGGCAGGCATCTTGTTGAACGATTCATGGCATTCCAGTCGGGGATGCAACCGTCGTCTCGTGTAAATGGACCTTGGCGTTTCATGTTTTATCTTAAGTAGGCAGCGCACTACGCTTGCAGCTCTGATTTCTATTGTTTTTCATTGGATTTGAGATACGTACGGCCACCCACTGGGCGGCAAGTTGCTTGCGATGCGGTACTCGTTGGCGAGCGGTCTAGTTTCTCCCGAGATTGCAGGCGTCAAGAATCTCTCGATTGCCGGTTTTGTTCCGAGTGGGCATTCGGTTGAAACCTTAACTGGTGACGGGTTCGGCAAGGCTTGCGGATTGCCTGTTTCTGTAGAATCGCCCGTGGGATCTGTGCCTTGTTTGGGAAACTCTTTTCGATTGCCATTCGTTGACGCCGCTGATCAATCGCCCTCGTCTTCCTGCCCTCCAACGTAACCCAAGCTGGCTGGTCTTCCCGCGTTGACGCAACGTTTGTCGGTGTCAATGAAACAGTTTTCCACGTTCATCATTTGCTTGCGGGGAGTCGGTTCATCGGTAGAATCGCAATTCACTTGGACCAGCCTCTCACGTTACGCATAAGAACTCATGTTGGAAATCGGGTGACGCCTCCGCGCAAACCGATGACAGCGCAAAAGAAGACAGGAACGATCGCATGAATCAAATCGGCGCTTTAGACATTATCGTCTTTCTCGTGCTCGCGATTTTTGTCATCGGCATGGGGATCTTTGCCAGCCGTGGCGAGAAAACCCACAGCGACAAGGGGGCACAGGACTACTTCCTCGCTGGACGCGGTTTGAGTTGGTGGCTGGTTGGTTTCAGCTTGATCGCAGCCAACATTTCGACCGAGCAGTTTGTCGGCATGAGTGGTAAAGCCGCTGACTGGTTGGGCATGGCGATCGCCAGTTACGAATGGATGGCGGCGATCACCCTGGTCCTTGTCGGTTTCCTGTTTCTGCCGAAGTTCCTCAAGAGCGGCATTTACACCATCCCTGAGTTTCTCGAATACCGCTACAACACCTTCGCGCGAACGGTGATGGCCATCGCCACATTGATCATTCTCGTGGGTGTGCCCACTGCATCGGTTATTTATTCGGGCGCAAAAGTCATCACCGGAAACTTTCAGGGGGCAGTCATTGGCCCGCTCGATTTCGGGAATCTTACGCTGGCCTGCTGGATCATCGGCAGCGTCGCGGCGATTTACGTTTTCACTGGCGGCTTGAAAGCATGCGCGTGGACGGACTTGCTTTGGGGGTCGGGATTGATCCTGGGCGGTGTCGTCATTGCTTACTATGCGGCAAGTATGCTGGGGAATTCCGATCCATCGGAACTGGTTGCGACGGCGGCCAACAGCAACGTCAAAGCCGAAGATCTGGTGGGTTCCGGTGCGTGGTCGCGTTTCTGGCAGTTGAATTCGGGCGAATTACCGCAAGGCAAGTTGCACATGGTTCGCGGTATTGAAGATCCTGAGATTCCCTGGTCGGCGCTGGTGCTGGGGTTGTGGATTCCGAACTTCTTCTACTGGGGATTGAACCAGTACATCACGCAGCGAACGCTGGGTTCCAAGAGCCTGGCTGAAGGCCAGAAAGGCATTGTGTTCGCGGCGTTCTTGAAACTCGTCATTCCATTTGTCGTCGTCATCCCCGGTATTCTCGCGTTCAACCTGTTCAGCACAGACCTAAAGGCAGATGCGGTCAACCGCAACGCCCAGATTGTCGCGGAACACTCACCTGAATTGTACGAGTCGCTTCCCGCCTCGATGAAGCCGGTTGACGATGAACGCAACCGTTCGATCAAGGAAAAGATCGCCGGGCACTTAAGTGCCGAAGGCAGTGCCGATGTGCCGTGTCTCTATGAATTCAATGAGCAATTCGCCGAACTTCATCCGAATGCAGCAGCTTCGATTGTTGCATATAACGCCGGTAAGCTCGGTGTTGATTCGCCGTCGGCTGGAACAACCAGTGCAGAAATCGCTGCAGCGAACAAGGAAGTCATTGAACAGATCGGCGACAAGAAGGTGGCGAAACAGTCGCTGTTGGCCTACGACCACGACAATGCGTTCCCGACGTTGATCCGCAGGTTGCTTCCGGTGGGAATCGGTTTGAAGGGCTTTGTGCTCGTGGCGATCTTCGGTGCGGTCGTCAGTTCGCTCGCATCCATGTTGAATTCGGCCTCGACCATCGCGACGATGGACATCTACTACAAACTGAACAAGAACGCATCGCAGTATCAATTGGTCAGCGCCGGTCGGGTGTTCGTGGTGCTGTTTGTCTTGATTGCGATGATCATCGCGCCGATGCTGGAGAACCCCGCGTTTGGTGGAATCTTCACGTTCATTCAGGAATTCCAGGGCTTTATATCACCGGGCATCCTCGCGATTTTCCTGTTTGGCTTGCTGGTCCATCGGGCGCCGCGTATCGCTGGAACTGTCGGATTACTGCTCAATCCTGTTCTTTACGGCTTGTTCAAGTTCAGCAACAGCATCCTGGGCGACGCGAACCCCGGATTCCTCAAGACGGTTGCGGGCTGGTCGTTCCTCGATCGAATGGGCCTTTGCTTTGGGATTGTCATTGCCACGTTGACCGTGCTGACGCTGGTCGCACCGCTTAAGAAGCCGGTTGATCTTCCGGTCAATCCTGAAATGGACATCACGCCATCCAAGGGCGCGAAGGTCGGCGGCGCAATCGTGATTCTGCTGACCGTAATTCTATACGTCATATTCTGGTAATCGGGCGGATCAATCAGCCGGGATCGCGTTAAGGAAACGCTGGTAGTGCGCGACGAATTCACCGGAATTCTTGATGCCTTCGCTGGCCAGGGCTCGAGCGCGCGGGGTGTCGCCAGTGCGGATGTACGCTTCGATTAGCGCTGCGTCGCACGCGACCTTTTCGATCTCCCAGAGGTGTTTGCGCGCCCGTTCAAGGATCGGGATGGATTCCTTCCATTCACCGCAGAGTTGGTGGATTCGTCCGCAGAATCGAAGGAGCAGCCCGGGGTTGTCGTCGACGTGCAGCAGCATGAATCGAATCCGCTCCAGGGTTTCGTGGGCGAGCGCCAAATTCTCGTCGTCCAACTTGCCGTGCATTTTCTCCTCGCAAAGCAATCGCGAATAGATGTATTCAATGTTCCAGGTTGAGTAGAGCGGTACGCTTCCAGTCGCCGCTTCCATTAAGGGTTTGGCCTTCGCGAATTTCTTTTCGCGGATGTACACCCGGGCTACAAATGCGCTCAAGGGGCGGCGAATCGAGCGATGATTTTCCGGGTTCTGCCATTCCTGGGCGGCGAGTTGAACCGATTCGGGCCATCTGTGAATCAACCGCTTGCAAAGCGCATCCCAGTGTTCGTACGCATCCGCATTGCTTGCCCGCATGAATGGAACATCGAAAATGTTCCTCAAGCCGTGGGCGACGGCATATTGCTCGTATTCGTTCGCACCGAGACGTTTGGCGTAGGCTTCCCAATCCGGCATCGATTTGAACCTTGCTGCGTCCACCGCGCATGTGCCGCTGAATTGGGTCAACGCTTTCACGATCGTGCGGGCGAGCAACTCTTGACCTCGAAGTGAAAAGTGCACGTGGTCGTCCATCAGTTCGCGGCCGACAATCCCATCGGGGGACGTGCTTCGAAATTCGTACTGCACGTCGCAAAGTGGTGCATCGTGTTCCTTAGCCGCTTGCACGATTTTCTTGATTGTCGTCGATGGTGCACGCCATGGCATCGTGTCGCAGTCGATCGCCTTGCGGAAGTGTTCAGCGGCATACTTTTTGTCGCCGTCCGCAAGATACGCCCTGCCCAATAGGAAATGCGCAAGGGCATGACCAGGACAGGCCTGAATGGCCTGCGTCAGGTTTTCAATCGCACCTTTGGGGTCCGCGTCGATTTTCGACCGCCCTTCCGCGATGAGGAGTTTGAGCTTTGACTGTTCGATTGCGCCCAAATCCGAAACGTCTGATTCACCAACGGGAGCGAGATCCCTTTCGTTTGAAGGGAGCGTGCAGACCAACACAGGAACGCCAGCGCTTTGGCAGCGTTCGATCATCTGTCCGATGTGGAATCCCGCATTAGCAGCAGCCGCTTCGCGGAGTGGACTGTCGGGTGGAATGTTGGATTGCCCCACCATGGCCTCCATCAAAGCCTTGCCAGAAGTATCGGTGCCTCCAGCGATAAGACGCGACAAACCTTTGACGAGTCCCAGACTGTTACGCCAATAGGCAAAACGAATTGAGCCGGGCGTGCGGCCACCGGTTTGTGCTGAACCCACGCCATACGCGCCGAAGAACTCATTATGCCCGGCATAGATCACAACGAGATCGGGTTCGTATTCAAGCATCTGAGTGAGCATGTCCAGCACCGGGAACGTTGCAACAGCCGTCGTTCCCATATTGATGATTTCCACCGATCGATCGGGCCAAACGTCGCTGAGCATTTCTCGAAGGAATGCGGAGTTGGCCAGTCCCATGGGTTGGGGGTATCCCTTGATCGCAGATGCCCCGGCAAGCACAACCCGAACGGTGTTGTCCGGTTTGGGAATCGAGAAGGTGTAGACGCCGATTGAGCCGGGCGTTGCCTGCGTTCGGTCGAAGTATGAGGCCGCTCCATTAATCGACAGGGTGGCCAACTGCGCTCCGCGAAACTCGCCGATGACATTGACGATTGGAACATGTCCGCCGATACCGCAGAGACGTAACACGCCTTCGGATGCGCCAAGTAGAAGGAAAGGCGAGATCATTGCGATTGCAATGTACAGGCGGCGCCTTTGATTGCTGATTGGCGGTGCCTCTTCGGCGGGCGTTTGATTCGCGCCGCTACTTTCATGCGAATACTTTTTGTCTTTTTTGGGTCGCTTGCTCACGTTGCGCGGAATCCTGTGTGGGGGCTTTGGTTGTACCGCAAACAGTCATATCGACTGGGTCGGCTGACCATGATAGTCGAATCGCACGATTCCGGTTTGATTCCATCATGTGCACAAAAAAGGCAGCCTCCAGATTGTATCCGGAGGCTGCCTCTTTTTGCTTATGCTAGCCATGGTCCGTCAAGTTGACGGATCAAATGCGTGTTAGCTGCGACGACGCAACGCCAGAACCCCACCGATGGCGAGGAGGCACATCGTGGCTGGTTCCGGGACGGTTACGTACGTTTGCGGGAATGCGTTTGATTGGTCGCCCCAATCTCCGACTTGTTGATTCGGGTTACCCAACGAGTCAACGGCACCGTCAGTACCGCCACCACCGCTGGTGAAGACGTCAAATTCAAATGAGTCACCAGGGGTCAGGCCAAGGTTGGCCATTGTCGTGGTGATCGTTGCCGTGTTGGTCGAGGTGCTGATCGAGATGTCGTTGTTCGGCGGTGCGTTGTAGGTGGCTTCCTGAAGGTTCCATGCGCCGGTGTAGTCGTACAGCTCAGCGCCGTTGCCTGAGTCGACCCATGAACCGATCCAGTAATCTGCACCCGACGTCATCGAGATCGGACGACCCCAGCCGTTGCCGACAGTGTCACCGCCTGCGACTGAGTCAATGATGACCATGTACTTGCCCCAGTCGGTTGCAAGGATGTCACCGTTGAGCGTGATCGCAAACGTAATGTCGGTTGCGGTGTTGGTCACTTCCACCGATGCGATGTCGATGTGTCCGGGACCACCAAAGAACTCGTCACCGGTTGCATCTGTGTAGACGGTTGCTGACGCGGGCACAGCCCAAGCCAACAAGAGAGAGAACATCAATAATTTCTTCATTTTCCTTCACTCCTCACATGCACCTTTTGTTGGTGCTGTCGCTTAAGAAAAACATCACCATTGTCCGTGCTCTCTCTCACCGACAAATCTGCGTTTTCAGCGATCAGATTTCTCCCTAAGTACTTTTCGCTTCTCTATGTTATCCGGATTGGCCAGCCCTGTTCAAGTTTGAAACAGTTCCAACTTTCCGGCTGTAAATTCGGCACAAACCGATCAATTGGGACCCATCGTTCGAGCTCAGATCAGCCAGCATGACCGGCGAGATTACCGGCCATGCTGACTGCAAATCACTGAGCGATATGCCCCAAAAAACTACGGGCAGCTATTGGCGACTTCCATGAACGCGGCGAAGTCAGCCAGGTCGACATCGTTATCGGCATCTGCGTCAACCACCGATTCGAATGCACATGCACCTGGAATCGGAGCGCCAGGACCACCGAGGCAGAGATCGAATGTCGCGAAGTCGATCGCATCGATGGCGCAGTCCTGATTGAAGTCGTAATCGTCAAACGTCGTGACTTCGACGGTACTCAGGACCAACTCGAAGTACTCGGCGGCTTCGATGTTTCCGTTGCCGTCCAGCGTTGCAGGCACCTGCGTGGCCGGGCTCAGCGGATCACCGTTGTTGTTACCCCAATCGCCGTGGGCAATCCAAAGGGTCGTGGTCGCACCGGGCAACTGCTCGGCCAGGTTGAACGATCCTTCCAAGTACTGGGCATTGTTCGTCTGGGGATCCGGGACGGTTGAGCCCTGGATATTGAACCAACCGACGAAGTTGTTGCTTTGTTCACGGGCGAGGTAGGCATCAAACGCACCGACCGTTCCGGCTTTTGCCCATGGTTGTCCGGTCTGCGACGCGGGCATCTCATCGGCGATGAAGATGAAGTGGTCATTCGTTGCTGGAGTCGTGTTCGAGCTCTCGGTTGCGACGTAAACCCATCCGTCTCGGTATCCGGCGTACAAGTGGCGCGTGCCGTTCTGGCTCGTGCCGACCAGGGTCGCACAGCAGTCGAGATTTCCATCCATCGCCCACGGAACCACGATGCCTCCGACAGCCTTGAAGTGCCAGTCGTTTTCATCGTTGTTGTCGTAAGTTCCATTCGTATCGAAGAAGACAACGTCAAAGCCGTTTGAACCAGCGGCAAATTCCGATGCCGTGATCGTCATTTCCCACGTGCAATCTGACAATTGAGTCATCTTCTTATCGGTGATACCCGTTGACCAGTTGTTGAATCCGTAGTGGGCGCTGATGCCTTCGCCGCCTTCAAGCGGACGACCCACCGGATCGTAGGTGACCGTCAGCGACTGACCGGCCTGCACCGGGAATGGATTGACGACAACCGTTTCACCACGTTCGGCCAAGTCGATGTTAAACTCCCACAGCTGACCGGAGTTGTCATCGGCGCCGGTGTCACCGGTGAATCGCATCGACAGCAGCAGCGGCAGACCGTTTGACTCGATGAAGAGGTCGGCTGTCCATTCACCTGCCTGACAAGGATTCTCGGTCATGGCGATGCCATTTGAGGTTGCGAATTCGTCGAAGCTCACCTGCATGTCGATCGACGATGCGGCGGAAAGCGGTCCATTGGACGAAACGTACGTGATGGTGACCGTCTCACCGTGTTCGACATTGCCATCGATGGAGATGGCCGGGTCAGGCACCATTTCCGGACGCTCACAGATCTGTGTGGCTTCTG
>DDIR01000087.1:9400-10056 GCA_002338715.1 Phycisphaerales bacterium UBA1845 | reverse complement strand
TTCTGCCGATCCGCCGTACTCCGCCGCGCTGATCGTTCCGTCGGTCGCACCTGTAAAGGTCGGCAGCGATGCTGTGTTTCCGGTCCAAACGCTTCCGAACTGCGACAGGTCGGAACGAAGCGGAAGAACCTGCGGCGGGACGCACAGATCACCGGTATTCGGCGGGAGCATCTGATTGCTGAACTGTCCGAGCAGACCGCCAGCGTTTGGCAATAGCGCAACAAACACGCTGAAGTCGTCGCCGTTCGCGAGATCATTTGGCGGAACGCCAATGTTGAAGTACGGAATCATGACTTCCAGACCGCTGGCGGAAACGCCAGGCGTTCCGTCAATGTCGGCGTCATCAAAACCACCTTCGTAGAACAGCGCCTGGTCATCTTCAAATGCTTCGTTGCCGTCGTTGACGTCCGTCGCGCCTGCGTAAATTTGCGTTGCAAAGCGATCGATTGATCCACCGGTGCAGCAGGTGATTTCTTCGCCTGAGATGGCACTGCCGGACAGGAAATACTGATTGAAGTAGACCGTCTCACCACTGCGGTTGACGACCAATGCATAGTCGGCTTCGCCTGGGAGAATGGTTCCTTCGCTGAAGGTTTCGCACTGAATCGAATCTTCCTGACGTGATGCAAATGCCAATGAGCCGTTGCCGCCACTTG
>DDIR01000087.1:0-9300 GCA_002338715.1 Phycisphaerales bacterium UBA1845 | reverse complement strand
GTTGCCGCCACTTGCGATTGCGCGCAACTCGTTTTGGCCCACGGTGTCGGGCGAGTCGATGAAGATCACAAATGCTGAGCCGTCGTCGACGAGGTTACCGCTGATACCGATGTTCAAACCGTCGGTGAACCCACCGAGGATGCCCGGGGTCTTGGCGATGTACAATCCGTCCAGTTCGTTGGTCAGCGGGATGGCCCCATCCGTGTCAAAGCGGTAGTCCTGGCCGTTGTTGTTGTCGACATTAACGTTCGGGTCGCCGATCGCACCTTCTGAATCATGGATCACGAATGCCAACACTTCGGCGCGAAGCGGAACTTCCGGAATCGTTCCCATCCAAATCTGACCGTTCGACGTCATTTCGACATCAGCGCCAAAGGGTGCGGGGAACGAGTTGATACCCCAGTGAATCTTGCGGAACCCAGTGGTGCTTGCGTCAAAGATGGTGTCTTCGGCGTTGTACGTGATCGTGCACGGCTGGTTGACGACTGGCGGATTCGGGCTCAATGCCACGCGCGGGATCGTCCCGGAAACTTCAAAATGCCAATCGTATCCGTCATTGTTGTCTGTGGTTGTTCCTGGCAGGCCGCCATCACCGGAATCGTTGAACACCATGTCCATCGTTTCGGCGTAGCTCTTGACCGGGACGGTCACTTCAAATCCGCCGACGCCATTCGTGGTCATTTCCACGTCGGTTCCGATGGTCGGGTTGAAGTTATTAAACCCGTAGTGCATGTAAATCGGATCGGCACCGACCAGCGGACCGCCTGCGGGCGTGTACGTGACCGTCACGTTGCTGTCGGCGACGATTGAGGTCGTGCTCACGCGCGGCGAATTGGGCACGCCGTTGATCGTGTCGAAGTTGTAGTCCTGGCCGTCGTTGTTGTCGTAGGTTTCCCCTTCGTTCTTGAAAACGAAGTTGACTTCCGTGGCCTGAATCGCGATGGGAATGGTGACCTCGTAAGGTGCCCCGTTGCTCGTGACCAGTGCGTCCGTCGCGTGCTGGAACCCGTTAAACCCGTAGCGGATGTAGACCGTGGTCGCCCCTTCGAGCGGTGTACAGGTTGGGTCGTATGTGATTGTCAGATTCTGGCCGGCTTCGGGTACGGCGGGGCTGAGCACGACGGTGTCCGCCATCGCCACACCGCAAAGCGCTGCCGACACCATTATGAAACACGCGGTTCTTTTCATGGTAATGACTCGTCCTTGCAAATAGATATTTTTGACCTTTTGCACGCTCGGCTGATACCCTCAACCAGCGCAAACCATTCAGGAATCGTCGGGGTGCGAATCGCAGCTCAGTTGCCAAAATGGAATCGGCAACTCAACAACGAACGATAACCTGACCCACAATGTATGCATCTATATCTGAGGGTGGTGGGCGCTTCTTCTTACCTCCTGGTCGGCTGTCCCCTAATAACAACCGACGCCCAATCCCCTGATCCAATCAACCCCTATCGAATTGATCGGTGCTTCAACGGCGCCATACGTCTGCGCTGTTTCTAACTTTCACATCAAACTGCAATTACCAGCTTTCATTCTTGCGGCTTTCTTTCACGAAGCCGCATGATGTTTCCTCTTCGCCCTACTGACGCACGTATGGACGATATGGAGAAACACGAACCTGTTCACCGAATTCGGTCGGAAACTTAAGTGAAATTCCCTCGATCGTGTCCGTTTGAAATTTGGTCGGCTTGACGGATGCCGCATGGTTATCTGCAAAGGTAACGTTGACGACGCCCTTCGGATGGCGCTTGATCGGGATGCGCTGAACCCATCGAGCTGTCGCGTTTCCGAGGTTCGGACCAAACGCCTGGGCGCTTGTGATCAGGTTGGCGTAACCCGTTCGTGTCGAGTTCGTGAACTGACCGCTTTCCGCTTCCTGCAGAGTGTTGGCGCCGGCGTCCGCTAGCAGCAGGCACGTGCCGGGATCGAACACCTTGTCCATATTGCCCTGCAGGCGAAGTCCGGCGTCGGCCCAGTTCGGGAAATTGCTCTCGCCCCAGACGCCGTTCTTCCAAACCGCGGGCCAGGGCTGGTTGTTTTTCTTCTGGGCTTCAATACCGACGATGTCTTCGTTGATCGCGTAGCTGAGCAGTCCCCAATACTTGGTACCGCCGCCCGCCGTCACCGGATCAGCTGGATCACCGGTCCCCTTGATGCTCGTTCCATTCGGATAGAACGGCGTTGCAATCTTTACGCGGTCGGCCGGACACAAAAACATCTCGAATCCGTCAGACATCTTGGACTGTTTCGCGCGAGCGTCTGCGAACGTATCAGCGCGGACGGCCCAGTCCCAGTTGTTGGCCACAGTCGATCCCGATGCATCTGCAATTGCGACTGGCCATGCTTTCAATTCATCACCTGCAAACTCGTACTTGCCAGATGTGCGATCGGACGTGCTGTATCCCACCTGACCGTCGCCCTGGTTGGCGCTGATCTGCATGTAGCCATTGTGGCTAGTCGCGAACACGCTGGCGGCCTGTCCCATACCGCGGCTGTGCGCGAGGCACTTGATTGACTTGGCTTGTTCGCGGGCTTGTTTGAGGGAAGGCAGAAGGATTGAGATGAGCAGTGCGATGATCGAGACAACGACGAGGAGTTCGACGAGCGTGAATCCTGATGTCCGGTGTTGGTGCTGACCGATGCCCGTGGACCGCCATTGATTGAATGGTTTATTTGTCATGCTTGAGTTTACCAATCCTGGAGTGCTCTCATTGGAGGTGCCCAGACGCGCAACATGCAATGCGTCACCACGACCATCGGTCGAGCTGTTTGGTCTTTTGCATTCGTGCGACATATTGGCAATTCCTCCATTGAACCGATAGCCCCTTCCGTGTGGGCGATTTATGTTTTGGCCGAAGCCGGTTGTTTTGAAATGCGGCGGTCGATCATTCAGTGCCACATATTGACACTTTTTATTGTGACCGCGTGTTGCGAGGGTTGTGTTCCAAAACCGACGATGCGGAAATCGGTCTGGGATGTGCGCCGAAATGCATCGCTCTCATGCATCAATCGGCCGCCAACGGCTCTCGCAAGTCCAACTCATAAAAGCACTTGAGTATCGATAATTCTACGGACGCTATTGGGCCAAGTCAATCAACATCGCAGCGCGCAAACGCTCATATCGGACTGAAACAGTCGCATTCAGGCGAGCCTGAGTATTAACTTTCGGACGATGAATTATTGCGCACTTCGCGTAACAAAACGCCCGAGAGTGGATTACAGCTGACCGTGACTCTTCCTTGCTTATCGGCGCGCAATCGCATCGACCCTTTGCCCTTTACGCCATATGATTCGGGCCTGCCAGTATGAAACAGTTCCAGCCATTCGGAGTCTTTTTTGGTGACAAATTCGACCTCGTGACCAACGTTGTCCGCATTGATTAGAAGCAGTGACCGATTGGACGAATCCTGTCGGCTGATGACGATCGTCCTGGTTCGATTGTCGGCGCGAATGACCTGCAAATCACCGCGGCGCAGTTCCGCGAATTGTTCGCGCAATTGAGCGAGTTGCTTGTAATATGCGAGCCACTTGTTCGGTTGGGTGGGCGCTTCGACATCGTGCCACCACATCGGTGCGCGGCAGAAGGGATCGTTCTTACCGTACATGCCAAGTTCATCGCCATTGTAGATCATGGGCGCGCCCGGCAGTGCGAATTGAAGACAGACCGCCAACTTGAAGGCGTCGATCGCCGACTCATCCGGGGCCAGCGAAGAAGTATTGTGATTCAGTTCGCCCTCCTTGTGGTGTGTCAATTGGGTGATCGCTCGGGCCGTGTCATGGCTGTCCAAAAGATTCAACATGGATCGGTTTATGGAGGGTGCAAAGCGTCGATTGAGTTCGAGCATCCGATCGCCCCATGCCGTCATCGATGCTGCGTGTGGTTTGGCGTCCTTCGCCCCAGCTAAGTCCAGGATCGCAAAGGCCACCGGGTAGTTCGTGACAACATCAAACTGTGTTCCGTCCATCCATGGGGCAGGATCGATCCAAATCTCGCCAGCAATCAATGCATCTGGATTCACCGACTTGACGACCTTGCGGAAGCGCCGCCAGAAGCCATGCGGTACGCGTTCGGCTGCATCCAACCGCCAGCCATCGACACCATCGGCCGGGTCGCCATCGCCGTTGGGATCCATCCACCGCCGCACGCATGCAAACAGATACTGTTCTACTTCCGGATCGAGTCCATCCGCGACTTGCCTGAAATTGACGAGGCGGCCATTGGGCCCGTCCCACGCATCCCATTGAAGTTTGGGCTCCCAAGCGGTCACCGCAAACCAGTTTGCATAGCGCGAGTCACGCCCGTTTTTCTTGACGCCCTCCCATGCCCAGAAGGATTGGCCCACGTGGTTAAAGACGCCGTCGATCATGACGCGAATGCCGCGGGCGTGTGCACTTTTTAGCAGGTCAAGAAATACCTGATCGCTTTCGGAGAACTTCCAGGTAGCCGGGTCTTGCGTTTCGCCGGAAAGCTTTAGACGGCTGTCCATAATGCCAAACGAGTCGTCAATGTGGCGGTGGTCGGACGTGTCGTATTTGTGTTGCGTGTTGGCTTGAAAGACGGGGTTCACGTAGATGGCATTGACGCCAAGATTCGCGAGGTAGTCGAGTTTGTCTTGAAGTCCCTGCAAGTCGCCGCCATACCGCCGATCAAGCAGTTGGCTTCGCAGCGTGCCCTCTTCGCCCGATTGAAACTGTTCCCATTCGCGCGTCCAGGCAAGTGTGCCGTCAGGATCGTTGGCAGGTTCACCATTGGCGAAGCGGGATACGAAGACTTGATACCAGATGGCGTCAGCCGCCCATGCCGGGACGCCACCGCTTACCGATTGATTCGCTTGAGGCTGGGATTCATCGGCTTGCGTCTGACGTATGAACCCCAATCCCGATAACAGCAAAGTCAGTAGCAACAGCTGCCGCGACATGGCGCGATACGTGACGACTGCGCGGCGCGGGAGAAGTGGGTAAGGTGGGCGTGTCAGTCTGATGGTCCACGGCAGAAGCATTGTTTGCAAAGATTGCATTGGAATCATCCCTTGGTTTGCTCGTGGGATTCGCCTATATTGTTCGATTGACACACTCAAATCAGCCGCGGTGCCAATCGCCGAATGTGGCACTTTGATTTCGGCACACTGTTGCAACGGGAGATCTGAAATGGAATCTGACGCCTTTCTTTTGCATCAATTCAATACCATTCGCGAGGAGATCAAAGCCGTCAAAGCGCGATCATTCTGGATCGTCGCGATCGGATTGTTCGGCGTTCCGATCATCACGTTCCTCGCCGGTTTCACTGAGAAATTCGTGTCGCTGCTGGTTCCATATGTGGTGCTTGTGACGATCATCCTGTTCGTTGCAGAGCAAAGTGCTTTGATGCGCTGCGGTCGATACATCCGCCAAGTCATCGAACCCAACTTCCAATCGATTGTCGGTTGGGAGGCGTGGCTCGAATCGCGTAACGATCTGCGTCTGATGGATCGACATTTCTTCGCGTGCTTCATCATCGTCTTTTTCGTCTACTACTTCATGACAATTGGCGTGGCGATGCAAACGCTCTGGGGTGAAGTCGAGTTGAACAACCAATCAGGAAAATACTGGCTCTATGGCGCGATGGTGTCTTATGCCATCGGTGCGGTTTGGGCGGTGACCACCCTGCTCCATCACTGGCGGGCTGCGACCGGTACGTCAGAGAATCATTCGTAGACCACGCGAACGCAGATGATCTACAGCGCGAAAGCGTCGACGAACATCAGGTAGTCCGCAAGGTCGACGTCCTGATCGACGTCAAAATCAAACGCATTGCAGCCCGGTCCCAGAGCCCCTGGGATCGGGCCTGTCATACACCCGGCGTAGGCGGCGTAATCCACAAGATCAACGTCGCCATCGCCATCCCAATCTCCCGGGATGCGCGACAAAGCCACCGAAACCACTTGGGTTCCCGGCACGGTGGCCATGTCGAACGGTGCAAAACCCAGCAACCCCTCACCCCCGCCAACCCCCGGTAAGAGTTGATTGCTGACCTGTCCGTTGCTGCGCAGAATCATCGCGAGCACTTTCACCGAGCCCGTCGCTTCCGCCAGTCCGATGTCTGCAAGGGGAATGACCATCTCAATGCCGCTGGTCGCCGTGGCGGCTTGGCTTGCGCTTTGGTCGGTCACACCGTCGGTGTTGGAGTTGTCAATGGCGACCTGGATTCCATTGGGGTTGCTTCCCCCATTGAGGAAACCATCGTGGTCCCCCACGGTGCCGTTACCGATGTAGCGCTTCACGCCGCCGCCACCGCCGGCCAGTTCATAGTGATCGACGTAAATCGATCCGCCAAACGCATTGACGAATAGCACATAATCCGGATTGAAACCTGGCTCCATCGTCAAACCGGTCAATTGTGGTATGCCGCCCGGCGGGGTTGGAAATGACGCGGTATTCAGCGTGTTTTGTCCACCGGAAACCGAGTCAAGAAAGAGGGCCAACCCCGTTCCGTCGGTCGCGAGATTTCCGGTTATGCCAACATGAATTTCGTTTGATTCGACGCGCGCGAACATCTGGTTCAATTCGCTGACGTTATCGCCAAGTCCGGTTTCGTTGTCCTGTGTGGCGATCAGTGCGCCGGCGCCGAAATCGGTTGGAATGTCGAGTCCGTCGATGACTTCTGGAGCGGGCGGGAGCGGAGTCGCATTGACTTCAAGGATGCGCACGCCGTGGGCTGGTATCGACACGAAATACGCGTTCTTGTTGGCGTCGGTCAGGTTGGTTTCAAAGGAACCGGTCAAGATGTCCTGCGCCGTTGATGTGCCGCCCGGTATCGTGACGTCCAGATTCAACGAAGTGATCACCGCGCTCGAATTCAAATTGATTGCGACGATTAAAGTCTGCTGCCCGTCGGCAAATCGAATGAAGGACCAGACGTCCGATCGCGATGCGGCTACCTCAAAGTATTCGCCGCGACGCAGCGCCACATTCGCCTTGCGGGCCGCGATCAACGCGCGGTACGTTTCCAAAAGGGAACCCGAAACACCCTCCTGCTCTTCAACCGATCGTCCGTCATTGTTTGCAGAAAACGCATTGTTGTACGCCTGGGCATTTTGGACCCAATAGTTGGTCATGGGCGGACCGGCGACTGCATTCCACTTGAACGGTTCGCGCATGGGAATGTCATTGGCATCGCTGCCATATGACTGCTTCGTTCCGAGCATCCCGATTTCGTCGCCGTAATAGATGATCGGCGGGAACGGTTGCGTCAGAAGCAACGCCGCCGCGGCTTTTCCACGGCTCATGCCCCCGCCAATTGCGGAGGCCAATCGATCCACGTCATGGTCGCCGATGATCGCCAGATTGGTCTTGCCCGGAGGCAGCGCTCCCAGTGTCGCGGCCATCGATCCATACAATCCGCCGGCTTGTTCGTTGGCGAGGGCACTGCGGGCTGCGAATTCAAACGGTTTGGTGAACGCCGCATCGAATGCGGAGAGCAGGTCAGACCCGGTGCTGCCCCAGTCGGCTTGCTCGGCGAAGATAAATACGTCGGGGTTGACCGATTCAAGCGCCGCGTTCCAGGCTTCCCACCAGTCGATGTTGTAACCCCAGCCGTCCGGTCCGGTTGGATATTGATTCCAGACGTGGTCGAGTCGATAACCGTCGATGCCGTCGCTCGGATCACCGTCGTTGTTGGGGTCGAGCCACTTCTGCGTCCAACTCGTTACCAGCGATGTCGGTCCCGGATCGCGCAAGTCCCAATGAATGAAGCCGACGTTGTCGCCATTCCACGTGTTATACGTTGAACCGAGATAACTGGTGTTTGGCGTGTTCGTAAACGCGAGATAGGAATCGTAAGGACTTGATGGATTGCCAAACGCATCTTGAAACCACACGGAGTCGTGGCTAATTCCGTAGACGACGTAGTCAACGAACACCTTGATACCGCGGGCGTGCGCCTCATTCACGAAGTTCAGGAATTCCGGTTCGGTGCCGAGTTCGGCTTTGAGCATGTCGCCGCGACCGTGTTGGTAACCGTGATACGCGGGCGACGGAAAAATCGGATTCATCCAGATCGCGGTAATGCCCAGGTCTTCAAGGTAGTCGAGCGATGCGGTCATCCCATCGAAGTCGCCGAAGCGGTAGGTGTCGTTGTCAGAATCGCGCCATGCGATGGGCATGATGTGATAGAAGACATCATCAACGACTTCGCGGCCGTCCAATGGCTCAGCGCTGGCGGAAGACACGAGTGATGTTGCAAGCAGTGCAATCAGGATGACGCGATTCATGGGCACTTTCAATTTCTCAATCGAACGGAGTCGGTTGCATCAGGTAGAAATCATAAAGATCGGTGTCGCCGTCCTGGTCGAAGTCGCTGTCGACATCAACCGGGCAGGTGCCAGCGGTTCCATTATTCGGACCGGCGAAACATGCGATAAAAACGTCATAGTCCGCGAGATTAAAGGCGCAGTTGCGATCGAGATCAAACGTGTCGTGGTCTGTACGGATGTCGCACGTGTTAATGGCAATATATTCGGCCGCATCGACGTTGCCGTCGCCATTGACCGATGCCGGAACCTGCTTTGTCGACAGCAAATTCGAACCGTCGGCGGTTGGATATGCCGCAAACGCCACATAGACGACATCGGGCATCGCGCCGAATTCATCCGCGAGATTGATGGTTGCTTCGAGGTAGCCCGAGCCACCGCTGGCCGTCACATTGGCAGAACCGCCCTGATCAAACCAGCCAGCCCATCCACTGTCGTTTTCATTGCCGACAAATGCAGACCATCCCGCGACCTGACCGGCTTTCGCCCAGGGAGCGCTGCCCATCGCGCCGGGCGTGTCTGCAACCAGCAGGAAATGA
This sequence comes from Phycisphaerales bacterium UBA1845, assembly GCA_002338715.1. Classification (GTDB taxonomy): domain Bacteria; phylum Planctomycetota; class Phycisphaerae; order UBA1845; family UBA1845; genus UBA1845. The sequence continues at coordinate 470 of DDIR01000087.1, read as the reverse complement.
TCATTGCCCGCACGCGCGTCGAGCGCTGCGAGATACAACTGATCACCGGTCACACCGGCATGCAATTCCATCCCCGCGTTCGAGTCGATCAGCGTAGCGGCTGCATCCAGTTGGCCATCCAGCACCCATTGCTGCGGTGGTTCCTCTCCGCCTTCCACGACCGCGTGCCAATCCGATCCTCCGTTGTTGTCCCACGTACCGGCGCCATCGTTGAACACCATGTCCAACACACTCGCCGATGACGAAACCGAAACGGTGATCTCCCAAACCGAGTCAACCGCATTCCAGGTCATCGCGGCATCGGGGGAAATCGTTGGATCCCACCCGTTGAACCCGTAGTGGATGTAAACCTGACCGGCAGAATCTAGCACGCGCCCTGTGGCGTCGTAGGTAATGGTCACGTTTTGACCGGCTTGTGGTGGATCGGGCGTGACCGTGACGACATCACCGCCCGTCCCGCCACCACCGAC
>DDIR01000099.1 GCA_002338715.1 Phycisphaerales bacterium UBA1845 | reverse complement strand
GACACCGGCAACAACAAGCTGCTGGGTAAGACCGTGTTGGCCGCAGCCGATGCCGACGCAACCGTGCGTATTCGATTGATGCAGTGATCGGGAGTGCAAAACCATGCCCGATATTTTGCAACAAGGCGCCGCCTGGCTCGATGGTCAGCGTCACACGCACCTGACCCAGTTGGTGTCGTATCAGCGCGGTGTGGATTCCGTCGAAGTGGCAGCCACGATCGGTCGCACCGAATTCGAGCAGGCCGACGAGTACGGCGTGCTCCACCGGATCGAATCACGAGACTACATCATCCGCACGGCGGACTTGGTGCTCGCAGGTGAAACCGTGCTTCCAAAGGCCGGTGATCAGATTCGGGAAACGGACGACGCGATTACCCATGTGTACGAGGTGATGGCCCCGGGCGGCGAACCGCCATGGCGCTACAGCGATTCGTACCGTGTGGCGCTGCGGATTCATACGAAGCATGTGAAAACGGAAACGGATGGTCCATGAGCACCGTGATAGACATTGCAGACGCAGTAGTCGCCAGTTTGAATCTCGGTTCGTTCGAGCCACCGGTCACAGCCGTTCGCAAGTATGTTCCGGCGGTTGAGTTGTCGGACTTGGCCGAGCTAAGCGTCACGGTCGTACCGAAGTCGGCTGAGATCTCCACGGCCACGCGCACCAGCAGCCACTTCGATTGCACGATCGACATCGGCATCCAGCAGAAAGTGAATCCCGACGAACAGACTGAACTTGATGCCCTCGCGGACTTGGCCGAGCAGATCGTCGATCACTTGCGGTTGAGTTCGCTCGATGACCTACCCCACGCGGCGTGGCTCTCGATTGCCAATGAACCGGTGTTCGCCCCCGAGCACCTTGATCAACAGCGCGTGTTCACCAGCGTCATAAGCGTGACATATCGGGTGAGGAGATAGAACGTGGCCAACAACGCGGTATTTCGAACCGTCGACCTGACCAGTACTTGGGTTCCAATCTCAGACGTACCGCTGGTGGCGAACGTCACGATCATGCAGTTCCAACCGGCGGGTTTTGTGGTGGCGGGAACATATTTCAATATCCGACTCGGCGCGGAAACGTCGCGTTGGCCCCTGAATTTTGACGTGAGCTTGTCTGGTGTCGATCTCAACACGATTGAAGTGAACTCGACGTTCGTGAACACGCAGTTGGTGGTGATCGGTAACACGCGCTGAGGAGTACTGAGCATGGCAATCAAGCTGGGCATGAACGGGAAGATGTACTACCTCGGCAGCGGAGTGCGCGCCAGTTGGGGCACGGCCGATGCGGATGGGATTCATGGCGGCGCGGCGCCGGGCAGCCTCGTGGAACTCGGCAACGTTCGAGACGTGACCTTGAACCTCGAGGAAGGCGAAGCGGACGTGACCACCCGCGCAAACAACGGCTGGCGGGCGACCGAGCCCACGCTCAAGGAAGGCAGCGTCGAGTTCGAAATGGCCTACGACCCGGCCGACACGGGCTTCGCGAAGATCCTCGGCGGATGGCTCAACCGAACGCTGCTGCCCATGGCCATCCTCGATGGCGACGAAACAGAAGTCGGCACGATGGGTTTGTGGGCCGACTTCAAGGTGATCAGTTTTTCGAAGGGGGAACCGCTTGAAGAGGGCCAGATGGTTAGCGTCACCATCAAGCCGGCGTACTCCGATGTGGCGCCCGAATGGGTGAAGGTGACGTCATGAAGCAGTTCACGGACAACGCGAGACGCACCTGGACGATTGCCATCAATGTCGACGCGATCAAGCGCGTCAAAGGTCTGCTTGGCGTGAACCTGCTGGAGATTGTCGAGGGCTCGCTGATCGAGAAGTTGATCCGGGACCCAGTGCTGCTTTGCGATGTGGTCTACGTGGTGTGCAAACCGGAAGCGGACGAGAAGAACGTCAGCGATGAGGACTTCGGTCGGGCCATGGCCGGCGACGCCATCGAACACGCAACGAAGGCGGTGTTGGAAGAGCTCGTGGGTTTTTCCCCGAGCCCGAGGGATCGGGCGAATCTGACACGGGTGCTCGAAACGACGTACCGGGTGATGGACAGGGCGAGGGACATGGTCGAAGCAAAGCTGACCAGCAGCGAACTCGAAAAGAGCATCGAACAAGCGCTGCAGAATGCGAGCGACTCATTTGGCGGTGTGCCGGTGTCATTGGCCTCGAACCCGGGCCTTTCACCCTCGACGAATTGACCCGTATGGCCGAAGCCCGAACACGCGATGAATGGGGCAGAACGTCGTCGCTGATGGCCCTGCTGGCCAACTGCAATCGAGATCCCAAGAAAACGAGAGCGTATCGACCCAGTGATTTTGATCCATTCAGCAAAACCGGTCGGTCCGTCAAAGGAGACTTCAATCTCTTGCGCGAGGTTTTCGTCAAGTAGCTCATGCACGATTGGATCGTCGAGCGCCTTTCGTTTCAGACAACTGCTCGAAGTTGGAATAGTCATTGCGGTTTTGAATCTGGTGGGTTGCCTGTGATCGACATGCGCATCAAACAACTGTTCTTCGACAAGGTCAAGGTCATCCGCGCCGTGGACAAAGCGCGGCGGGCAGTCCTGTCGAAAGCTGGTGCGTTTATCCGCACAGCCGCCCGCAGCAGCATTCGCCGCAGGAAGGGCTCATCACAACCGGGTAAGCCACCGTCTTCGCATACCGGATTATTGAAACGGTTCATCTACTTCGGTTACGAGCCGGAAAGCGATTCGGTGGTAATCGGTCCGGTGAAACTCAACAAACCGGGCGCTGCCCCACAGGTGTTGGAGCACGGAGGTAAGACGGTGATCAAACGTCGTCGACGCGGTCGCATCGTGCGCCGTCGGGTGTCGATCGAGGCGCGTCCGTATATGGGTCCGGCGCTGGAGAAGGAACGACCCAAGCTGCCGAAACTCTGGGCCGGCAGCGTGCGCGGAGGGTAAATCGGTGGCCAAAGCCCAAGGCATTCGCGCCGGCAGAGCGTTCGTCGAACTCGGCGTGAGCGACAAACTCACTGCCGGATTGCGTCGCGCGCAGAAGCGTCTGCGAGCGTTCGGGGCCGGGTTGCGGAACATTGGTACGCGCATCACTGCATTCGGTGCATCGCTCGCAGCGCCGTTGGCGGCCAGCTTGAAGGTGTTCTCGTCCGCCGGTGATCAACTCGACAAGATGAGCAAGCGCACCGGCGTCAGCGTCGAGGCGCTTTCCGAATTGGGCTTCGCGGCGGAGCAGTCGGGTGCGGACCTGGATACCCTCGAAAAAGGCGTCCGCGTCATGCAGCGGACCATGGGTGACGCTGAGCAAGGACTGTCTACGGCCACCGACGCATTCGATGCGCTTGGGCTGAAGGTGGAACAACTCCAAGGTCTGTCGCCCGAACAGCAGTTTACGCTCATTGCCGATCGATTGTCGCAGATCGCCGATCCGACCGCACGGGCCGCTGCTGCCATGGATGTGTTTGGGAGGGCAGGCTCGAAGTTACTGCCGTTGCTGGCAAACGGTGCGAAGGGCATG
>DDIR01000103.1 GCA_002338715.1 Phycisphaerales bacterium UBA1845 | reverse complement strand
ATCCCGCTGGTCATCGCCGGCATCATGCTGTCGTGCCTCCACCAGTCATCGCTGGGCTCGCTCTTTCTGATTCAACCGTTTCGACTGCACCCGCTGTGGTACAGCCCCATCATGTGGATCCTCTACCTGATCTCCGCGATCGGGCTCGGACTGATGATGGTGACGTTGGAGTCGCTTTTGTCCTCGTGGTTGTTTAACCATCCCGTACGAACCGACTTGCTCGCGGGTCTCGGCAAGATGGCCTCATTCGTATTGTCCATCTACGTGCTGCTTCGCGTGGGCGACCTTTGGCACCGTGGCAAACTGCTGCAAGCGCTTGACGGATCATGGTTGGCGGGACTGTTCCTCTTTGAAATCCTGTTCAGCGCCGTGGTGCCGGCTACACTGCTGGCCTTCCCGCGCATTCGCCACAGCATCGCCGGTCTTGCGACGTGTTCGTCGATGGTGGTGCTTGGCATCATCGGATATCGATTCGACACCTGCATCATTGCGTTCGCCCGTCCGAAAGACATGCCCTACTTCCCGACGTGGATTGAGTTAGCCGTCAGCGCGGGCGTGGTCGCGGGTGCGGTCCTCGTGTTCATCTTCTTCAACGAGAACCTGCGCATGGTCGACCATGGCGACGCACACGTTCCAACCGAGCAGGACAACGCGAAATCCAAACGATCGCTTTATACGTTTACCCCTGCGATGAAGCGCCATTCGCTGTGCTTTGTGGTAGCGGCTGCGGCTGCGATCGCATTTCTTCCGCGCGAAGCGATCTATGGCCCCGAACCGCGCCCGACTCCGGTGGCGCATTCCCGTCAGGTTGAAGCCCTGGCGATCACCCGCGAACCACCGCTGCGACGCGCGTTTCACCTTTCAAGCATGTCCGGAAGCGTGCCCGCCAGCGCCGATGCCGATCCGGTCGTCGTGACCATGATCGACGGCAATCGCAACTGGCGCTTCGTGGCATTCACCCACGACGCACACGCCCAGGCGCTCGGTGGCCGCGAGTCGTGTCGCATCTGCCATCACCAGAACCTGACCTTCGACCAGAACACCGCGTGCTATCAATGCCATCGCGACATGTACGAAATCACCGACACGTTCGACCATCTCCTGCACGTTCAAAAACTGGGCGACAACGGATCGTGCGCCGTGTGCCATAAGACGGAAGACCGCGCGAAATCGCGCGAGTCGGCGCTGGCGTGTTGGCAGTGTCACGGCGACATGGTCGTCGAAGGCTCGATGATTCAAAGCACCGAAGCCGGTCTGACCGGATTCGCACCCGGGTACATGGACGCGATGCACGGACTTTGCATTCGCTGCCATGAACAATTGTCCCAAACGCAACCGGAAGTTTACGGGACGGAGTTTGGCCGATGCGATGTGTGCCATCGTGAATTCAAAGACACCGACCACCGGCGGTTGGCACCGTACGTCCCCATGCCGCCGGGGCATGTGATGCTGTCGAGTGCAGAAAAGTCTGCAACCAAAGGGAATGATTAGTTCAGAACACAGGCGTAGCCACCATGGAGCCGACCCGATGAAAACGAGCGAACCGACATCGACGCAAAAGTGGCGTCGGCGGGGAGCTGGTGTTCCCAGCCGACCGAATTGGGCTGGCGGTCTGCACTATCTGCTGGTGCTCGCCGTCGTTGGACTGGTCGGTTATGCCTCGGTGATCTTCTTTCAAGCGGCGGCCAAACGCGAACAACCTCCGGTTCCGTCGACCATGGAAGCCGTCAATTGGGAAAGTCCCGACAGCAGCGAGTATTGTCTCGCGTGTCACCGCCCCATCGGTCCCGCGATGGCTGGTCTGGATGTCAAACACGGTCACCCGCAAAACGTTCGACTCAGCGACGCCCAGATGCAAGCCGTTACCGACCTGGGCACGATCACCGGACCCGACAACACGCTCATTTGCGTCACTTGCCACACACTGCAAGCCGCATCGAATCCGTACATGCTGCCCGACACGTTGGCCGACGGTCAGTTCTGCGAACGCTGCCATCCGGGTCATTACGCCCGCGGGACGCCCCACGACCTGCGCCTCACCGCCGCCAACGAAAAAAACCGCCTCGGTCAGACGGCAGAGGAAGGCGGACCGTGCAGCGCCTGTCACCTCGCCCACCGCTATGCCCGCGAATTTGAACCGTGCGATCACGATCCGGATGGTCGTTGCACGACGTGTCACGAGGTGGACCACTGCGCATCAAGTCACGCCCGCCCGACGATGGAGCATCCCGAATCGCGCTGCCTCGAATGCCACAACCCGCACGACATGACGCACGGCGAATTTCTCAATGCGCCCGTCGCGACGCTTTGCGTCCGATGCCACGAAGGATACAACGGTGGCGTCGATGGCGGCATGCATCCGATCACGGTGATGCAGGATGGAGTGCCACAAGCTGTCACCGATGCGGGCGGCTGGACTGGCGAAGAAAAGCAGACAGTCAGTTGCACGCTCTGCCACTCGATCCACGACGCCGAGAATGAGCAACTGCTCGTCTTCGAAGGCAACTCCGATCGACTGTGCCTCACCTGCCATGCCGACCAGCGCGGCCCTGATCATGGCGAAGGCCAATTGCCGCGTCACGGACAGTCACCGGTGATGTCGCCCGAACAGCGTGCGGTCGCAGACCAATGGGATACGACTGTCGGACCCAACGGTGAACTGCTCTGCGTGACATGCCACAAAGTGCACCACAGTCCTGCAAAGATGTCGCTTCTGGCATTCGCGCCGAAGTACGGCGAAACGTGCGAAGCCTGCCACCCCGGACACGGAGAACTGTTTGGTACGTCGCACGATTTGCGAACGAATCATCCTGATGAGAAAAACCTTGCCGGCATGACTCCAATCGAATTCGGCGCGTGCAGCGCGTGTCACCTGGCGCACGGTTATGCGCGTGAAGCGACGCCTGTTCCCGGTGATCGAACCGGTGAGTGCGCATCCTGCCACCAACCGCAGGAATGTGCCGCCAACCAGGCCATCAACTCCGTCCAACACCCGCAATCGACTTGCACCGACTGTCACAATCCGCACCGCCGCGAAGATCCACACTACCTCGCCAGGCCCGAATCGGAACTTTGCATCACGTGCCACGCCGAACAGGCCAAACTCATCGGCGGACCCCACGATCCGACGCGGCACCCGGACCGTTGGCCCAATCCGGACGAAGTGAAAACCGGCGGACCGTGCACGCCCTGCCACGTACCGCATGGTGGCGAGCGCGGCGATCAGTTCCGCGTTCATGGTGCGCAACTCGCGGGCAATCACGACGACGTGTGTCTCGTTTGCCATCCCAACGCGAACTGGGGAACCAATTCAAGCATCACCGCCATCCATCCGCATGAGATTTCGCCCGATCAGCAGAAGGTCGAACTCGCCCTCGTGCCCAAAGATGATGCGGGCAACATGCGCATGGGTTGTCGCACGTGTCACGATCCGCATGGCGGCGCTGAACCGATCCACCTTGCCCGCGTTGCACCCGACGAACCGACCGAATCGCTATGCCTGCACTGTCACGAACCGAAGAAGTTCATCAAGCAGACCGGCCACTCGGCTGAGAGCCTGTCTCGATTTGGATATGACGTCGATTCATGCAAGCCGTGTCACGCGATGCACGCCAAACCGGATGGTAATTGGGGTTTGATGCTTTCACCGCGGTTCCTCTTGAAGGAAAACGAAGTCGTTACGGGCGGTCACGAATCACGCCTGCCATGTCTGGCCTGTCACAACAAGGATGAACCCGCACCGGTGCGCGACATTGCCACCCATCCGCATGTCAGCGCGTTCCAGCAACGTTCGCCGGACTCGCCCGGTTTCCTCCCGCTGTTTAATGATGACGGGCAGATCGATCCGCACGGGCACATCGTCTGTCGCACGTGTCACGTTTCGCACGGTCGATTGGACCTGCTGCAGATGGCCGCGGAAAAGAAAGAGATGTCCTCGGCTGAACGCCGATCGATCCGAACGCAACTGCGCAGCTTTGAAACGCCAAACCTCTGCACCGATTGTCACGGCGAACAAGCCCGCATGAAATTCCTGTTCTTCCATGACGTGCAGCGGCGCGGTCAAACCCACTGACCAAGCAAAGCCACGTTGCAAAGCACAGACACCGGACCTGCGAAACGGTAAAAATGAACCGCCGGCTCGGATCATTCCGGATAAACGCGCGGAAGTTATCAACAGTTTTGTACATCCAACTTTGAAGTGACAGTCGAGGGCAACGTGTGCCACATCACCCAAACCCTGCGCGAGTTTGCACAATTGACTACCGAATTCGGCGAAATGCGAATTTAGGAAACTTCGATTGGTTGGACTGCCTATTCCCTGCGGGCGAAGCGATCAATTTGTCGATATTGAATGCACGCACTGACGGTTGTTTGAAGACGACTAGCGCGCGTTAATTCTGTTGCGAATCATATGAATCGTGCGCAGAATGCACCGCAATACATCGCTGAACACAAGTTCGGGCCGTGATCAAACTCGGTGATCGATTCACCGAAACGCAAACTGGATCAATTGATTTTCTACACCGCGCTGCGACACAGCGATGACAAGCATAAAGCAATCGTAATTCGACTCTGGAGCCACACAATGAAACACCTCAAGACCGCTCTACATTGGAGCTTGTTAACTGTTGCAATCGGCCTCGTCGGCTTGGCCTGCGTGGAGATGCCTCCGGGCGGAGATGGCGGCGGCGGTGGTGGCGGT
>DDIR01000095.1 GCA_002338715.1 Phycisphaerales bacterium UBA1845 | reverse complement strand
GGTGGTGGTGGCGGTGGCGGCGGACCGGGTGGCGCTGGTGGCAAAGGGGGGCAACCGGGAGGCGCATCAATTGGCATGTTCATCCGCAATGCAACGGTTAGCGCCACCGATAGCACGATCACTTCCGGTGACGGTGCGCAAGGTGGCAGTGGTGGCCTTGGAGGCAACGGCGGTGAAGGTGGATTGGGTGGATTTGGTGCGACAACTTGCCTGTCCGAAGTTGGCAGAGGTGGAAACGGTGGCGATGGTGGAGATGGCGGACAAGGCGGCGTCGGTGGTGGCGGTCGCGGCGGACACTCAATCGGCGTGCTGATCGAGCCGGGCGGTGTGTACACGCCCAGTTCGACGACGATCGCATTCGGTAATGCAGGTGCAGGCGGTACAGGCGGCGGAACCGGGTCAGCCGGTCAGGCATCGGCGACCCACACGCTTGGTTCCGGGCTGACCGACTATGGCAACGATGCGCCGCTAACCTCGGCATACGCACTGATCTTGACCGATCAAGACGCGCCAGCCACGCCGGTCGATCCCATCATCGCCGATGCCGACCCATCCGATACATACGAGTTTTCTATCTCAGAAGACGCCGCCCACGGAGCAGCCAGCGTCGTTGGCATTCAGTTGGGTTACACGCCCGACTCAGGATTCGTCGGACTGGATTCATTTCGATTTATTGCATCACAGGTCGGTGGCGACGGGTATGTCTACGAAGGGATTGCGGTTGTCGTCGTGCAACCCAGTCCGGCTCCGGTCGCCACGAATGACAGCCCCCTCTGTCCTGGCGATGACTTGCATCTCAGCGTCACAGAGTACACCAACGCGAGCTACTACTGGTTCGGCCCGCAGGGTGTCTTCGCGGCTGGACGCGAACCGACTGTTACGGACTTTCCGCTGGGCGGCGGGGGAACTTACGTTGCGTTGATTCATGTGAACGGTCTGTTCGTGTCGGCTGAGACAACCGTGGTCGAATCGCCGAGTCCGGTCATCACGCAGCACCCGCAAAGTCAAACGGTTGCGGGTGGGTCGATGGTCACGCTGTCCGTTGCAACGAGTGCCGCAAACCCAACTTATCAATGGCGCAAGGATGGCGTACCGCTTGCAGATGATGGGACCTACTCCGGTACGCAAACAAGCACGCTTACCATCGATGCCGTCGCAGTTGCTCAAACCGGGCAATACGATGTCGTCGTCACCGATGGATGTTCGATCGCAAGCGACCCGGCAACGATTTCGCTAAGCGACGAATGTTCGACGATGCAGTCGCGGCTCTACGTCGACGTCAACAACGCGTCGGGGATTTGCGGCAGCAGTTGGGACGACGCCTTCGCCGATATTCAAACCGCACTGAACCACGCAGCCACCAATGGTTTCATCGAAGAAATCTGGGTGGCAAAGGGAACGTATTCACCCGGTGGCGATCCTTTCAGTTCGTTCAATCTGATTAACGGTGTCGAGCTGGTCGGCGGATTCTGCGGCGGTGAAGTCGATGTATCGCAGCGCGATCTCGTGACGAATGAAACCATCCTGACTGGAAATGACACGAACCTGCATGTGGTCTGGAGCGCGTCGGGTTCTCCCACGCTTGACGGCTTCACCGTGACTGCCGGTGCTGCAACCGACGAGTCGTTCGGCAATGATGGTCTGGGCGGAGGTTTGTTCATCGATGAAGGTACGCCGGTCATTCGAAACTGCCGATTCACCAACAACTACGCGGTCAATGGCGGCGGTGCGATTCATGCTCGACACTCAAGCCCCAACTTCAGTCAGTTCATCAACTGCGTGTTTGAGAACAATTCCGCCAGTGAGACCTCTCCCGGTGGAGCAATTCGATTCGTAGGTGGCCGTACGCTCGTGGATCGTTGCACGTTCAAAGGCAATAGCGCAGCCGCCGGCGGAGCGATCTGGTACCAGTCGAGTCAAACGGTCGTCGCAAATAGCGTGTTCGTCGGAAACCAAGCATTTGGGCCAAGCGGCGGCAGCGCGATCGGGGCGCGCAACAGTTTGGACGTGGTCAATTGCACGTTCACGCAAAACACCAACCAAGGATCCGGAAATGGCGCACTGTCAGTTATGAATGGCGATGTGGAAGTTTACAACTCAATCTTCTGGGACAATGGCAGCTTGTTCGACGAGGAGGCTCAAATTCGAGAAGTGAGCGGATTCGTAACTGTCAAAAACTCTGTCATTTCAGGACTGTCAAACTTCTCCGGAAACGGTAACACCGACATGGATCCAATGTTTGTCAATTCGCCAACAGAACTCCGTCTTGCGTCAAGTTCAACGTCGGTCAATAGCGGCGCAAATGCAGACTTGAATCTCTGGGGCCCCTTTGGATCATATAACGTCAGCAGCGATCGCGACGGTGCGAATAGAATCGAAAGCACGACGGTGGACCGAGGTGCATACGAGTACCGAGCGCCAATGGAATCAGACTGCGACGGCGACTTCGATGTCGATCTATTCGATTTCCGTGCCTTTGAAGCGTGCCTCACAGGTTTCGGCGGTGGTCTTGGATCTGGCTGCGAGTGTTACGATACCGATTCGGATGGCCATATCACGTTGGCCGATTTTGCGGAACTTCAGGTGCGCTTCACGGGATCGAACTAGCCCGCGCACGTCCATACAGAGCGGGTCCCAAATGTAGACGCCCCGCCGATTCAACTTTGGGAATGATTCAAGATTCGTGTGAGGTCGTGGTTGCGTGCAACGAGTAAGTCGATTGCACGGATCACAGGCAACTCCGCGTATGACGACAGAGTCGCCATCGACGGCTTGGTTCCCGCATGCCTGATGCTGGCGGTTCAATTTGGTCAAGCAAACGGAACTTTGAAAAAGTCTTCCCGCGCAGAGTGCCAGCAGTTCGAGGACGGTGTCGTTCCCTCTAGTTGAAGGGTCGTTGCGAAATTCGCCGACCCACGGGCCCCTGTTAACCGGCCACGTCGCCCGATCGCCTTACTTTGGCTCTCAGCCAGAGCTCGAGACCGGTTGCTTTCGGAGAGATTTAAGCCCGTGGCAAGACGTCACGGGCCTTTTTTCGTGCGCGAGCGCAGAGCGACAAACGGCGCGACGTAACGCGAGTTGAGGCCGCAGTTTGCACGCGTAGCGTCTAACTCTTGCGCCGGGCCGGGCAAACTTGCTTGACGACTTGTTGCAACTGGAAGTGGCAATCGGTCGAATGAAATCCCTATTGTCTGGGGACGATTTGGGACAGTACTTCTTGCATGGCGACGTGGCGCTCCCACTCTGAGAGCGATTCGTCTGAGCGCAGTGCTTCAACGACGTCTTTGGCATCTGACAACTCCTCAAATAGCCTGTGCACCAGTGGCTTCAGGCGGATGCGCGCTTCATCATGTCGGCGACGCAGTTCAGTACGGACACTGGCCGGTGCTGTATCCCACAATCGCGCGGTTTGGTCACCCGAGCCCGATGCCAGTTGAGTACCATCCGGGCTGAAGGCCACCGACCAAACGAAGGAACTGTGGCCGTGAAGCTGCACCACCTCTTCAAACGTCTCTGCATCCCAGAGGCGAATCGTGTCACGCCCCGCCGTCGCAATTCGAGTCCCATCAGGCGAGTAGGTTACAGCGTAGACGTTATCGGTGTGGCCGACCAGCGTGCCTTCATGTTGACCCGTTGTTAGATCCCAAACGCCAACGCGCGTGAAGTCATCATCCAATCGGGCAGCGATGTGAACATCCTCCGTTCCCGTTGGTTTGAAACTGTAAGCCCAGGAAAGTGACGGCAGAGGACACCGCTGACCGATTGCCAGATCGATGATGACCAGATCGCTGCCGGAATCAGACCGTGCCTGGCGCGAATCCGTTTGCTGCGTACCCGGGACATAAGCTGCCAGATATCTGCCGTTGTGGCTGACTGGTCCGAAAGGCTGTCCGAGCAACATACTGCGCGGATGCGTTGTCACGCTCCCGTCCGTCGTATTCCATACGCGAATCTGTTCGTCGCATAGGCTCCACGGCATCGGAACGTGAATAGAGTCCGGCAAGAACGCAAAGAACTTGGCGGCTTTGCGATCGTGCGGTTTTAGTGAGGCTTCGTCGGGCGGTGGTAAGAGCTTTCCCGAGTCAAGGTCCCAAGCAAAGTAGGCGTCATCCGTGACAACGGCCAACCTTCGGCCGTCGGAACTGAAAGCCAATGCCGTGACTACATCAGCGTCTACGATGAAGGTGACGATCGGTTCATATGTCTCTGTGTCCCACAGTCGCACCGAACGATCCCAACCGGCGCTGGCCAACAGCGATCCGTCCGGATTGAATGCCACCGGAAACACGAGACCTTCGTGACCGGCAAGCACTCCCGGCTGATGCTGTCTCGTGGCGTCCCAAACGCGCAGTGTTGCATCTTCACCACTCGTGATCAACCGAGTTCCGTCCGGTGAATATTCCACATACCAGATGCCACGCTCGTGCCCATGAGCCACGCCGCGCGGTTCGAGTGTCTGAGCGTCCCATTGCCGAACGGTGCGGTCGAGGCTGACCGTAGCGATACGCTTACCATCGGGGCTGTAAGCCAAGTCGGTCACAGCATGGGTGTGCCCTCGCCCGACGGCGACGAAACTCAACGAATCCACGTCGAGGACGCGAACCGTCGAATCCTGAAGGCCAAGTGCCAGATGCCGTCCGTCAGGGCTAAATGCCAAAGACCTGACCCAGGACTGCACTTCTTCGAGCACTACGGTTCGGTCACTTGCCGGATCCCAAATCCCCGGCTTCGACCGTTCGATCACGGCAATTCCTATACGGCCATCCCTACTGACGGCGATTCGGTCCACGGATGTCCCAGACTGGTCGATGTCCCGAGTGCTCGACGCACCGGTGGAAAGATCGATTGACGTGACCCGGTCATCGTTCAAGAATGCCATCCTCTTAGCGTCCGTCGCCAGGTGGAAGCGCTCGGGGACTGGAGACGATGAAAGTTCCCAGCTCGCAAGCGGATAGATGACTTCCGAACCATCGAGCAAATTACGGACTGTCAGTTTGCCGTCAGCCAGAATCGCCTCACTGTTTCCCGTGGCGGTACGCGCGTACAAAGCGCCCGGGGGCGCAAGACGGTCAAGCCGAAGTCCGGTCACCGCATCCCACTGGTAAAGCCCTTCCGGTGTGGCATGAACCGCAACAAGAGAGCCTTCACGACTAACCAGCGTCGGTCTGGTGTTCTTAACTCCGTCCGGGATATTGATGACCAGCATGCTCTCGTCCAAGCGGCTGTTGAGGTGAGTCCATTCCCATCGGCGCAGAGGCTCGGGCGCTTCGGAAAGGCTTCGCCTCGCCAGTGCGACGTCGTGGTTTTCGAGCGCAGATGCCGCCGCAGTAATGCACGCGCGGTAGGTTTGCTTCAGCGCAATGCGCTCGCGCTGCTGGGCGTCGTCACGGGCAGCGGTTGCGCGAACGGCTTGCTGCACTGCAATCAGCAGACCAGCGATCAAGGCGACGGCACCAATCACCGCCCCACCAACAAGACCTTTGTGCCTTTTGGCGAATTTGCGCGCCTGATAATTCCAACTAGCCGGCACCGCCACGATCGGCTTGTGGTCCAGATATCTCCGAATGTCCGCGGCGAGTTCTGAGGCCGATGCGTATCGTCGCAGTTTCTCCTTTTCCAGTGCCTTGAAAACGATGGTCTCCACATCGCCGCGAAGCGCGGGAACGATGGAACCCAACTTGGTCGGATCCTCTTCACGGATGATACGAGCCGCTTCGGGTACGGACCGATTGCGAACCTCGTAGGGAAGCCGCCCGGTCAGCAACTCGTATAGAATTACACCGAGGGAGTAGACGTCGGACCGGGCGTCCAGACCCTGAGAACTCCCGGACGCTTGCTCGGGACTCATGTATGGAATCGTGCCAATGAGGTTTCCCATGCCGGTCTGTGTGACCGTGTGCATGTCTGCGTCGGTTGCACGGGCGACTCCGAAGTCTACGATCTTGGGCTGGCCAATATCGCTCGCATTGGCAGTTGTTTGGTCAGCCCCGGAACAATCGCCAGCGAAATCATCCACGACCAGGATGTTGCCCGGCTTGAGATCACGATGAATGACGCCGTAGCGATGGGCGTGGTCCATGGCATCGCAAACGCGGGCCATCAACTCGACGCGCTGCTGCACACTCGGATTGCGTCGCTGCACGTAATCGTCCAGCGCGCAACCGCGTACAAGTTCCATCGCAAAGTAAGGGCGTCTGACAATCGTTGTGCCATCGATTGACACATCCGCCATACCCGCTTCGTATACATGGGCAATGCCAGGATGCTGCAAACGCCCAAGCACCTCGGCTTCCTGTTGAAAGCGTCTTGTCAGCGAGTCGGTGGCCGCGAGCGTTGGACGAATCACTTTCAGCGCTACCGTTCGGCGCGGTGTTTCCTGCTGGGCCTCGTAGACGACGCCCATTCCACCCTCTCCGATCTTCCGAATGATCTGGTAGTTCCCGATCGAGCGCGGAAGAATTGCAGCCTCGTGACCGGTATCGTCACCGTTGTGCTCGTTGAGCAAAACTCGGCCGATACCCAGACGAGTTTCTTCGAATGCATCCGACTCTTCGTGGTGGTGTTCCAGAAGGGACCGGACTTCGGCCAACAGCTCCGCGTCGCCCGCGCAACGATCGGCCAAGAACGCCTCGCGCTGCTCCGATTCCAAGTCGCACGCCGCGTGAAAGACGGCCCGGATTCTCTCGTACGATTCAGGGGTCACAGCGCCGATCCTAGCCCAGTTCGCGGCGCAGCCACGCCCGGGCCATTTGCCAATCCAGTTTGACCGTGCGCGGCGAGACGCCCAGAACTTCTGCCGTGTCGTCCACGGTCAACCCGGCGAGAAAGCGCAGCTCGACGATTCGAGCCTGCCGTGCATCCAAGTTAGCCAGCTTGGTCAATGCTTCTTCCAGGGCAACCAAATCGACATCCATTCTGGTCCACGACGGAGTCTCCGCCTGCTCGAGAGTCACTTTGCCCAGGCCCCCGCCACGCTTGGCAGCTTTTTGGCGACGAGCGTGATCGGCTAACAGTTGCCGCATCGCCATCGCCGCGACGTCGAAGAAGTGTTTGCGGCCGGTCCAATTGGGGTCAGCCTGTCCTGCGAGGCGCATGTACGCTTCGTGAACCAGCGCCGTCGGCTGCAACGTGTGATCGGCCCGCTGAATCTGAAAGAAACTACCGGCCAGCGCCCGCAATTCGTCATAAACGTGCGGCAAGAGTCGATTCGCAGCGGCGGCGTCTCCCTTGGACAGTTCGCCCAGGATGCGTGTGACGTCGCTCGAATTGGGTCTGCTCATCGCTACTAGCCCCGCTGCCCTGCATGCCGCCCATTATAGCGGCGCCCGACAAATTCCTCAGCCCCTTGCAATCACTCGACCGCGTCTGGGTTGATTGCCGCCCAGTGCTGCATGTCGCCAGAAAGAAATTTGAGATTTTCTTGCCCCATGATCACTCGTTTTGCGTGATCCGAGAGGCTGGAGAAGACGGCCATGGGTCAATGGCTGTATTCCCATAATTCACAGTCGCTCAAAAGGAAGCGTTCGAAAGGATCACATGATGACTAATCGCCTGCTCGCCCCAGTTCTCCGCCCGATCATTCGCACGGCGCGCGCCATCGTGCTGGCCTCGACGGTCAGACCCCCATGGAAAGGACTGGCAATGGCACTGGTCGACGCACTGCACGCGCGCTGGAGCCGGTCGTTCCCGGCATGCGGTTTGGCGATATTGTTGGGGGCATTCAGCGCGGCAGCGCCGTCCGCGCTCGCCCAGTTGCACGATTCATCGCAGGTTGCCCCGTCCGATGGTTCGTCGTGGGGACACTGCACGGTCGAGCACGGATCCAGACTGCGCGGCACGGTCGAACCGACGAAGCTCTGGCCCGGCGGCATCGTACCTTACACCTTTGATGCTGGCGTCGCAGCCGGGGATCAAACCTTTTTCATCAACGTTTTGACTACGCTGCAAGGCATTTGCAACGTGCAGTTCATCACACGCACGACGGAGACTGACTACGTCATCGTCAAGCAATCCGCCGAAGCGGGTGGCAACAACTCGAAGGTCGGCAAGGTTGGCGGCGCGCAGGACATCAACATCTGGAACTGGGACAACGAGCGCATCGTGATCCACGAGGTCATGCACGCCCTCGGCATGTACCACGAACAAAGCCGAAACGATCGCGATTCGTACGTCCGCATCAACTACGAGAACATCGACGATGACAAAGAAGGGAATTTCACATTGGCATCCGGGTCAAGCACCTTTGCCCCCTACGACTTCGCGTCAGTGATGCACTACCCGGACACCAATTTCAACGTGAACGGCAACCGCACGCTGAATTTGATCAGCGGTCTGGCGCGCGAATGGCAGGATGTCGTCGGGCGGACGGAAACTCCGAGTAGCAGTGATCGCCGCACACTGGTTTCGCTTTACGGCGGATTGCCTTTGCCGGCGCCATTCGGGCTCATATTGCCTTCCACTGGCGCACTCGTCGGACTGAACTGGTCGCCCAGCTTCGCCTGGACCGCATCTGGTATGGCGACCAGCTACCGCCTGCTGGTAGACGATGATCCGGACTTCAGCAGTCCGGCGATCGATGTGAACATCGTCGCGACGAGCTACGCAGCGGGGGTCGCGCTGCCGAATCGCACGCTCTACTACTGGACGGTGATCGCCGAGAATGCGGAAGGCGAAACCTCACCCTGGCCGGTGCCGCGCGCTGCGTTCTACACCGGCGCCAACGTACCAAACATTCTCTACATCGATGACAACGGGTCGCCGGGAAACACGGGCGCTTCGTGGGCGTCGGCTCGGTCCGACCTGTTTCACGCAACGGCAATGGCCCGCTGGCTGCCGGGGCACATTGCGGAGATTCGTGTGGCCCAGGGTGTCTACACCCCAGACAGTGGTACCGGCGATCGGCTGCGCGCGTTCGAACTGGCGGATGGCGTGGCGCTGCGCGGTGGCTTCGCGGGTCAGGGCGCGACTGATCCGGATGAGCGCGATACCGTGAGTTACCCCACGGTGCTCAGCGGCGACTTGAATGGCGACGACGCTCCTGCGCTCTTCCAGAATTATGGTGACAACAGCTATCACGTGGTCTCCGCGCGGTTCGTGACCGACGCGGAGTTGTCCGGCGTCATCATTCAGGGCGGCAACGCGGACCGGGCCGATCGCACTTTCCGCACACCCGATGCGGACACCGGCGGCGGCGGACTGCTCGTGGACGGTTCCCGCGTGTTGGTGGAGAACTGCCGCTTTGAACATAACATTGCAGATACGCGCGGTGGCGGCGCTTTGATCACCGACGACCGCGGCTCGACGATCTCTCGTTGCCGCTTCAACCACAATCGGGCGATGACGGCAAGCGCCACGTATGGCGGCGGCTTGTCCGTCATGCGCGGTGGCGATGCGCTTATCAGCGGTTGCCGGTTTGAAAGCAATGAAGCCATGTACGGCGGCGCGCTCGACGTACAGGATGGCGGCAGCGCCGCGGTAGTCAACTCGGTATTTACCGGAAACCGCGCGACGCTGGTCTCCGGGACTACCGGCAGTGGCGGAGCGGTTTCCTCGGGAAATGGGGCGACGCCGCTCATCGCCAACTCGACGTTCGTCGCCAACACCGCGGATACCGCCGGCGGCGGCATTGCGGCGCTCGGTGGAGCAGCCGTCGAAGTGCGGAACTGCATTTTGTGGAATGACACTTCCCAAAACGGTGCGGAACTTGCAGCCGCACTGAGCAACGCCAGCTTGACCGTTTCACATAGCGATGTCGAGGGCGGCGCGGGCGCGGCGTTTCTCTCTTCGGGATTACTCACCCAAGGTGCGGGCAATATCGACGTGGACCCAATGTTCGTCGATTTGAATGGCCACGACTTTCGGTTGAGCATGGGATCGCCATGCATCGATGCGGGCGACTCGACGGTTTTGCCGACGGAAGTGCTGACCGATTTCGCGGGCGGCGTGCGCGTGGTGGACCACCCTGCGGCCGCGGACACCGGCATAGGTGATTTCGATGGCCGGGTGGTCGACATGGGCGCATTCGAGTCCCTGTCTCACGACTGCAACGCGAATTCCCTACTGGACGTTAACGAGATCACCGCCGATCCAGGGCTGGACTGCAACAGTGACGGTTTGCTGGATAGCTGCCAGACGTTCGGGCCGCTGCCTGGGATGGCGCTTCACTTTGACGGTGCGGACCAGGTCGAGGTGGCGGACGATGCGGACCTCCAATTCTTCGACGGCGAGTCCATCACCATCGAAGCCTGGGTGCGCGTGGATCAGTTCGAGGCGCCGCCGAACGACACCGCCGAGCGACGGATTATCCTGACCAAAGGTCCGTGGAAAAAGGAGAACTACTTCCTGCAATTGGAATCCGACGGAGCGCTGCGGTTCGGCTATCGCGATCAGTTCAACAGCGCGGATTACTACTACACGACGAGTGCTCCTGCACTGAGCATCGACGGCGCGTGGCGACATATCGCCGTGCGGCACATCTTCGGTGAGAACAGTATCAACATTTACATCGATGGCGTAGAGGCAGCCGGCACATGGGGCACGAGCCCCGCCACCGGTCCGATGGATTCGACCGACGCCGAATTGACGATCGGCGCGCAGAGCAAGAGCCCGGACTACCACAGGCGCTTCGTCGGCGCGATTGATGACGTGCGCCTCTGGCGTACGTTCCGATCGCCCGCGCAGATCGACCAGAACAAGTACCGCCATTTGACCGGCGGCGAGCCGGGACTGGTCGCGTACTGGGATTTCGACGACGGCGCA
>DDIR01000006.1:19638-61849 GCA_002338715.1 Phycisphaerales bacterium UBA1845 | reverse complement strand
TGGGCACGGCCCACCCTACGTTGCTTCGTTCAAATCTGATAACAGCCGTCGCAGTCGTTCGCGTCCGCGATGCAGTCGGACTTCCGTATTGTTCTTGGAAATCCCCAATAGTGCTGAAATCTGAGCGATCGGTAGCTGCTCCAGGTAACGCAACACAATGACTTCGCGTTCGCGCGTCGGCAATTTGCGGACTGCCGCCCGCACCGATGCCAACGTTTCATCATCGAGTCCGCTGTTCGTTTCTGTGATCTGCGCGGCATGGTCGTGACGGCTAATCAAGACTCCCAAACCCATGCGTCGCAGAACCAAGCGTCGCTGATGTCGACGGCAGGCATTGATCGTGATTCTGGTAAGCCACGTGTCGACGCTGCTCTCCTGTCGAAACGTCTTGAAGCCTTTGAGGACGTCGACGATCACGTCTTGAACCACGTCGTGCGAATCCTGCGACCAACCAAGTAGCCGCGAAACCAGCCGTGCGATCCGCGGCTGATACTGCTCGACGAAACGGTCGAACTCCAAGCTGTCACCATGCGCCAACCGTTGGATCGAAAGCTCCGTCATGTTGTCCACCGGTTGGGCTTGCGACACGTCCGTCACATCATCACCTTTGTTCACAACATTGGAGTGGGCAGGGGCGAAATGCTTACAAAGATTTTGCGAGATTATCTGAAAATGGTACGCAGAGGCGGCGGAGAAGTTGCCAGAAATTGTCGGGTATAGCAGATTTTGTGGGGATTGCTGCAAGTTTGGGCAGATTGCAACTGGTCGATCTGTCGCTCATCTGTCATTCCCGCGCAGGCGGGAATCCAGGAGTACGCTATAGAGCCATACTGGCGTTTGTATCTCTTGTGTGAGTAATTGACCGTTTGCGGGAGGTGGTTTTGCTTCGGTTGGGGTGACGCATTCCTCTGGATTCCCGCCTGCGCGGGAATGACGGCGAGTGGGCCTACGACCGTGCGTGGGCGTACGACAGTGCGTGAGCAGACCCTACGGCTTCAGCACGCGCCGCGGAGGAACGTGCCGAGGGTGCGGAAGAGGATGATGATGTCGAGCTCAAGGTTCATGTGCTTGAGATAGTACAGGTCGAACTGCAGCTTGCGCTTGGCGTCTTTGATGCTGCTGCCATAACGGAAGCTGATCTGAGCCCAGCCGGTGAGACCCGGCTTGACCAGGTTGCGCTCGGACCAATACGGAATCTGCTTGCACAGGTCGATCTGAATGTCGGGGCGTTCCGGACGCGGGCCGACGACGGACATCTGACCGAGCAGGATGTTGTAAAACTGTGGGAGTTCGTCGAGTCGCATCTGGCGCATGATCCGGCCGACACGGGTGACACGCGGGTCGTTCTTCTTCGCCCAGACGCTTTCGCCATTTTCCGCGTCGATGCGCATCGTCCGAAGTTTGTAGAGTTTGAATACGGTTCCATTCTTGCCGACGCGGTTCTGCGCGTAAAACACCGGACCGCCGTCTTCCAGCTTGATCAAAAGCGCCAGGATCGGATACAGCGGAAGCGAAACGAGCAAGCCGACCGTCGCGACCGAAATGTCGAACAGTCGCTTGAGCGATGCATATTCATCACAGTGGGCTTTGAGGTCGCTGACGAGAAACCAGTCTGGCGTGATCTCATCGACGAGGATCTGTCCGGCGCAGGTTTCGTGGAAGGTGGCTTCATTGGTAACGCGACAACCGAGGCGAAGGCAGGGCAGCATCCATGACGTCATTTTGCGGCGCTGGGCACCGTTGCACACGACGATGTCCTGAATGCCGAGGTTGCGGCAGATGCGGACGAGTTCGTCGATCGAACCGAGACCCGGAAGGCTGGCCTGCGTTCCTTCCGCGGGCAAGTGACTGACAAACCCCATGACTTCATGGGCTGATAGAAATCCACCGTCGAGTCTTTCGACAAACGCTTCAGCCGCATTGCGCGAACCGACCACGATCAGTCTTCGTTTCACGCTGTGGATCGCATAGCAGGCAAGCAATCGAATCGACAAGCCCGCAATCAGATAGGTCGCGAATGTCAGCGCGGCGATTCGACGACTGAGGCTCGAGTACATACCCACATAGATGATCGCGTAGACCAGAACTGCGCCGGCGACCGAAGTCAGCAGCATGCGGGTGACGATATGCCAGCGGCTATAGAGTGTCGCCCGTTCATTGAGTCCGAAGATCAGGCTGCAAATGGTGAGGCAGGTGACGCAGACGGCGTAAGCGACGGTCGCGCCGGTGTGTTTGGTCATGCCGGTCAAGTCGAACCACGCATAACCCTGGATGAGTGCGCCCCAGAGGATGACGGCATCGATGACGATCCACGCGGGAAGGGGCAGTCCGCGAAGCAATTGCCCGATCGTGACGACGGGATTGATCGGACGTTTCCTTCGGGCTGCGGGATCCAGAATGGTCGCACGGGTGGCTGTTACGACACCACCGGCAGACTCGACACCCAACGCGCACTCAGACTTCATCAGTCGATCACTCCGACAGAGACAATAGCGATAAAACCCGCCATGAAGATCGGCGGAACGCGGCAAGGGCTGGAATTATAGGTCGACGGTTGATGATCGATCTGGTTGAACATGCGGTGCGATTCGGGAACCGAGTCGCATTGCTTAGGAAAGTCGGGCAGAAACTGCGCTTCACCGGCGAAATATGCGCGGTCGGTGTGGCGTGCAGAGGAGTTTCTGGGGAGATTTGATTGACCGATATTTCCGGTCTCAGTTTGACTGCGAAGGTTCCGATATCATCGTTACGCAGACGTACGAAAATGACGTTGATTCACCGTGCCGGTTGACCGGTCTGAGGTGGAGATGACTTGGCTGCAAGAGGTTTCACGATGACCAATAAGAATCGGTTGTTTCAAATGCTGTTGGGATTGATCGTTGTGGTGTCGGCTGGCTGTTCGCATCACAACAATGACGCCTACACTCAGCCGTCAGAAGCCGCGGGCTGGTCTGACCTTTCGCCCGGTGCTTCGGTGACTTCGGAAGAAGGGTATCGATTGCTCGTGCCTCAGGCGACGGAAGGATTGTTCCCATCCTCGATCGCGGTCGCCCGTATCGCGCAGTCAGCGTACAACGGCGGGCAACTCGTGATGGCCATGAAACCCGAGGTCGATTTCCTCGCGTGGAATTCTGTGTTCGACGACTTCCGTGGCATCAGCGAAGTCTTTCCGCTCAACGAAAAAGACCTCGATGGTGGAGAGGTGTCGGCTGACAATCTGCTGGCCGCGTCTGAAGCGCTCGAAGCCGGATTGATGCTCTTGTACACCGAGTCGCAGGCACAGTTTGATCGATGCAGCCTGTCGGGTGTTTTGTATGACGTTCGGTCGCGTCAGGCGCTGGCTGCCATCCACGCCAATAGTCTGATCTCCGACCCGGTGACGCCTGACGAGCGGGTGGCTCGAACCGCATCAGCCCGTGGATGTGAAGAGCGCGATCCGAGGTTGGTGGCGATCAATTCGTTTGAGTCACACGTGCGCGATTGTCTGAGGCGTTTGATGACGAAGGACAAGTCCAAGAACGTTGGACCGATCGAGGGGTGGATTCCAACGTACTCGGTCGAGCCGTTGATTTGGCCGTCCACCTATCCGCCGCGTCGATAGTTGGCGAAAAGGAAGCAGTAATATCGCCTGGATAGTGCCTAATCGCAGTAAGGTAAGGTGTCGCGACTCGCTGGGCTTCGGAATTGGGTCGCCGCCTCGGTCGAAATTCATGAAATGAATTAAATCGACCTTTCGTCAGGAGAGCCCTTCATTGACAGTTTAGGGGCCTTGGCGTAGATTGCTTGAGGTTAAGCGCACTTCGATTCTCCATTTTCGGGGCCGTCCTGATTTGAGGCATCGTTTGTTTCATACTGACCCCGTGCGAAGTGCAAAATTTGTAGAAGGTTGTTTCAATGCAAGGTACAGTAAAGTGGTTTAATGACACCAAGGGTTTTGGCTTCGTGGCTCCTGAAGATGGCTCGGCGGACGTTTTCGTCCACTATTCCGCCATCGAAGGTGACGGCTTCAAGTCGTTGGCCGAAGGAGCCGTGGTTGAATTCGAAGTCACCGTCGAGGGCAAGGGACCGAAAGCGTCCAATGTCCGCATCGTCGGTAACTAGTTTCGACCAGGTCGCCAGACCAATGAATTGAATCTGGATGATCAACGAGATTAAGGAAGGCCCGCTCTTTGAAAAAGAGCGGGTCTTTTTTTATAAGCGTGCGACAGGCGACCAGGACGCCTGAAGCAAAGGTACGATCGCGTTATTCGCGGACAGGTTGTCGGCATCATGGGTTTGATTCAGCTTCAGAACGTCACCAAGGAATTCGGCAGCCTGCGGGTGCTCGATGGGGTCTCCGTCGAATTGCATTCCGGGCGGATCACCGGCATTGTCGGACCCAATGGTGCAGGCAAGACGACGCTGTTTCGCATGATCAGCGGTGAGTTGGAACCGGATCTCGGCACCGTGACCAAGTCGCGCGATTTGAAAGTCGGATACCTCACGCAGGAGCCCACGCTGAATTCCGACGCCACGCTCCACGACGAAGTGCTCAGTGTCTTCGAGGGACTGCTGGCGATCGAACATCGGATGCAGCAACTTTCCGAAGAGATTTCCCACAAGCACGACAGCGGTGACGTCAGCGAGTTGATGGAGCAATACGACCGACTGAGCGCACAATTCGAAGCGGCTGGCGGTTATGCACACGAGCAGCGGCTGGAAGAAGTGCTCGGTGGATTGGGTTTTTCAATGGAGGACCGAAAACTCCCTGTGTCGGCGCTGTCGGGTGGGCAGCGGTGTCGCGCGGCGCTGGCCAAACTTCTGTTGCAGGATCACAACATGCTCCTGCTCGACGAACCCACCAACCATCTGGATATCGATGCGGTTCGCTGGCTTGAAAAATTTCTCGCCGGTCATCACGGTGGGGCTGTGATCATCTCGCACGATCGCTACCTGATGGATCGCGTAACCGACCGCATCATCGAAGTGGACAAACGACGATTGACGCCTTATTCAGGCAACTATTCAAACTACATCGAAACCAAAGAACGCAACCGACTCAGCAACGAACGCCAGTTCCAAAAAGACAAGGACTTCATCGAAAAGGAACGTGCGTTCATCGCCAAGCACATGGCCGGTCAACGCACCAAGGAAGCCCAAGGTCGACAGAAGCGCCTCGAACGTCGCCTGCGAAACGGCGAATTTGTCACCGAAGTCGAATCCCAACGTCGACACGTCAAATTCGAGTTTGACGAAGGGGGAGCGCTCGGTGGTGAAATCCTGCGCGTTGAAGGGTTGGCCAAGTCGTATGACGGCAAGCACCTGTTTCGCGACATGGGTTTTCAAATCCACTCAGGTCAGCGACTGGGAATCACCGGACCGAACGGAACCGGCAAGTCGACGTTGATCAAGATTTTGCAGGGAATCGTGCCCGAAGACAGTGGAACGTTTGAATGGCATCCGCGGGTTTCGGTGGCGTATTTCGCTCAGGACGCCAAAGCGCTGACCGGCGATCATTCGCTGATCAAAGAGATGCAGATTATTCGCCCGGGCATTTCGGAAGGGGATGCACGCTCGCATTTGGCGCGGTTTAATTTCATCGGTGACGATGCGTTCAAACCGCTCAACGTGCTGTCGGGCGGGGAGCAATCGCGCGTTCGGCTGATCAAGCTTCTGGAAACGAACCCGAATGTGCTGATTCTCGACGAACCGACGAACCACCTCGATATTCCGTCGTGCGAAGCGCTGGAAGCCGCGCTGTCTGACTTTCCCGGAACGATCATCGCGGTCAGTCACGATCGTTATTTTCTGGATCGACTGGTCAATCACCTGCTCGTGATTCGGCGGGAAGGGTATCGATTGATTCGCGGCAACTATTCCGACTATGTCGAGTTGACGGAAAAAAACGGCAACGCGCCGGCCGCCAAATCAAAACCGTCGTCAGCCCCGGATGCTGGCAAAAAGAAATCGCAACCAACGCCAGCGGCTGAAGTGGCAAAGCGAAGAACCGATCCGAAGTTCGATGTGATGTCGGTCGAACAGATCGAGGAATTGGTCATCGAATGCGAAGAGCGGTTGACGGCTGCCAATGAGCGATTCGCCTCGCCGGAAGTCTATCGCGATTCGGAGCAGATGGCCCAACTTCGTCAGACGATCGACGCCATCCGCGCGGAACTCGAAGAGTTGGAATACGTCTGGCATGATCGCGTCGAGCAGGCGTGAAGCATGCTCGGCGAATGGTCGCGATGCTGTTAGAATCGCGGCGATGCCATTGATCCAGTTCTTTCCTGCAAGTTGAGCCATCCAATGTTTGAAGCACCCGATCAATTCGACGTTCACGGTTTGCTGACCGACGACCAGCGGATGATTTCGTCCACGGTTCGGCGATTCGTCACCGAACGCATTCTGCCCGACATCAACCGGCATTTTCATGAGGGGACGTTTCCCAAAGAGATCGTGCCCGAGATGGGATCACTCGGTTTGCTCGGCAGCAATCTGGACGGTTACGGCTGCTCCAATGTCGATGCGGTTTCGTACGGATTGATCAACCAGGAACTCGAACGCGGTGACAGTGGGGTGCGCAGTTTCGTCTCGGTGCAGACGAGCCTGTGCATGTGGCCGATCTACACGTATGGCTCGGACGAACAGAAGAACCGTTGGTTACCCGGCATGGCCAAGGGCGAAACGATCGGCTGTTTTGGTTTGACCGAGACGGGGCACGGTTCCGATCCGGGCGGGATGGTGTCGAACGCGCGGCGCGACGGCGATGATTTCATTCTCAACGGCGGCAAGATGTGGATCACCAACGGTTCGATCGCGGATGTGGCTGTCGTTTGGGCCAAGCTTGATGGCGAGGTGCGCGGGTTCCTCGTCGAGAAGGGAATGAATGGCTACTGCACCCGTGACATTCACAACAAGTTTTCGCTGCGGGCGTCGGTGACGTCGGAGTTGATGTTCGAGGATGTGCGCATACCGGCTGGCAACCTGCTGCCGCACGACAAAGCCGTGGGCCTTCGGGGGCCATTGTCTTGCTTGAACCAGGCACGCTATGGAATCGCCTGGGGTGCGATCGGCGCGGCGATGGCGTGCTACGATGAGGCACTTCAATACGCCAAAGAGCGCAAGCAGTTTGATCGTCCGATTGCCAGCTTCCAACTCGTGCAGCGCAAACTCACGAAGATGGTCACCGAAATCACCAAAGCCCAACTGCTCGCCTTGCGCCTGGGGCAACTGAAGGATGAGGGCAAGGTGCGTCATGATCAGGTGTCGATGGCCAAGATGAACAACGTCGAGGTGGCTCTCAAGTGCGCCCGCACCGCCCGCGACATTCTCGGAGCCGCAGGCATCTGCGACGACTTCCAGTGTGGCCGCCACATGTGCAATCTCGAAAGCGTCTACACTTACGAAGGGACGCACGACATCCACACGCTCATCATCGGCGAGGCGATCACCGGCATCCGCGCGTTGGCATAACCATGGCAGCGGCGAACCATCGAATCAACATCCTCGGAGCATCGGGCTGTGGCGCATCCACCATTGGCCGCGCACTAGCGAAGGAACTGTCGATTCCGCATTTCGATTCGGATGACTACTACCACGCGCCGACCGATTCACCGTTTCAAGTTCAGCACTCGCCGCAGGAGCGCTACGACGCCATCACCGCCGACTTGTCGCCACAAGGCAGTTGGGTCCTGTCGGGTGGGGTGGTGAATTGGGACCCGTATCCGCAACTCGATTTCACAATGATCGTGTTCGTGACGACTCCGACAGAGATTCGCATCGAACGCTTGCGAGCCCGAGAGTATGAGCGTTTCGGCGATCGCATCCGCAGAGGCGGCGACATGCACGCGGCCCACGAGGAATTCATCGAATGGGCGTCGCGCTACGACGTGGGAGATGTTGAAGGCAAAACCCGCCAACGACACGAGGCGTATCTCGCGGAGCAGAGTTGTCCAGTCGTGCGGATTGATGGCGCTAATCCGGTCACGGATTCGGTCCAAGTGATTTGCTCAGCCGCCAGATCCAGCCAATAATTTCAAGCATGCAAGACCCTGCGGCCATCCGAATGGGCTACTTCAAAGTTCGCATCCGAACGCGCGAGTGGGCGGAGGGTGAGCGCGTCTCGCTGTTGGACGTGAAGACGATCTCCAAAGCCCGCATGAACCTGCTCTTCAAGGAGAAGTATTACACCGCCTCCCGGATCATGACCGCACCGATCGACGAAATGGTCGAACGACTGGCCCCGCACGATCCCTTTTTCCACGATCCCGACAAAACCCGCGAGATCCTCGAAGACTGGCGATCACAAATCCGCCAGCTATGGCAAGACAAGACCGGCGAGCCGCTCCCGGACGCTTGGACTTGATCCGCCGCAGTTCGCAATCGCTCTGTCAATTTGGCATCCCCCAATGGTGGTTTGGAGGCTCCCTGCCAAGGTGGCAGAGTTCTTCCTGTAATCCCGCAGCCTGTGAATTCTCTTAACGTATTGTCATTTATTGGGTTATGGAATCCTTATCGCGGCGGGGTTTTGGCACTGGCTTTGCTGTGGGTGGGTTGGAACCCCTCTGGGCGTTCCGCGCGAAGATGAAAATATGGGCAAGGCTGTCGATGCCCTTCGAAACGGATGTTGGCCGGGTGTTCCCCGGTCGTTTGAATTCAAAAGGAGATCATTCAATGGCGGTAAAGCAGTTGGCTTTTCAGGAGGATGCCCGTCATGCACTACTCGACGGCGTGTCCAAACTCGCCAATGCGGTCAAGGTGACCCTCGGTCCGAAGGGCCGCAACGCGGTGCTCGACAAGGGGTGGGGTGCTCCCACGGTGACCAAGGACGGCGTCAGCGTCGCCGAAGAAGTGGACCTCGCTGACAAGTACGAGAACACCGGCGCCCAGTTGGTCAAGGAAGCCGCCAGCAGGACGAGCAAGTCGGCGGGCGATGGCACCACGACTGCCACCGTGCTGGCTGAGGCGATCTTCCGCATCGGTCTTCGCAACGTGGCGGCTGGCGCTGATCCGAATTCGCTGTGCCGCGGCATCATCAAAGCCGTCGACGCGGTGACGGCGGAATTGCACGCCAAGTCGCGTGCGATTCGTGCGTCCAATCGCGAAGACATTGTCAACATCGCCGCGATCTCCGCGAACAATGACATGGCCATCGGTAACGTGCTGGCTGACTGCTTCGAAGCCGTCGGCAAAGATGGCGCGATCACCGTTGAGGAAGGCAAGACTTCCGAGACCGATGTCGAGTTCGTCGAGGGCATGCAGTTCGATCGCGGTTACCTCTCCCCGCATTTCGCGACCGATCAGGAAACCATGGAGTGCGAGTACGACAAGGCGCTGGTGCTGATCCACGAAGAGAAAATCACCAACGTGCAGAAGCTCGTCCCGCTGCTCGAAAAAGTTTCCAAAGCCAAGAAGCCGCTGATCATCATCGCCGAAGACATCGAAGGTGACGCCCTTGCGACCCTCGTGGTCAACAAGATTCGCGGCATCGTTTCGGTGTGTGCGGTCAAAGCCCCCGGTTACGGTGATCGTCGCAAGGCCATGCTGGGCGACCTGGCTGTCCTGACCGGCGGCAAAGCCGTGATGAAGGACCTGGGCGTTGATCTTGAGAACCTGTCGATCAGCGATCTCGGTCAGGCCAAGAAGATTCGCATCAATGCCGACACGACCACGATCGTCGAAGGGGCTGGCGCGACCAAGGAAATCCAGGGACGCATCGCCCAGATCCGTCAGGAAATCGAAGCCAGCACGTCGGACTACGACAAAGAAAAACTGCAGGAGCGGTTGGCCAAGCTGGCTGGCGGCGTCGCGCAGATCAACGTTGGTGCAGCGACCGACACGGAAATGAAGGAAAAGAAAGCCCGCATCGAAGACGCCTTGCACGCAACCCGTGCGGCGATCGAAGAGGGCATCGTTCCGGGTGGTGGTGTGGCGCTGGTTCGCTGCATCGACGCATTGGACAAGGTGACCGCGAAGGGCGACGAGAAGGTCGGCGTCAACATCATTCGCGAAGCGTTGTCCGCACCGCTGCGTCAGATTGCGACCAACGCAGGCGAGCAGCCCGGCGTCGTTTTCCACAAGGTCAAGGAAAAGACCGGCAACTTCGGATTCAACGCCCGCACGGGTGCGTACGAAGATCTCGCAAAAGCCGGCGTGATCGATCCCGCGAAAGTTGTTCGCTCCGCACTTGAAAACGCAAGCAGTGTCGCACGTCTGCTGCTCAGCACCGACTGCATCATCACCAGCAAGCCAGACTCGAGTGACGATGCCGGCGCCGGTGACATGCATGACGACATGATGTAGTTCGTATTGGAAATTGGCGATCGTCGGACCGCAGCGTTCGACGAATCGTGTTATCGATATTCTGAAAGATTGCTCGAAAGGAAGTATAGAACCATGGCCACTGCAACAGCCAAGAAGCTTAAGATTCGCCCGTTGGATGATCGTCTCGTTGTCGCCCAGTGCTCAGCCGAGGAGATGACGGCTGGCGGTATCGTTCTGCCCGACAGCGCTCAGGAAAAACCGCAGCGCGGCAAAGTGATTTCGGTCGGACCGGGCAAGTTGCTCGAGAACGGCGAACGCGGCGCGATGGACGTGTCGGTTGGCGACGAAGTGTTCTACGGCAAGTACTCGGGAACGAACGTCGAAGTCAACGGTGAAGAACTCGTCATTCTCCGCGAGAGCGACGTTCTCGCGATCTTCTGCTAGTAGCAGGTTAACCTGTTCCTCGCGGAAAGTTTGCGGGGGATCAAGATATATAGGAGCAACGACGATTATGGCGTCGAAACAAATGATGTTCAGCCAGCAGGCCCGCCAGCAGTTTCTGGAAGGCCTGACCAAACTCGCCAACGCGGTGAAGGTGACGATGGGACCGACCGGTCACAACGTTCTTTTGCAGAAGTCGTGGGGCGCGCCGCGGATCACCAAAGACGGTGTCTCCGTGAGCAAGGAAGTCGAATTGGAGCAGCCCTTTCAAAACATGGGCGCCAAGATGATCAACGAAGTCGCTTCCAAAACCAGCGATGCCGTCGGTGATGGCACCACCACCGCGACCGTGCTGGCGGAAGCGATTTACAAGGAAGGTTTGAAGCTGGTCACTGCCGGCGTCAGCCCGATGGAATTGAAGCGGGGCATGGACCAGGCTGTCGAAGCGGCCGTCAAGAGCATTGCATCGCTCGCGACACCCGTGAAGAACTCAGCCGACATCGAGAAGATCGCCACGATCAGCGCCAACGGTGACGAAGAGATCGGCAAGCTGCTCGCGACCGCACTTGAAGAAGTCGGTAAAGAGGGCGTCGTCGAGATCGAAGAAGGCAAGACGCTCGAAACCGAGAAGGAAGTTGTCGAGGGCATGCAGTTCGACAAGGGCTACCTGTCGCCATACTTCATGACCGATCCGGCAACGCTCCAATGCGTTCTTGAAGATGCGTTCGTCCTGGTCTACGAAAAGAAGATCAGCAACCTGCGCGAATTCATTCCGCTGGTCGAAAGCATTGCCTCGTCGGGTAAGCCGTTCCTCGTCATCGCCGAAGATGTCGAAGGCGAAGCGATGGCGGCTCTGGTCGTCAACCGTCTCCGTGGTCTGCTGCACGTTTGTGCGGTCAAAGCCCCCGGTTTCGGCGATCGTCGCAAGGCCATGCTGGGCGACATCGCGACCTTGACCGGCGCGAAGATGATCAGCGAAGACCTCGGCATCAAGCTCGAGAATGTCACCCTCGCCGATCTCGGCAAAGCCAAGAAGATCGTCATCACCAAGGAAGACACGACGATCATCGAAGGTGCCGGCAAGAAGAGCGAGATCAAAGCCCGCATCGAGCAGATCCGCAACCAGATCGAAAAAACCACCAGCGACTACGATCGTGAGAAGTTGCAGGAGCGTCTCGCGAAGTTGACCGGTGGTGTGGCTGTCATTCGTGTCGGCGGACCGACTGAAGTCGAAGTCAAGGAGCGTAAGGACCTCGTCGACGACGCGTTCCACGCAACGAAGGCAGCGGCTGAGGAAGGCGTGATTCCGGGCGGTGGTGTGGCGTACCTGCGAGCGATTGCAGCCGTCGAAAAAGCCCGCAGCAAAGCGACCGGTGAGCAGAAGATGGGCTTTGACATTATCGCCAAGGCACTCCGCGCTCCGGCATGGCAGATCATCACCAACTGCGGTGAAGATGGCGACGTCATCATCGAGCAGATTCTCGAGAAGTCCGGCACGAACGGTTACGACGCCCGCAATCGCCAGTTTGTTGACATGGTCAAGGCCGGCATCATCGATCCGGCGAAGGTTGCACGCACCGCGTTGGAAAATGCGTCGAGCGTTTCCGGTCTGATGTTGACGACGGAAGTGATGTTGACGGACCTGAAAGACGGCGACGTCAAAAAGAGCGTTGCCAACGCGGTTCACTAGGCATCGGTTGATACGATGCAAGGCAAGACCGATCGCGCGGTCGGGATGATCCCGGCGCGTCGGTCCAGTTGAAATCACGGGGGCGGACGAAGAGCAACTCGTTCGTCCCCTTTTTTCGCCGATGAATTGTTTCGGAATGTTGGTCTTTATGACGTGGGTTGTGGCAAACTTGGGTGCTGCTTGATTCTGGGGCAGGGTGAATGAGTACGAAACGCGATTACTACGAAGTGCTGAGCGTGACGCGCACGGCCACCGCCGAAGAAATCAAGAAGGCGTATCGCAAATGCGCCTTGAAGCATCATCCCGATCGCAACCGCGACAATCCGGAAGCCGAAGCCCTCTTTAAAGAGGCGGCAGAAGCGTACGAAGTCCTCAGCGATGCCAACAAGCGCAGCCGCTACGACCAATTTGGTCATGATGGCGTCGCGTCAAGCGGGATGCATGACTTCTCGCACATGGGCGCGGACGACATCTTCTCGATGTTCAACGATATCTTCGGTTCCGCGTTTGGCGGTGGCGGGCGCAGGGGTCGGAGGCGCGGTGCAGATTTGCAGGCCGAAGTGGGCATCACGCTCAACGATGTTTCCAAGGGCGTGAAAAAGCGGCTTGAGTTCGTGCGCGA
Organism: Phycisphaerales bacterium UBA1845; assembly: GCA_002338715.1. Classification (GTDB taxonomy): domain Bacteria; phylum Planctomycetota; class Phycisphaerae; order UBA1845; family UBA1845; genus UBA1845. The sequence goes on along the minus strand of DDIR01000006.1, from coordinate 48,854 downwards.
AGATGAATGCGATGCGTGCAGCGGAACAGGTGCTGAACCAGGGACCGATCGGAAGGGTTGCCCGACGTGCGGCGGGTATGGTCAAGTTGAGCAAACGGGTGGATTCGCCAGCCTGTTCGGGCGGATGGTCACGACCTGTCCGGATTGTCGCGGACAGGGAACGGTGGTGGTGACGCCGTGCAAGGCATGTCGAGGGCGCGGACGCTTGCCGAAAGAGCGGGTCGTTCTTGTTGATATACCTGCGGGTATTCACGATGGGCAGGCCGTTCGCATTCGCGGTGAAGGAGAAGTTGGCGAACCCGGTGCGCCGCCCGGAGACTTGCACTGCTATGTTCGGGTCGCTCGCCATGAGATGCTTGAGCGCCATGAGAATGATCTCGTTTGCCGCATGCCGATCTCGTTCACGCAAGCGGCGCTCGGGGCAAGGGTTGAAGTGCCGACGCTTAACGGGCGAGCCGACCTCACGATTCCGAAAGGCGCGCAGCACGGTCAGGTCTTGAAAATGCGCGGGCTGGGACTGCCCGATCTGAGGACCGGCCGAACCGGTGATGAACTGGTGCAGGTGCTGATCGAAATCCCGAAGAAACTCTCCGACAAGCAGGAAGCGCTGCTGCGTGAGTTTGCAGAAACGGAAGACCACACGGTACTGCCGGAGTCGAAAGGCTTTTTTGAAAAACTGGTAAATTACTTCGGTGCAGAAGAGTCGAAGGGCCAGCGCTGAAGTGACATCGATTTAGCCAAACAGAGTCTTGAAACTGATGAGTACAAAAAAGAACAAAAAGAATGTCGCCATCGCCGACGGAAACGACGACGCCGATGTGCAGTCCAACGATGACGCAGTGTTGGATACGGGAGCCGTCGATGCCGTTGACGATGCGGAAACGGTGGAAAGCGCCGATCCCATCGAGCAGCTACAAGCCGAGGTCGCCGAGTGGAAAGATAAATTTCTGCGTTCAAAAGCCGAGCAGCAAAACATCGCCCGCCGCAGCAGCAATGAGATATCAGAAGCCCTGCGATACGCGGGAACCGGTTTGCTCAAGTCGGTGATCGAGGTGATGGACGATCTGGACCGCACGGTCGAGGCGGTCGCGGGGGCTGGTGATGGTGGCGCGCCTGCCGACAGTACGTTGGCCGACGGCGTGCGGCTGGTCCGCGACAAGTTGCAGAAAATCCTGACCGACAACCACGTTGAAATCATCGACGCGACCGACGCGCCGTTCGATCCGATGCAGCACGAGGCGTTGATGCAGCAGCCGACACCCGATCACGAACCGGGTCGCGTGATTCAGCAGATTCAAAAGGGTTACAAACTGCACGATCGCGTGTTGCGGCCCGCAAAGGTGATCGTGTCAGCCGCCGTCAATCAAGGTGACGATACCGACGCGTAAGCCGAGGCACGAAACAATTAACCGCGTCAGGTTTTCAGGAGCGTTTAAGTATGCCGACGTACGAATATGAATGTGAAGCATGTGGGCATGTTTTCGAGATGTTTCAGAGCATTACCGCTCGTGCGAAACGAAAGCCCGATGAACCGTGCGAAGGGTGCGGCAAGCGCGCCCCGATTCGCCGGTTGATTGGTGCGGGTGGGGCGGTCATCTTCAAGGGCGACGGCTTCTACGAAACCGATTATCGCAGCGAAAGCTATAAGAAAGCCGCCAAAGCGGACAAGGACACACAGTCCGGTTCAACGGATAAGTCCGGCCCATCGGATAAGTCCGGCCCATCGGAAAAGTCCGGCTCATCGGACAAGGCATCGAAATCCGACGATGGCGGCAAGAAGAAAAGTGCAGCCGATTCAAAAGGAACGTCTGCGAAGTCGACGGGTGCGGACAAACCCGCGAAGAAATCGTCAGACTCCTGACGCCATGATCCAGCAACGCCGTGCTCAAGTAATGTCGTGATCAAATACACCTGCCCAACGTGCCAGAAATTATTCAGTGTGACCACGCGCGAGGAAGCGCCGTGTCGGCCCTTCTGTTGCCGCCGATGCCAGCTGATCGACCTGGGCAAGTGGCTTAACGCGGAATATGTGATCAGCGACCCCATCCTGCCCGACGATATGGACGACTTGCCCGAAGTCGATCCTCCCTCAATGAACTAGCCCGCATACTCAACAAACATTCCCATGAGCGGAATGTCGTTGCTCGGGGCGACTCCACGTTTATAATCGCAGCGACGGGCCCACCAGAACGATTGCTGCTTTCCGCACCAGGTGCAAAACCATGACCAACGGCACAACCGAGAACCAGAGCCCCACGATCACCGGCTGGCTACGCGCCGTCGGCGTGTTCGATTTTCTAAGAGCCTGGCGTGAAGCATTTCGGGGTGGGGCGGTGGTGTTGGCAACTGTGGGTTTGATGGTGTCGGCCATCTGGATGTGGACGCTCGATCGTTTGTGGAAGGTCAGCGGCGCGGAATCGGAACCGTCTCGATTGTTTGGTGCGATGGGGTGGGATTGGAATTCAATCGGTTGGGTTGGCCCGTTGATTCGCGAGCATTGGTTCTTTGGCGTGTGTCTGATGATTCCGTTGGTGTTCTTGTGGGCGCTGATCGGCGGCGCGATCCTCAGAATGCTTGCCTACAGGCAAACGCAGGATTTGCACCTGTCGATAGGCCGCTCGCTGGAATTTTCCATTCAGCATTATTGGAGAGGGTACCTGCTCGCGTGGGTGCTGCCGGTCGGATTTGCGATGCTGGTCAGCGCGATGGTGATCATATACGGGATGATGATGGCCATCCCCTGGGTGGGCGATCTGATTGGCGGACTGTTTTTTTTCATCCCGTTGGCTTTGGGCTGTCTGTTGGCGTTTGGCGTTCTGGTTGTGCTGATCGGCGGGCACCTGTTTTCACCGGGCGTGGCTGTCGGTGGGGCGCATGGGGCTGACGCGGTGACGAGCGCCGTGTCGTATGTATTGAGTCGACCGTTTCGGGCGATCGCGTATTTCGCCATGACGTGTTTGATGATCTGGGCCACAGCCGCTTTCCTGGCGTTCTTGGTGCAGTTGGCAGAGTCGATCACGACCTGTTTGATCTCGTTTGGAGAAGGCGTGTGGTCGGCGCGCGGTGACGGCAGAAGCGACAAGACGTCGCAGTTTCTGATGGAATGCTGGCTTGGCGGTTTGCATTACATTGCGCGGGGGGCGGTGACCTGTGTATTCTTTTCCGGATCGCTTGTGAGTTTCTTGCTGCTGCGTGAGGCGGTCGACGGCAAAGGGCGGGGAGAGGTCGATGGGGTGGGTGTTGACGCGGCACCCCCGAGCTTCGTCGAACCGGTAGATACCCCGTAAATTCGCTGAAGTTTCAGCCCTGGGGCGTTGCCGCCACGAAGATGGCGCTCGCACACAACGTTTTCTGATTGGACAATGCCGAAGCAGTGCAGATAATCCGGGTCATAATCGGTTTCTTAGATTCTCCACTCTTGGGCTGAAAGGCGCGACATGCCCGTAGGGATGATGATTTGGCTTGCGTGTTGTGGTGTGGTCGGACTGGTCTGGGCCAGTCGCCAGTTCGCGGTCGTGCGGGCTATTCGACATGATCGGCGACTCCGCCCCGACTCGCACGGACCGCTTGGCAAAGACGCTCCGCGGCTCTCCGTGCTCGTATCCGCCAAAGACGAAGAAGACAACATCGAAGCGTGCATCGAGTCGCTGTTGCGGCAGGATTATCCCAATCTCGAAATCATCGCGATCAATGATCGCAGCGACGACCGCACCGGCGAAATCCTCGACCAGATGCAGCGCAAACGTGGCGACCTGGTGCAGGCCGTGCATGTCAGCCGGCTGACCGAAGGCTGGTTCGGTAAGAATCACGCCATGCACACCGGCATGAAGTACGCCACCGGTGAATGGCTTTGCTTCATCGATGCCGACTGCAAACAAACTTCGGACAAGACGCTGTCGATGGCGATGCAGGAAGCGTTGAGTCGACAAGCCGACTTCCTGTCGGTTCTTCCCGTGCTTGAAACCAAAACGTTTTGGGAACGACTGATTCAGCCGATTTGCGCGGCGATCCTGGTGATCTGGTTCGATCCCGAGAAAGTCAACAATCCCAAATGCAAAGCCGCCTACGCCAATGGTGCGTTCATGATGATGTCGCGCAAGGCGTATCAGAAAATCGGCGGGCACACTGCCGTCAAAACCGAACTGAACGAAGACATCTGCATGGCCCGGCTTGCGAAGGACGGCGGATTGAAATTGTTCGTCATTCAAAACGACGGTCTCTACCTGACGCGAATGTATGCATCGTTCAAAGAAGCATGGCGCGGTTGGAGTCGTATTTTCTTCGGAACGTTTAGAACCTATCGAAGGTTGTTCGCGACGTTGGGTTTGGTTTTGTCGATGAGCGTGTTTCCGTTCATCAGTCTGATTGTGGCCATCACGGGATTGATGTTGGCCGATGAATCCGCCCGCAGCCACTGGTGGATCGCCCTCGGTGTTACGGGGGCGGTGGTGTTGATGCTCGAGATTGTCATCTTTCAATTCATGCGATTGGTTCGAGCCGCGAATTGGGCCTGGGTCACGTACTTTTTCGGCGTGCTGTTGGGCGTGGGGATGCTCGTCATGGCCATTCGCAAAGCCGCCGGCGCTTCGACGACCTGGCGCGGTACGACGTATCAAAGCGATCAATCAACCAAGCCAGCCGATCAGCCGGACGTTGCACTTTCCGAATCTCCGATGGGCGGGGTCGTTGAATCGCGACCTGTGACCGATGCCTGAGAACATTCAGTGGGGCGTGATTGTCACCGCAACGACGGCACTCGCGGTGATCTGGATTCTGCTGCGGGTCCGCAAGTGGTTAAGACGTAGACGCCCACCTACAATCCATCCGAAGCTGCAAAAATATCAGCCGAGCGGTGACGACTTCGCGGCAAAGCGGCGGGCCGAATCCGAAAAAATCATCGCAACATCCAGCGGCGGTGCGCTGGTCGGTTATCGCGTTGTGCGACAGGTCGAAGCCGTTTTTGTCGATGGTTTTCGCCGGCCCGAGGAAGCGGTGGAAGGCCTAAAAGCCGTCGCCGCAATGAAGGGGGCCAACGCGCTGCTGCACGTGCGACACGAACCGATCGGATCGGGAAGGTATTCGGCGAGCGGTGACGCGGTGATCATTGAGTCACTGGAACCGGAAACGCCTGCGATACCCGACATCGAAACAGACGCGATTGGTGATGACGATGAAAATCGCCCCGGCGATTCAGGCGACAGCGGGTTGGACTTGAACGCCTAGAGCATTCCTCATCCAATCGTGCTGGATCGACAGCGCCGTCATTCCCGCGAAAGCGGGAATCCAGGGGCAAAACGAATTCAATCCACGTGAGTACGGGCACCCGTGCTGTCAAGAGTGGACGAGCAAAACGCCACGCTTGGATCGAAATCGCTAAAGCCGCAACAGGAAGGACATTTCAAATGAAACGGATGAATCGAATCGTGGCGTGCAGCCTGGTGTTGGCGTCTTCGGGTATGTGCATGTCATCGGCGCGGGCGGATCGCGATGAGAAGCGACTGTCGCGAGTTGATCCGGTTGTGAAGCAGCGAGCCGAGGAAGCGCAGAAACGGGCGCTGACCTTTCTCGAATCGACGCAAAACTTCGACGGTGGATGGAATGGCTTTCTTGGAAGTGACCCGGCGATCACGGCGCTGGTGGCCAAGTGTTTCGCTCAGCATCCCGACTATGGCACGAATCATCCCATCGTGAAGCGCGCGTTTGATTTCATTCTCAAGTACGTGCAGGACGACGGTGGCATCTACATACCGGCGCAAGGTTTGCACAATTACTACACCTCCGTGATCGTGATGTCGCTTGCAACCAGCGACGATCCTGAGATCAAGAAAGTCGTCGCCAACGCGCAGAAGTATCTGGCGAAAATCCAGTGGGACGAAGGTGAAGAAAAGAATCCATCGGATCCATTCTACGGTGGTGCCGGGTATGGGCGTCACAAGCGTCCCGATCTTTCCAACACGCAGATGATGCTCGAAGCGCTGCACGAAAGCGGGCTGTCACCGGAAGATCCGGTTTTCAAAAAGGCGCTGGTTTTTGTATCGCGGTGTCAGATGCTCGAAGAGACGAACGATCAGCCGTTTGCAAAGGGCGGTGATGGCGGGTTTGTCTATTCTGCGGCCAGCGGCGGGGTCAGCAAAGCCGGTTCGATCGACGGACCCGGTGAGACGAAAATCCTCCGCAGCTACGGTTCGATGACCTATGCCGGTTTTAAGAGCATGTTGTATGCCCAGGTCAGCAAGGATGACGTCCGGGTGCAGCGGGCGTTTCAGTGGATTCGCAACAACTACACGTTGACGAAGAACGCGAACATGCCGGCTGATCAGTCCAAGCAGGGGCTGTATTACTATCTTCACACGTTTGCGCGGGCATTGGACGCCTGGGGCGAGGATGTGGTCGTCGACGGGGCATCGGTTCAGCACGAGTGGCGCGTCGAATTGTGCCGCCAGTTGTTCCTGCTTCAGCGCAGCGACGGAAGTTGGGTCAATGAGGAAGACCGTTGGTTTGAATCGAACCCGAGCCTAGTGACGGCGTATGCAGTATTGGCATTGCAGACGGCCATCCGATAACCATGTCCGCGAAAGCGTGCCGCAAGGTCATTAAGGCGTTGTCGACTGGACCCGAGGGGCGTGGTTGCATTATGCTATGGGTGTCGGCTGAGTCGAAACGGCTGAATCGAATTTTCAGATCAATGAGCAACCGGGCTTAAAAACTTGTTGCAGGCATAGCGGGGTGTTGTGATGGCAAAAGGAAGTATGCGTCGATACGACGTGCAAGCCAAGTATGCGATGTTCGCGTCGATTGGCGCACTTGTCGGTGTGGCTGGCTTGTTCGTCTTGATCATTCGGAATTTCCACAAGCTGGAGATGGCGATCGTTTACGGTCGTTCGTCCATGTTTGCGCCGGCTGTCTTTGTGATCACCGCGGTGACGTTGCTTTTGGCTGGGGCGGCTGTCCTGATGGGGTTCAACAGCGCCGGGCAGAAGCGAAACGAAAAGAACAAGCAGTCCTGGATGGCGTTTTTCCTGGGCACAGCGTCGGCTTCACTGGCGATTATTCTGTTTGGCGCATTTTGGTTCTATAAGCTTAAAATCTGACAAGTTCGTATTCGTCCCGACCTGAATTCACGCCCGATATCATTTCACGCTCCGTGTCCCCGCGCATTTACGAGAGTATTGCGCGCTATTGCGATCTTAATCCAAGCGTAGCGTTTTGCTCGTCTACCCTTCCCAGCACGGGCACCGGTACTCACCTTGAGTGACTTCGTTCTGCCTCTGGATTCACGCCTGCGCGGGAATGACGATGCTGTCGCGCTGCTACATTTGGACACAAGGTGCTTTTGGTCTGATTCGTGCCGGCGGTCTGGTTTACTTCTTAACCAGTTGACTTTGCAGGTGCTGGTGGATGGCGCGGGTCGCGGTCGATCGGTTCAATGTGTAGAAGTGCAAGCCAGACACGCCGTTGGCGATGAGGTCTTCGCACTGGCGGAGGGCGTGGATGCACCCGACCTGGCGGACGGCTTCGTTGTCGTCTTCGACGGCCTCGATCTGCGATAGCAGCGTTTTCGGAATACTGGCCCCGCACATCTGGGTAAAGCGTTTGACCTGATTGACGCTCAGGATGGGCATGACGCCAACGATGATGGGCACATCGATTCCAATCTTGTGGGCTTCGTCACGGAATCGATAAAAGTCGGCATTGTCGAAAAACAACTGCGTCACGAGATAGTCGCACCCGGCATCAACCTTGCGTTTCAGATTCGACAGATCGGCTTTCAGGTCAGGTGACTCGGGGTGTGTCTCAGGGTGGCACGCGCCGGCGATGCAGACGTCGTAACGGTCCTTCAAGAACGCGACGAGGTCGGACGCATGGGCGAAACCCCCTTCGGGTTGAACGAATTCCTGTTGGCCGGCTGGCGGATCACCACGCAGCGCGAGGATATTCTTGACGTTACCAGCCACAAGTTCATCGACGACCTCTGCGATTTCATTTTTGGTGGCGCCGACGCAGGTGAGGTGGGCGACCGGTTCGATTCCGGCGTCCTTCTTGATGCGGCGGACCAGGTCGACGGTTTTCTGCCGGGTGGAACCACCAGCCCCGTAGGTCACGGAAACATAGGTGGGGTTGATCGATTTGAGGTCGAGAATCGTCTTGTACAGATCCCAGAAACCGACGTCGGCCTTTGGCGGAAAGAACTCAAAGGAGAACGAAGGGGTGTCTTTCTGGAGTTTTTCAATGATTTTCATGGGGAATGCCAGCGAGCCGAAAGGCCCCAGACCACCGCGGAACGACCCGCACGATTCCAGAACCCGCAAAAAACGAGGGAGTCCGTCAAACGTCTAATCGGCAGCATGCGACGGATCGCCGCCAGACGATGGGGCAGTCGAACTTCGGCTGCCCGCTATCCAATTTATCGACGGATTCTGCCTGCCGGTCCTTCAGGCAGATGGTCCGAAAAAAACGACTGGGAGCGGAAGGATTCGAACCTTCGAAGGCGAACGCCAACGGGTTTACAGCCCGTCCCCTTTGGCCACTTGGGTACACTCCCATGTTGAATCGCCGAATTAAGCCGCACTTTAGTGAAACGGCCTAAACCCGGGCGGTCAACGAGCTTGCGAATACTATCGATTAGATTCGGCGGTGGCAAGGCTTTGGGTGGGGATGGCGGCTTTTGGATTCGGCTTGGGCTCTCCTGCACAAAACCGCACGATTCTATCGTCCAACTCCGAAGTCACCCGTTGGGATTGGGCGGATTCATCACTAAAATTGGAACCATCATCGGACACGGCTGGAGGTGGGATATGAATGATACGTTTCAATTCAATAAATTACTGAGTCTCTTGTGCGCATTCGCGCTCATCGTCGGTGGTGGGGCGTGCACCGAATCGGGTGGTCCGCCGGATGCGGATGACGGCTGCACGGACGCCAACGACTGCGACCAGCAGACGGTTGGCGAAATCGAAGTTTCAACGATGGCGATGGCCAACGGGTTTCGCTCGGAGCTTTCGGGGCCTGCCGGGGCGGCTGAAATCGAGTGGGTCAATTCCAATGGCCGGACGACGTTTCGGTATAAGCCGGCAGACGGGGCGCTTGGTCCCGAGGTTGTCATCGATGGGACGCCTGCAAACGTCGAAGCGGTGAGCGAGGCGGCAGCGCTCTTGTACAGCTACGACATCGCTTCGCGCGACGACTCGACGGGTAAGTTCGAATCGACAGACGGTGATCCCCGAGCTGCAAAGTATACCGGTCCCAATGGCGTGGCGAACACGGCTGGCTGCGATCAACTTCACGGTCTCGATTGCAGCGCGAAGGGTATCTGCTGCGATGTTCACGACGAGTGCATCAACGCGAATTGCAGCGGTCAGGGCGGTTGCGGCAATGTGCTGCTCGCGCTTCAAGCCGGTTACACCGATCAGCCGTGCGATGCGCCCTGTCTTGAGTGTCATGGTGCGGTAGTGGCGTGCTTTCTCGGTGCGGAGCCGGGGCCCAGTCATTGTTGCGACGCCGGTGATTGCGGGCGTGCGCAAGAGTGCATGATCGACGGCGTGGTGATTACTGATCCGTGCAAGTGCGAAGATGCCGGAATCGACAGCGTGTCGCCGTGTCTTCGAGTATGCCGAGGACCCGACGACCCATGCATACCCGACGGCGAGTTTTCGCTTCGCGCCTGCAACTGCTGCTCGGGCATGCTGCGAATTACCAATCCAGACGGCGGCGGTGAGTGCTTCACGCGGTAAACGTACATCAAGGCTCGGAATGCGAAAGGCGCTTGGTTACGCTTTCGCCATGAATGCCACGGCGTTTTCGCATTCTTCTCCGCGCTCTACTTGAGATATGTTGCGAAGTGTAGTCTCTGCGATTGTCGTGAGCGCTTCTTCCGTCAAGAACGCTTGATGGCCGGTGATCACGACGTTGGGAAACGTCAGTAGCCGTGCGAACACGTCGTCCTGCAAGACCTTGCTCGACAAGTCTTCAAAAAAGAGGGCTTCTTCTTCCTCGTAGACGTCGAGTCCAACGGCACCGATCCGTCCCGACTTGAGCCCCTCGATGACGGCTGGCGTGTCGACGAGTGCGCCGCGCGACGTGTTGATCAGCATGACGCCGTTTTTCATCGCGTCCACAGCCGCGGCGTCAATCAGATGGTGCGTGGCCGGCACGAGCGGGCAGTGCAGCGTGACGATGTCGCTCGATTTCAAGAGCTCATCGAGTTCGACATACTTGACGCCGCTTGCAGATACCTCGGGGTCTTCTGCGATGTCATAGGCGAGAATTCGGCAGCCGAATCCGTTGAGGATCTTCGTTACAGCCGCACCGATCCGTCCGGTGCCCACAACCCCGACGGTTCGTCGTCGCAATTCAAAACCGACAAGACCTTCGAGTGCGAAGTTCCCCTCGCGCACCCGGTTGAACGCACGATGGATGCGACGATTCAGCGCGAGCAGGAGCGCGACCGTATGCTCGGCCACCGATTCCGGCGAGTATGCAGGGACGCGAACAACCTGCATTCCCAGTTGGGCGGCGACTTCCAAGTCGACGTTGTTGAATCCTGCACAACGCAGCGCGATCGTTCGTACGCCTCCCGTGTGAAGTTTCCTGAGCACAGCCGCGTCGATTTGATCGTTGACGAATGCGCAAACGGTCGGGAACCCTTCGGCCAGTCGTGCCGTTCGTTCATGCAATCGGGCTTCGAAGTAGACCAACTCGTGACCGAATGCCTTGTTTGCACGGTCGAAGTAGGTCGATGTATATGACTTGGTCCCGAAAACCGCGATCCGCATGTTTGCACTCCTGAAAACGGGTCCTTGATTCTTGACGGTTGGTGGATGATACGAAGGCACAACGGTATCGGCACATTGAATCTTCTGCATGCGGTTTTTTATGGTTGCGATTCAGTCTGGGTAGACGATCGTACGAGCTTTATCCGATATCGGTCGTGGGAATTCCGATTGGCCTATCCACCGCAGACTGAAAGGGCGTCCTTAAGTTTCGACAGCGCGGCCCGGACGGATTCGATCGTGTACGGGTCAGCCGGTGACGGTGGTTGGCCGGGTCGTTCGAAGTATGGTCGTTCCCGATTGATCCTTCCCCATTCGGCGTCGATCTCGCGGACGAACTCTTTCAGCGATTCTTCGGATCGCAGGAGTTGATCGATGATGAACTTCAGCGCGACGATTGGCTCCTCGTATCCGCGTTCGAGGATGAACGTGCTTTCAATCACGTGACGGGTGAGCACATTTGCGAGGGAATCGCCGAGAACAATTGGTTGGGATTCCAGGTATTGTGCGATTTCGAATTCGGCTTGTCGTTTCAGCGTGACGGGTGAGGCACCTTTTAGCAGGTCCGCACCACCCATGCGGCCTATGGCCTCTGCGATGTTGAACTTTCGGTGTGAACGGATATCGCGCTGGATGTCAGCATCGTTGGCTTCTGGACGATGTGGCTGCTTTCTGCTCATGAGCCATCCATTCCGTCAATATTCAATTCTACAACATGCGGGCATTGGGGCAATGAACTTTAGATTCATTCGACAGATTCATACGTCCGTGCTCAAGCGAAACTTGAGGCGTCCGGTAATCGGAATCGCAATGACTATTCGATGCCCAGTTGTTGCTGGATTTGTTCCAGCGGTATCTGCTTCGTTTCGGGCATGTACTTTAGAACCCAGTATAGCTGGAGCACCATCATCGCGGCGTAGAATGCGAACGTGTGCCCGCCGGAGGCTTCCGCGATCATCGGGAATGTCCAGGAGATTGCAGCGGCCATCACCCAATGCGTAAAGCATCCCAGCGCTTGCCCCTTGGCTCGAACGCGATTCGGGAAAATCTCGCTGATGAACACCCAGATGACCGCGCCTTGTCCGAATGCGTGCGAGGCGATGAACACAAGCAAGCCGGCGAACACGATCCATCCGCCAGCACCGGAAAACTGCCGCACCATTTCGCCGGCATCGTTTTGAACGGTGGAACTCTGTGTGTAGAAGGTCGCGGCTGTCGCGCCGAGGCTGAGGATGTAACCGATCGAGCCGACGATCATCAGCCGCCTGCGCCCGAAGTGGTCGATGATGGCTAGGGCGGCCATCGTGAAGATGAGATTCATCGCGCCGAGCCCAACCGAATTGAGCAAGCCGGCATCTTCACCAAATCCAGCACTTTTGAAAATCGCCGGTGCGTAGTAGAGGATCGCGTTGATGCCGGAGAGCTGGTTGAATGCGGCGATCGCGATGACGAGGAAGATCGGTTTTCGGTACGCGTTTTGGAACAGCGGTTCTGATGCGCTGTGTCGCTCCAGGTCGAGCGAGTCTTTGATCGTTTCGATTTCGTCGTCAACATCGACGTCATCGCTGCCGTAATTGTTGAGAATTTCGCGGGCTTCGTCGTCGCGCTGTTTCGCCAAAAGCCACCGCGGGCTTCGCGGCGTGAGAAACAGCAAGAAGAAAAAGAGTGCGGCAGGGAATGCTTCGATGCCAAACATCCAGCGCCATTCGGATGCGCCAAAGTCGCATCGCGAAACAAGATAGTTGGACAGGTAAGCCAGCAGAATCCCCAGCACGATGTTGAATTGCGTGATCGCGACCATGCGTCCGCGGTATCGGGCGGGCGAAATCTCGGTGATGTACAGCGGTGACGTCGCCGATGCCGCACCAACCCCGAGTCCTCCGAGGAACCGAAACAGGATGAACGACCAGAGGTTCCATGCCAACGCGCTGCCGACGGCTGAGATGAAGTAAGCGATCGCGATCCAGAACAAAAGTGCCCGTCGCCCGATGATGTCGGCAGGCTTGCCGGCAAACATCGCCCCGAAGATTGTGCCAATCAAGGCGCTGGCCATCGTGAACCCAAGCCAGCCGGGGCTCAGTTCGAAGACCTCCTTGAGTGAATCGGTCGTCCCGGAAATGACGGCAGTATCGAAGCCGAAAAGCAGCCCGCCGAGGGCGGCGATGATGACGATTCCCAGCAAAGATGATTTCACGATGGGCTCTCCGCGCCAAAGAGTTGGTATTGCGTGATCAATGAAGGGAAAGGGTACCGACTTCATTCCCAAGTTGCCATCACTGTGATAAATTCCATCGCAGTGGTCATCGAATCGGTCGAACTCGCCCGATGCGGTTTTTGAGAAACCCAAACTCAAACCCAGGAATTCACACAATGAAGTTGAGAATCGCTCTGCCGGTCTTGCTCGTGTTGTTTGGTGTTTTTCAAGGCGCGGCATCGGGTGGAACCGACGAGAACACCGCGCAGAAACTGTCGCGCGTGAAGACCCCTAGCCGCGACGTCGGCGATCCCGACAACAAGGCGCTCTACTGCGTCGGATATGCGCACCTCGATACGCAGTGGCGTTGGGATTTTGTCACGACCATCGACGAATACATCCGATCGACGCTCGACGACAACTTCGCCTTGTTCGAAAAATACCCGGAGTATGTATTCAACTTCACCGGTTCGGTGCGCTACGAAATGATGCGGGAGTATTACCCCGAGCGCTACGAAAAGCTGAAGCAGTACATCAAAGAAGGGCGATGGTTCGTGTCGGGTTCGAGCGTTGACGAAGGGGACGTGAACGTTCCGTCTCCTGAATCGATCATTCGCCAAGTGTTATATGGCAATCTCTACTTCAAACGCGAGTTCGGCAAGGTCAGCAGCGACTACATGCTTCCGGACTGTTTCGGGTTTCCGGCATCGATGCCATCGATCTGGGCGCATTGCGGATTGTTGGGTTTTTCAACGCAGAAGTTGACGTGGGGGTCGGCTGTCGGGATTCCGTTTCCGGTCGGTGTGTGGGAAGGGCTTGATGGCAGCAGCGTGCTCGCGGCCCTCGACCCTGGTCCGTATGTCGGAGGAATCAAAGGGCGTGTGGATCAAAATTCCGATTGGTTCGACCGTGTGAATCAGAACGGGAAGTTGTATGGCCTATGGGCAGACTACCACTATTACGGCGTTGGTGATCAGGGTGGTGCGCCGCGCGAGGACGACGTACGCAACTACATCGCGAGCGCGTCGGCTGATGACAAGCGCATGGATGTGGTGCTCGCGTCATCGGAGCAGCTTTTCCAGGATGCGACGCCGGAAATTCGCGAACGCCTCCCGAGGTATCGCGGCGACATGCTTTTGACTGAGCACTCGGCTGGCACATTGACTTCGCAGAGTTATATGAAGCGTTGGAACCGACAAGCCGAACAATTGGCCGACGCGGCTGAACGGGCTGCCACCATCGGAAATGCATTGGGCACGATGGCCTACCCGCGCGAAAAGCTGGAGCGTGCGTGGGTGCGATTGCTTGCGAACCAGATGCACGACATCTTGCCGGGTACGAGTATTCCGCGGGCGTATCGATATTCTTGGAATGACGATGTCATCGCGCTGAATCAATTCGCCCACGTGTTGACTGCCGCTGTCGGGCGGGTCTCGTCGCAAATGGATACGCGCGTCGAAGGGACGCCCATTGTTGTGTTCAACCCGTTGGCGATCGATCGGAGCGATGTGGTCGAAGCGGAATTGGAATTGAACGGCGGGGCATACGTTCGCGTGTTCGATCCGAATGGAAGTGAAGTGCCGTCGCAGATCGTTGGCCGTGATGGAAACACGGTGCAGTTCTTGTTTGTAGCCAGGGTGACCGCCAATGGATTCGCGGTGTTCGACGTGCGCGAAGCGGACTCACCGTTTGGCGATGGGCGCGGACCAAAGTCCACCGATAAGCTCATCGAAAACGAAACCTATCGCGTCACGCTGAATGACGCGGGCGACATCGCGCAGATTCACGACAAGATCAACAAACGCGACCTGTTGGCCAAGCCCGCGACGCTTGAATTCACCCATGAAAAGCCGCGAAGTTTTCCCGCGTGGAACATGGATTGGGCGGACCGCAAAAATCCGCCGGTCGGCTGCGTTGATGGCACACCGCAATGGCGCATCGTCGAGTCGGGGCCGGTGCGGGCGACGATCGCTGTGACGCGATGGGCTCGGGGCTCGAAACTCACGCAGTACGTGCGACTCTATCGCGACGATCCGGGCAGGGTCGTTGAGGTTGCGTCAGAAATCGATTGGCAGTCCACGCAGTGTGCATTGAAAGCCGCATTCCCACTTGGCGTCAGCAACAGCAAAGCCACCTACAACTGGGGGGCCGGTACGATTCAGCGTGGCAACAACGAACCCGTCAAATACGAAGTGCCATCGCATGAGTGGTTTGATCTGACGGATGCCGGTGGCGACTATGGCGTGACCATTCTTGAAGATTCCAAGTTCGGTTCAGACAAGCCGGCTGACAATGAGGTGCGATTGACGCTGCTCTATACGCCGGGCGTGCGCAACTCGTATATGGATCAGCACAGTCAGGATTGGGGCGTTCACAAAATCCGCTACGGACTGTTCGGGCATCCAGGCGATTCGCAAGCGGCTGGCAGTGAATGGCGGGGCCGACGGTTTAACCAACCGCTTCGCGCGTTTGCGATTGAAAAGCACGAAGGAAGTCTCGGCCGCGAGTTTTCATTTGGTCGGTGCGATTCGCAGCAGATTGATATTCGTGCGATGAAGCTGGCTGAGGAGCGCGATCGAATCATCGTGCGTGTGCAGGAGCTGACCGGTAAGCCGGCGTCGGGCGTGAAGATAGAATTTCCGGGATCGATCGAAACGGTCGAAGAGGTGGACGGGCAGGAGCGCGTGCTGGATTCGGTCAGCGCCGATGGGCGCACTTTGGCGTTCGACCTTGACGCCTTCCAGATGAAATCCTTCGCAATCAAGTTGGGACCGATCGCCAACGCCAAACCATCGCCGGTCCATTCGACGCCGATCGAGATTCCTTTCGACAGCGATGTGGTGTCGCTTGATATCGATCGCACCAACGGTTCGATGGATGCACAAAGTCGCACCTATCCGGGTGAAGTCTTCCCCCAAAAGCTCGTAGACAATGGAGTCGAGTTTCGATTGGGGCCTTCAACGCCAAATGCGATGCAGGCGCTCGCATGTCGCGGTCAGCAGATCGATCTTGGAAACGCCCAAGGCAACGAGGTGCATATCCTAGCCGCGGCGACTGAAGACGTGACCGCAATTTTTGGCGTCGGGGAGGTCGATCACCAACTGGGCGTGCAAGCGTGGACCGGGTTCGTGGGGCAATGGTACGACCGGGTGTTTGATCGCAAGTTTGCAAAAGCCGACTTCAAATGCGAAGGGAAGGTTGTGTCGATTTTGCCGGCATACACCAAGCGTGATCCAATCGCGTGGTTTGCGTCGCACCGACACGATCCTGCGAAAGGAAATGAGGCGTATCAGTTTGTCTATATTTACCACTACGTACTGCCCCAACCTGAAAGTGGAGCGGCTGGTTTGACCCTTCCGCACGACGATCGAATTCGAATCTTTGCAGTGACCGTTGCGAATGGTGTAGCCGCTCAACCGGCGGCTAAGCTCTATGACGATTTTGTGGGGGCGAAGCCGATCGCGATTCGCCATCAGTACGCGGGCGACAAAGCCAGGGTCTTTGAAGGGGCAACCGCGTCGGCGACGGTTGGTGTGTCGCGCGTCGAATCGTTTGAACAGCAGCCCATGGGTGGTCCGCGCAGTGACGATGACATCAATGCATCGACTGGTAAGGAATTTGCATTCGAAGTCTTCGCGCCTCGGCGTGAGTTGGCGATTCATCCAGGTTCCGGGGCCGTGGATGGCAAGCTTTTGCGTCTCAATGACGGTAAGGTTGCACAACATGATGACGACACCTCTCGATGCGTCTGGTACGACAATGAAGGGCGATTCACGCTCGATTTGAAATCACCGCATCGAGTGCAGCGCATCGATACCTATTCATGGCACGTGGCCAACCGGGCGCCGCAGTTCTTTTCCGTTTGGGGAAGTGCAAAATCCGAAAAGCCCGACCCGGACTTCAAGTCGGCGGACACGAGTGATTGGGAGTTGATCGCGGTGGTGGATACGCGGCCGCTGGGTGGCGGGGGCGTGCACGCGAGTCGAATCGAAAAAGTCGGTGAGACGCTCGGACCGTATCAACATCTTCTGTGGGTGTGCGAAGACATCGGGCAGGGGACGTTCTTGACGGAGATCGACATCGACTTTGCGGATGACAAACCGTGATGACCGTCCGGGCGATTGCGTTTGCATTCTGTTGGATGTGTGCGGGGGCTGGATTGGTTCGGGCGCATTCGATTGTCGTGCATACGGGGACTGTTCGATGGGCGGGGGCGGAACTTGCCATCGAGATCGAGTCCGACCCGCATTCGATCAGGCATGAGATCGAGGCACTCGGCGAAGAGGTTGATGCGCAGGTCGTGCTTGAGCGGCTGGCTCGGTCGATTGCGGTTGTATGCGATGATGGGGCGAAACTGTCGATCGATCACGTTGAACATCTGCAAGCCAAGGCCGGAATCAAATGCACCTACAAAGTTCCAAAGCACGCGGCGGCCTTGGCGCTGTTTCATCATCCGGGTGATGACGCGGCTCCGTTGGCCCGGCAGATTCAATTGCGTCAGGTAGCGGTTGAGGAGAACGGAAGCCGGCACCTGCGATTGACGTCACGCGGAAACTACGAGGTGCTTTTGCGGGAAAGGTCAGCGATCGCGCCGGCTGGCATCGATCCGTTTAATCAGCCGATCATTCGCGTCGTGGCGAACGATGATGCAAAGCCACGCATTCAAATTGACTATCCTTGTACATTGCTTTCAACTTGGCCCAGCCTGGTCAAATTCGATTCGGATTCCATTTCGAGCGAACAGGTTGAGCGATTCAAACCGCACATCATCAGGTGGGTGGAGCAGCATCTAAGTCTGACTTCGCAAGACAATGAAACGATTGAGGTGTCGAACATTTCGGTGTCGCTGATTGGCCCGTCGGATGATCTTAGTAAGTCGGATGATCTTGGTAAGGACGACAGCAGTAGGCAGTTTTATTTGTTGACCTCGCGTGTTCGTGTTGAAGTTCCACTTTCGAATCGAGGCTCAAACGTCGCTACGAGTCTGACATGGACCGGGTTTAACGCGGCTGTCCTTCAAATGCCGATGATCAAAGCGCAAAATGCTCAGCATGAATTGGTCGCAGTTCTGACGCGAACTCAACCGACAGCCGCCATCACCATTCGCGACTGATTCATCGCAGCACACCCCGCGCGCGACAGAGGCTCGCCGATGTGACGAGCCTCCATCTTCGCAAGGAGTGTGAGAAAGTTGTTTCGATTTCAGGTTCGCGGGAAAATCAACCCGCATCGGCAACGCGGCGCCGATGTCCAAACCCGGACAAGCCCAGCATGATCAATGGCACCGCGATCATTCCCATCGCACCACATGGGGCGCTGGTTGGCGTCACCATCTGCGTGTCGGAAGTTGGCGTTTCCCATTCATACTCGGTGTCGAGGTACTCGCACCCGTCGGGGTCGATTTCCGTTGCATCGCTCGGCGTGTTCGGGCACTTATCAACGTCATCGGGCACGCCATCACCGTCAGTGTCGGATTCCGGTTCATCGGCTTGTGTGCGCGGTGAACTGCCATTGCCGGGTGATGATTGGCCGGGTGTGTCGCCTTCGGTTCGGGTCGAGCACGCATCGCCCACGCCGTCACCGTTTGCGTCGGCTTGATCGTCATTGGGCGTATCGGGGCAGTTATCGACCGGGCAAGTGTTGGCCGAGAATCCCGGATCGCCAAACCCGTCGCCATCGGTATCGGTGCATTCATCGCACGCGTCGCCGCGACCATCGCCGTCCGTATCGTTCAGGTCGTTGGACGCGACGGTGGGGCAGTTGTCCGCGAAGTCAAGAATGCCATCACCATCGGTGTCGTCGGCACAGGCGTCACCGATGCCGTCACCGTTGAGGTCGGCTTGGTCGGGGTTGGCGGTGTGCGGGCAATTGTCGATGTCGCACGAAGTCGGATCGAATTCCGGATTGCCAAACCCGTCACCATCGGTGTCGGTGCATTCGTCGCACGCATCGCCGAGGCCGTCTTCGTCTGTGTCGTCTTGGTTCTCATTGAAGACATCGGGACAGTTGTCTGGTTCGCAGGTGTTTTCGGAAAATTCCGGATCACCGAACCCGTCACCGTCGGTGTCTGTGCAGTCGTCGCAAGGGTCACCGATTCCGTCGCCGTCGGTATCATCCAAATCCGAGGATGCAAAGGTCGGGCAGTTGTCCGCAAAGTTGAGGACACCGTCGCCGTCGATATCGTCGTCGCACACATCGCCCAGTCCGTCGCCGTCCGTGTCGGTTTGTTCGGTGTTGGCCATATCGGGACAGTTGTCATCAACATCGCCGACACCGTCTTCGTCTGCATCGGCGGCAATTTTTACGATGGTGCTGCTGCCGGCGATGTAAACCACGTCGCGACTGTCCACAACCACATCTTCCGCGTTATTCAGGTAGATGTTGGTTTCGGGAACGCGAAAATTGATGAGCCGCGTCACTTCGCCATTGGGCTTGACTTCAAAGACCCTGCTTCCACTTGCATTTACCATTTGGCTTGCCGTGACGTACAACGTGCCTGCGCTGTTTAAGGCAATCCCAAAAGGTCGGATCAAACCGTCGTCTGGTCCGATGACCTCGGTGATCGTTCCGTCCGGTGAACGCTTCAGCACATTGTCGCTGAACAGACCGGCGACGAACACGTTTCCATCCCCGTCGAGGGTCAAGCCATAGGGCGTATCGAGTCCATCTTCGCGGCGAACAACTTCCGTGCGATTGCCTTCCGTGTCGGTTCTTCTGACATTGTCATGCGCCTCGCTGGTCGTAAACACATTGCCATCGCCATCAACCGCCATATTGGTGCAGCGGTAGGTCCCCTCCACCATGGAAACCTGGCCGTTCGGAGCGATTTTGAAGACGTCACGGTCAGAGCTGAATTCGCTGACATAAACAGCGCCATCCGGTCCGATGTCGATGGCATTCGGCCAATTCAGCGTATGACCATTTCCGTCACCCGACTCGTCCAGGATTTCGGTGACGTTTCCCGATGGCGCGATCATGAACACATTCTTACTGTGGCTTGCGCCGACGTAAACGTTGCCTTCATCGTCGACAGCGATTGCTTGGGGTCGCCCCAACGTGTTTCCCTGGCCGTCGCCAGTTGCGTCCATGAGTTCGGTGATCTCTCCGTCGACGGCGATCTTCAGTACCATTCCGGTTTCTTCAAACGGATCCTGTATTCTCTGCAGGCCCGCGACAAAAACGTTGCCGGCATCATCAACCGTCATCGCCTCGGGCAGGAAATATTTTCCGGGTTTGAATTTCAAACCGTCGAGGATTCTGGATATTGCATACCCGGCCTGCGCATCGGACGAAGCGAATAGCAAACTGCCGGTTGCAACCAGCAACAAAAGTGCTGCTCGGCGCGTCTTGCCTGCCAGGCGTTGATCTTGTTTTCTTGCGTTCATCGTTTGTCTCCTCGCGTTTGCCGCCGTTTTCGGCGAGTGCCTCGAAACCGTTCTCACCAGGGGCACTTGCCACCGGGACGGGCCAATCTGAGGCGAGGGGAAAAAAATTTGACGACCTGGGGAAACCGCGTTTTTGTGGGCGACAAAGGGGATAATTGGGGGGTCAATCGCCATGCGCCGGCTGGACACGATGACAATTGACGCCCCGATTGGAAGGATCAAGCGATTGACGGCCGCCTCACACAACGTCCTAGTCGTTGTAAAGCAACACGTCGAACTCGATCGTTAATGGGTTGCTCCAAACCGTATTCCAGTCGTACGGGGCTTGGAAGAATGGCGTTCCGCTCACCCAGCCGCGCAGGAATCCCGGTGAATCGCCATCCGGTGTGAAGCCGTCCTCGATTGCCCAACCGTTGAACTGAGTCGTCTGCATCACAACGCCGTAAGGTTGCGTGAAGTTGCCGGCAAGCAGCAGCACCGGTGTGAGCTCGTAGTTCGAATTCATGCTGAAATGTACGGCGACGAACCGTGTGCCTTCGTCCAGCACGCTCCACACGACGAACTGCGAATTGCCCGCATAACCGCGACCGGCTGCCAATGTCCAATCGCCGAAGAAGTCTGTAACAGGAGCCAACGGGTACGGGAGATTGTTCTGGCCGTCGACGCTGTTGATCACATGATCACCTTCATCGTCAAACACCGAACCAATTTGTCCGAAGTCGCCGAACAATTCGTGCGTACCAGGGGACAGGACACCATTTAGACTTGCGCCGACGGTGACGCGCCCGCTGTTGGATGTCGTAAACGTTTCCGTGTCACATTCTCCCGGTGCGGATCGGCAGCCGAACGACGGATCGCAATAGTCAATCGTGCATTCATCGCCGTCGTCGCAAGTGATCGGACTGCTGACACATTCGCCATTGGCCTGGCACGTGTCTTCGGTGCAGGGATTGCCATCGTCGCAATCCTGATCGCTCGTGCAGAGGTCTTCGCACGGACCGGCGTGGTCAACCGAGACACCAACGGATTGCGCACCACAGGCGTTGCCGTAGGTGTTGCCGTCGCAGCCGCAAACCGGGTCATAGAACTGGGCGCAGGCGTTTCCGGTGGCTTCGCATGTGCCGACGCCGCCGCACGTGCCCGCGGGGAACACGCATGCTTCATTGGCGCCGCACTGGGAATCACTGGTGCAACCGCTCTGACATTCACCGGCATGTGACCAGGAGACGCCTTCGGCCAATGCAAAGCAGGTGTTGGAGTAGGTGTTGCCGTCGCAACCGCAAACGGGGTCGTAGACGGCAGGGCATAGTTCTGGCGTGCGGGTGCATGTGCCTTCATTGCCGCATTCGCCGGGGGCTGACACACACGCCCGACCAAACCCACAATCGGCGTCATTGGTGCAGTCGGCTGACAGACATTCGCCAGTCGCGCTACAGAACTCGCCATCGGCGCAGTCCGAATCGTTGATGCAGATGGCTTCGCAGATGCCGTTGTAGGCAACGGACATTCCAAACGCATTGGCAAAGCACGCATTGGCGAACGTTTGACCGTTGCAGCCGCAGACCGGGCTGTACAACGGATCGCAGGTTTCGTTGATCGATTCGCAGGTTCCTTCACCGCCGCACGTCGCGAAGTCAAAATGGCAGAATTCACCATCGCCACAATCTGAGTTTTTCGTGCATGTTGATTCGCATTCCCCGTCGTGCAGCACGTCGACCAAGGCGGACGCGGCCACGCACGAATTGGAGTAAGTCTTGCCATCGCAACCACAGACCGGTGCGTACACGAAAATGCAGTACGTGTCGCTGTTTGGCTCACAGGTGCCGGTTGTTTCGCCACACTCGACGAAGCACATGTCACCCGCGGCGCAGTCGGCATCATCGCGACAAGTTTCTGCGCTCCGAGGGATGGTGAAGCAGGCAACGCTGCTGGGATTCGACTCCCGGTTATCTTTGAGCGCACGAACGCGGAAGCAGTATTCGACGCCAGGATGGAATAGCCCAAGACCGACCGAGATGCGCCGACGGTCAAGGCGAACGCTATTGCGGTCGAGCGGAACCGGATTCGACCCGATTGTTGAGATGATGTCGGTATTGAAATCGAAGTTGTTGTCATGCGGGACAGCGTCCTCGGATGACGTGAGAACTTCGTGGAAGTCTTCGCCGTCTTTGGACATTTCAACGCGGAACTCAGTGGCCTCCGGCTCGTTGTTGACGAACCGAAGCACGACATGGCGGATTTGGGTGAAGTCCTCGGTGGCTGTTAACTGGCTTGGTGCTTTGGGCTTGCCACGTTCGAGAAGCCACCCAATTCGCGCCTGATTGTCTGCGATGGTGATCTCTCTGAACTTGCGCTCAGTCATTTGTGCGGTTGAATCAGCAAGCGTTTCCTTGACCGTTTCGCTGGTTGGTGCTGTGGCGGATCTTGGTGCGTCGGATTCTCGGTTTGCTGTGGGCGATTCCTCGGCGGTGTTGTTCACTTGCGCTGCTTCGTTGGTCGATTCCTGGTTTGAAGGCGACGTCTCAAATGAGCGACAGCCCGTGGTCACCAACAACCAGGATGCCATCAGCCACGTGGCGCCAGTTCGACAGTGTTTCAAACGATTATTTGTGTGCGCCTGTTGGTTCAACATCTCTGGTCTCCGTTTCTGATCACACTCCAGTGGGCGGCTTGAAACACTCAAGACGCAGCGCGGACGCCAGGGCGCCGCATTTCTTACAAGGGGTCTTGCCAGAAATGTTGCAGGATCTGACGCGCGAATCGTGGAAAGAAATTTGCACATCGGAAGGGATGCGTTCGGCTGTTCGCGTGTTCGATGCGTCGAGAACAAACGCGGCGATGATCCTCGGTTGGGTGGGCCGAGGACCATCGCCATGCGTTGTCAGAGGGTGGGAGAAAAGGATTCTTGATTTGTCAGAACGTTGAATCCCAAGATCAAGGAGCCGGGAAATAAGGAGCCAGGGTCAATGAGTCAAAGTCAAGTGGATCTAGTCGTAGATCACAAAGTCGCTAGCAAAGGTGCTGATTCTGTCGCCAGCCCACGAGTCGAATCCGGAATCGTAGTAACCCCATGAATCATATCCGTATCCGAAATCGTAATAACCGTAGTCATAGAAATCATCGAAGTCGCATCCCGTTCCGACCACGAGGATCATCATCACGGCCATCATCACAAGCGTTCCCAAAAAGCCCATGCGTGTTTTCGTTTCCATTGTTGTTTCTCCTCGAGCGGTCATGACCAAAGTTCTCATTCTGGTTTCAGCCACGGTTACCGCTCGTTCAGTTCCGTGGACCGATCATTGTTGCAACGGGTCTTGCCAACTCGATCTCGGGATCTGACGCACCAATTGAGAAAAATCTCAAAATTCGTGGAAAGCGGGTTGGCGTCTAAATTTCGGCGATTTGGGGCTGGTTAATCTTTTGGGGCTGGTCAATCGCGGTGACACCTGTCCCGGCGTGAATCGGCCGCGTTTCGAATAAATCTGAAAGTGCTCCTCAGATCGCGTGCTTTCGATGGCAATACCGTTTGAACCGCAGGTGCAGACGCCGGCGGGCCCGGTAACCAGGAACTGGAAAGTTACGGATGTACGCGAGATAGGAAGGAACGGTAGTTAGAAAAGAAGAGTGGAGGAAACAATGAAATACGTCCACGGAGCATATGGCCACAATCACGGTGCGGAAAATGACGCCGAAGCCGCACGAATGCGGCGGAAAATGAGACGAGGATTGAAGCAGAAATGCCCCATTGTTACGATGCACTTACCGGGTCCATTTCTATTTCGGAACAATGCCATGCCAACCAACGATCCGCAATTTCCGCATACGCTGCGTACCAACACGGAGTTGCTGTTGGGGTTGCAAGATGCGGGCAACAATGTGACCTGGAGTGCATTCGTTCAACGTTATCGCCCGGTCCTCGTCGCTTTCGGAAAACGGTTGGGACTGTCACACGATACGGCGATGGATGCGGCGCAGGAAGCATTGATGGCGTTTCTCGATTCGTATCTCGCGGGCAACTACACCCGCGACAAGGGGAGGCTTAGGAGTTGGCTTTTCGGGATTGCCAAGAATTCAGTGCGTCGCCAGTGGCGCAAAGCGCCGCGTGAACAGCAGGTCGCCCAGGACGATGAGTCGACCGCGTTCGTCAACAAGATCGCCGACGACCACAGCATGTCGGACGCATGGGAAGAGGAATGGCGGCAGGCCGTTCTCAACAGTTGTCTTGCTGAACTGCGCAAAACCTGCGAACCGCACACCATGCGGGCTTTCGAACTGTACGTGTTAAACGATTGGCCGGCAGACAAAGTGGCCAGCGAAGTCGGTATCTCGCGCGACGCTGTGTTTCAAGCGAAGCGACGTCTGATGAAGAAGATGCGCGAGATGTTGGAATCATTGGAACGTGATTGGTAGACCCTGAAACGGAGCAGCGAAAATGCAAAAAGATTCGACTGCCCCATGCCCAGCCGTCGACGAGATCGAAGCGCTGGTTCAGGGATCACTTGACGGGCACGACATATCCAGAATCGAAGCGCACCTCGATCAGTGTACCGCGTGCAGGGTGCGCCGCGAGGAGATCGCCAGGGAAGAGTCTTTGGCGCGCGAGTTGCGGCATCTGCCTGTTGGGGTGCTTGTCGATTCCGCCATGATCGAAACGCTGGACCTGTCCCATGGCTTGCACTCAGCGGAGCGTGGTCCAACCGAAACCGCGCAGATCGATGCGCCAATCCCAGGGTATGAAATCGATCACGAGTTGAGTCACGGCGGTCAGGGCGTGGTCTATCAAGCGCTACAGGTATCGACGAAGCGCAAGGTTGCGCTGAAGGTTCTGCTCGACGGTCGATTCGCTTCCAGGAACGCGCGGTTGCGTTTTGAGCGCGAGGTCGAACTCGCAGCCAGCCTTCGCCATCCGAATATCGTCGCGGTGTTCGATTCAGGTCAAACGCCCGACGGGCGCCAGTACTATGCGATGGATTTCGTCGACGGTCTGACGTTGACGGAATACGTTCGACACAACGCCCTGACCATTGGGGAGGCGCTCGTACTCTTCGCGAAAGTCTGCGGGGCTGTGCAGTTCGCCCATCAGCGCGGTGTGATTCATCGCGACCTCAAGCCCAGCAACATCCTGGTTGATGTGTCGGGTGAACCGCGCATTCTGGATTTCGGGTTGGCCAAGAACATCACCGATGACAGTCAGTCGCCCGTGTCGCTTACCGGTCAGCTTGTGGGAACGTTGCCATACATGAGCCCGGAGCAGGTGCGCGGCCTCTCTGCTGAGATCGACGCGCGCACAGATGTATACGCGCTCGGTGTCATTCTTTACGAAATGCTGACCGGGCGGTTTCCATATCCCGTCGCGGGGCAGATGGCCGACGTGTTGCGGCACATCATCGAAACAGAACCAACCCCGCCGTCGCGTTCGTGGACAGGGGAATCCGGTATCGCGATCAACACGACGAAAGTGCGCAAGGTCGGGCGGTGTCCGATCGACAACGAAGTTCAAACGATTGTGCTGAAACTTCTAAGCAAGGAGCCCAATCGTCGCTACCAAAGCGCCGGTGAATTGAAAGCGGACATTCAGCGATACCTCGACGGCGATCCAATCGATGCCAAACGCGACAGCACATGGTATGTCGTCCGCAAACTCGCGATACGACATGCCTACGCCACAGTGATTATGGCTGCGATGGTGGTCGCGCTGATCGGATTCTCCGGGATAAGTTTCTACTATTGGCAGGAATCCAGACACGCGCTGGCGGAGGTCGAGCGCAAGAACCAGTTGGCCACCACCCAGACAACGCAGATATCTCAGCTGCGAGGCGATGTCCTTGCGCAACTGCGTCAGATGGCGCTGGGATGGTTTCTATTGGAATGGCGGACCGACCGCCTGGACCGCGCCCGCGCAATTCAGGCGTCGATGTCGGCAGATTCGCCGGAAGCGATCGCTGCCGACTTTCTACTTGCGGATGAAACGGGTGCCGCGGCGTTGTTGAAGCGGCTGACACAGGCGAACCCCGCGCTCGCACAGTTTGTTCATGGTGAGCGGTTGCTGAAAGCGGGAAGGGTAGAAGCCGCGAATCAAGCATTTGAAAACTGTGCGACTGACTCGAAGGATCAGTGGATCAAGGATACGTGTGCGGCTCGGGTCGCGGCGATGTCGCAGACTGGGGGGCGTCATGAGTAGGCGTCGCCACCATCATTGCGAACACTTCAGGGCATTTACGCTCGTAGAACTGTTGGTTGTCATTTCCGTAATTGCGCTGCTGGTGTCGATCCTTCTGCCCGGTTTGCGCAAGGCGCGGTCACAGGCGAAGCGAATTGCTTGTCAGGCGAATCTTCGACAGATTGCTGTCGCCTGGGACGAATACCTCGGTGCAAATAAGGGGCGGTTTCTGCAAGGCACCAATGCCAACGTCAATTTTGGCGGTCGCCAGGGACTTGGTGGGCTGGCTTACGGCGGTGACAATCCGAACAATCCGCCGGTGGTGAATCAACCCAAGCCAAAGGTACTCAATCCTTACCTGAAACTTCCGGAGGTGGTCTGGGACAGTGCAGAAGTCTTTGCATGCCCCGCGGACAAAGGAAGCGAATACATCGGTCCGACCTTCTTTTCGCATTATGGCAACAGCTACAACGCCAACCCGATGCTGATTGATCAAACGCAGTTGCCCGTTCCGCCGTTTACGCAGCCGGCTTGTCGCAAACCACTGTTGATCACCGTCAACAAAAGATTGCCGGATATGCGGATTTCATGTGTGACGGCGAACCCTTCGCAGTTGATTCTGGTGGGAGACCACGGTTGGCGGCAGGCGTATGCGTACAACAGCACCCAGCGCATCGAATGGCACGACGCGAAGCACATGCACAACCTCGTGTTTCTCGACGGACACGCCTCGTTCACACGGATTCGCAAGGGTCTGGATGTGACGGCTGAGTACACGGTCCTGCCATTTCGCGATCTTCATGCCGACGCGGCAGCCTGCCATGTGGAGATAAGCGATGATTGATTCTCGAATGGCGGCCGCGATTCGTGTGGCGGTAATCGTGTGTTGTGCGTGGGCAGTGGTTCCAAGTTCTGGGCAGACGATCTTGTATGTTGATCGCGATGCAACCAGTGGTCTGAACAATGGGACGAGTTGGAGTGATGCGTTTGTGTCGCTTCAGGATGCGCTGAGTGAGACCGATCAGAACACGGCGATTCGAGAGATATGGGTGGCTGACGGGGTCTACACGCCGGACGACGGTTTTGGATTTACTCCGGGTGATCGAACGGTTTCGTTTGAACTTCGAAACAACGTTGCCCTTTATGGTGGCTTCTCGGGAATCGAAATAGCGCGGGATCAACGCGATATCAACACCAACGCGACGGTGTTGAGCGGCGACTTAAGCGAGAATGATATCGTCGATTTGGAAGACGGTATCGTTTGTATGTCGACGACCGGAGTCCAGTTGGATGTCGCGTGCCAACCCTATGACGTCGATTTGAATAGCGTTATTGATTGTTCGGACTTGAGGACATGCGAAAACAGCTTCAGTATCGTCACCGCACCGGGGGGCGACAATTCATCGGTCCTTGATGGCTTCACGCTCAAGGGCGGACAGGCCGACGGTCCCTCAGAGTTGAGTCAAAACGGTGGCGCCGCCTTCAAACTTGGCAGTCCGACGCTTCGAAACAACACCTTCGTTGCCAATTACGGGCGGCAGCGCGGTGGGGCTGTTCGTATCGGGACATCAACCGCTGTCATCACCGATTGCATTTTTCGGGCGAATGTCTCTGCCGACACGGGGGCGGGCATCAACATATTGGCCGGTGGGGGAAGTCCTTACGTCGCACGATGCAGGTTCGAAGGCAACGTCGCGCAAAACGGCGCGGGCATTTTCTGTCGAAGCAGCAACTTGATCATCGAAGACTGTGACTTCGAAGAGAATCGAGCTCGCTATGGGGCGGGTCTTTGGGTTGAAAAGGAATTGCCCAGTATTTCACGATGCCGATTCATCAGGAACATGCCAATCACCGGCGCGGGATGTAGCGGTGGGAGCACCGGACTTCGAATTCTAAACACGGATGTGGAAGTGACTGACTGCGAGTTCATTGAAAATGTCGGAGTGTGCTCCGGTGCGGTCCAGGTTGTCGACGCGTCGCCCACATTTCGCTCTTGCAGGTTTGAAGGGAACCTCGTCGGCAACTCCGGTGCGGCGATTTCTGACGGCACGGCTGAGTGCAATATACAAATCCAGGATTGCGACTTTGTTGAAAACGGATCGCAGGCAGACTGTTTCGGTACAGGCGGGGCACTTTACTTTCAAAGCGCCGGGCCCAAATACATTCAAAACAGCCGATTCATTCGCAACACGGCCTGCGACCAAGGCGGCGCCATTCGATTGTATGGCATCAATGACGGGTTCGTTTCGATTGCCAATTGTCTGTTCGCAGGCAATCGATGCAACCAGCGACGCGGCGGAGCGCTGTATATCGACGGTGGAGCTGGTTCGATTTGCGTCAATTCAGACTTTGTCGGTAACACCGCGGGACTTGGCGGAGGAGCTTCAATCGGCTTCATCGACTTTTCTGCATGCACGTTCGCGTTCAACGAATCAGATTCCACTGGTGCCGGAGCAATTGCAATCGGCGATTCGGTGCCGCATGCGATCAGCAACTGCATCTTTTGGGAAAATCGCGCGTCGGGATTGCTGAATCATGTTTCTGTCACGACGTCGGGCCTTGTTTCGGTCGATTACTCGCTGATCCAGGATGACGACCCCAACGACGCGATCATTCCTTTTGGTGGGTTGGCCAATGGGAACATCGACGATGATCCGTTGTTTGTGCGCATGCCCGATGCGGGGACCAACGGCTGGGGCGACGCCGAC
>DDIR01000006.1:3808-19542 GCA_002338715.1 Phycisphaerales bacterium UBA1845 | reverse complement strand
GGCTGGGGCGACGCCGACGATGACTATGGCAATTTGCGCCTGTTGCCCGGTTCACCTGCCATTGATGCCGGAAGCAATGGATTGATTCGCGCGGGCGAGACGGACCTTGATTGTGACGAGAACTATCTTGAGCAAACACCGTTCGACTTAAGCGGATTGCCGAGAATCGTGGATGATCCTGCGACCGTTGACACGGGAACCGGTGGGTTTGCGATCGTTGACATGGGAGCGCACGAATTCGGAACGTTTGTCGGTTCGCGCTTGTTCGTTGATGTTGACGCGATGGGTCTGAACGATGGAAGCAGTTGGACCGATGCATTCACCGCACTTCTGGATGCGCTCAATGCCGCGGCAGCAAACGGTTGCGGCGCTCAGGAAATCTGGGTGGCAGAAGGCAGCTACTATCCGGATCTTGGCAGCAATCAAATCTTTGGCGACCGCAGCAGCACATTCCAGTTGCTCGATGGTGTTGCGATCTATGGCGGGTTTGACGGGTCGGAAACGGCACGCATCCAACGAGACGTCTCATTGCACGAGACAATCCTGAGCGGTGATCTTGGCGTCGCCGATGACCCTTCAGACGATGCGTATCATGTCGTCAGCGGGACGGGCACCTCGGCGCTGGCGATCCTCGACGGATTCAGCATTGAGCGCGGCAATGCAGATCAGCCGGCATCGGGCGGGGGGTTGATCACGATCGCGGGCGGTCCGACGCTGCGAAACTGCACGTTAATTGACAACAGCGGAGACTGTGCATCCGGGCTGGTGAGCTATGGCGGTTTCCTGACGATCGAGAACCTTACACTCGGTCAGAATTCCGGTGGTGGGGCTGGCGTCGGCATTTCGCAGACGGAGGTAACGCTTGAAGGAGATTGGAATATCCAAACCGGCGAAGTCGAGGCGTTTGAAAGTGTGATCAAAGGCGGGGGGCAACTCGATTTGGATCACGATTCCACGCTGCGCATCAAACGGGAAGCGCCTTGCGGTGCGGAAGTCATCACGACGGTCAGCGGATTCATTTCGACGACCGACATCTTCGCGCCCCAAACCAATGGAACGGATCCACTGCCTGCACGTTGGGAAATCATCGATGCACCCATCAGCGATTTCATTGTCGCGGGCAGCCAAACCAACTGGTTCATCGCTCCGAGCACCGAGAGTGGAACGGCCACACTGAGCTGGACGGGGCAGTTTATTGGCAGCGATCTCAGCGGAGGTGGATTGGCGTCTGCCAGTTTTGTCGGCGAAGGCTTGCTGACCATCACGGGCGCGGTTTACGATGGGCCGGGACCTGGGGCAAACCTGTTGTTTGATGGCGAGTTGCTCGTAGCCAGCGTCGAACCCTTTGGCGTTGAGGAAACGTCGACAACGTCGGATCAACTCGAATTCGCGGCCAACCCGAAGCTAAAACCGCTCGGCGGATTTCTCACCAACAACAACGATGATTTTCTTCTGACAGGTTCCCAATCGATTTCAGCATTGATGAGTCTTTCCGAGCAGAACGGAGGCGAGTTGGTTGACTTCGATTTGAATTCAATAATCGCGTGGTCCGGCGTATCGCAATTGACGTTTGGCCCTATTGCTCCACCGCAAGGCGAGTCGACGGTGCTTGCGGATATTCGTGGAACGGGTGATATCGAGATTGAACCCGGGGCAAGGCTCGTGGTCGGTGGGAGCGCGACGCTCAATCTCAGCGGGCTTGCAGACGATGTGTGCAGTCTGGAAGATTCGCCGGGTGCGCCGTTGGGGGGCGCGGTGAACGTGCTGGGGTCGCTCGTGGTCCAGGACGCGGCGCGCATTCAGAATACGAACGTGGCTGTCAGTCTGCTCGATTTGCAGGGCGTCAATGACATTGTCCACAATGACATTCGCCTGGTGGAGTCGGCGCCTGGATTTGGGGGCGAGTTTTTTGCATCGGGTCAATCGGTGGTCAGTTGCAACAGCATCGTTTCGGAAGGGGATCGTTATCTCGATCTTGATCCCGACCCCACCGATGGGGCCCAGCCTTCGATCGTCAACAATCGCGTGACCGTCATCATCAAGGAAGGGACGGCGGGCGATCAGGGAACGTTGCTCGAGTTACGCTCCATTGATTATGACTGCACATCCAACGGGGCGAATCCGACCTGCGCGTCGGGTGCATTCTCAGCGGCTGGCAGCCCCGGGTTCACCGTCGACCCTTCGGAAAATTGGGTGATCGATCGACTCGAAGTGACGACTGGCGCCAAGGTCAACTTGACGAACCGGGCTGGTTTTGAATTCACCAGCAACGGCATCGCGGAAGCCGCCTACGTCAAGAACCTCGTCATGTATCCGGAAGCGACGCTCAATACCGCGCTGCAAGCCCTCTACTACGAATCGCTGATCTACGTCGATTCCAACGGTTCGCCGGTCAGCAGCAACGGCGCAGAAATCGTCGACATTCCGTTGCTCGGCTTCTCGCTTGGTGTGATTCGGATGGATGACCCTACGGAAGCGCCGTTTAACGAATTCGACGTTCGCGTTCGAAAGCGCGTGCGGGATACCAATGATCAGCAATTGCCACCGCCGGCGCTGCCGAAACAGGGTGCGATCACGCTGCTGCCTGGCGAACTCGGTGGCAACAACGGTGTCATGGAAATGACGACGCTCGCCACTGGCGACTTCGACGCCGCAACATCCGTCGCAGCAAAAGGCGCGTTCGCCCGAGCCGGCGAAGAGGACATCACCGTTGAATTTGAATACCTGTTCTTGGATGATCCCAACTCCGATGCGGAGATCATTGTTTACGTAAGTGAGAATCCGCGCGTCAGTGAGGACTTGGTGGAATTGGCACGCATCAAACCGCCGCACGCGGGACGACCGGGCGCCATCGGGTCGGCTGCGTTTGGTGTATTTCATGGTACATACGCAAGTGGGCAGGGCAATTTCCGTCGCGGGACGTACGTAGAACTCGAACTTCGCGGTGACGGCGCCCGGGTTTGGATTGACAACTGGGATCCGGTGATTTCTTGCATCGCGTGTAGCGACTTGAATGGCAGTTCGACGGTCGACACGGGAGACTTGTTGGTCCTGCTTTCCGAAGTGGGGAAGGTTGCGAACCTTCAGAGCGATTCATGGTGTCTTGATTTGAGTCAAAGCAATGATCAGTACGTCGATCTGTCGGACGTGTTGGCAATCGAAGTCTTTATCAATGATGATTCGCTCAACGCCTGCGGTACGGGCGTCGATGGATTGGGACGAAGCGACGACAGCAACAGAAACTTGCGTTTCAATCAACCGCCTCCCAACTCAATCCTCATTGCGGGCAAGGCTTCAACACCTGGCGAACAAGGTGATGTGGTTTACACGATCGACACCAATGGAGTTTGCGCAGCGCCGTCGCAGGTGCCGTCGAGTACACCGGGTATAAGCGGTTATCATGGTAACAGCAGAACCATTTCAAGAGGATTGAACCAAATCTTTCAGCTCAACGTGCGCGATGGGTTGGTCCGTATGAGCGATGGGGCTGTCGTTGTCTCGCCCGCATCGGGGGCCTTTGGAAACAGCACCGTCTATGTCGGAGTCAGCAATCTCGGGGGCGGACTTTTTAGGGGCTTGCCCATGCTTGATGCCGCGTTCGATCCAAATGATGAACGCATCGTCTACGTGACACCGGTTCTCGTTAACACTTCGGATGGTCAGTTGTATAAAGCGACGGCTCGATTGCAGTTGGCCGAACCCGCAGACGGCAGCTTTGCGATCACCGCGCTTTATGGCGTGAATCCACACCTGGAATCGTCGATCACCGTTTCGACATATGACTGGAATCAGGTTGTGTTCGAGCCTGACTTGCAGCGGGTCCGTGAGGTGGAGGTGGATTCATTCGGTAACCTGTACGTGGTCAGCGCTGTGGCCGCAGGCGGTGCGAACGATTGGATCAGCGTCTATGACACAAGTATCGGCAATGCATCGGAACAGCGTTTCAATATCAGTTCCGTACTGCGCAGTCCAGCCGCTTTGCTTATATCACACTCGGGCGAGTATCTGTATATGGGTTCGTCGATCAACGAGGATGCGACAGGCACAACGCATATCTATCGTTTCGCCATCGAACGCAGCCAGGGGGCAGTGACCAATTTGATTGCGGATGGTTCAATTGAGATCGTAAATCCAACTGCCAACGATCAGTCCTGCGGGGCTGAGCAATGCGGACAGTCAGCTGCAATTACCAGCATCATGGAGAATCTGCAAACCGGACGCCTGTACGTTTCGGGGTTCACAACACCGTTGTTTCCTGCGAACACACCTGCGCAGAGTGCGCCGTTTAATGGTACGACGGGTTCGTTGCTGGCAACACCAACGCTTGCGGTCATCGATGCCCCACAGTCGGCGACGGGTACTTTTGCGTCGATCGCAATTGACTGTGACGGACTTTCGTTACCCATCGCTGCGACGTTTGTTGCCGAACCGGAACCAGGAGACTGCGACTCCGACGGCGACATCGACCTCGATGATTACGCGACATGCTTCGAAACGTGCCTGATGGGGCCGAATGCGGGCGCAGTCGGCGGATGCGCTCATGTTGATTTCGATTTGGATGGCGACGTCGACCTGGTCGACTTCGCGACCTTTGGCGCGCTGCTGGCCAATTGACCTTATTCGTTTCCATGACCAAAGCAATCGTCGGCGCGCAAGCCGACCTTCCGGACTTGGCCTGCCACTGGCATGAATCTTTCAAAGCGTTTCTCAAAAAATCTTCCGCGGCGATTGGCAGCGCTAACGCCCCCGCGAATCGTGACGACGCGTGGGGTCAATGGTCGTCTGCCGTCCAGGGCACAACAAAGCAATCCATCAGCCATTCGACCGGGAGGATAATCGTATTGAACCGCGATATTCGACAATCCTGATCGGTGACGAGTGATTCTTCAGGTTTTTGGAGAATTCGCGTCAGATTGACCACACCCAATGGCAAGTAACCCACAATGACGATGCGATCGCACGATGCACTTGCAGCGTTTCGTTGAATGAGGTCAATCGGATATTGATGTTCGGGGGTGCGGCGTTGGTAGTTTCGTCCGCGGCTTTGATGGGGGTTGCTGATGCGGCGGATTATTTGGTTCAACTTGTTGCTGTTGGTGGCGGCTGGTGCGTCGGTCGGTTGCGCGTCGAATTGCGCAGATTCATTCGACTTCAGCAAAGTGCCCAATCACTTGCATCTTGACGGTATTACACTCGTCGAGTTGGAAGGCGATCTGCCAAACTTTCACCAGATCAGTGAGACGGTTTACCGAGGCGCCCAACCGCGTCAACAAGGTCTGCGCGAGCTTCGCGAATTGGGCATCAAGACGATCGTCAATCTGCGCGATGTCCAGCAGGATGCCGATGCAATTGAATCATTCGGTTTTGCATACCATCACTTTCCCACGCAGCCGTGGGAGATTGACGAAGATGCGATCATTACGTTTCTCAAGGAAGTTACCGACGAGAGCGCCCAGCCGGTATTCATCCATTGCCACCACGGTTCCGATCGCACGGGCGTGCTCTGTGCGGCATACCGCGTGGTTGTCCAGGACTGGTCGAAGCAGGACGCGATCGAAGAGATGACCGTGGGCGGATTCGGTTACCATCCGATCTGGTTCAATCTTGTCTTCACGATCGAGAATCTGGATGTCGAGCGCGTCCGATCAGCAATTGGAATCGAAAACGTCGATCAACCGCAACTGGCACGATCCAGGGATGCACAGCAACCGAACAAATCGACTTGATTCGACTTGCGACCCTTGGGAATAGCGTTCTTGGCGACTACATTTGCTTCGTGCGGATGACGAGGTTGCGGATTTCGGTCATGTCTTCCATGGCGAAGCGGATGCCTTCGCGGCCGAGCCCGCTGTCTTTGACGCCGCCGTATGGCATGTTGTCGACGCGCCATGATGGGACGTCGCCGATGATGATGCCGCCGACATCGAGAACGTCCCACGCCTTTTGCATTTTGTAGAGGTCGCGGGTGAAGATGCCGGCTTGCAGTCCGAACGTGCTGTCGTTGACCTGATCGAGCGCTTTGTCAAAGTCGTCGAACGAACTGAGGACGGCGACGGGACCGAAGGCTTCGTTGGTGCAGATGGTTTGATCTTTCGGAACGTTTTCGAGCAGCGTGGCGTCGAGCATCGCACCGTTTCGCTTGCCGCCGCAGATGACTGTTGCGCCGGCACTGACGGCTTCTTTGATCCACGCATCGAGTCGCTCGGCTTCCGATGTGGAAATCATCGGCCCGATGAACGTTTTTTCGTCCTTGGGGTCGCCCGCGATCAGGGCTTTCGTCGCTTTCGTCAGCCGCTCTTTCACGTTTTCGTAAATCGATTTGTGAATCAAGATGCGCTGCACGCCAATGCAACTTTGCCCGGATTGATAGAACGCGCCGAAGACGAGGCGCTCGACCGCGTCGTCAATGTCGGCATCGTGATCGACGATGCACGCCGCATTGCCGCCGAGTTCGAGGATGACTTTCTTCTTGCCGGCATCGGCTTTGAGTTTCCAACCGACGTCGGGCGAACCGGTGAAGCTCAGCAGTTTGAGGCGGTCATCGGTCGTGAAAAGGTCTGCGCCGTCGCGATGGCAGGGCAGAATGGAAAATGCGCCGGCTGGCAGGTCCGTTTCAGCCAATATCTCACCGATGATGATCGCGCCGATGGGCGTGCGACTCGCGGGTTTAAGCACAAACGGGCAACCCACCGCCAGGGCGGGCGCGACCTTGTGGGCCACCAGATTCAGCGGAAAGTTAAACGGTGCGATGAAGGAACATGGACCGATCGGCACGCGCTTGAACATCCCCCGATAGCCCTTTGCCCGCGGCGAAATCTCGAGGTTCATTACCTCGCCGGTCATGCGAACGGATTCTTCTGCCGCGATGCGAAATGTATCGATCAATCGCGTTACTTCGCCGCGCGAATCGCGGATGGGTTTGCCGGCTTCGATGCACAGCGCCATCGCCAACTCGTCAAACCGCTCGGTGAATCGTGCGACGCAGTGGTTGAGAACATCCTGGCGTTCGTACGGCGGCATCGCAGCGCATGCCGGGGCGGCGCTGACGGCGGCTGAGATCGCGGCGTCGATGGCATTTCGATCCGCGATGGCCACTCGATACGCCACCTCACCGGAGAATTTGTCGGTGACTTCGAGATCGTGGTTGGGGGTTTTCGATTCGTTGGCGAGATAGTACGGATAGTTCTTCATGGTGGTGTGGAACCCTTTCAAGTAGCAAGGACCCAAGGCGGCTGTTCGGCGATCGCGATCACACGGCAGCGCTTCGCTTTTGAATCTCGTTGTTAAGGATGCGATCGTTTTCGGTATAGTCTACCGGAACTTCGATGACGTGGACATTCGGTTCGCCCAGCGCTTTCTGCATCGTCGGGAGAAGTTGGTCGGCGGTTGTGATGCGATGTCCGACTGCGCCGTAGCTTTCAGCGTACTTGACGAAGTCTGGATTTCCATAGTCGAGTCCGTAGTCTTTCAAACCCATGTGGGCTTGTTTCCACTTAATCATGCCGTAGGCGTCGTCACGCAAGATGAGTACGACCAAGTGCAGTTTGAGTCGGACGGCAGTTTCAAGCTCTTGCGAATTCATCATGAACCCGCCGTCACCACAGATGGCCATCACATGCTGATCAGGATGCACGAGTTTGGCCGCCATCGCCGATGGAAGGCCTGCGCCCATCGATGCAAGGGCGTTGTCGAGGAGCACCGTGTTGGGTGCGTGGGCTTTGTAGTTGCGGGCGAACCAGATTTTGTAAACGCCGTTGTCCAGCGCGATGATGCCTTTGCGCTCGATCGCCCGCCGCACGTCGGCAACGAGACGCTGCGGATAAACTGGAAAACGTTGATCGTCTGCGCCTTCAAGAAGGTGGACTTCGCCCGCTTCTCGAACTTCGAGAAAACGCGAAAAATCCCAATGGCTCTGTTTTTTGAGACGTTCGCAGATTTGCCAGATGCTGTTCGCAATGTCGCCGACCACTTCCACCTGCGGGAAGTAAACCGGATCGACCGACGCGCTGGAGAAGTTCACGTGGATCACGCGGACGCCGTCGGCGCACATGAAGAAGGGCGGCTTCTCCACAACATCATGGCCCACATTGATGATCAGGTCAGACGCTTCGACTGCGCGGTGCACAAAGTCGCCCGAGGAAAGCGCTGCGTTGCCGAGGAATAAAGGACCGCGTTCATCGAGCACGCCCTTGCCCATCTGCGTCGTGACGAAGGGGATGCCGAACTTTTCGACGAACATTCGGAGCATTTTGCACGTCAGCTTGCGGTTTGCGCCGGCCCCGACGAGCAGCAATGGATGCTTCGCCGATTCGATTTCATTGATCGCCGCGACGATCGACTTCTCTTCGGCGATGGGTCTACGAACCAGACTGGCGGGAATGGTCGATTCGTCGGTGTCTTCGCGGGCGATATCTTCGGGGAGTTCGAGATGAACCGCGCCGGGTTTTTCTTCCTGGGCAAGGCGAAACGCTTCGCGAACGCGCGACGGAATGTTCGCGCCGCTGACGAGTTGGCGCGTGTATTTGGTGAGTGGCCGCATCATGTCCACGATGTCGACGATTTGAAACTGACCCTGCTTGCTGGTCTTGATGGGTTTCTGCCCGGTGATCATGAGCATGGGCATCCCGCCGAGTTGGGCGTATGCGGCGGCTGTCACGAAGTTGGTCGCACCCGGTCCGAGTGTCGAGAGGCAGACGCCCGCCTTACCCGTCAACCGCCCATAGGTGGCGGCCATGAACCCCGCAGCCTGCTCGTGACGGGTGAGG
Organism: Phycisphaerales bacterium UBA1845; assembly: GCA_002338715.1. Lineage (GTDB taxonomy): Bacteria > Planctomycetota > Phycisphaerae > UBA1845 > UBA1845 > UBA1845. Next base: position 10,777 of record DDIR01000006.1, on the reverse strand, counting down.
ATCAGGCGAATGGGTTTAGAGCGGGAAAGGGAGTCGAGAAAATCGAGGTTTTCTTCGCCCGGGATGCCAAAGACGTATTCCACGCCTTCCTTCTCAAGGGCTTGGACGAACAGGTCAGACGCTTTCATGCGTGGGGTTCCTTGGTTGCACCAACGTGGGCGGATCGTCGTCGACCAGATCGCCGTGAATCGAGATCGTATGGCCGTCGGCTCCAGGTCGCCAGCAGGCATCGGGGTTCTGCCAATCTGGCAGTTTGGTGATCCCTGATATCGATTGTGACAGCATTGGCGCCGGTTTGGCTGGCGGGCTAATCGGTCGGTTGCGGATGATCGAGCGATTGTAAGTGTTTTAAAATTAGGCGTTTACGTGTCAGATGGGGCGTCGATTGGAATTGCCAAAACACCGCGATCTGAATGGCATCGGCTTTGCATTGAATTCTGCGGAACCGGTATGGGAACGCTGTATTCCGATCTTCAGCCGGTCCTTAATCGAAATACCCGCCATCGGCTTTTTTGTGAATGCCGGTGGCTAAGCGAGCGCATTTCGCGACGGCCGAGACCGATCGCGGGCACACAAGCAAGGAGAGCTATTCGATGGCAAAACCCAAAATGAAACCTCTCGGAGACAAGGTCATCGTCAAGCGTTTGGAAGCAAACGACGTGACGGCTGGCGGTATCTTTCTTCCCGAATCAGCGAAGGAGAAGCCCAAGCGCGGCATCATCCAAGCTGTCGGTCCGGGTCGCGTGACCGACACCGGTGAACGCGGAAAGATGCAACTCTCGAAGAACGATCAGGTTCTGTTCACGAGCTATGCCGGCACGGAAGTCGAAGTGGGCGGCGAAGAATATCTGATCATGTCTGAGTCGGACATTCTGGCTGTCGTTGAATAATTGAAACGACGGGCCTCGTCGTTGATCGAAATTAATTGCCCGCCAACCTTGGTGCGGCACACTCAAACTGGAGAAGAAAATACACATGCCAGCAAAACGCATTGCCTATGACATGGAAGCCCGCGAGTCGATTCGTCGCGGTGTGAACCAACTCGCCAAAGCCGTCAAAAGCACGCTCGGTCCGTGTGGCCGCAACGTCGTCATTGAAAAATCGTTCGGTTCGCCGACCGTCACCAAGGACGGCGTTACCGTCGCGAAGGAAATCGAACTCGACGACGGTTACGAAAACATGGGCGCCCAGATGGTCAAGGAAGTCGCCAGCAAGACCAGCAGCATCGCCGGTGACGGAACGACCACAGCCACCATTTACGCCGAAGCCATTTACGAAGAAGGCCTCAAGAACGTGGCGGCTGGTGCCAACTCGATGGCCCTGAAGCGCGGGATTGATGCGGCTGTCGAAGCGGTCGTCGCCGAATTCAAGCGTCTCAGTTCACCGGTCAAGAGCAGCGCACAGGTTGCTCAGGTCGGCATGTGTGCGGCCAACCAGGACAAGGAAATTGGCAAGCACATCGCGGCTGCGATGGACAAGGTTGGTAAGGACGGCGTCATCACAGTCGAAGAAGGGCAGAGCCTCGAAACGTTCGTCGATCTCGTCGAAGGTATGCAGTTCGACAAGGGCTACCTTTCACCGCACTTCATCAACAAGGTCGAAACGCTTTCGTGCGAACTCGACAAGCCATACGTGTTGATCCACGAGAAGAAGATTTCCAACGTGAAGGAAATCGTTCCGGTGTTGGAGAAGGTGGCGCAGTCGGGTCGTCCGCTGCTCATCGTGGCGGAAGACATCGAAGGCGAAGCACTGGCGACCTTGGTTGTGAACCGCCTGCGTGGCACGCTGAACATTTGTGCAGTGAAGGCTCCCGGGTTTGGCGATCGTCGCAAGGAAATGCTTCAGGACATGGCCATCCTCACCGGTGGACAAGCCGTCTTTGAAGATCTGGGCATCAAGGTCGAGAACCTGAACCTCAGCGATCTCGGTTCGGCGAAAAAAGTTCGCATCGACAAGGACACCACCACGATCGTCGAAGGTGGCGGTAAGAGCGCCGACATCAAAGCCCGCATCGAGCAGATCAAGAATCAGATCGAAAACACCTCAAGCGACTACGATCGCGAAAAACTCGAAGAGCGTCTCGCGAAGCTCGCGGGTGGTGTGGCTCAGGTCAACGTTGGTGCATCGACCGAAGCCGAAATGAAGGAAAAGAAAGCCCGCGTCGAAGATGCGATGCACGCCTGCCGCGCCGCGGTTGAAGAAGGTGTGCTGCCCGGTGGTGGCGTGGCTCCGATTCGTGCACTAGCGGTTCTCGATGCCGTGGCCAAGAAGTTCAAAGGCGACGAAAAGACGGGTGTTGACATTGTCCGTCGGGCGCTGTCGGCGCCGCTCAAGCAGATTGCCACGAACGCCGGTCTCGACGGATCGATCGTCGTTCAGAAGGTGTCGGAGTCGAAGGACACGAACTTCGGTTACAACGCTTTGACCGCAGAGTATGGCGACATGATCAAGATGGGCGTCCTCGTTCCGGCGAAGGTCGAGCGAATCGCGATTCAGAATGCCTCGTCGATCGCGTCGCTGCTCTTGACGACCGATGCGGCGATCTGCGAGATCAAGGAAGAAAAGAAGGGCGGCGGCATGCCGGGTGGCGGAATGCCCGGAGGCATGGGCGGCATGGGTGGAATGCCAGGCATGGGTGGCATGGGCGGCATGATGTAAGTCGCCAACCACGCGGCTGACGTCGGCCAATCGCCGGCAGAAAGTCGCACCAGCCTGTTCTATATATACGGCGGCGATGCTCAAGCGATTGGGCATCGCCGCTTTTCTTTGATTTTGGGGCGGCAATCGGTGTTTCGGCGGGTTGAGATGTCTTTGAAGATCGCTTAAACTGCCCGGCTCGATTGATTTGATGAATGCCTTTGGAGTATCTGTGCTCCCGGAGTTTCAGCGCGATGAAAGTTACACGCAGTATGTTTCAGCGTTACCGCATGCAGGACGCAGCGGAAACCAAAGCACGCAACAATATCGTCAAGACCAAAGAAAACGCCCGTCGCGACGCACGCATGATGGAAACGGTCAAGAGCGGTAGCCTGCCCTACACACCGGCAGTGATGAGCTGGCTCTCACGTAAGCTCGACAAGCCGTCTTCGAAGCTGACGCAGGAAGACATCGCCAAGCTGAGCAGCTAGTTCTGCTGTCGCAGCTTCGGTAATCAAGTCGCACATTCACCGCGTGGGCGTTTCTCCCATGCGGTTTTTCTATGCGCGGGGAGGGGTTTGGGGCGTGTGGTTGTTTTCCCCCGATTGCTCAATAGGCTAATGCCATGCCCAGGCAAAAGACCGTCGATCATACCCAGCCGCTTTGGGTGGAAGCCGGTGATCCAAGCGAAGCCGTCCTCGTCTCCGTCGCACCCATCGCGCCGATCGACAAGCTCTACACCTACACCATCGACGACGCGTCGGCCCATCTGGTTTTGCCCGGGCGGCGGGTGATCGTTCCGTTTGGGCGCAAGGGGCGATTGGCGCCGGCGATCGTTGTGTCGGTGACGCGCGGACCCTGGAACTCCACACTCAAACCCATCGCCGAAGTGCTCGAAGAAGCCGGTTCGCTCAGCGATCATCTGATCGAACTCGGGCAGTGGATCAGCGACTATTATTACTGCCCGCTCGGTCGGACGTTGGCTGCGATGGTGCCCGAAGCTGTGCGGAAAAAACGCGGCTTCCAAACGGTTCGACACGTACGCCTGCTCGCCGACGCGGAAACGATCGAAGCCGCCCGACTCGGTGCGAAACAAAAGCAGTTGATCGACGTGCTGCAGGGGAGCGATGCTTCCTTCGAAGTGGGGGCGCTGCTCGAAGAAAGCGGGGCATCGCGCTCGACCCTTCGCGGTTTGATCACCAAGGGATGGGTCGAGGAAACGCAAACCAAAGTGCCGGTGACATACGAACCGGTGCAAGCCGAACGAATCACGCCCGACTACGCGATCAACGACGCCCAACAAGCAGCACTGACCCGCATCGAGGAAGGGATCGACGCCCAAGCATTCAAGGCGTTCTTGCTCTATGGCGTCAGCGGCAGCGGTAAGACCGAGGTTTATATTCGCGCGATGCAGCGGGTGGTGGATGCGGGGCGGCAGGCGATCATGCTCGTTCCCGAAATCGCCTTGACCGCACAACTGATGAAACGGGTGGCCCAACGTTTTGATCGGGTGGCGGTGATCCATAGCGGGCTGAGTGGCGTGCAGCGATCGCTGGCTTGGGAGGATATTCGAAACGGGAAAACGCCGGTGGTGGTCGGGACGCGCAGTGCGATTTTTGCACCATGTCCGAATGTCGGATTGATCGTCGTCGATGAGGAGCAGGAACCGAGCTACAAGAACTTGCAGAGCCCGCGTTTCCACGTGCGCGATGTTGCGATCATGCGGGCGCAAAAACTCGGCGTTCCGATCGTGCTCGGTTCGGCGACGCCATCGCTTGAAACCTGGAACAATTGTCTGCATCGCAAATCCTATGAACGATTGAATCTGCCGAATCGAGTGATGGAGCGATCGATGCCACCGGTCAAGCTGGTGGACATGACGCATCGCTCCGCGCCGGATAAGACTGTCACGATTTCCGAACCGCTTCGCAGCGCGCTCACCGAAACGTTTGAACGCAAGCAGCAATCGGTCGTGTTGATCAACCGTCGCGGGTTTGCGTCATGGTTGTTCTGCCCGAGTTGCAAAACGCGCATCGAGTGTCGCCGCTGTAACGCGGGAATGATTCTGCATCGTTCGCGCGGGATCGTGTTGTGTCATCACTGTCATGAGCAGGCGCCGATTCCGCATCGTTGTCCGCAGATGTCGTGCGGAGGGAAGTTACTGACCGGCGGCGGTGGGGCTGAGCGGGTTGAAGACGAACTCAAGCAGATGTTCCCGGCCGCGCGGATCATGCGGGCTGACAGCGACACGATGACCCACGCGACCAAGTACACCGAACTCGTCAAGAAAATGGAATGCGGCGAAGTTGATATCCTTTTGGGCACGCAGATGATCGCCAAGGGGTTGGACTTTCCAAGCGTCGCGTTGGTTGGGGTGATAGGAGCCGACCTGACGGGGGCGGCCGGCGATTTTCGAGCCAGCGAACGACTCTTTCAACTGGTGACGCAGGTTGCGGGCCGAGCCGGGCGTGCTGAGATTGAAGGGCGGGTGCTGGTTCAGACGCTCACGCCGAGCCTGCCAGCCCTTCGGTGTTCGTTGACCCACGACTATTGTTCATTTGTCGAATCCGAATTAGCTTTCCGCAAAGAGCAGTACCTGCCACCGTTCACGCGGATGGCCCGGATCGTGATTTCCGGCAAGCGCGAGAGTGAACTTGTGGCTGACGGTACCGCGATTGCGAATCGGGTGCGTTCGATTTCGGAGGAACTGGAAGCCGGCGCATCGGTGGTTCGCGTGTTGGGACCGCACCCTTGCGTGTTGGAGCGGTTGCGTGGTTCGTATCGGTTTGAATTGCTGCTGGTCGCGCGGTCGGCGTCGGAGTTAAGTAACGTGCTGGCGGCTGTTCGTGCGTCGGGCGGGTTCAAGTCGACGTCGCGCACGTTGATGATTGATGTTGATCCGGTTTCGCTGTCTTAAGGGGCTCGGCGCAACTGATTGCTAAGCGTATTGGAGAAGTGGAAAGCATGTCTGACGTGAAGACGGTGAAGGTGGCGCTGGCTGGCTGTGGCACGGTTGGCAGCGGGGTGGCAGAGATTGTGATCAACCGCGGTGCAGCACTAGCCGACCGCACGGGATTGCGGTTCGAGATCGTCAAAGCGCTTGTGTCCGATGCGTCGAAGAAGCGCGACCTGCCCTTTGATTCATCGCGATTGACGGACGATCCAGCCGATCTGAATGGCGTCGATGCCGACATGGTTGTTGAGGTCATGGGCGGAACGGATCGGGCCCGCGAGGTCGTGCTGAACGCCTTGAAACGCGGCATCCCGGTCGTGACAGCCAACAAGGCGTTGCTCTCCCATTGTGGCGTCGAAATCTACGAAACCGCTCGAAAGGGCAATACATGCATCGCGTTTGAGGCGAGTTGCGCGGGCGGCTTACCGATTATCGGGGCGCTGCTGCGGGGTTTGCAGGCGAACCGCAACACGTCGATCATGGGCATATTCAACAGCACCTGCAATTTCATACTGACCGAGATGCTCAGCGGTGGAGCGACCTATGACGATGCGCTCAGGTCGGCGCAACAAGCCGGATATGCCGAAGCCGATCCAACCCTCGATGTCGGTGGCGGCGACACAGCCCACAAACTGACGATCCTTGCGTCGCTCGCATTCGGTTTGAATCTCGACGGTGACCAGGTCGCGATGGAAGGCATTCAGGGGATCGCGCTCACCGATTTGCAAATCGTCGAAGAACTGGGGTACTCGTGCAAGCTGTTGGGCATGGGCCGGCGCAGGGTAGACGATCGCGTGTCGCTCAGTGTGCATCCAACGTTGGTCCCGCATTCGCAAACCCTGGCGGGCATGAGTGCAACGAGCAGCGGTGTTGTGGTGCAGGGCGATGTGGTCGGCGAAACATTTTATTCGGGGGCCGGCGCGGGAAGCCTTCCGACGGCGAGCGCCGTGGTCGCCGACATGATCGAAGTCGCCAGCGGTTCCGCACAGAAAACGTTTGACCAGCTTCGCATCTACAACGATCGAACCAAACCCGCAGCGTATCTGCCATCAGGTGATCGCACGTATTCGTATTACGTTCGCGTGCCGGTCAGTCAAAAGTCGGACAGCGCAACGTGCAGCGACCAACTTCGATCGACCAGCTTGAATTGGCAGCAGGTCGAATCGATGTCGGCGCATGATTCGGTGGTTGGCATCACCGAAGTGATGGGCGAATCGGCATTTCAGAAATCGCTCGACGAAGTGCGGGAAGCCCTGTCGCTTTCCGAGCCACCAAAGTTTATTCGCGTCCTGCCGCAGGAAACCAACTGATGAAGTATGCGATGATTTTACCCGACGGTGCCGCCGACGAACCGCTCGATCAACTCGGCGGGCAGACGG
>DDIR01000006.1:2198-3699 GCA_002338715.1 Phycisphaerales bacterium UBA1845 | reverse complement strand
GCGGGCAGACGGTCCTCGAAGCCGCAAAAACCCCTAATATTGACTGGATTTCGACGTATGGGCGACAGGGGCGGATCGTCACCGTGCCCAAGGAATTCCTGCCGGGTAGCGACGTGGCGACCCTTTCGGTTGTTGGTTATGACCCGCGCACGTGCTACACCGGGCGGGCGCCGTTGGAGGCGTATGCGCAGGGGATTGAAGTCGGTCCGAACGATCTCGTGTTTCGATGCAACCTCGTGACGATCGATTCGGATGTGATGCGGGATTTTACGGCTGGTCACATCTCGCAGCCGGAAGCATCGCGACTCATCGCGGACTTGAACGCGGAGTTTGCATCGGAACCGATCGATTTTTTTGAAGGCGTGCAGTATCGGCACCTGATGGTCCTGCGCGATGCGGGCGACCTTCGTTGCAATTGCACGCCGCCGCATGACATTCCCGATCAACCCATCGCCGGTTACTTGCCGCATGGTGATCACGGTGAGCGCGTGCAGGACATCATGAAGCGCGCGGCGCATGTGTTGTGCGATCATGAAGTTAATAAAGTGCGATGTGAACTCGGCGATAATCCCGCGACAAACATCTGGCTTTGGGGCTATGGTCGCGTCAAGAAGTTGCCGCTGTTTGCCGATCGATTTGGTGTGAAAGGAGCTTCAATCGCCGCAGTCGATTTGATTCGCGGCATCACGGCGTTGATCGGGTTTGATCAGATCAACGTTCCAACAGCCACCGGTTACCTTGATACGGATTATGTCGCGAAAGGGCAGGCGGCAGTGCGCGCGTTGGATCAATACGATCTGGTGCTCGTGCACATTGAAGCGCCGGATGAAGCCGGTCACCTTGGAGACTACGAAGCGAAGATCAAAGCCATCGAAGAAATCGATCAGCACATCGTCGGACCCGTGCTCGAAAAACTGAAATCATTTGACGCTTGGAAAATCGTCGTCGTGCCAGACCATCCCACGCCCGTTTCAACGCGCATGCACACGCGCACACCTCCGCCGCTATGCATGGCCGGTGCGGGAATCGAATCCGTTATGCAGAAACCCTTTGGTGAGACCCACGCCCAGCAGAGCAAGCTGCTGATCGACCCCGGCTGCGAGATGATGGAATACTTCCTACGTGCCTAGTTGAAGCATCAACCGCAGAAATTCCAAAAATCTTGATCACATGCGCCGTGTGGGGAAAACGCCTATGCGAAGGCGCGTAAAGCATTGATATTTATAGGTTTAGGTTGCGTATTGCCCAATTGAACATCTCGAAGGGCAGTACCAAAAGGCGGGTTCACAGTGCTGCCATAAAGTTCTCGGACGTTGGAGGTCGATAAACAAGCGCTGGAACAAAATGGGTAAATTCGATCAGCAGTGGAGTCATTATCGATGAGCACCTTGTTGCGAAAAGAGCAACGCATTTCAACGATGCAGCGACGCCGCAAGCCTGGGAATGAGAGATGCTTGCAGTTTGCGTTTAATGCCGATGGCTCGCTTGCAGGTATTGAAGG
>DDIR01000006.1:0-2106 GCA_002338715.1 Phycisphaerales bacterium UBA1845 | reverse complement strand
GCTCGCTTGCAGGTATTGAAGGTGATGCGCCTCAAGAGATTCATCTCGAAGCCACCAACAAAGAAGCGGAAGCCGCCCCCTGGTTGGATGACTACTTCTGGATGGAACTCATTCAGCGTTGGTCGGATGCGCCCATTTCTGTTCACTTCCAACCGACCAAAGGAAGCTTGCTTCACGGCATCATCATCCATCAGCTCAACATGTTGCGACGCGTCGTGCCCCATTGGCGGTTGATCGGGCAGTGCTACCTGAGCGATCTGGAAGCAGAAGGCGTGATCGAACAAGCCGCGGTGACGGTGTATCACGAAATCCACGTGATCGATGCCCGTCGCCCCGGTGCGCCTGAATCGCGCCATCCGCTGCGTATCGATGATGCCATCGCGACGATGCGCAAAGTGCAGCGGGCCAACAAACGCAACACGCCGATCGTGGTTTGCGTTCGCCCCGAACGTCAGCCGACCCAGAGTCAGCAGGTCATGCCCGCCCGCAACACAACTGATGCGGCAACTCCGGCGCCGGTTCGAACGATGGCGTAAACGCCCAAGCCCCAATCGATTGACTGCGTCTTGCATACAACACCTGCAAAAGGTGCATATTTCCATGCGCCGGCATCCGCAGCATTCCCGCATCCACATCCACGTCGAACCAATCGACAACGACCGGGCACCATGGATGCAGCGTCAAATATCGGACGTTTGGCGGCTATTCCTGCTTGCCATGTCCCTATCGATTTTCAAATCGACACCAATTAGAATGGTCTCGCTATGGCATTGATTGTGCAGAAATTTGGCGGTACGTCGGTGGCTGACGCGGACAAAATTCACCGCGCCGCCCGCCGGGCGATTCGGGCCAAGCTCGACGGCAAGAAAGTGGTGCTCGTTGTTTCGGCGATGGGCAAGACCACCGATCACTTGATCGATCTGGCCCACGAGATCACGCCGATCCCGCCGCGCCGCGAACTGGACATGCTCTTGACCACCGGCGAGCAGGTGTCGATCGCGCTGATGGCGATGGCCATCCAGTCGGTGGGGCACGAGGCGATCAGCTTGACCGGTGGTCAGTTGGGATTGGTCACCGACAGCCGCCATTCGCAGGCCCGGATTCAAAACATTTCCAAGGAACGGATTTACAAAGAACTCGAAAGCGGTCGCATCGTGATTGTGGCTGGGTTTCAGGGCGTCGATGAAACGGGCGAGATCACGACGATGGGGCGCGGTGCGTCGGATACGACGGCGGCTGCCCTGGCTGCGGTGCTTCATGCGGAGATTTGCGAGATCTATACGGATGTTGATGGAATCTACACGTCCGATCCGCGGGTGGTGCCCGAAGCCCGCAAGCTTGACGCGATCAGCTACGACGAGATGCTCGAGATGGCCGGCGCCGGTGCGGGTGTCATGCATTCGCGTGCGATCGAGTTCGCCAAGAAGTACAACGTTCCCATTCACGTACGCAGTTCGCTGACCGATCAGCCGGGGACCATGATCATGGAAAAAACGCCAGGAATGGAAGATGTGGCTGTCCGCGGCGCATCGTTGAAAGTTGATCTTGCCACCATCGTGATGACCCGCGTGCCCAACGAGCCGGGTATCGCTGCGGAAATCTTCGCCGAGGTGGGCAAGCATCACATCGTGGTGGACGACATCATTCAGAACTTTTACGACGATCGCAAACTCGCCAACGTCGGGTTCAGCACGAATCAGGATCAAGCCCGCGAAGGCGTCGAAGTCTGCCGCAGGATGGCCGAAGCCCGCGGGTTTGGCCCCGTCGAACTCGATGAGAATGTCTCAAAGGTCAGCGTGGTCGGTGTAGGGATGCGCTCGCACGCAGCCGTCGCGGCCAAGATGTTTGAAGCCCTCCGCGATGCGAAGGTGAACATCGACACGATCTCAACCAGCGAAATCGTCATCAGTTGCATCGTCCCGCAGGAACACGGCCCGAGAGCGCTGCAAGCGGTGCACAAAGCCTTCGAGTTGGACAAAGCCCACCCAACGGTATAGATGAATTGACCCACTGGTGCCACTGCTTTTTGAGCAGTTGTGTAGGTCGTGTCGATGACCCGACCTGCACAACTATGCAACGGGTAGACTAGTCTGCATATTTCATGAG
>DDIR01000114.1 GCA_002338715.1 Phycisphaerales bacterium UBA1845 | reverse complement strand
GGCAGTCTCTCGCGATCCTGCCTCCAGCGTCCGACTGCCGGGCGCTTCTCGGCACGGCGTGCAGGCAGCGCGCACAGGCCCGCCTCCAGGTATGCGCGTGCGGCCTCGGCGATGGTCGACGGCTTACCCATGGGACGCGATCTGCTCCACGGATCCGAGATTGCACCGAAAATGCCAGAACATGCGAAGCGCCTGTCGCGTGATGGGAAACGGCTCGGGCGGGTCGTTGATCTGGTTGATGTCGCATTCGTGCGCCTGACGAACGAGATCCTCGAGGTGCTCGATCTTGATGGCGCGCACCGCATCCAAGACGCGGGCGATACGGTCCAGGGTGTCACCGTTTGATTGTTTTCTGCGGGTGCTTTTTCTCATGGCTGGCCACATCCAACGCAAGACCGTCAAAACGGCACGCACTCGTCGTCCGTATATTCAGAAGCGGGCAGTACGCCAGCTGCGCAATCGTCATCGATGTCGTCGGGTGGCGGCGGAATGGAACCGAGTTGGTAGTCGATGATGCGATCGAATTGTTCGCCGGCGACAGATCGCACTGTGATGGACTGGGTTTGTGCCAGGGCCCCGGCTTCGGCAAGCGTCACCGCATCGTCGGCTGTGCTCGGCAAGCGGTCATGGGATCGCGCCCTCCACCAAGCCTCGAACTTGCCCCTGGCATAACCGTGGTGCTCGGGACAAACCCATTCGCTGTGGTATTCATTGAGTCCGCAACGGTAGTCGATGCGCATGGTGCGCGGGTGATCGTCGGGTGCGTCGCGTTTGACATGCACAGAGTAGAACACGTCCTGCACGTCATATTCGGTTTCAGTGACTTCACCAGTCAGCACGCCCGCCGTTGACGCATGCTGGTCGTGCTGGTTGCGCTGCGGTGGTGGGAACTCGTGTCCACACTCCGGACAAATCCCATACGCGGCGTGGATTACCGTCTGGCACTCTGGACACTCTTTCGCGGGCGCTTCACTGTTGCCGGGGCTGCGGTCCTTGATCGCCAAGGCATCGACCGGCCCGTGGCGCACGATGTTGCCACCGAAGTCGAGAACCAGGCAGTTGTCCTTAGACGGGTCGAGCCGGAAGCCCCTGCCCACCATCTGGTAGTAGAGTCCTGGCGAGTTTGTCGGGCGCAGCAGCACCACGCAGTCGATGTTTGGTGCGTCAAAGCCGGTGGTCAGCACGTTGACGTTGACCAGGTATTTGAGTTCGCCGCGTTTGAAGCGCGCCAATGTCTCAGCGCGATCGAAGGGCAGCGTGTCACCGCAGACGAAGCCGCACTCGTATCCCATGCCATCTAAGACGCGTTGGACGTGCAATGCATGCTGTACACCGGCGGCAAAGATAAGCACGCTGTGTCGCTCCCGCGTATAGCCGACAATCTCGCGACATGCCGAGCGCACCAGGGCGTCGTCATCCATCAGCTCTTCGACTTCACCGGCAATGAACTCGCCACCGCGCAGGTGCAAACCAGAGGTATCCACCTTGCGCTGTCCGGCCTTGCTCTTGAGTGAGCAAAGGTAGCCCTGCACGATCAACTCGCGGACGCCCACTTCGTAGCAGACGTGGTTGAGCAGATTCTCGGGCGCGCAAATCACACCCGTCGTCATGCGATACGGCGTCGCCGTCAATCCGACGAAACGCACGTTGGGATTGACCACCTGGGCGTCAGCGAGGAAGGTGCGATACATCCCCTCGCCGTCCGGCGCCAGCAGGTGGCATTCATCCAGCAGAATAAGGTCGAAGGCATCGAGTTCGGCTGCCCGTTTGTAGACCGACTGAACACCCGCGACGATGATGGAGTGTTCGGTGTCGCGGCTCCGCAGTCCTGCCGAATACACACCGATGCGATTCCAAAGATCGGGTGCGATCGCATCCAACTTGGAAACGGCCTGTTCGAGAAGTTCCTTGACGTGGGCCAGGATCAGCACACGGCCGTCCCACCTGGTGATCACGTCGCGACAAATCGTGGCCATCACGGGCGTTTTGCCGCCAGCGGTCGGGATCACCACGCAAGGATGGTCGTCACGCTGTCGCAGATGATCGTAGACGGCCGCGACCGCTTCTGTCTGATACGGTCGCAACTGCATAACCGCGCAACCACCTCCCAATGATCCGTGACTGCTCAACGCGCGAGCCTTGATACGCGCATGTCAATTCAGTTTCGGGCCAGACGTGACCCATGACCCGCCACAAAGCGGACAACACCGCAGCGGGAATTCCACAACATTCACTGCAATTCGCCCCTCGGGCACCACCTTGCCGCGGCGCGTGACCAATAAGTCAATCTGGCTGTCGTCTTCATACACACGCGCGTGCTCAAGCGCGTCGAGCACGGGTTTTTGCAGGTTGTCCAAGTCCCGGCGCCGACGGTCCGGCGGAAACGCATCCATCGCCAGGGCGATGCGCCCGCCCGCAGGCGGTTTGCGCGGTCCGTTGCCACTACCTGTAGCGAGGAGGGCGCAGACGTTCCTGCGAAACGTCCGGCCCTCGCGACTGATCAACGTGCGCGAACCGACCCGTCGCCAGTAGTGGTTGATGCTTGGGGGATACGGCAGTTCGAACAACATCGCAGTTCACCACTTCGCTTCCTGCTTGCCCCAGTTGGAACGTTCCAGCTTCCAGAACAAGACAACCATGACAGCGATCAGCGGCATCACCGGCCCGAAGATCAGCGCGAAGACGATCGCAAAGACGCGGTCGGTGTGCGTCCATCGATTGTCCATCTCCCGAATGGACCAACGGGTGGCGCGGTATCCGAGGGTCGCGCTGAGCGCCCAGACACACGCGAGAATCAAAACCAAATCGCTTGAGGCCATTGGCACCTCCGTGGGTTAACGTTTCCAGGGCGGGGTGTTGTCGGTCACCGGGGCTTGCGGGCGCTGTCCGTTGGCACTGGCAGCGTCCTTACGGGCGTAGCCTTTGACTTCATTGACCAACTCGCCAGTGTCTTCGCGCTTCTTGAGCTTGACGGTAATAAGCAGCGGAATGTTGTGCAGTTCGACGCTGTCCTTGGGCTGCATCACGCCGGTCGCATGGCAGACGGCCGACAACTCCGCCCGCGCGATTTTAACTGTGGTCGTGTTGGAATTGTTGAGGTTCAACCGCGCCCACAGGATGCGACCCTTGTGCTCGCCCTCGAGAATCGTAAGCGTCAATTGCAGATAGCTGCCGCTGCCGTTTTTCGTGGCCTTCATCTCCGACTCAGTGATGGCCGCCAAGTACTTTCCTGCCGGGATGGCCTCAAACGAAGCGTTCGGTTCGACTTCGTGCGCATTAAAACCATTTAGGTTTGCCATGGATCAGCTCTCCTCATTGTTGGCGGATGGGTCAGGAACGAAACGCAGGTTGGTTGGGGCGACCGGATCGGGATCGTGCGTGAGGGCTTGCATCAACGCAGGCCACGAGAGGGGAAGTTCGGCCGGCAGGTCGTAACGGTTCTTCGCCAGAATCACGTTGGTGCCCTGGGTCAGTAGCTTACGTTCGTCGCCATCGCGCGACGCGTAGAGCACCGCGTCGGCCCATTCGATAAACGGCGGCGCGATCCATTGCGGCAGGGCGG
>DDIR01000091.1 GCA_002338715.1 Phycisphaerales bacterium UBA1845 | reverse complement strand
ATGGCGTTCGGGACAGTCACCTTTTTTCTGCATCTTCGGGTACACCTGCGTCTCCAGGTTCCCGCTGCCGTCTCGCGTCTCGATGATCTGATTGCTGTTGTGATCATACTCCATCACGCCGTCGAGGTCACCGGAATTCGAGACGGTTTTCACCATCCGCCGCCCCACCGATCTAATCGCGCATGCAACCGGCCCATCCGTCGACGACGCGTCCTTTGCTCTTCAATCGCCGGATCGACAAGATTGAATTCAATGCCCAGTGTTGTTGACGCCAGACTTAAGCAAAGTCTAAATCCGGTAATTGTTCTCATCGCCTTGTTTGCGATCATAGAACAACCTTGCTTAAAGTGCGGCGGCACCGAGCCCCCCCGGCTTGAATGGTGCCGCCGCAGGTTACGTCTCCAAACTTCGCGGTCAGTCGTCTGTGCAACTATGGAGCAGCAATCAGTTTGCTCAGACTTTGCCAGTCGCGCAGGTCGATCGTCCCGCTGCTGTCAAAATCAAACGCGTCGAGACATTGTTGTGGATCGATGGGCGGTGTCGGGGCCGGCGGTTGATCGGGACCGTCGCAGCAATCGACGAACGAGGCGTGGTCGGCTAACTCGACGAGGCAGTTGCCATCGAAGTCGCCCATGACGCTCGTGGGCAACGGACCGGCTGACGTGATCGGTTCGCTGTAAATCAGGTCGATGAAGCTCACGAAGTTCAGCGCATCGGTCAGGTGAGCGAAACCTTCAAAGGCGGCTGACACCCCGCACCCACGCGTCATGCGGTACAGCACATCCGGGTTGGTCTGCTGAGCGAAGAAGTAGTCGCCTTCGGGACTGACAGCCGCTCCGAGTGTGCGGGCAGTCGGCTGGGCGACACCGAGCGTCGAAATGTCGTCGAGAAGAATCGAGAACGCGCCGGTCGTGCGTTCGACGCGTCCCATCCAATACCGCTCGAACAAGGTTGGCCCAACGATCCAAACCGTCTGCACCATCGTGAGATAATCGCCATCCACATCGAGGGACGCATGCTGAATGCTGGTAAATGATGCGGTCGCCGAGGGCGGTACATCTTCCGGCAACGTGGAATAATCGGTTTGCAGGAAATTCATTGGATCGGCAGGATCGATGCGGAAGAGCGCGCTATTGCCGCGAACGACGATGTGCCCTTCAAGATCGACGAAGCAGCGACCGTTTTGAATCGCAGGGTCTTCGACAATCAGATTCGCGATGCGCGTGTCCGGGTCGTAGCGAACGACGCGTCCGCCGGTCACGCCCGCTCCACTGAAGATAACCGTGTCGTCATTTTGATCGTACGCAATACCTGTGGGGATCGCCGACTGGGCAAATCCCAACGTGCCGACAAAGAATTGACCGGCATAAATCTCCAACTCAAGGGTGTCGGGTTTCAGCGAAAACGATGGCAGCCCGGAGACCCAGATTTCATCGTTGTCGCGTTGGGCGATGCCGGTGTAGATTTCGCCGTGAAGGCAGAGCAGGTCCTGCGATTGTGTGTCAACCCCGGGGGTAAATGTATAAATGCCCTGGAAGTTATCGACACCGAGCAGGTGCGGATTCGCGGGCAATTCCGGAAGCGTATAGACCGTCAGATTACCCCGGAAATTGGAAAGCCCCTGGGGGCACACGCCAGTTGCGCCCAGAACGTTGTATTGCACCGAACACGCGTCAAGATCAATTGTCCCTTCCCACGACACCACGATCGTCGAGTTCGCCGGAACCGTTCCCAGAAACGAAATCGTCCGCGTCGGCGCATCATACGATGTTCCAACCGGTTGCGGTCCGACAAATGGCGGATCGTTAACAACCATTGTGCCTGGAACAACAACGGTCACCAACACACCGGAATAGGCGACGCTGTCTGCGTTCGTGATCTCCAGGTAATAACGCAGCAGATCGCCAGCCCGGGCGACTTGCACGACTGATCCTGGAGCAACAATCGGACGAACCACGGATGGGCCGAGATCCGGCGAACTCAGGTTGACCGACAGCGGACGAAACAGCGTGAACTCGTCAAGCGTTGACGTCGACCCCACAAGCACGTTGCAGGCATTGCGCACCGTGATGGGCCGATCCGAATTGAGGACCTCGCGATTGAATGCTGAATTCACGCAGGCATCGACACGGGTGCGAACGACTACGTTAATCGTCGCGTTGGGACCGATGTCGCCGTTCCAATTGAATCGATCGTTGAACGTACTGACAACGACGGTCCCGCCTGCCGCATCAACCACACTGTCGAAATCCGAGAAGAAACCGGTGCCAATGTCACCTCCGAATTCACCGCGAAGTCTCACGTCGGGTCGCATCACGGCGGCTGTGTTCGTCAGCGTGAACGTGTGCTCGACGATGTCGCCCTCTCGGAACTGCCCTCCGTTGACATCAACCGACGTCACGCTGATATCGATCGGTGCCGTCGAACCGGTATTGACCGAAGTCGACTGGGCGGGCCCGAAGACTGGTACGCCGGGCGAGCTGATGATGTGATAGGACGTGTTATTGATCTGCGATGTACCGCAGTTGGCCTTCAGGTTGAATGTCACTTGCTGATTGAACGTCTGTTGTGAGAGCGTTCCAATGTCCCACCGGACCGTCGTGCCATTGACGAGCGTCGCCGGTTGACCTCCGGGACTGTTGCTCGCGCTGATAAACGTTGCGCCGGTAGGGAGCGTCTCGTTGATCGTCACGTTTTGGGCGTCTTCGGTACCGCTGTTTTCAAACGTGATCGTGCACGTGTAGGTTTCGCCTTCGTTCACCTGGGGCGGGCACGACTTGATGATGTCGAGCACCGGTGCTGGGCAGACGGTCGATGTGCAATCGCTGCCAGGTCCTCCGGGTGTACCGTTTGCATTGGTGCAAATGTCCGGGCGGACAAAAAAGCACGTCGGATTTCCAGCCAAACAGCACGATTCAAAGCAGGCAGCCGACGCACAATCGCTGCCCGGTCCCTGTGAAATGCCCCCGAGCGCCAAACAGTCTGCCGGCGTTTCTTCAGAGCAGGTCGAAAAGCCGCAACATGCCTCGGTGGGCACGACGCACGGGTCGGGATTGCACGTGCCTCCCGGCGTGAACGAACCGCTGCAGCTAGCCGCATCGGTGACGCTGCATGATCCGCCGTCGCAGCATGAACCCGTGACCGGTCCATTGCATGGCGTCAACGGTACGTCGAGTTGTCCGGTTGCGCCGATATCTGGATGCAGGATTCGTGCGAGAAACGAACCGCTGGCGGGCGGGTCTTCAACCAATTCAATCGTCGGATCGCCAACGCCCAAACCAAACAAGCTGCCCCCGACGTTGCTGGTGATCGCCTGTCCCAATCTGGGCGCTGCGCACAGATCAATCAGCGTGTAGTCCGCCGCCATCGGTTGCACGAGCAGACCATGCTTCACAAACGCCGACTCGCCGTCCGGTTGGAACTTGAAGAAGACGCCATCGACATCCACGTTCAATTCAGTCGAACCGAGCGAGTCCGTGTCATTCAAATCGATCCAATGGACAAACTGTCGCGTCGATGACGGTGTGCTCTTGGCTTCGACGAAGTACGCGATGTGCTGACTCTGCCCGGGTACTTCGTAAAGGCCTTCGTGATCGGGCAATCCGCCGTTGAGACAGAGTCCGCCGTTGTAAATCGTTTCGAGATGCCCCCCGCTGTCGTTGTCCTGCACGACGGCGAACATGTAAACCTGACCGTCGGTCGGGCTGCACACGCCGGTCAGCGCGCTACCGAATGCCCGCGCATAGACCACGCTCGCATCGGGACTGCGCATGAATTGAACGTTGACCGCATTGTTGGCCAGTACCTGCGGAATGATCGGATACGACTCCAGCGCCGCATCGCCATCGGTGTTGAACTGAAGCGAACCGCCGCCGACGGCGACACTCGTCCAGTTTTGACCATTGACGAACGGCTGCGCCAGACACGGCAAAGCCGAGCCCAAAAGCACCGTTGCGACCACAATCCCCAACACACCGCGATGTGATTTCTGTTCCAGCCCCCGAATCATGTGGATCTCCTTGGAATACATGCGATTGTTCACCCCGGTCCACCGACGCGCAGGTCCGCTTCGAGCGGCGATTCTGGGTTGAGCCAGCCGACCGCTTTGCGCACTTCGGTTCCCATAATGCCCATGCGCAGGCTGGTGCCGTTTCGTGTCAGGAATTTCTTTTGATGGCTACATGGGAAGGTGGGAAGTGCCCGGTCATCCGCGTTGCTGCGTGTTCAATCGTGCTGGTTTGCCCAGCCGAGTGGGGCTAAGATAGCCTTCCGGGTGGCTTGCACGCATGCCTTTGGGAGATGGGCCCAACATGTCGCAGATCGATCGAAAAGAAGTGACACAAATCCTCGTCGATTTGCGCCATGGTTCTGTGGATGCCACGGAGCGTCTGCTTGCGGTGGTCTACGGCGAGCTTCGGCGGTTGGCTGAAGCCAAAATGCGGAGCGAGCGCGCCGACCACACGCTTCAACCGACCGCGCTGGTCAACGAGGCGTTCATTCGACTCTTGGGAGAAGGTTGCGGCGATTGGGAAAACCGCAAGCATTTCTTCGGAGCCGCCGCAGAAGCGATGCGCCGCATCCTGGTGGACTACGCCCGCAAGCGATTGGCTTTGAAACGTGGGGCTGACGCGCAGCGCGTTTCGGTCGACATGGGCGAGTTGGCGGCTGGCGATTTGTCCGACGTCGTGATGGTCGATGACGCACTCGGGCGATTGGCTGAACTGGACGAGGTGAAAGCCGAAGTCGTGAAGCTGCGGTTTTTTGCGGGGCTTTCGATCGAGGCGACGGCTGACGTTTTGGAAATTTCAGTCAGTACAGCCAACCGGCATTGGAACTTCGCGAAGGCGTGGTTGTTTCGCGAGATACGAGACACCCAATGACCGGCACCGCGAACTTGCGATTTCGTTCGACACCTGCGTGGGATGGATAAACCAAAGGCATACGCAACATGCGCTCACGAATCAGCGAAGCCGCTCAAATCTTCGACACGGTCATCGGGCTGACCGATGACGAGCGCAACGAATACCTCAGCGAACGCTGCCGCGACAATCCCGAATTGCGCGCGGAGATCGACTCACTACTAACAGCCCACGACAGCGCCGCACAGTTTCTGGAAAACCCGCCCGTCATCGAATTGCAGCAACCACCGCCCGGCTGTGATGACAGCGCAATCATCGGCAGCATGATCGGATCGTTTCGCGTCGGCCCACTCATCGGCGCTGGCGGAATGGGGCGCGTTTTCCGATCGGAGCAGGAACGCCCGCGCCGCACGGTTGCGCTGAAACTCCTCAGCGACACGGTGGCGACTCCCGATGCGGTTCGCCGCTTCCAGTATGAAAGCGAGATCCTCGCGCGACTTCATCATCCCGGTATCGCCCAGGTATTTGAAGCCGGCGTCCACCATGCCAATCAGGATCCAGCGCGTGGGATTCCGTACCTCGCGCTCGAGTACATCCAAAACGCAAGCGACATTCTGCGATACGCCCGCGACAATGATTTGACCATCCGGCAGCGTCTGCAACTGTTCGCTGAAGTCTGCGACGCGGTTCATCACGGTCACCAGAAAGGCATCATCCATCGCGATCTCAAACCGGGCAACATTCTCGTCACGCCAACGGGCCAACCCAAGATCATCGACTTCGGCGTCGCCCGCGCGATCGATGCCGACGGCAACTCGACGCTGCTGACCCGGGCAGGTGAACTGGTTGGGACGCTGCAATACATGAGTCCGGAGCAATGCGGTGGTTCGCAGGAGGCGATCGACATTCGCACCGATGTGTATTCGCTCGGCGCGGTGCTCTATGAACTTTTGGCCAACGAGCGACCTTATGATGTTAACGCGATACCGCTCTTGGAAGCCGCGCGGATGATTCAGGAGCAGTCGCCCGCGAAGATTTCAAACGCGAACCGTGCGCTGCGCGGCGACGTCGAGATCATCGTCCACAAAGCCCTGCAAAAAGATCGCGACATGCGCTATGCGTCCGCCGGCGAGTTGGCTAGCGACATTCGCAGGCACTTGAATTCGCAACCGATCGACGCCCACCCGCCCAGCGCAATCTATCAGATCAGAAAATTCGTCGCGCGATACACTGCCACCACCGTACTCGCGGGCGCGCTGCTTGTTTGCTTGATCGCGTTTTCAATCATCACGTTCCTGCAGGCGCAAACAATCGCCGATGAACGCGATCGCGCCGAAAATGAAGCCAAGGTCGCAGCGCAGGAACGCCAGCGCGCCGAACTCGAAGCCCTCACGTCCGACCGCATCGTGCAGTTTCAACGCGATATGTTGATGGCCGCAGCCCCTCAAAACGCCAAGGGTAACGAACCGACAGTCAGGGAAATGCTGGGGCAGGCGGCAAAGACTGCCGGCGAGCAACTCGGTGATGAACCGGAAGTTGAAGCAGCAATCCGCGATACATTGGGACAGGCATATTTCGCGCTCGGCGAATACGAAGACGCTGAAACGCAGTACGATCTGGCCTATGCACTGCGTGAGGAACACCTTGGCGCCCAACATCCCAAGACGCTCAACACGGCCAGCAATCTCGCGATTCTCTACGTCGATCAGTCGCGATTCGAAGACGCCGAAGCGCTTTACCGCACAACGCTTGCGAATCAACGCGAAGCGCTGGGCGACGACCACAAGGACACGATCACCACCGCGCTGAATTACTGCTATCTGCTCGAACGACTCAACCGCATGGATGAGGCGTTTCCAATCCTCGAAGATACGCTGCAACGATCACGCATCGCGCTCGGGGAAGATGCGCCGGAAACATTGACGGCAATGAACACGCTGGCGGTACTTCACGCAAAGCAGGGGAACTACGAAGCAGCAGAACCGCTCTTTCGCGCTTACTACGAGGGAGCACTTCGTGTCCACGGAACGGACACTCCAGCATCACTGACGGCGATGCACAACCTCGCGCGCATCAAGGAATCGCTCGGGCAAGTTGAAGCGGCAGAGGCGTTGATGCAGCAAACGCTCGAAGGTCGCATTCGCGTCTTGGGGGCTGATCATCCGGACACCGTTCGCTGTATGGGCAACCTTGCGGGAATCCTGCGCAAGTTGAATCGACACGACGAGGCATTCGCCCTCGTGGCCGATGTCTATGAAAAAAGCAAGTCCAAGCTCGGTCCCGATTACTACGACACGCTTCGCGCCGAAAAGGATTACGCCAACGCACTCGACGTCCGCGGCGAACATGTCGATGCCGAGCCACATTACCGGTCAGCATTGGAAGGTTTCAGCCGACTAATTCCCGACAACCACCCCGAAGTACACAAGACGAAAGCTGCACTCGGTGGATGTCTCGTCGCACAGGGTCGATTCGAAGAAGCCGACGCCGATCTGAGTCCGCTTTTGGAATCGCTGCTCCAAACACCGGGCCAATCCCACCCACTCACCCAGCAAGTCGTCCGCCACCTCATCGCAGCCAACCAGGGCCTGGATAACGACGATCGCGTCGAAGAACTCCAGGACCTGCTGACTGGCGACAACTAAACCGAAGCGCCCCACCAATTCAATAAATCGCTTTCGTCCGATTATCGGACCGATAAATTGCTGATTGCAACACGTATCCTGTTGACTATTTTAAGAATTGCGACAATAACTCTTATCTGATCGATTTTTAAGTTAACATCAGCGACAACTAAAAATATCAGCATCTATGCCATTGCACTCGAAAAGCAGGCGATGGTGCCAGGGGAAGTGTCATGATTGCCGAAACGAACACGGCTGACCTTGTACAGACCAATTTGAATATCGTCTGGACGTTGTTGGCCGCATCGCTGGTCATGTTCATGCAAGCTGGTTTCGCCATGCTTGAGTGCGGGTTCACCCGGGCGAAGAACACCGTCAATATCATCATGAAGAACCTCACCGACTACGCGGTCGGATCGATCGCGTTCTTCTTGGTTGGTTATGGCCTCATGTTCGGTAAGAGCAACGGGTTCTGCGGGACGACCGACTTTCTGCTTTCTGGCGTGACCAAGGGCGACTGGGGCTACACGTTTTTGATTTTCCAGACGGTCTTCGCAGCGACGTCAGCCACCATCGTTTCGGGCGCGGTGGCTGAGCGCGTGAAGTTTGAAGCCTACCTGGTCTACAGCGTGTTTATCATTGTGTTCGTCTATCCCATCTTTGGTTCATGGGCCTGGGGAAGCCTCGGTTCCGGAGGCGGCTGGCTTGAAAGTCTTTCGACCGGAGCGTTTTGCGATTTCGCCGGATCGACGGTCGTTCACTCGATTGGCGGATGGCTCGCGTTGGCGGGTGCGATCGTGGCTGGTCCGCGAATTGGCAAGTATGGCCCCAACGGCGCGGTCAACGCCATCCCCGGCCACAACATTCCGCTGGCCGCACTTGGCGTGTTCATCCTCTGGTTCGGATGGTTTGGATTCAACGCTGGCAGCACGACCGTCGGTAACGGCGAGATCGGCCGAGTCGCGGTCACGACGAATCTGTCAGCCGCGGCTGGCGCTTTTTCGGCGTTGATGACTGCCTGGTTTTTTCTGAAAAAGCCTGATGCTTCGATGGCGCTGAACGGCGCGCTCGCGGGCTTGGTGGGCATCACGGCTGGCTGCTTTACGGTGACGCCATTGGGCTCCATCATCATCGGCATCGTCGCGGGGATGGCCGTCGTTGGCAGCGTCTACTTCATCGACGTGATTTTGAAAATCGACGACCCGGTCGGTGCGGTGAGCGTGCACGGCGTCTGCGGTCTCTGGGGAACGCTCGCGTGCGGATTGTTCAACGCGGAATCCGTCATCGGTACCGGTGAAAAAAGCAGCGGACTCTTTTATGGCGGCGGATTCAATCAGCTCATCAGCCAGGGTATCGGGGCTGGCGTCGCGTTTGTGTGGGCGTTTGGCACTGGAATGATGCTGTTTCTTGCGGTCAAGAAGACGATCGGTTTGCGTGTCAAGGCGATCGACGAGCGCCGCGGTTTGGACATCGGTGAACACGGAATGGAAGCCTACAGCGGTTTCCAGATCTTCACGACGGAATAAGTTGGTCACACGAACATCTTTCAGGACGATGCAATCATGCGATTGATCATAGCCTACATTCAGCCCGAGCACCTCAACCACGTAAAGCAGTCACTTTACAAGTCCAAGGTCTACAAAATCTCCGTGACCAACGCGCTCGGATGCGGTGAAGAAAAAGGTTACCGCGAAACCTATCGCGGTGTGGACATCGAGGTGACGCTGCTCAAAAAGGTGCGCCTTGAGATCGCGGTGAACGAAGAGTTCGTGGAACCAACGGTGCAGGCGATCATTGAAGGTGCCAAGAGCGGCGAGATCGGTGACGGGAAAATCTTCATTCTTCCGCTGCTCGACTGTGTGCGCATTCGGACCGGCGAACGAGGGCTTGATGCGATCGGCTAGCGCGTAGGGTGGGCCGTG
>DDIR01000007.1 GCA_002338715.1 Phycisphaerales bacterium UBA1845 | reverse complement strand
CCGCCCCAACCAGCGCCGTCGCCCCGACCGCGGCCAGCGAAATGCCAAAGGCCTCGCGCGGTGCGACCGAAAGCCCGTAAACCAGCAGCGGAACCGCCAGCAGCGACCCACCACCACCGGTCATCCCCAGGGCGAACCCGACCAAGGCGCCAAAAAGTACACTTAACGCGTACAACATGAGGGGGCCTCTTCCTTGACCTGGTTCCACGGCATTTTTGCAAGCATCATGGCCATCCCGCACGTGTCGGTGATGCCCGCGAACGTCAAACCCGCGCCGACGAACGCCGACAGACCGATGAAGTAGCGGTGAACGAAGTACCCGAGCACCGCACCGGTCAAGACGAGTAAGCCCGCAACGATCCGCACCTGACGTTCGAGCGAGATCGCACCCTTTCCGCGATTGACCGGTAAGCCGAGTTTGTCCCAGGCTTCGGTTCCCCCGACGACACTGACCACGTTGGCGTAACCGCTTTTGATGAGCTGTTCGCACGCCTTGGTCGATCGCGTACCGCTTCGGCAAATCAGATAGACGGGCTCGTCTGATTGCGTGCTTCCGTTTTGGCAGACGGCGTCTGGTTTGATGGCATCGAGCGGGACATTGCGGGCGGGCGTCGCGTGAACGGAGCGGAACTCAGCCGGCGTGCGCACGTCAATGAGGTTGATCGGTTTTCCCTGACGGATGAGTTCATGAAGTTCGGTTGGGGTGATCGTTTTGGGGTTCATGATTCAACGGCTCCTTGAATATCGAAATATCGCGAACTTTCGAGATATTGGGTCAAAATAAAATCGCCCTGACGGCTATGTGATATCGACGGTCATTTTGAAAACCGACTTTCGATGCAGTTGATGATGTCGGCAAGGTGGGGTTCAGCCACCTGGTAATAGACCTTTCGCCCGTCGCGTTCGCTGGTGAAAAACCCGCACCGCTGCATCAGACGCAGATGCTCGGAGGCGACGTTATCGGGGATGCCGCAGTCCTCGGCCAACTCACCGACGGTGTACCGCCCGGAAAGCAGCATCTGCACCATGCGAATCCGAGCGGGATGGGCGAGCACCCGCAAGCACTCAGCCGCCTGCCCCAAGGACTCGGCCCCAAGCTCAACAGGCTTCCTGGATTTTCGGACCGCCCTGGCCATCCTAAGCTCCTTAATGTCAATATATCGTAAGATGACGATATGTCAAGTGGAAATCTCGAAATATTGATCGCGTGGGCAAAAACACGGATGGGGGCCTGTTGTGGGCTGTCGCCAGCGGGAAATGAACCGATGCTTTCGAGGCCCACTACATGAGCGGACCAATTCGGTGCATGGCCCATTGGGGTGGTCTATACTCAACGTGATGACGCTGATACCAAGATCAATCAAGCGGTGGCTGGGGGCTCGATCTGTGTTTCGGATGTTTATGTTGCTCGGGGGATTGGCAGCATGTCTGTTCGTTGTGACTGCGTGGTTGGTGAGTTTGTACTGGCGAATAGGATACGCGTCTTTAGAAATCGAATTCCAACTTCATGCGGGTGTGGTGTGTTTCTTGTACCTACCGGGAGGAGACATACTGCACGAGGGCGGTTGGTCAATGACGCACAGCGAATCGAGCTTGGCCAAGCACTGGTGGATCAAAACGTTGGACTACAATCCATCATCCATGTGGATGATCCCGCTATGGTTGTTCATCGTGCCGTTCCTACTCGCGACATTGGTCGCATGGCGAAGCAAACCTGTTCGACTGAACGGCTGCATTCGATGTAATTACGATCTAACGGGCAACGAATCCGGCATCTGCCCAGAATGTGGCGGGAAAATATGATTCGCAATTCGATCATTGTGCTATCGATTCTTCTGGTTGTGCTTGCGGGCGGCATGTGGATTGCAAGTTTCGGTAGCAGAATAACGGCACATAGTTCAAGAGTAGGTGACTTTCAATACTTGGTGTATTTCGAGTCGGGGCATTGCTATTTGGAGAAAAGCAACATCTGGGTTTGCTCGTTTTGGTGGCCGGCTTCTTGGTATTGGGAGAACAGGGGGCTTGCGGGGGCAATGATCAAGTTTCCTCTTTGGGCTCCATTCCTCATGTTTTGCATCCCCCCGGCCGTCGCATTCGTCCAGGGCCCACTGCGTCGTTACCGTCGGCGCAATCGCAATCAATGCATCCAGTGCGGCTACAGCCTTACGGGAAACACATCGGGTATTTGTCCGGAGTGCGGGATGCAGGCATGATCCGAAAATCTGCAATCATATTTCTCACTTTGTGTTTCATCGCCTCGGCTGGATTGTGTGTGGCGAGCTACGCAACCGCAATCAAATGGAAAATTGGCGATCCCGTTCTTTTGTTCGATCGTCAGGCATTGGTCGTGTCGATCGATTCGGGAAGAATGGTGGTCAATTGGGGACGGCGCGATGAATGGAAATCCGAGGACGGGCGTATCATTCACTGCTATTTCTCATTCGGCGAATACGTGCCGCCAAACAATCCGATTCCAGGCGTCCGCTACGGTCTTCAGCAAATCTACATCACGGGTAGGACGTCATTCAGGACGGAAAAACCAGAGCGAGCAACCTTTGTTACTCGACCGGGCGGCATCAATACAAATGGAATAGTATTCGAATTGCCAACCTTAATCCCCATGCAGGATCGGGCAACAAGAACGGAACTCACGATTTGGATTGCGATGTGGCTTCCAATTGCACTATTCGGAATCTTCCCTCTGTTCGCTTTCATCTACGGCCCGCTGCGTCGTCGCCGTCGTCGCAAACACAATCAATGCCTTCGTTGCGGTTATAGCCTTACGGGCTTAACTGAGCCTCGATGCCCGGAATGCGGTGAAGAAATATGATCCGGAAGGCGATCATTCTGGGACTCACGACGGTTGGTGCTGCGAGTGCATTATTCTGGATCACCAGCGCAGTAGTTGGCCCTCTTCGGTAGGAATTTGCAGGCACCGAACGAGGCGTCTTGTTCGAAATCGACGGTGGACGATTCGAATTGGCATACTTCGACAATCATCATTCTGGACAACACAGATACCCGCATGTGGTCCCCAGAATCAAGCTCGACATTCCCGCATTCAGAGGCCAGGATTTGTGGCAGAGAAGGTATCGTTATCGTGTCAATTCCAGGTTGCACGAAAGCCTCTACTTCTTCAGATTCGATGAAACAACTCATCATCCTTATCCGGCATTCTCCTCGCTTTCGTTCGTCGCTGGCGTACCTGCTTGGTTGGTGCAACTGACGTTCACGCCTTACCCACTTATTGCCTTCATTCGTGGCCCATTGCGTCGTTTTCGCCAAAGTCGTCGTCGCAAACGCAATCAATGCGTCCATTGCGGGTACAACCTGACGGGATTGCCTGAACCCAGATGTCCCGAATGCGGTGAGAAGACGTGATTCGAAGAACGGTTATCATTGCCTTGACGGTGGCAACCGCAACCACGGGCATCGTGGCTATTGTCGGCGCTTGTCATCCAACCCATTGGGGCTTCGTATCGGGAACGCACCTATTTTCATTTTGCGCAACTGGCATGAAGGGCGGATTCATATGGGAAGACCACGACACACATTCAAACGCAATGTCGCTTGCGGGGCTGCACAACCTTTGGCGCCCCATGGGGCTGGATGGTGAATTTAAATTCATCTGGCGTCGGAAGATAACGAGAGATGACTCTTCGCATTCAGGGCGATACTCTGTGCGTTCATTTGTTAGGACTTGGATAATCATGCCTCTTTGGATTCCGTTCCTGGCATTTGGCATCTTTCCCGCGATTGCTTTTGCGCGCGGACCATTCCGCAGATGGCGCCAGCCCGGCGATGGATATTGCATTCGCTGCGGTTACGACCTAACGGGAAACGTCAGCGGTGTTTGTCCTGAATGCGGTTCGCCTGTCAGTTCAACAATTTCCCATCTTTGAATCGGTCGCTATTACATTTATTGCGTCTTGCCTGCTCACAACCGTGACAGTTGAAATCGGAGCGGTCATGTCGATAGCGTAATCCGGTACCGGGTTACCAAGCGAATCTCTAACCTGTTTCCGTTTACTCACACAAAACGGATTCGGTGATTCTGCGATTTATGGCATGCCTATTGATTGCCTGTGAACCCGTCTGGTCGGACGGAATGCACGCTTATTTGTCTTGCTCCATTGCACCGGTTCAATTCGGTGGATTGGATGTGCGGCTTTTGGTGTCCGTTCGATTGCGTATGCATTGCGGCGTGGTTGCGCATGGTTTCGGACCTTGCGGGCGGCGTTCACGTTTTCAATCGGTTTGCCCGCTTCACCGATAGTTCAAGGGATAACGGTTCGGTATATACCGCAGGACGTGAGAAACTCCCATCGCCAGTCAACGCGCACAATCGAATGATGGCTTGAACCACAGTCAGCCGCGTCACGGTGTTTCTAGCGGTAACACAGGCGCTGCGCCCATCGATCAGCCGGCGGCACCGAGTCGTCGTTGGCCCGTTCATTTCATCGCGATCGCCGTGTTGATCATCGGGCTGACGGTCACGATGCTGGCCGTCGACACGACGTCGCGCAATGCAGATCGCATGGCCAAGTCCCGCTTTGATCGACTCTCCGACCATCTCGTCAACGAAGTGCAGCGACGTTTGCAAAGACCGGTTTACGGGCTCTTTGGTGTGCGTGGATTGTTTGCGGCAAGCACATCGGTCGAACGGCGCGAGTTCGATGCGTACGCGGCATCGTTGAAAATGATCGTGGAGTTTCCCGGCGTTCATGCGTTTCAGTTCATCAAGCACGTCAACCGCGATGAATTGGAGGCATTTGTAGCCGATGAGCGAGCCGACGATGCGCCGAATTTTTCGGTTCACGCAATGGAACCAGTCGACGCAAACGTCAAACCGGATGACGATCTCTTCGTCGTGACCTACACCTACCCGCTGGAGAACAACGAGAAGGCTTGGGGTCTCGACAACGGGAGTGAACCGCGTCGCAGGGCAACGGTCGAACGGGCGGTGCGGTCGGGCCAGCCTGTCATCAGTGACCAAATCATGCTCGTTCAAGGCGATGGACCACACGCCGGGTTTCTGTACTACTTGCCCGTTTACAAGAACGGGGCAAAAACCGACACGCCCGAAGATCGTGAAGCCGCGCTGTTGGGTCTTGCGTGTGCGCCGATCGTATTGGACGAAGCGATGGCTGGCGTCGAGCGGGCAGCGGGCATCGCCGACGGTACGTTGGATTTCCACTTGTTCACGGACAAGTCGCTGTCGTCGGAGTATCTGCTGTATCGCAACCACCGCGCTAGCGAATACACACCCAAGGCATCACCCCAGGGTTCATCGAGTCATAAGTTCGAAAGCCGAGCGACGCTCAATGTGGCCGGGCAACTGTGGATCATGGTCACAAACACCACGCCCGTTTTCGACGCGGGAGTCAACGGTTCGTCGCATTGGACGCTCGGTAGTGGTGGGACGTTGATGAGTTTGCTGGTTGCGGGAATCATCTGGTCGTTCGGTACCGGCAGAATGCGGGCGATCAATCTTGCCCACCGCATGACCGCCGACCTGGCCAAAGCCAAAATCGCAGCTGAGACGGCCAACGACACGAAGACGCGATTCCTCGCCAGCATGAGCCACGAAATCCGAACACCGCTCAATGGAATCATTGGTTTTGCGGACCTGCTGCGCCGACACGCCGACGACGGAAATCCGGACACGCGCGAAGAGTGGATCGGTGTGATCCACGGAAGCGGAACCCATCTCTTGACTCTCATCAACGACGTCCTGGACATTTCCAAGTTGGACGTCGGAAAGATGGACATGGCCCTTGCGCCGTGCAGCCCGCGCGAGGTCATTTCGGGTTCGGTAGCTGTGCTAACGTCACGGGCCAAAGAGCAAGGGATCGCGTTGGATCTGGCGTTTGATCCGAGTGTGCCCGACGCGATTCGCACAGATGGCACCCGATTGCGTCAGATCGCGATGAACCTCGTGGGCAACGCCGTGAAGTTCACGCAGCTCGGCGGCGTCAAGGTGGCGGTAAGATACGACCCGGGTTCAGGCAGCAAAGGCTCCAATTCCGACGACAAGAATGCGTCGGCAATGCTCAGAATCTCCGTGACCGACACCGGTATTGGCATGTCGCCCGAGCAACTCGGTAATCTATTCAAGCCATTTGAACAAGCCGATCAAAGCATCGCGGCACGCTTCGGCGGAACGGGACTCGGCCTGTCGATCAGCAAAAGCATCGCCCAGCGGTTGGGTGGTGACATCACCGTCACGAGTACCCTCGGAGCCGGCAGCACGTTCACCGCAACGATTGCAGCCAACCCGTTGTTGCCTGGTGAGTCGTTGCCGCGTGCCATGCCGACGGTTGAGGCATGGGACACGGGTGAGCCGGGTGCGAAGGCGCCACTCGGTGGGCGCACGATCCTGGTCGTCGATGATGTCGAAACCAATCGCAAGGTCTGTTCGATTTTTCTGAAACGGGCTGGGGCGCATGTCGATTTGGCCTGCGACGGTACCGAAGCGATCGAAATTTGCAGTAAGCAGCTGTTCGACCTTGTGCTGATGGACATTCAGATGCCGACGATGAGCGGACTGGAGGCGACCCGTGCCATCCGCGCCAACGGATTTACGGCTCCGATCATAGCGTTGACCGCATTTTCGACGGGGGCCGATCGGGAAGAGTGCCTTGCGGTGGGCATGAACGATTTTCTAAGTAAACCGATTGTGCCTGCCGTCATGATTCAGACTGTTGCCCGGTGGACAAAACTTGCGGTACCGGATGAAGGGTCGCGGGAAACGGGTAATGAGTTACCGACCTGGGCGTCCGATCCGGAACTGGAGCCCATCGCCCGGAGTTGGTTGACCGATTTGCCCCACAAGCTGGACGTGATCGAAGAAGCGCTCACATCGAACGATGGGGAAAACGCAGCTCGGGAAGCCCATGCCATCAAGGGCGCGGGCGGTTCGTTGGGGATGTCGGAATTCACGAATCCGGCTGAAGTGCTCGAATCCGCAGCCCACGCGAAGAGTTTTGACATTGCCCGCATGGCACTGGTCAAGATGAGAAGGCTGCACGCCGAGGCGTGTGCCCGCCTGGAAGAACGGGCGGCTTAACAGCGCGTATTTCTTATTGATTCTGATGTCGTTCGATTCCATATGTTGCATCCGACTTGACAAATCGGATATGTATGGCATAATTGCCATATGGCCATGAAGCGAAAAACATTGCGGCATTACGAATCGCGGGCGGAGATTGCCAAAGCCCTTGCCCATCCGACCCGTCTGCTCCTTCTGGATGCCCTGCAGAAGTCAGAAACCTGTGTCTGCGATCTGACGGATCTTGTCGGTGCTGACCAATCCACCGTATCGAAGCACCTGGCGATTCTAAAGAACGTCGGACTCATTGCGTGTCGCAAGGAAGGACCGATGAGTTTCTACCGCGTGACATGTCGGTGTCTGGATGGTTTCTTCACGTGCATCGAGACCGTGCTCAAAGCCAATCTCGATGCGCAGCGGGCAGCGGCTGGCGTTTGATGCCCACCTTTTTCGCTAGTTTCTCTTTTCGGGTTGACATGGCGATATGGCCATGAAGCCAAGTGGTTGCGGAACCACGTCGCCATGATCGGCTGCGCACTTCAAACAGGACGCACGTCATGAGACGAAACACGTTGAACTTCACGGTCGATACCCTCGCGCTGATTGGCATGGTCGCGATGGCCGTCACCGGTCTGGTCATTCGTTACACGCTTCCACCGGGCACGGGCGGTCGGGAGGGGGGCCGGGCCTTGAAGCTCTGGGGCCTCTCGCGACACGGCTGGGGTGATGTTCACTTCTGGATCGCAGTCGGGATCGCGGCGATGTTGCTGCTGCACGTGTTTTTGCACTGGCAGTGGGCCTGGAAAACGGTCCTTCGGTTCTTCTCGACGCCGACGCGTTTTCGCCAACACCTGAGCCCCCTCGCCTCAAAAGTCTGGGGACTCGGATTCTTCCTGTTCGTTGCCGCCGTGATTGCCGCGTTCGTCTGGTTCGCCCAGTCGAGCGTTCAAGTCGTCAACGCCCAGCGACCGATCGCGACCGACGTTGCCGCGAGTCACCCAGTGGCCGCC
>DDIR01000040.1:53336-81011 GCA_002338715.1 Phycisphaerales bacterium UBA1845 | reverse complement strand
ATGGCGTTCGGGACAGTCACCTGTTTTCTGCATCTTCGGGTACACCTGCGTCTCCAGGTTCCCGCTGCCGTCCCGCGGCTCGATGATCTGATTCTTATTGTGATAATACTCCGTCACGCCGTCGAGGTCACCGGAATTCGACACGGTTTTCACCACCCGCCGCCCCAGGCCGTCGAAGGCGTTTTCGTGGATGGTCACGTCTTTCAGGCTCCCGCCTTGGTCGCCTTCAACATCCAGAGTCGCTTTAACAAGCCGATTTCGGACGTTGTCGGTATAGTTGCATGGCATGCGCTCGCGGCGCTTAGACAGCTTCAGCATGGTGGCGGTCAGCGCCCTCATTTGACTTGAATGCGTGCGGGGGACAACTTGTGTCTTGAGAACTGTGGGCGACGCAGTGTCAAATCGAAGGCGCAGTGTTAGATCGAAGGAGGCGGCACGAAGATGAAACTCATGTTCTACACGATCGAGGTCAACTTGCTCCTTTGGCTGGGAGTTTGCGGCATGCTATGGAGCGAACCAACGCAGAACAAGAGCATAACTCACCTGGCAACGCTTGGGTGCGCGCTTGCGGCCCTGTGCCAGCACTTCGCGTATCACCGGATCTACAAGAAACGTTGAGCGGGCCGTCCGAGCACTGGCCACTCGACGCGGTGTACACGTTGACCGATGATGCCACCTTCGGATTGCAATGCGACAAATGTCTTGCTACGGGCCGGCCAATAGCGCCGTCCACTCACCCACATCGCTCAGGTTCACGGCTTCATCGCCGTCCATGTCCATGATGCGGCAGTCGTTTGGGATTGGTGTGACTTCGAAGCATTCCTGGAACTTGGCGTAGTCGGCTAGGTCCACGTCACCGTCCTGCTTGTCGTCACCGAGGGTTACGCCGTTGGGTAGGAGCAGCACGGGCACATCGACCGGTGCATTGGCGACGGGCACCGCGATCGTACGCGTGCCGTAACCGCTTTTGGAGATGCGCATCGTGTAGGTGTGGTTGGCTTCGGTCATCCAGCGCGAGCGGCCAAAGGTCGGCTCACTGAATCGATCGAATTCGCCGGTATCGAAGAGGATGTTCGTCGCATCCTGCTGGAGCATTTCGACCTGCGCCACCAGCGGCAATCCGGTCACGTGGTCCACCACGCGAAGGTCGAGGCGGGCTTTTCCGAGTCGATCGTAAAGATACTCCCAGCCGGCGCGGTTGCGGGCGAGGATGTTCGTCACTTCCGAAAACGACGGCGCGAATGACGTGCCGGCTTCGACGATAAATGCGTACACCCCCTTGTGGGCGTAGTACCAACTGGTGTCGTCACCGTTGACACCGCCGAACGGTACGGGCGTGTACGCGGTGTAGTTGACGCTGTCGACCGACGAAATCGCGCCGGCCATCCCCACCATCATCTCGTGAATCACGCCGTGTTCGGGCATTCGCTCTGCCGGTGAACCATCGCTGCACGCGTAGGGATAGTCGACGAACCGACCATACGAGTGATACGAGGTGGCCATCACGAAATGGTACTCGTCCTGCAAGGCCATCATCGCCTGGGTTTCGGGTTCAGAGCCAGCCGTCGGTCCACGATAGGTCGACGAGGTGCATGAACTCGACGAGCCGCACCCCGGTCCCCACAGGTATGGGTAGTTGCGATTGAGATCGATACCGACGCCGCTGCCCGAGCAGCCCGGGTTGTTCTTGCGATTCTTCCGCCAGAAATCATCCGACGTGAACACGTACTGCACGCCGTCGGGATTGACCATTGGAATGCAGATGGTCTTGTAATTGTTGACCCAGTCGGTCACTTCCGAATCGATGCCATAGTTGTCCGTCAGATGCTGAATCAGGTCGACCACGATGTGCGACGTCGCCACTTCGCGGGCGTGATGCTGCGCGTTGAACTGGATGGCCGGTTCGTCTTCCGGAACGCCGGGGTTGTCTGAAATTTCCAAACCGCGAATGGGTCGGCCTTCGACGGTCGTGCCGATGGTGATGACCTGGGCGATGTCGGGATGGTTGTTGGCTGTCTGATTGAGAATGGTAAGGATTTCGCCGGGATCGAAGTAAGCGGTTTCGACGAGACCCGCGCGCTGCCCGTCATCGGTTGATCTTGAAATCACGTCAAACCCATTGTCATCGAGCAGGCGCACGTCATCGTCGGATTCGACTTCGAGTCGGAAGATGCCTTCGGCTGGAATGTGGCCGCAACGGGCGAATTCGAAACCGAGCGCAACGAGCTGATCCTGGGCGGCTTTGATGTCGCTGATGTCGACCGGCGCGCCGTTGGTTTGAGCGCCTTGAATCTGAACTTCGACCCACTGCGTTCCGTCATGGGCAAAGGCATTGGCACCCATGGCGAACACCAAACCAGCAACTGCGCGCGAGATCATTCGCGGTGACATGCACCTTTTCATTGGGTGAGATTCCTTCCCCTGCTTTGGCGTGAAAGTCGGCCCACACACTTGCCGACGTCGTTACCCGTACAGGTAGCGATTATAGATGGTTGAAGCGCGCGGGGTCAATGTGCGCAAGCGGCTTGGATAGCGTCAGTTATGGCAATCGGGGACTCACCAAATTGTTCGGACACAACTGTGACACGAGTTCGAAACGCAATACGCGAATTCACCGGAAAATCCGGCAGTTATGCGCCGTGTTGCGACTAATGAAGCTGGGCGTCCGGATATCGAATTGCCGCGACCAGCGACATGCCATACGCATCCCATAGCGATTCTCGGTCCATCGCGCTGGCAGTCGCGGGCAACTCAAACGTGATGATCGGAATGTTCAACGTAAGTCCCGCGTACGAACCGAGCGAACCGGGACGACTGCCGATGCGCTTGACCGGAAGGTTGGTGTGCAAGCCCATCGCGTCGGCGAGTTTTGCAGCGGGTCCGTCGTAGTCGATGCATGCAACGGGTTGATGAATGCTGACGATGCGGTTGGGTTTGTATTTATCGAGAACGGCTTTGATCGTGCGACTTTCGGGTTCGCACAAGGCATACGCGCCGTGTCGCTGCGATGCGTCGAAGTTGTCGGCTGGGAAGTTGCGATTGAGATCGACGCCATTGACATTGAAACGCGAGTTGTGAACGTAGCCGTCCGGGTTGGCGACGGGCATGATGATAACCTTGCGTCCCTTGAGTACCTTGGGGTGTTCTTTGAGGTGTTCCGCCAACTTGCTGACCAACGGTGTGCCAGCGGCTTCGTTGCCGTGAATGGTGGCCATGATCATGACGGTGTCGCGCCCCCATCCGATCTGCTGGCATTCGATGGGACGATCCTCAACCGACATGCCCACGACCGTGGTTTTGATCGAAGAGCAACCAGTCATCATCATCAGACCGACAGTGAGCGACAGGATCAATTGCGTACGCAACGAGCGGGTTGATTTTGTGAACAACATTGTGGCTTTCATCCTCCATGACAGCGTGGCCAGCTAGCGACGACTTCGTCCCGAGAGGCTACGTCGAATCGCAGCGATCGGCAAGGGGCGAATTCACAGCCAAGGGTTGCCGCTTATACGCAGCAGCGAGACAATGCGGTCATGCCAACCGCCCCACGATCAGCCGCTAACGCATCAGGCGACCCTGTCGAGTTACCACGTCTGCGGCGGCGCCTGCTGAGTTGGTACGATCGCCATCGTCGCGAACTGCCCTGGCGCTCGGACAATCCCGATCCCTATGCGGTCTGGTTGTCGGAGATGATGCTTCAGCAGACCCAAACGAGCACCGTCGCACCATATTATGCAGCGTTCTTGAAGACGTATCCGAACGTCGACGCGCTGGCGGCTGCCCCTCGCGAGGATGTGCTGGCGATGTGGGCGGGACTTGGTTACTACCGCCGAGCCCACCTGCTCCATGATGCGGCGAAGGTTGTCGCCGACGAGTTGGGCGGGCGTTTTCCGGAAACGGTTGAGGGTTTGATGGCGCTGCCGGGCGTGGGTCGATACTCGGCTGGTGCGATCGCGTCGATTGCCTTTGACGTATCCGCGCCGATTCTCGATGGCAACGTCAAGCGGGTGCTCGCGCGGGTGTTTGCGATTCGCGATTTGCAAAGTGACGCCAAAACGATCGCGAAGCTCTGGCAGATATCGGGCGAAATCATCCCGCGAAAACGCTGCGGCGACTTCAATCAAGCGTTGATGGACCTTGGCGCGACGGTTTGCACACCGAAAATGCCATTGTGTGACACTTGCCCGCTCAATCGTATCTGTCTCGCCAGGCAGCGTGACCTAGTCGATAAGATTCCTCCCGTTCGCAAGCGTTTGAAACCCACACGCATGGACCTGTCTGCCTTCGTGATCGAATCCGGCGAATATGTACTGCTTCATCGGCGAAGCGATTCGGGACTTTGGGCTGGCATGTGGGAACTGCCGAATGCTGAGGCCAATGGCGAACGAATTGATGCGGTGTGTGAAGCGGTTCTGCCGGCATCCGTTTGCAAGACACTAAGCCGCCCCGTCAAAGCGCGTGCGGTGCAGCATCAACTGACCCATCGAACCGTGCGATTCAACGTGTATCGCGCAACGTGCAGGAAATCCCGCGTGCCAAAGCCGTTTCAATGGGCACGCAAGGACAACGCGCTGCCGCTGCCCAAAGCATTTCAAAAAGTATTGTCAGCGATATCACCGTAGGGTGGGCCTTGCCCACCATGTCGTTCGCCAATCAAACAGCGGTGGGCACGGCCCACCCTACTGCTTGGCGAAGAAGTCGGAGCCCTGCGAGAAGCGGACCTCGACCTCAACTTCGACAAAGCTCGTCGTCAGATCGGCGGTCGATGGAGCAGCCGGCGCTGCGTTGTCGTTGCGAACGGTCAGGCGGATGTAATGAAAACCAACACCCATGCGGATGGTTGTGTCGGCTTCGGTTGAGAACTCTTCGCCCGGGGCAAAGGTATCGGGATTGTCGTCGGTGGCGCCGGTGCTCCAACTGAAGGTCAACCCTTCGGCGCCAACGCCCGGCACGCTGCGACTTCCGCGAAAGTGCAACACCTCAGAGCCGTCGTCGTTGCTACCCACGACCACAAAGCCAGTGTCACTTTCTGTCACAAACTGCCCTTCTTCCGGCAGCACATCCAACACCACAATCGGATGGGTCGTCGAGCATTCCAGCACCGTCTGAGCGCATCCGCTCTGCAGCGCCACCCGTTTGGTCTCCCCGGTCACAAACGGAACCGTATCGCCACCGGTGTCACCGCCGCCATTGTCTCCACCGCCACCCCCATCACCACCACCGCCATTTCCATCGGATGGCGTATCACCAGGGGGTGAGGTCTGGCAGCCGATCAGCGCGACCGCGCCGAACACCGTGCAAAAGCCAAGGGCGAAAATTGCAAGTTTGGGTCGTCCATGCATGTCGTTTTCAAGCATCCTGATTATCGTTTTGCCAATGGCGATATTGCGATTATAACGTTCATCGAAGTATTACAATATCGGGGGGCATGGGTGTCGCGTCTACTCACCTTTCGCGACGCCGATTCACCGGTTTGAAGATTTTTTCAGGAATCCGATTCCCTACGGTAAGGGCTATTGGCGGGAGGACGGTCTATGTTACGCAAGACATCACTATTGCTGTTGACGTTGGTTTTGGCAGGTTGCCAAACGACACCTCCACCGGGCGGTGACGGCGACCCGACAGCCGGGGAGACCCGCTACGACGGCTTGCCCGACCAACAGGAATCCGAATTCCTCGCCAGCTATTCGCTGAAAACGCGTTGGCAAAAGCAGAACCTCACCTACTTCATCCAGAGTTTCTCACCCGACCTGCCTGAAAGCACGCAGGAGCAGATCATCGCCGACGCGTTGCAAACGTGGTCGCTGGCCGTACCGCTCAACTTTCAACGTGTTGACGCTGCCGCCAACGCAGACATGGTCATCGGGTTTGGCACGGGCGATCACTGCGAACTCTACGAAGCCACCAACCAGAAATGCCCCGCGCGTGAAGGTCAGGGCGGCGCGTTTGATGGTCCCAGCGGCGTACTCGCCCATTGCTATTTCCCACCGGGAAGCGGCGGCCCCAATGCCGGCGACTGTCACTTCGACGACGCGGAAACCTGGGCCGACGACAACGCGACGGGTGCGCAAGTGCGATTGTTGGAAACAGCCATCCACGAGTTGGGTCATGGACTTGGACTGGGACACAGCGATGTCGAAGCGGCGGTTATGTATCCGAGTTATCGACCCGGACAGCGCAAGCTCGACTTGACGTCCGACGACATCTCCGGCGCGCAGGAACTTTACGGCGCCCGCGACGGCGGCGTCATGCCGCGCCAACCAGACCGCCCCGACATGCCCGCGAACGTCCCGACCGATCCATCCAACATCGACGCCGAAGACCCGGATGGTGACGGACTGGACACCGACACCGAACTCTTCATCACCGGGACAGACCCGAACGATGCCGACACCGACGATGACGGCTTGATCGATTTTGAAGTCGTGTTCGGTTTGAATCCGCTCAATCCCGACACCGATGGCGACGGCGTGAGCGATGGCGATGAGGTCGACCAGGACACCGACCCGTTCACGCCGGAGTTTGGCGGAGGCGGCGCGGTGGGCGACATTGCCGGGTTGTACTGCGGGGTGGCCAACGATGGCACGCCCGTTGCGGTGGGCATCGACGCGGAAGGTTGCGTGCTCGGCGAGATTGCGGTGCTTCAGTATGGGTTTGAATCGATCGTCGAGTTGTACGGCGGTGCGGACATCGCCGGCAACATGCTGATGATTTCACCGGACTTTTTCTTCGGCTTTGATGGTGTCATCTTCAATGACGCGATCTCCGGCAACGTCGAGACGGCTGGCGGTTTCGTCGGCACGTGGCAGGCATTCAAGACCGACGCTGCGGATTGCTCAGGCGCGGTAATCGATCCACCCAACGGAGGCGGCCAACAGTTCTGCGACGACTCCTGCTTCTTCGCGCAAGACGGCGAGTGCGACGACGGTGGTGACGGGTTCGAACAATTCTGCGACTTCGGTACCGATTGCAGCGACTGCGGCGTCCGGGTTGTCCAAGGCAAGCACGTCCCTGCCGACGAACAACACCTGTCGCCGATGGACGTCTTCCAGCCCATCCCGTCCAAGAAGCAACCGCTGTCGATGCCCCTGCATCAAAGAGTGAATTGGCAGACATCGGGCAATTAGCCGGTTCTCACGATTTCAACGAACGATCACGTCATTATTCGAGAAAATCGGGGCGAATTCCTTTGCAATCCCATGGGGCTTGAGGGAGAACTTCAGACAGCAGGTCATGCTTGTTCGGGCGACGGAGGAACACATGAACGCGGGTCGTCAATCCCCTATCGTTGCGGTGTTCTTGCTCATGCTGTTGTTGGGAGGCGGATGTGAACCTTTACCCGTTGACGAGGAAGATCCCAACTCGCCTGAGGCACGCGGCCAAGCCATCGCCGACAAGATTGACGATGACGCTGGCGTGGAGGACACCGAGATCAGTTTTGTCCCGACCAGTCCGCTCACGCTGGGGCCCGAAGGAACGCTTTACGGTTTCGCTTTCGAAGAAAGCAACAATTCGCTCTTCGTGCTCGGAGATCGGTTTTCCGACGGGTCGGTCCGCGTCCGCGGCGCAGTTCTGGAGGGCATCACCGATCGGCTGATCCTCGCGGAAGAAATCACGAGCAACGGTCATATCAAAGTCACCATTCCAACTGGCGACGCAGCGGAATTCGAGGTTCTCGACGAGGGTGGCTTGCGTATCACGATGACGCTGCAAGGCACGTCTCCGCCGAGCACGCTGGCCGTCGAAATTGATTCAAATGAAATCGTTACCATTGACGAAGCAGCGTCGATCGTCAATCCGACAGAAAACTCCGAATACGATCAGGGGGCGATCATGCTGGCGCGTGCAAGCAAGTCAGCACCCCTTATTGAAACAGGCAAACCGCGTGGGACCAATCCGCAATTCAATTGCCCGGGCATATCCAGCATCGTGACGACGGCGGACATTACCTGCGCACTATGGGAGGCCGTCACGTCGACAGGACCAACGCGAACGCTCGATGGGGCATGTCTTGCGGCCAACGGGTTTCTGGAAGGGCTTCGCGGATCAGACCCCCTTCCCAGCGGACAAGGCGGCGCGGAGTTCGCTCCTGTGACCATCGCCAAACTCAAGCTTGGCGTCAACGCACTCTGCGCGATGGCAAAAAGTGGCTGGTCGGTAGGAAAGCTGCTGAAAAAGGCGACGCTCCCTGACCTGTTGTGCATGGGCGTCACCATCGTGGAAGACGGCACCCGAATCATCACCAACGGCCAAAACGTGCAGGATGCAGTTTGCGAAGCGCTCGGGGGTATCCCGATCTCCACAGAACTGGATCCTGTTTTCGGCGAGGGCTGCGACAATACCTGCGAGTTTGCTTTTGACGGGCAGTGTGATGATGGCGGACCCGACTCCGATCATTCCTTGTGTGAATTGGGCACCGATTGCGTCGATTGCGGTGCCCGCGACGTCAACGCCGAACCGACAGAACCCGACTGTTCTGACGACGGTATCTGTAACTCCGAGTGCCCCATCGAACCATCCGATCCCGACTGCGGCGACGTCGAATTCTGCGAAAATTTCGGGCTATGCTGCGACGGTGACGGTATTTGCGATCTGGCCCGGTGTCCCGAGCAAACCGATTCCGACTGCACCAACTTCGACTTCTGCGATCGATTGGAAGTGTGCTGCATCAGTGATGGCCGATGCGATTCCGACGAGTTCCCGTGTCCGACACTTGACGAAGATTGCGCCCAACCGCCTGGCGACCCGACAATTGGCGTGTGCCCTGCCGGCTTTACGGTCAATGTCAGTGGTGACAATGTGCCAGCACTGAGAGACGTCGTGATCGATTCGTTCTTTGTGTTCAGCACGTATCACGCAGAATGTCGATACGTCCGCTCAGACGGCCTGACCACGGCTGTCTTCGGCCTGAATATTCGATGGGCGCCTCCCAGCACGGGGACCCCGAGCGGCGCCTGCGAAGATGCGGAAATCGGCGATATCGTGTCAGAAGGTTGTTGTACACAAGCAAGTACGCAGCGTACCGTCGAAGTCAGTTATGTGCTCAGTACGCCAATCACCGACGAGAACGGCGATTCCGCTCGCGACCAGGTCCTTGACGATCTGCTCAACAATGCGGTCCAAGCCGGGGTCGGTGCGGGGTGTCCATAACCGCTCCTGGGATTTTACAGAAAAAAGCCGCCATCTACCAAGCATAGCTGAGGCCCGCAGGCAAAGAACCGAGACTCGTTCACTCAAAATGAGCATCGCGCGATTCATGTAGGTACGGATCGAGCGTAATTTGGCTATATGAGTTTTGGTGTTGGATTGTAGGTACCGAGAACCATCCGACGCATGGCGAACAA
Organism: Phycisphaerales bacterium UBA1845; assembly: GCA_002338715.1. Classification (GTDB taxonomy): domain Bacteria; phylum Planctomycetota; class Phycisphaerae; order UBA1845; family UBA1845; genus UBA1845. The sequence continues at coordinate 71,667 of DDIR01000040.1, read as the reverse complement.
TGGAATAAGCACGAACAGCTTGACCCAGATCAGCGGGCTCGAAACCTGAATCGTCTCCACGATGTCGGTCATGCCAAAAAGCACAAACAGCACGCCATAAAGCTGCTCACGTCCTGAATTGTGCAGTCGCGCGTTTCGACGAAACACGTATGCGGCGCACCCAAACCAGATCAGCGCCTCGATCGAATTAAAACCCACGAGGCAATAATCGACCGGCGTCATCGCCTGCCAATCGGTCGCGTAATGAACCCGCAGGAAAATGAAGTGCAGAACATCCATCGCTGTCGCCTTTGAACTTCGCACGATTCGGAAATCGGATCGGCTTCATTCATGGCTACGGACAACGACGGAAACACTCGCAAGAATTTTGCCTGGGCTGATACGATGACGGCTGTTGACGCCGCCAGCGTTATTCGAATTGACCGCTTTTGACCGGACCGGTCCACAAACGCGATCGCGGGCCGCTGTCTTGGCGGGCGGCACAAAGTTCGCCGATCTTAGCCGCGACCTTCTCGGCTTGGCTGCGATCATTCGCGTCTTCTTCGTCGCTATCCCACTCGGCTTCGATGATGCGGGCAGCGAGATCCTCTGGTGCGGCATCGTCCGCCGGCATCATTTCGACTTCGTCGCCCTGCATTTCCATGCGGTCACCCCAGGGCGAGCTTTGGTGTTGATAGAGGTAGGTGGTGATGTCGGCGACAAATGGATAGACATCCGTCCAGCACGTCGCATGGGCAAAAAGAATCTGCCCCGGTTTATGCTCCCAAAGCGCTTCGCCCAACTCCTCGTCCAGGTCCGCAAGGTCGTACGCAATCACCAGGCTGTTTTGACCATCGCCTTTCCAGGGTCGAACGGGCAAGTCGAGCAAGGTGCCAGCCGCCAGTCCCATGATCTGGCTTCCGCGCTCCGGAAGAATCTGGATGCACTCTGGTTTGCATCCCAACAAATCGAGGGCGGCTTTGAGTCGCATGATGCCCTCGCGACATCGGGCATAGGTGTCGGAGGTATATGCATATCGACCATTCATATCTTCTTCGAGTTCGAATGGCGACAGGTGCGACACGAGACCGCCGCTCACGACATAATGCCAACCGCGCAAATCGCTTTCGCCCAGATCGCAAACGCCTTTGATTTCATCTGCGCGCGCCAGAATCGACTTGATCTGCTCGCCGAAGAATTGATCGTCTTCATCGACCGGCGTCGGAAGGGAGGCCGCAAAAATCCGCGCCGCATTCAAATCGCCGCACATGACCGCGTTAAACGCCTGCAAACCCTGAATGTAGAAATCGTCGGGAAAATCCTCGGCGACCTCTTTCAAGATGCCAAACGCTTCCTCAAACCGGCCGTCGTCTTCCAACACATCGATCAGCACAGCCACGACGTCGGCTTCTTCCGGTACGAGTTCGTGGACACGCATGAGCAAACAGGCGGCGACATCAAAGACTTCCTCTTCGATAAACGTCTGCGCCACTTCGAACAGCGCTTCCGGGTCATCGAGATTCTTCGCACAGTTTGAGATTGCGTCCTGGAAATCTGTCCCGCCAAGCGCTCCGGCGATGGGCGCAAGACCGTTTAAGGCTTTCGAGAGATCGTCGTCGTTGGACGCCAGCTCCAGGTCAAAAAAGACCCCGCGAATCAATTGAAAGGCGGCTGACGCCTCACCGGCATCCAGTTGTTCGCGTGCGTCGTCGAGCTGCTGCTGGAAATCACTCATGTAAGTCAGACCTTTTTGGGGATGATTGTCTGCGTGCAACAAACAAAACGATCATGAATTGTCATGCATGCCGCGTTTTGAGCCGCACTTCTCAGAAACGTTGCGTGCGATCTTACCGCGTGCCTGACGGTGCTGCACCCTATTTGACCGATGATATGATCGATTTCGTGAAAAATCGTGGCCCGGGCACGGTCGCGCCCCACGCCAATAAGGATTTGTCATCCTGCGAAAACGTAGTGTTGATGGAATTGGTTACCGCGTGCTTCGCTCCAACGGCATTCGTACCGGTGCGATTCCATCCATTTCGTCAATTCGTCGGCTGAGTCGCCGAATAGCTCCATCCCCTTCGGATGAACTTCGACGAACAGCTCTCGAAGACGGCCGGCTTTTAGGGTCTGTTCCAATCCGCGCAAAACAGACAACTCTGCGCCCTCCACATCAAGCTTGATGACATCGGGCGGAAAACCGCTGGATTCAACAAAGTGATCACCGCGTTTGATTTCGATTTCAACAGCCCGCGCACCTTCCTTGTATCCTGATGCCAACGAATGCGACCCGCCACCGACATCGCCAGAGACGAATAACTCGCACGTCCCCTCTTTGTCGCCGAGGGCAAACTGATGCACATCAATTTCACTGAGGCCGTTGAGCTTCAGGTTTTCTCGCAACTCTTGCGCATTGTCGGGTTCGGGCTCGAAACAACATATCCGCTTGAGCTTGCCTTTCATTTTCTTGGCGACCAGGATGGAAATCATTCCGATGTTGGCGCCGATATCATAAAACACGTCATCGGATCGCAATGAATTCGCGATGCGCTCGACAAACTGCTGTTCTCCCACGAGCGAATCGATTCGGGTGATCTCCGTTGACGACCGGACCGCAAAAGTCATGGGCACGCCCAGAATATTGCAACTGTGCGTCCCCTGCTTGACCACGCGATTCTCGTAATAGCGAAGCCCCACCTTGGCGATTCCGACGGAGCGCAACACCTTCCCAAAGAATGAGCCACGAAGCGAATGACGTAGGTTTTGCAAGGTCTTGGTGATCATGTTTTCCTCGTGGTCACGGAGATCGGGTCCGGCATACGAACCCGCTGACCGGCACCCCTATGACGGTGCGTCCTTGTTCCAACGCATCAGGCGTTCAACCCCAAACTGCCAACCCCAAACTGCCTCAGCCCAGTGATCTTAACAACTCGCCGCCGGTTCATAAACACCAGAACTTCGTCCATAACTCCAAGAACCCCAATAACTTGCCTGGCGAAGTCTACTCCTTTGAAGTATCGGACGACGGCGACTTCGTCATCTGCCCGGACATCACCCCACCGTACCCAGCCCCATACCAGACGCCGCTGTAGAATCCGTGGTGAAAAATCACCCTGGCAGAGTACGTCCCCAAAATTGGCATGTTCAGTTCGGTCAACGTGATCATCGGCGTGTCGTCGGCCCAGACGACTTTCACCGGCACGGGCAGATTCACATCCCGATCGGCGTAAACGATGCGCGCGGTGATGACCCAATCGTCGTCGCCGCTCTTGACAGCCGACACGATTTCGTAGCGGTCGGACTTGGCCTCACCGAGTTTCATTTCTTCGCCCGGCTTGTCGAAATACGTCATCCGCCACGTCCCCTCCATCACCGCGCCCGTCAGCATCTCGGCGAACGCTTTCTCCCTGGCGTTCATGTTGCCTGCCGCCGAATCCTTGGGGGCATCGGGTTTTTCTTTGGGGGCATCCTTTGCAACGGGCGGTTTTTCTTTCGGCGGTTCATCCGCCAATGTGTATTGCATCACACCCAGCGCAAACACTGCGACCAAACCAACGCACCCGATCAATTTTCGGTTCATTGCCATCTCCTCAAATTGAAAACCATCTCTTGGAGTTTAGCAGGTGCGATGAGTCGGCACCCACGTGTGGCGCGGCTGTTACGGAACAACCAACGCTTTGACACTCTTACCCGCTTCCACGTCGGCCAGCGCTCCGTTGGTTTGTTCCAACCCATAACGTTCCGTGCTGATCGCCGCCAGTGCATTCTGCATCCGCTCATCCTTAAGTAGCTGCACGCTGCGATAAAAGTGCGAATAGTCCGAACCCCACACACCGCGAATGTCGAGATGCTTCTTATTCAATTCCGTATGCGGATTGACTTCGACCGTTCCCGCATCGGTGTACTGCCCCACCACCGTCACCCGCCCGGCATCGCGCACCCAGTTCATCGCCTGCTTGACCGCAATCGGTGCACCGGTCGCCTCAATGCAAACATCCACACCGCGCCCTTCACTCTGCTGCATCACCCATGCGGCGCGATCCTCCACCGGCGCATCGTCAATGCACAGCGTCGCACACGCCCCCATCTGCTCGGCGATTTTCAAACGATGTTTTGGCGCTCCGATGCACAAAACCTTCGCTGCTCCCCGCAGGTGTGCCAAAGCGACAGCCGCCAATCCAACCGGCCCCGCACCCAGCACCAGCACCGTCTCGCCAATTTGTATGTCGCTGCGATCCACCGCATGCAGCGCCGTAGGCAAGCCGCAACCGCCGGCCATGAAACCAATCGGATCGACACCTTCGAGCGAGATGCAGTGCGTCCCGTTCATCAAATGAAGTTTCTCAGCCCACCCGCCGGTCAGACCATCTTCAACGCCATAGGTGATCCCATAGACCTTACGCGAGGGACAACGCGTCGAAGCTTTCGCCACAAGGCAATGCCAACACGCATGGCACGTGCGATGCACATCCAGGAATGTCACGCTGTCGCCCTCGGCAAATGCGTTGCCATTCACATCGCGAATCGTCCCGCGAATTTTTTCCAACACACCGACCGACACGTGACCGGGGATGATCGGATACGGCACGCCCGCGAGTTGTCCATGCAACAAGTGCACGTCGGTACCGCAGACTTCGCTCGACGTCACTTTCATCAACGCGGAATTCAATTCCAGTTCGGGTTCCGGAAGTTCGCGCACTTCAACGGGCTTGTGTGGCGCGGGCATGACGGCTGCGCGGACGGTGGGCATGTTCAATCCTCATTGGGTCAAAGCAGTTCGAGGCTCAAGGCGCTACGAGATTTGGCGGCAGTGTATCGCAGGTGGGCGATAAATGGAAAACGACCCGGCCAACATGGGCGCGGGTCGCATTTCGTAGGGTGGGCAGTACCCACCAATTCGATGTCATTCCAACAGCGGTGGGCACGGCCCACCCTACGCGCCAACCCTATGGCTCGACCGCATCCATCATCGCGGCGAAGTCTTCGAGGTCCACGTCGGTATCGACATCGAAGTTGTACACGTCGAGGCAATCCTGCGCGTCCCAGTTCGCATCCAGCGGCGCGGGCGTCGCATCGGGACCGGCCATGCAATCGACGAACGACGGAAGATCATCCACATCGACATCACCATCGCCATCACCGTCGCCTGCGATAAACAAATCGCGAGCAACGAAATCCATTTCCACCGGCGCACTCTTACCGAACATGTCCCACATGTTGTAAGCCGTCATTCCAGCCGAGTTGGTCGTGTTTGCGTCGCGCAGGAATTCGATGTACTCCTTCGACGTGGTCTGATGATAGACCGCCACCTCAACGCTGACAGCCGTCGGTGGGATCGTGTAGTCGGTATCGTCCCAGTTCTGACCATCGGCATACGCATAACCAACCGGTTCGGCTTGCACACCTTCAAAGTTGGCGTTGACGAATCCCATCGGCGGAATGCGGTTGTCGAGGACGATGTCGTTGTTGAGCGCGAAGTGGAATGATTCGCCTTCGGGAAGTCCGGTAGAAGCCGCCATCACCGCGTCGAGCCCGTGTTTGACTTCGTAAACCTTGGTGTCGGCTGTCGTCAAGCCAGCCGTCGTCACGTCGTACGCACCGTGTTCGGTGACGAGCGTGTCGGTTTCGTCGAAGAACTTGACGTTGATCCACATGCGACGACCTTCACCGTAACCGGTCGGAAGCTTGTGACCGCTGAAGTTGATGACGCGAACGGTCAGCGTGTCGCCGTTGACGTACGTTTCCATGTCCGACGCGCGGGCCAGCATCGACTCGTTGCGAGCGATCGCATCATTGACCGAGCGCCCCGTCAAACCGGTTTCGATGTCCGGGTACAACTGCCGCACAGCACGAATCACCCAACTGTTGGCCCCGTTGAAATTGTGCTGGGGAAGATTGGTGCGCGTAAAGATCGGCGGGAATCGACAACCGTCGCCCGTCGTGTCTTCCATGTGGCAGTCCTGGCACGTGCTGACGGCTGGCAGGTTGCCGCCAAACCGTCCGCCCAAATCAATCGACGACAACGCAAATGCGCTCTGCGCCCATTCGCTGAACGTTCGTTCGACAGGGAACTGATCGTACTTGTCTTGTGTCGGATGCTCGGCATCCAGATCGTTTAAGGCGTAGCTCCCGTCCATCTGCTTGGTGAAGATCGGATTGCTCACGTCATGGCAGGTCGCGCAGAGATCTGAAGTCTGATGGAACGGTGAAATCTCAAACGCGTGATAGGGGAAGAATCCACCATGGTCGGCGTTCAGATCAAACGGCCCGCGGCGTCGGTCAACCGGGTCCAGAATGTACTGTCCGGAACCGGGGTTCACCGGGATTCCGCCCGTCACACTCGCAAGGATGCCCGAGTCGACTGCCGGGCTGATTCCAGGTTTGTAAACAGGGTCCACCAGACGATGGCAAATCGAACACGACACACCGTCGAAGTCCTTACCGGTCAGCGCCGAACCGTCCGTCATTCCGGCGCCGGCAACGCGTCCTTCCGCCCAACCCGTCGGCGAGTGGCATCGGAGGCAATACGAACCGGCGAAGTCGGCGTCCTGCTCAGCAATCGCAAGCGCTGCGTGAAAGATCGGGTCGCGGGTAGCTTGTCCCATCATGCTGGCCGCCCAACGACCGAACTGTGCCGTTGACTCGTCAAATGTTGCCGTCGGTGTGCTCGCGTCGTGGCACAAAATGCATTGCTCGAACGCGCCAACCAGCGGTTCCTCCAGATCGGCGCCCTTACCGATGCCCGGCTGAGTTCCTGGCATGAAGAAGTCTTCCAACGTCGTGCCAGCCGGCAACATCGCGAGCGTTACAGACGGTAATGCAAGGAGAGGGGTCAAGGTAACAGCGAAGACCAACGCCATTTGTCTGAACGACTTCACGCAATTCCGCACGCCTTTTCCTCCTCCGAGACAATCCGCCCAAACGCATAGGGATTGGCTCCCGCGCGACGGATGCAACAGGTCATTGGTCGTAAGCAACGGCTTAATTAAGAATGATCGCCTGATGGCCCCGGCGTCGGCGACATTCTCTGCAAACCGAATTCGCAAGACATTTGAAACTGCACGATGGACGGTCGGGAAAAACAGTACCGCACGTACATGCGGCACGATGATCCAGACCGAACAGCCCATTGGCAGCTTATCACGCACCGATTCTATCGCGAACCGCTGAATGTGTTCAAGGTTCATGGGCGACACACATTCGACACACGCAGCGAATCGTTCACCCAAAACCGGATGCCGTACGTGGGTCATATGCCAAAAGTCCAGCCAAATCGCCCAATCATCGGCTTTCTGCATCATTCGGCAGTTCGTGATACCATTGGGGTCATACCCGTTTCTTATGGGGCTTCAATTCCAAAACACGGAGAACAAGAATGTCGTCAGTCGCCAAGATCACGGAAATCTCAGCCAGTTCAGAGAAAAGTTTCGCAGACGCCATGGACATCGGCATCGCCCGCGCAAGCAAGACGCTCAAGAACATCTCGGGTGCGTGGGTTAATGACATGAAGGTTGACGTGAAGGATGGGAAGATCACCCATTACCGCGTCAATATGAAGGTAACCTTTGTCCTGGATGACTGATGCCTTGATCCATCCAATCAATCAGAAGCTTGTCGGCGTCATCGGTGCCGGGACCGAGGCGACGTCAACCAATGAGCGCGCCCACGAAGTTGGCCAACGCCTTGCCCGCGCCGGATGCTCGATCATCTGCGGCGGACTCGAAGGCGTCATGCGGGAAGTCGCCCGCGGCTTTCGCGAAGCCCTGTCCGACGCACCCCACGATCGCCATCAAATCGTTGTGGGTATTCTACCGTCGAATCTGACCGAAGATGGCAACCCCCACCTCGATCTGGCCATCGCGACCGGTCTGGGTGTGGCCCGCAACAGCGTGATCGTCAACAGCGCCAAGGTGTACATCGCGGTCGGGGGCGGGTTTGGGACGCTCTCAGAAATCGCCTACGCCCTGCGACTGGGCAAGACGGTCATCGGTTTGGATTCGTGGGACGTGCATGAAGAAATCATCAAGGTGGATTCGCCGAAAGCAGCCGTCGACGCGGCCCTCCGTGCGCTTTCGAATTGACCGTGCGCTGTCGACTTAACCACAGAACTCCGCAAACGTCTTGGGGGTTTCGTACACGCGCACCTTCGCCAGATTCGCCGACCCGAAGGCGCCGTTAAGTCGATCCCAGATGACGCGGGTGATGTTTTCGACGCTCGGATTGAGTTCCGCAAACTCAGCGCAGTCCAGGTTCAGATGCTTGTGGTCAAACTCGTCGATGACGCGTTCCTTGACGATGCGCTCCAACCGCCCCACTTCCAGCACCGTACCGGATTGCGCATCGGGTTCGCCCCCCACCGTGACCTCCACCACGTAATTGTGCCCGTGCCCATTCGGGTTCGTACACTTGCCGAACACGGCCCGATTCTCTTCGTCGCTAAAATCGGCGCAGTGCAGGCGATGGGCAGCCGCAAACTCAAACGATTGCGTGATCTGGATCATGTTCAACAATTCCTTCCGCCACGTGTATGCAAGAAAAGGTGTCGCACGCAATTCAAGTCGAATCAGTTCGACATTGTCGGGCATCGCCCCCTCAATCGGTGAAACAACTCGCGTCAACATGGCTTCGTACGGGCAGCCGACCGAAAGATCTTCACGATGCACGTCGCGCAGTTGCGGGATAGCCTCGTCACGGACGGCTTTATCGATGGTCACAATGTTGCACAGGTAACCAATCCGTCGATCCACGACGCCACGCACCGTCGCCCGCAACACAAGGTAAGGCGCTATCCGGTCTGACGCGGGCCAGCCTGCCCATGAATTCAGCGGTTTGCCGTCAGCGTCCCCGTCAGCCAGCGAAAACCGGACTTCACGGGTTAGTTCCATGATGAGGTCGTCACTCATACTTGCGATTCTAATCGGAAGCGTCGTCACGTCGAATCGGTGCTTTCCGCCCAGTCAAAACGAGCCGCCCGGCGCGATGTGTTCTCTGGAATCCGGGGCCTGTATCGGTCATACTCCCGCAATCATGAAACCCGCGACCTTCAAGACGGCTATCACGAGCACCAAACCCAACGAAATCCTGATCAGGGGCTACCCCATCGACGAATTGATGGGCAACGTCGACTTTGGGCAAGCGGTGTATCTGCTTTTTCGGGGCGAACTTCCGGACGCCCGGGTTGGAAGGCTGATCACCGCGATCATCGTTTCGACCATCGATCATGGACCGACTGCCGCATCGGTCAACGGCGCTCGTTTGACTGCATCGACCGGTGCTCCACTAAATGCCTGCGTCGCTGCCGGTGTGCTCAACATCAACCGATACCATGGCGGCGCGATTGAAGACTGCGCCAATGCCATTTTGGAAATCACCGAACGGGCAAGCGCCGATTCGATCTCACTCGAAGCCGCAACATCCAAAGTGCTCGACGAATACCGCACCCGCAAGTTTCGGGTGGCAGGGTTTGGTCATCAACTTCATACGTCCGACCCGCGCACCCCTCGGCTGTTTGAATTGGCGAAGCAAGCCGGCGCTTGCGGGAAATTCGTTGAGACCAGCAGACTCATCGAAACCGAGTTGGCCCGTCAGTTGGGCAAACCGCTCCCCATGAACATTGACGGCGCGATCGCGGCGGTGTTGCTGGAACTCGGATTCGAACCAGAGTTGATGAATGGTTTCTTCATGATCGCGCGCGTCCCCGGACTCATCGCCCAGGCGCGCGAAGAAATGACCCGCGAAAAGAAACTGCGCAAGATCGATCCGGACGCACACACTTACGACGGGCCAACCAAGCGATCGATCGACGCCGATTAACCCGTTGAACCTGCGAACGGCCCGCGTTGATGTCATTTATTCGGCGCACACCCAAGACCCGTGCAAGCGCCACCGTATGTGAATCAACACGGCAAGCACACCTTGAGTCCAAACGTAGCGGCGCGACAGCGCCGTCGATTCCCGCGAAAGCGGGAATCCAGGGGCAAAACGAAATCGATCCACATGGGTACTGGCGCCCGTGCTGTGAAGAGCGGACGAGCAAAACGCGACGCCTGGATTACGATCTCTATAAAGTCCGAATAACTTCACTCGTGCTGAAGTGTGGTTGTAAGTCTTTAATGACCAACGTTTAGCAGAACGTCACTCTGTAACGATTATGACGATTAAGCCGAAGTCAGGCGGCTCGGATGAAATATATTTGAAGTATTTCGGACGTGAAAAACCGAATCGTTTCCGTTACGATGACGCACCTGCCAAACACATGGTCGGTTGTTTCATCCGACCGCTGCCAAATATAGAGGCGGGCTCGTCGAGTGGAGGAGGAGCGACGGGCTCGCCCAACTTATTTTTACCATTTGCTTCCGATCAAGCGTTCGCAAACGTCCCATCACCGCAGCTTTGGCCAACCATCGGCGCAAGCGCAATGCGCTTATTCGCGATCCGATTCGTTCGACTCTTCGTCCTGTTTCTTTCCCGTGCGCTTATGAATCGCTTCGCGCAGAATGTATTCAATCTGTCCGTTGACGCTGCGCAGTTCGGCGTCGGCGTATCGTTTGATTTCCGCCCAAAGCTCAGGCGGAAGACGTAAGAGAATGGATTTCTTTTCGGCCATTGCGCCGTCCTGGCAGCTCCAAAGAATTCGTTTCGATTCCTTTCATCTAATAAAGCGAACCGGCATTCACAACCGGGTGCGCAGCTTTCTCTCCACACAACACAACGAGCAGATTGCTGACCATCGTTGCTTTCCGCTCATCATCGAGCTTGACGGTGTCATGTTCCTCCAGCTTTTCCAGAGCCATTTCCACCATACCGACCGCACCGTCAACAATTCGGCGACGGGCAGCCACGATCGCTTCGGCTTGCTGGCGCTGCAACATCGCACCGGCGATCTCTTGCGCGTACGCAAGGTGACTCAGCCGGGCCTCGTCAACAATCACGCCCGCTTTTGACAGTCGCTCTGCCAACTCTTCCTGCAGGTCATTGGAAACTTCATCAATCGAACCGCGAAGCGACAACTCGTTGTCATGTTCGCCGGTGTCGTACGGATACTTGGTGGCCAGATGCCGCAGCGCCGACTCGCTTTGAATGGAAACGTAGGCGACGTAATCTTCCACGTCGAAGACTGCTTCAGCCGTATCCGCCACCCGCCACACGACAACGAGTGCGATTTCAATCGGGTTTCCGTTGCGATCGTTGACCTTCAGTTTTTCACCGTTGAGGTTGTGGGCCCGAAGCGAAACTTTCTTCTTGGTGAGGAACGGGTTCGCCCAACGAAAACCCTCGTCCTTGGTCGTCCCCTTGTACTTACCGAACAAGAGCAGGACGGCTGATATGTTCGGCTGAAGCGTGAAAAATCCGCACATCAGGATGATCCAGACGACGAAACCCAGACTGGCCAACACCAACATCGTGATCCAGCCTGCATCCGGCCCACCGGTGGCGAGCTTTCGGATCGGAAGGAAAATCGCGTACGCATCCGCCAGAAAAACCGCAAGAAGAATGAACAGCACGGGCCAACCGTTGATCGTTGAAACGCTTCGCTCTTTGGTCATGGACCTGTCTCCTTGGAATATTGATCTGATATATTAAATATATCACACAAATATCGCAGGGGCAAATGGAGCAAGCCCGACCGGCGGGAAATTCTTCAAACTTTTGTCAAAAATGATGTTACAACGAAGGCGAGATGGATTTCGCGCGGAGACGGCTCCGAAATCTCAGTGATCGGACCGAGCCAGTCGGCGGTTGCCAAAGGAGCAAGATTCTTGGCGGTTTCAGAATGGCGGTCGTCGTGTCCTACCGGGCGGAGATTTCCTGCGGTTGGTTCGCCCGGGTCGACTCCATCTGCTCGACCACTTCGGCCTCGAAGCCGGGGCGATACGCCACCAGTTTGATACCGAACTGATCCTCGATACCGCGCTCGCTGCGGAGGACTTCGTCGACAAGAACCACCGGCTGAACGCTCGCCGACGTCGGGACACCGTCATCGTCGCGGTTCTGAATTCGGATGACCTCGCCCCAGTCGCCCCGAACCGCCCCCTGCGGAATGAGGTAGCTGTCGCATCGGTAGCACTTGAGCAGCCGCTGAAGCTCTTTCATCGATCCGCAAGTCACGACAACATGACCGGCTTCTTCCAACGCCCCGCGCAGACGGCGGGTGTCCATCGAACCGTGATCGAGGAAAAAGAGCGTCTTGCCGGTGACAAGGCGGCGCTTGGCGGCCAATGCGACGGCTTCATAGAGTCGGCGTCGGTCGGCAGGACGTGGCAGGTACGCGACGACCGGCAATTTGTTTCCAGCATCCAGACCCTCTTCAAAGCTGTGCAGGATCGTGGCGAAGTTTAACTCGCGGCGGCTATGGAGCGCACCGAGCAACTCAGATGTGCTCATGTCGGTGACCTGCACATCGGTGAGGACGACATCAAACGGTTCGCGGTCGAGCAGTTCAATGAGTCGTTCACCGCAATGGGCAACCGATACGTGATAGTCCTGGTAGCGCAGCGCCTGGGCCATCATCGCAGCCAACTCAGGATCGGAATCACAAATGACGACGCGGCAGTTTCCGGCCAACGGTTCGATGGATACGGGTTCTTCCGTGCACGTATCGGTCGTGGGAATGGCGAAGTACACGACGGCTCCCTGATCCATCTCACTGTCCAGCCAGATTCGACCATTGTGCGACTCAACAATTCGACGGGCGATGTAGAGTCCCAGCCCCAAACGAGAATCCTGTTCACCTTCCTGATCGTTGGTGCAGGAAACGCGATCAAACGCGGCCCCCCACCTTTCACGCGGAATACCCGAACCGCTGTCAGCGACCGACACGACCAACTCGCAAGGCCGCTCTTCCACCGTAACAGCAACGTCGCCACCTGCGGGTGTGCTCGCGATCGCATTGGAAACCAGCCGTCGCAGAACGCGCGAGATTTTTTCGGGATCGGCCAACGCGGGGGGAAGCGATTCGGGACAGTCCAGTTCCATGTGGATGCCGGATGACCGGGCCAACGTTTCAAAACTGGAAACCACGTCTCGGATCGTATCTTCGAGGCAACAGGATTCGCTGTAGCAGGCGTTGCCGCTTTCATTTGCTTCTGCCGCCCTGTCCAATTGCTGCAACTCTTCAAGGTCGCTGACTTGCTGGGCAATGTTCGTGCTTTGCTGTGCGATGATTTCGATCAGGTCCAGTCTGCTCTCGCGCGAAAGCGAGTCGATTTCTTCTCGCAGGACTTCCGCGTGCTGCTGAATCGCCTGCAAAGGCTGCCGCACGTCCTGGGAGACAATCGAGAGGATTCCCGATTTAACTTCCTGCAGTTCCAGGTTCTGTTGCCGTCGAATGCTGTTCTCAACGTTTTGCTGCTGCTGATGCTCGATCAGTTTTATCATTTCACGATTGATCGCCGCATGACCAGAAGTTGGTGCGGCGGGCAGCGATTCGATGGATTCGCCGCCGCTCAACGCACGGATCGCCGACTCGATGCCGCGCAGGTATCGCTGCTCGCGACGGATGCCCAACAAACCGACGACCGCCCCCACTGCAGCAGAAATGCCAAAACCAATCGCCACTTCAACCGGGAAGATTTCAAAATCCAAAATCCTCAGGCCAACGTAAACAGAACCCGCAGTCAATAGACCGGTCAGCCCACCCTTGGCGATTCGCGCAATTGCAAGTGGCAAGCACAACAAGCTGCGCGATTCCGCAAGCTGCGGCTCCTGATCAACTGACCTGCCCGCGCCGGGCGCCGAACCGTTTGATGCAGCGCTTGATCCGCGATCACCAGAGTCATCGCGAACAAATTGAATACCAACCATGTACCCATGCACACCGGGTGACGAATGCTGAACAACGCCCATGATCCAACCAAGACCATCCGCATCGAGCACCGAGAGGCTTGCGCCCGGGGCGAACTGCCGCTGCGTCCAGACGCCAATCCCGCCGGCAGAAACGTTGTGCACGAGCACGGTTTGAACGTCGTTGCCACCCGTCGGGTCTGTGGAGATATCAACGCGCATGCCCAGCGTGTAGCGTGGGTGTGCGCGCCGACCAAGTTCGAGGTCGGGTACGCCCTCCTGCTTTGCGATCGATAACAACTGCGTGGAATGGCTGGTCGCGGAACTTGGCACGATGATAATCCTTCCGAACGTGAACGTGCTTGCGCAAACTTGTTTAACTGGGCAGCGCACGTTGCCAGTGCGCGTGCGATCGATTGCCTGCGGATCGCACAGCTGTCAGGGCACTTCAATTGTGCAATTGGCCGGACGCAACATCGCCCCACCCAGTGGACTATCGGCACGATGAATCTACGATTTAGGGTACTTCGGTTGCTTTTCAGACGTGACCGATAATCGAACACCTCCCACGACACCTCCCTGCCGACGAACAATTCGATGCAACGTCTGATATTCGTACGTCCCCTCACGTCGCTATATCCAGTCTCAACGTCAACACCCGCAGCCAGTCCGACTATCCGATGAATCAACCGTCGTCGGTATTGTGCCTTTTGCGTCTCACGGAGTGCCTGCCTTGAACGAATTCGACAAAAATTCCCCATCCTTCGAGGATGAGCTGCCGCCTTTTGCGGATGATCTGCCGCGGCATTCGAAGCAATACTCGCCTGACACGTCGTCGTTGATCACACTGCTTGCCGACGCTGTGCGGGCGGAAGCATCTGACCTGCATCTCTTGGGCGATCAGCGTCCGCGCATTCGCGTGCATGGAAGATTGCAACCGTTCGGCGACGCAATCAGCAACAAGGCGCTCGCGTCGATGTTGGCAAACGTTAGTCCACCGACGCAACGCGACAACATCGACGCCAGCGCGCAAGAGGCGATGTCGCGCCTGGGCGATGCGTTCTCCTACGATCTGGATTTTTCATTCGAATCAATGGTTGACGATGCGCTTCAGCGCTACCGCGTCAACGTGTTCTACGCCCATGGCCGAATCGGCGCTTGCGTTCGCGTCATTCCCGGTGAAGTCCCTTCGGCACAGTGGGCAGGTCTGCCACAGGATGTGGTGAACCGCGTCGCCAGTTTTCGCAACGGTCTGATCCTCGTCACCGGCGTGACCGGTTCTGGAAAAAGCACGACGCTGGCGGTCATGCTGCAGCAGATCATCAAGCAGACCACAAGCCGCGTCATCACCATCGAAGAACCGATCGAATACGTTCATGATTATGGCGATACGGCGCTGATCACCCAGCGCGAAGTCGGGGTTGATGTCGCCAGTTTTGCAGCCGGTCTCAAGTACGGTTTGCGACAAGACCCCGATGTCATCCTCGTTGGTGAAATTCGCGATCGCGAAACGGCGCAGATGGCGCTGACGGCCGCAGAAACCGGACACCTGGTGCTTACGACGGTGCACACGCGCGACGCCAAAGGTGCAGTCAGTCGCTTCACCGACCTTTTTCCGCGCGAACGCAGCGACGAAATCTGTGCGCAGCTCGCCATCAACCTGCGAATGGTCCTAAGCCAACACCTGCTGCCCAATGCACAAGAAGGTCAACGGCGGGTGCTCGCCTACGAAGTCATGTACAGCAACCTGCCCGTGACCAGCGCGATCCGATCGAACAACCTCGTCGCAATCGGCGATGCGATTCTGACCGGCAAGAACGATGGCATGATCACGCTCGACGAAGTGCTCATCGAACACCTGCAAGCCGGTCGACTTACGCTGGAGACGGCGCTCGATTACGCGACCGATCCAAAGCGGATATCGTTGCGCATGAACGACTCGGCTCAAGCGCCCAAGCGCCGCCAACCCATGTGGGCGTGATTGCGTGAAACAAGATTAACGTGGACTTGTTGACCGATGCTATGACTTCGGTTCGGTCGCGGGTGAATCAACGCGAAGCATGCGAAACTTCTTGATCGCGGCCAGCGTCAACACCGCCAGGAATCCGTAAATGGGAACAACGTAGCGCGTCCGAAAGTAAATCGGGACGAGGCAACCGGCGGCTGCAAAAAACGCGGAGAGCAGATAGCTGATCGCCACCACCCGTTTCACGCTCATACCGCGATCGCGCAATTGGTCATAGAAGTGACTGCGATCCCCCATCATCAAAGGTCGCTGGGCGCGCCACCGACGCAACAGCGCCAGCGTCATGTCCGCGATCGGCAGCCCCACGACCACAATCGCCCCCAACATCCATTTGACGATCTGTGCTTCGGCGAACATCAGGATCATGACAGCCGCCGTAAATCCGAGAAGCATCGAACCCGCGTCGCCCATGAAGATGCTCGCGGGATTGCGATTGTAAGGCAGGAACCCCAGCGCCCCACCCATCATCGACAACGCCACGAGCAATCGAATCACATTGTCATGGTGCCACGAACCGTACATGTGCAGATGCAGCGATAGAACAAGGAACCCAAGCGAAATGATACCGAGAACACCGCTGCACAATCCATCCATACCATCCAGCAAGTTCGTCGCATTGCACGCACCGACCACGATGAACACCGTAATCGGAACGGTATAGACCCAATTGAGCCAGGCGTCATCACCGGTCATTTTCAAACCGAACTTCGCCGCGGCTGTCCCGACGAAATCGTCGCCCAGTCCGACAAACACAAGCACGAGTGCAACGGTGATATTGCCAGCCAATTTGACGATGGGTGAGGCCATCCGAAGATCGTCAAACAATCCGAGGGCCATGATCGCGGTTCCGCCGATGAGAATCCCCAGCAGCATCGGACTCTTGATGGTCAGCGGCGCCAGGTTGGCCCATTCGGTCTCAGCCCATGGATTGATTCGACCAATCCACCACACGCCAAACAAAATGCCCGCCGCCCATGCGAAGAAAATCGCGACGCCGCCCAGATAAGGAATGGGTTGCTCGTGCGGCTTTAACCAGTCGTCCGGTCGATCAACGATGTTCAAGCGCCGCGCCACCGCCCGACAAATCGGCGTCGCCAGCAGCGAGATGCCAAATGAAAACGCAAGCACGGGCCAGTATGCGCTGACGATGTCGCTTAGCGGCTGGACTGATTTCTGGGCCAACAGCATCAATGCCAAAACTCCCGAGTCAGAGATATGCTGAGGCCCGCGTGATGGATTCACGGAGAAACTCAGGCACTCGTGCTAGACGCATACTATGGTGCAGCGAAACATGGTTGTCCAGCGTCTCGCCAACCGCCAATTTCAATTACGCACCCGGGCATCGTCGGGTTCGCCAGGCGGTATCGTTGGCCCGCCGTCTAGCTGGATTCGACGACAAGACCGTCATGGGCGAGCGCCATTGAATCAGGGAGTTTCCCGTTGGTCGCAGCGTGCCCAAGGGCGTGGGCCATGTGGGTGAAGAACGTCCTGCGGGCGCCGATGCGGGTGGCCATCGCGACGGCTTCGACGAGATTGAAATGCGTCGGGTGTCGCGTATCGCGAAGGGCATCGAGGATCAATACGTCGAGGTTTTTCAGGCGCTTCAGTGAGTCGGCCGGTATCTGATTGCAGTCGGTGCAGTAGGCAAAATTACCAAACCGAAAACCGTAGACGGGTAGCGTTCCGTGCAGCAAGGGAATGGGTGTCACGTTCACACCGGCGATGGTCAGTGGCCCGTCGTCGATCTCAACCAAATTGAGCGACGGTTTGTGCGAAGGGTAATCGGGATCGTCGTGAAAGATGTATGCGAACATGTTGCGAATCGACGCCAGCGTTGCTTTCGATCCATAGCAATCAAGCGTCGATCGACTCAGCCAGTTGAATCGACGCAGGTCATCCATGCCGGTTACATGATCGGCGTGGGCATGCGTAAACAAGACCGCATCGACATGATTGACGTTATTGGCAACGCACTGGAGACGCAGCTCGGGTGATGTATCGATCAGGAAAGTCTTACCCGACGTTGTGACGACGACGCTCGCCCGTGTCCGTTTGTCCCTTGGGTCGTCGGACATGCAAACCGAGCAGTCGCAACCGATCATGGGCACCCCGTGCGACGTACCCGTCCCCAGCAACGTCACTTTGACACCTTTGTTTTCAGGCATTTGGCGATCCTCGCACGTCGTTTGGTCTCCGGTTGACGGAGAAAATAACGCCTGCTACCGTCCCCTCCATGTTCCGTGCGGTCGATTGTAGCACAATACCAGTTCTTCGCTCCAAAGCCTCGCGACCAACCACCGCGCCGGCAATTGGCTTGGCTACGCTTGGCATCTTGGTATTGGTCGGATGCGTAGCGACGCCGGAGTACGAAAGTCCAACGGTACGCCAGGCGGTGGCCGAACGCTCCAACGATCCCCCGCAAAAAAAAATCGCCCCACCGAATCAATCCGCCGACGATGGTGTCGGTGGTCCGCCGTCGTGGTCTGATCAACTGGCTGCCGACGCGAACGATGACTCTACGAAAGCAAGCACCCACGAGCCCAC
>DDIR01000040.1:0-53240 GCA_002338715.1 Phycisphaerales bacterium UBA1845 | reverse complement strand
CAAGCACCCACGAGCCCACCAGCCGATCACCGGTCGCGACGATCAACGGACGCGATATCGCCCGCAGTTACATGGACCGCCAGATGCTCAAGGATCACGGGGTCGATGCACTCGAGCCGCTGATTGTCCTGGAGTTGGCGATTCAGCGCTGCGAAGAACTTGGACTCGATGTCACTGTTTTCGACATCCAGCGTGAGTACGATCGCCGGCTGATGCAAATCCTCTCACCCATGCAATCCGGAGCCGCTGACCCCATCTTCGACAATGAAGAAGCCGAGCGCCTCCTCAAAGGCATCCTCGAACGTCGCAAAATCTCAAAGCTGCAATATCTATCGGCCATCAAGCGAAGTGCGTACCTGCGGGCGATCGCCTACGCCCGGATGACCTTCACCGACGCCGAACTTCAGCAGGAATTCGACAACATCTCCGGTGAGCAAGCCGTCGTCCGCCACATCCAGCTTCCCAGCCAAGCCGACGCCCAGAAGCTGAAGGTCATGATCGCCGATGGGCTCGACTTTCAGCAGGCAGCCGTCCGCTACAGCGCCAATCTAAGGACCGGACCGTCGGGCGGACTGCTGAAACCGTTCAACCAGCGCTCGGGTGATATCCCCCAGCCCATCAGGGAGGCGGCGTTTGGGCTGGAGGTCGGCGAGGTTTCCGAACCGGTCGAATCCGGTGCCTGGTGGCACCTGGTCAAACTTGAGAAAAAAGTCGCAAACGGTGAAACTAGTTGGGCTGGACACCGATCAGAACTGGAGGCGCGCCTGCGTGAGCAGCGGGCGGAATCAGAAATCCAGCGTCTCTACAGGTCGCTACTCCAAGGGGCCGATGTAAAATTCAACGATCCGGTGTTGGCTGAGCAATACGCGAATCGACGCGCAGGGAGTGTCGATTGATTGTCGCGAGGGAGTCGCAAGAAACACAAACCTTAGCGGTTGGTTGGAGGATCTGCCTTGGGTAGCGCAGCATATCGTGCCATCTTGTTTTTCGGGTATCCCGGATGTGGAAAAGGTACGCAGGGCGCCGCGCTGGCGGGCATGCCCCACCTCGTGCACTTGGCCATGGGCGACATCTTCCGCGGACTCGACAAGGAAAGCGAAATCGGCAAAGAGTTTCTCTCGTACGCAACGAAAGGAATGCTCGTTCCGGATGAACTGACGGTACGGTTGTGGAACAAGTTCGTCGGCGACAAGGTGGCCGCGGGCGCGATCGATCCGAAGTATCACATTCTTCTTCTTGACGGTATTCCACGCACGCCTTCGCAAGTCGAGTTGATCGGCGGGTATGTCGATGTGTTGAAGATCGTCCACCTCAACATGAAGAACCAGAAGAAACTGGTCGAACGTTTGAAGCTGCGTGCATCAAAATCAGGTCGACCCGACGACGCGAAAGAAGAAGTGATCCTGAATCGCATCAAGGTGTACGAAGAGTCCACGCGGCCGGTGTTGGAATGCTACCCGCCGGACTTGATCGCACACATCAATGCCGATCAGTCACCGCTGGCTGTTTTGCGCGACATTTGCGATGCAATCGACTCGGTCGTGACGACATCCATCTAATTGATAAAGACACTCATACTCAATAAAAGATCGACACCGTTCGATGGTGCGGCACGCGCACTTCGGGCGAGCGGGCTTTGAGCCACAACGTATAGTCCAACTCCCATGCGTCGACCGACCGCCCCATCCGCCGCAATTCGCGAACCAGTTGATCCGCAATCCAAATCGTCACCGCCCGCAATTCGACCTCCTCAGTCGACCCGTTGGCGACCTCCAATTCCTGATCGACCGTCGCAGCCAGTTGCGGATTGAGCACGAGCGCGCCCACGTGTCGAAACAACTGCGGTAGGCGATAGTCAGCAAAGACCGTCAACGATTCAAGGCCACGAAGCCCGGAAAGACCGTTGGCGGTCAACGTCCGGTGCAGGTCGGCCACACAGATTTGCGCCCGCTTGAGAAAAACGACCGACTCTCCCGAATGCGTGGCCGCATCGCGAAACGACGGGAAGTCGCGTGCGAGGATTTCGACGATACCGGAAGCGTCCTGATCGGTGCGATCCACGGCATGGGCGAATTGCCCATCAAACCGATCGCACAAGACGCGCCCGGTTTCGTTCATGATACGGAGGCGTTCGTCGGGAAACGGGATGGAACCGCGCCCCGCAAAAATCGTTTCGACGTCGCTCATCGTGGCGTCGCGCCATCGGTCGGCGGTCAGCCAGTTCGGGTCTTGATCAATTGCCCGCAACACGCCCGCGATCATGGCGTGGGTTCGCGTCCACAGCTTCCCGGCGAACTCAAGCTCCCACCCTTGATCCGACCAGAAGCAGAAATTCAGCGCATCGCACAGCAGACAGAAATTCGCGCACGACTCGCGTGGCCCTCGAAACAGCAGCGCATCATCTTCCGGACCGGACAACTGCGGCGTTTCATTCAACTCGCGAGCGAAACGCGCGACGGCTACTTCGTCGATCGAGACGTGCTGCAAACGCTGAACCACGCGTTCTACCGAGGGCAGGATCGCAGCGACTGTTGGAACTTCGGTGGGTTTGTCGTTCAAGAATGGGTTCCGCCTTCAATGAAAAAAGCACGCACCTGACGAATCAAGTGCGTGCGCTCAATGTGCTGATGACTGACAAAACGCCGACAAGCCGCCGGCGTGCTTGCGCTTTCTGCGCTGCTAATCCTGCCATGCACCCGGATCGAGGAACTCGCGCTTGCCCTCATAGTCCTTGAGGTCTTCGGCTTCGGGCAGCGGGTCTTTCTGGGCATCGATCACCGGCCAAGCTGCCGCGTACTTCGCGTTGATCTCGACGTACTCAGACCACTTATCCGGCAGATCGTCCTGAGCAAAGATAGCCTCGGTCGGGCACTCGGGCACACACTGCGTACAGTCGATGCACTCACCCGGGTCGATCGCCAGAAAATTGATGCCTTCGCGAAAACAATCGACCGGGCAGACAGCAACGCAGTCCGTAAACTTACAAGCCACACAGGGCTCGGCCACAATATGTGCCACGACAGATTTCTCCGAACAAAAAAGAAAAGAGCAAATCCGGGATTAACCCTGGAACGGATTGGAATCCAACATTGCCTTCTTGTCTTCGACTTCCTTCATTTCTTCAGCTTCCGGAAGCGGCGACTTCTGCGCATCGATCACCGGCCAATCCGGCGAGTACTTCGCATTGATCTCCACATAGTCCGACCACTTCTCGGGAAGATCGTCTTCCGCGAAGATCGCTTCCGTCGGACATTCGGGGACGCAGAGACCACAGTCAATGCACACATCGGGATCGATCACGAGAAAGTTTACACCCTCATGAAAACAATCGACCGGACATACGGCGACACAGTCGGTGAATTTACAAGCCACGCATGGTTCCGCCACAATGTGTGCCATAACTTCATTCTCCAATTCAGACGCGGTCGGTCAGCCGCCTCTCTTGTGTTAGGTGCCAATTGCCTTTTGGGCAATTCAACTCTTGAACAACAACCGATTCGTAACCCAAATCGCGCGAAGATTCTAGTGCGACGGGTCGTCCGACAGTAGCGAATTCAGATTTATTTTTCCACCCCTTTTTCATCTCTATCGAATCACATGCGTCTGCACTTGTCTGAACCACCCGCTCGTCCTATATATACGCCCGTGTCACGTGAACATCGATTTGTTGGATCGGCCAAACTTATTTCGCTCATGACCCTGGCATCGCGCGTGCTTGGCGTTTTGCGCGAGATGGCTTACAGCTATTTCTTCGGTGCGACACCGCTTCTGAGCGACTTTCGATTCGCTTTTCAAATCCCCAATCTCTCTCGACGGCTGTTTGGCGAGGGTGCTTTGACCTCTTCATTCATTCCGGTTTTCACAAAATACCGTCAAGCCGATGGGGATGAACCAGCCAAGCAACTTGCAGGCGGCGTATTCACGCTCGTCGTCACCATTCTCTCCGCGATGACCGTGCTTGCGGAAGTCGCCCTGCTCGTCGTCGAACATTTCAAGCCGTTTTCCGCCGCCAGCCTGACGATGATTTTGTTGCCGTACATGGTGCTGATATGCGCAACTGCGTTGCTAGCCGGCGTGCTCAACAGCCTGCATCGTTTTGCCGCGCCGGCGATCGCGCCCATTCTGCTCAACGTGGTTTTGATCAGCGCGACCTGGCTGGGCGGAACGAGTTTTGGTTTTGATCCGAGAACGCATCTGCGCTTTATTGCGTTCGCGACGCTGCTTGCGGGCTGTTTGCAGATATCGATTCAGGTTCTTTGGCTCAAGGCGATCGGCTTTTCAATCAAACCGAATTTCAAATGGTCGTCGCCACCGGTGCGCCGGGTTGTTTCGTTGCTGCTGCCGATGATCCTCGGTGTTTCCGTCATTCAATTGAACACGTTCATCGATTCGGTCATCGCGTTCACCATGGTCAACGATGGCAAGGGCCTCGCCGAACTTGGATACGCCCAGTTCCTAAGCCACCTGCCCCTCGGTGTGTTCTCGACCGCGATCGCCACCGCGATCTTTCCGCTCCTGAGCTGGCACGCTGCGGAAGGCGATGAGACCGGATTCGCCTCGTCGCTGGATACCGGGCTGCGAACATCGCTGTTCATTGCGATCCCTGCCGGCGTCGGGTTGATCCTGATCGCGCCGCATCTGGTTCGACTGCTTTACGAGCGCGGCGAGTTCACGTCGGCGGACACCAATCGCGTCGTCACCGCACTGCAGTGCTATTGCTTCGGACTTTGGGCCTACTCTGCACAGCAGATTCTGGTTCGTGGGTTCTACGCCAAGGAAGACACGAAAAGTCCGGTGTATATCTCCGTGGCGATGGTCGGTTTGAATCTGATGCTCAACATTCTGCTCGTGCGGACTTCGATGCGGGAAGCCGGTGTGGCGCTGGCGACCGCGATCAGTGCGGCCATTCAAATCGTTCTGCTTGCGGGCTTCCTCAAAGCGCGCGTCTGCACGATTCATTGGCCGACGATCGCTCGATCCGTGCTCAAGTCGGCGTTCGCGGCTGCGGTGATGGGTGCGGGTGTCTGGGCGATGCTACGAATCGGACCGCTAAGCCGCTCGCTCGCCAGCGACGGTCGTGCCCACACGATGATCGAGGCAACCCAGTTGGGCGTCACAATCCTGATCGGCGCCGGCATCTACGGGATCATCGCCCGACTGCTCAACACCGACGAACTGAAAGTCCTGATCAACAAGTAACGGGCGATCTACCGTTCAGTGTCGCGGGCATGATTCGCCAGCGCGATCCGCGCGTTGCGGCGAAGCATGTCCGGCTTGGCCCGCTTGATGGCGCTGCCTTTGAGTTGTTCGCGGAATTCCTCATCCGTCATGTCCTTCATCGCCTCAAGATCGGGTCGCGGTCCCGGTTGTCGAATGGCGAACCTGGGCTCATTGGTTTGGGGCACATCGTTGTTGTGCGGGCAGACCTGCTGGCAGACGTCGCAGCCGAAGACCCAATCGCCCATCAGAGACGCCAAGTCATCCGGAACAGTTTCATCGCGGTGTTCGATCGTCAGGTAGCTGATGCAGCGGGAAGCGTCCATCTCATAGGCCGCAGGGAACGCATCGGTCGGGCAGGCGTCGAGACAGCGCGTGCACGTCCCGCAATGATCGGGCGACGGCGTATCGGGCGGGAGATCCAGCGTCGTGACGATCAACCCCAAAAAGAAGTAACTCCCCAACGTCGGATCGAGCACCAGCGTGTTCTTTCCGATCCACCCGATGCCCGAAAGCGCCGCGTACTCACGCTCCAGAATTGGGGCTGTATCGACGCAAACCTTTGATTCAAAGGGTATTGCGACTTCCGACCGCAATTGATCGACGAGGCCGAACAGCTTCCGCTTGATGATCTTGTGATAGTCGTCGCCCCACGCGTACATCGCGACCTTGCCGCGCTGTTTGCTGGTGTCGTTCAATGTCAGTGGATCAGATTGGTGATAGTTAAGGGCACAGACGATGACGCTCTTCGCGCCGGGGAGCAATTTCCCTGCATCGGTGCGCAACTCGGCGTGACGATGAAGATAATCCATCGTCCCCGCCCGCCCGAGTTTCAACCAGTCCCGATAATAGTCACTGCGACCGACTGGCGAGGCGGGGGAAATCGCACATTTGTCAAATCCGGCATCGGTCGACAGACCCATAATTATCTGCTTCAAGTCTGTCGGATTCACAACGCACGCCCCCGGTCAAAACGGACGATAACAGTACGCAGGGCGTGATTGACAGCCGCACCAAACCGCCCTAAGGTCAGACGGTTCCCGCCAATTCCTGCGGTTCGAATCTGGCTGCCGACTCCACACTATCGCAAAGAAGAAGACGCCCATGTTTGATTACGACTGGTTTCATGGTATCGCGTTTCAACAGCAGCGAGAAGAGGCCCGCTACCGCTGCACGGCGTCGCATTACCCGGACGTTGACCATGAAACGTGCCTGGACAACGACGATTTCCGCAAATTCTTCGAGTCGGTCGAAACGCGGGAACTCATCTATCTTCGCGATGGATTCAGTTATGAGATCAAACAGCTCGCCCAGGTGCCGACCAAAGCCCACCTGACCTTTGAGTGCGAACCGGTGGATGACCAATACCGCGTCGGGGCGTTCGTCGTCAGCGTACCCTTCGAGGAGATCGTGCGCGTCGAGGTGTTTGCCGTCCACCCATCCGAGAAACCAGAAGACAGCCCGCAGATCCAGGGATTCCGCCGACGTCCGGAACCGCAAGCTCCGGAAGAAGCCCACATCCCCGAAATCCAACCCACGATGAATGAGTCGTAAGGAATCCCATCAATAGCGCAAACAGATGTGCCACTGCCCAAGATGTGCCACTGCTCTGTGAGCAGTGCAGAGCGCCAGTACGCCCCGCGGCACCAACTACAACGCCAAAATCAAATCAGCAAACCCGGAGGCCCCCATCCGAATCGGATCGATCGCCGGCAGCCCCGTCAATTCCTGCGTCGCGCGAACCGCATCGTCTGCGGCTTGCGGATCCATGCCAAAGCAATTCAGCGCCACCGCAATCACCTTGGACGGATAGAGCGGCTTCGTGATCGCCTCGTGCAGGTCGATCAACTCGCGCAGACCCGCCACGGGATATTCCGTCGCCCGCATGTTCTTGCGCGGTGGGTGGTGACAAATGATCATCGCATCGGGCATCGCCCCATGGATCAATCCGAGCGTCACCGGTGAGAATGCCGGATTCAGAATTGAACCCTGCCCTTCGACCAGAACATAATCGGCATCGCCGCGCTCCAAGACGCCGCGCTCGATGTAACCGGTCAAGAAATCTGAGATGACCGCGTCGGCTGGCACCCCTGAACCGGAGATCATGATGCCCGTCTGACCGGTAGCGAGGAACTCGACATTGACGTCGCGACTCTTCAATTCGCGGGTAATTTCCAAAGCGGTCACGCGCTTGCCAACGTTGCAGTCGCTGCCGACGGTGAGGATTCGCTTGGCCTTGGTGAACGCGGCTTTCCCGCTGCCGACCGGTGGCGGCGGTCCCGGATTGCGCACGTCGTAAAGCGTGCGTCCGTTTTCCTTGGCCAGTTGGGCGAAGCGTTCGTCGTGGTTGAGCCGGGCGTGCATGCCGCTGACGATGTCCATGCCCGACTGAAGGCCTTCTTCCAGAAACTCGCGCCACGCCGTCGGAAGCTGACCGCCAGGAAGCGCCACCCCCATCAGCAATTGGTTGGCGGAAAGCTGCTTCGCGGCATCGATCGATCCGATAATCGGGATGTCTTTTCCGGTACCCACCAAATCAACGAGCGACTCGCCAACGTGCTGGCGATCGAGGACAGCCACCACTTCGTCCGGGCAATATCGCAGGAGGCCCAGCGCCGTCTTGGCAGTGAAGGTATCCAAATGCCCGTCGGTCAATATGCAGATTCGTCTTGGATTCAACGTCGTAAGTCCTTGAAAAAATCGCAGTGCACGAATTCGGTTCAACCCCGATCGTCACGGTCGCTTGGCTACAAAGAAATCGCGATTGAGTCGCGCGTCAAACAATCGATCCCCTTCCTTGAGGCTGCCGATCTGCACACCGGGCGGGGCTGCGTGCAACACGTGATGGTCGCTGATGGCGATACCGGTGTGATAGATTTTTCCGCTGGAGTCCATGAAGAAAACCTGATCGCCCGGCTCCATTCCGGTTCGGTCCCACGACGTGGCTGTCAGGTCGCCAGCGATGGCCTGCTGCCATGCATCGCGGGCGATCGGCAAGTTGACGCGTTCGCAAACGTTGGTCATCAACCCGCTGCAATCAAGTCCCAAAGGCGACCGTCCGCCGAACAGATACGGCGTCTGCAAGAGATCGAGCGCTGCCCGCACTCGATCAGCCGCACGGACTTCACCGGGTTGTTCAGTTCGAACCGCCGACGACGCCAGTGGAAACAACTCGCCATTGGGCAACAGGACCTGTGTTCGCCCTTGATCCTTGCCCGCCAGCGGTAGCGACGCCCCACGCGGAATCCGCATACCTTCAAATTCGACGTCAGAAATCACGGCTCCGCGCGGATGCGAACAGTAGCGATGAAACTCAGCCGCATCCATCATCCGCACCGACGCTTTGGGAACCCATCCCCAATACCCATCGCTGGCAAGGGCGAGTATGGAATCGCCTTCGCGATCAAGCAGGAATAGCGGTTCGCCAAAGAGCAACTGCGTTTGAAGCGCCCGCGAAGACATTCCGTCAGAACTACCGGGCCGATCGTACGAGCGGACCATGCCAGCCGTGCACACGCCGTAAGGCTTGCCGTCGAGTTTCTTGCTGTCGGGCAGCGCACGGACGTTGTTTTGAACCCGTTCCACGCCAACTTCGTTCAGCGCGAAAAGCAACCCGTCTGCCACTTTCGGGACGTTGCTTGCGCCTTCGAGGACGTAACCGTTTTCGTTCTGCTTGGCGGAAACATCGAAATAGCAGAGACTCGAATTGGGTAACGCCGTGCGCTTGTACATCTCCACAAACCAATCGACCTTATCGTGTGGAAGCTTCCCATCGGGCCAAATACGCCGGGCGGCGCTGCGTGCCCGCGAAGACCCGACCCGATCAAACCCTTCCGGCAGCGAATCGCGCTTGGATTCCGATTCCGGTTTCTTGACCACATTCGCAAACGAACGGATCAAACCCACACACAACTGCTGCGCTGCACCTCGACACACGGCGCGATCGCGCTGCTCGCGCCGGTTTCCTTTTTCCGGACACGGTATAACGATCTTGCAAACCGAAGGCGTCATCGCCGCAAATTGATTGATCGCAGTTTGCCCTTTTGCCAGTTCGCCTCGAATCGAATCGGACTGTTCGACCGTGACGAAATCAAACGCATTCGGATCGATCATCGTGTCCACCAGTGCATTGTGGCCGCTGCCCGATGCGTCTGCTTTCGCAAAACTGTAAGTGGAGTTCTTGGCGTGGCGATCGAACTGAATCGCCAGGTACGCCGTCCGACTGGGCTCGCGGGCAAATTCCAATGGCGTGACTGAACCGCTTTGATCCAGGTCTGCCGGTCCGTCACCGAGTCGCCCGACGACCGCCTTGCCGCCGGCTTTGCGGACGAAATGCCAGAGATACTGCGCGGTCAACACGTTGTTGTCTTCGCATGTTCGCTCGGAGGCGGAATCGGCGCCACCACCAATCGGATCGATCACGACCGTAACGCCATCGAGCGCATGGACCGGCGGTTTCCAAAACGGCTGAAACGACTCGATCGCCTTCGCTACCGTTGCGTCGGTCGTTGCAGAACCCTTGGTGTCATGTCCAATCGTTAGCATCAAAGCGACAACCAGATGAAGCACGTGTAGCATGTCTTTCTCCCAAACACCTTGCACAACCTTTCAACTTGCCGTTACTCTACCCACTTGCGGCTGTGAAACAATCCTCGACGGATCCGGTTTCCAGCGAATATGTTGACCGTTCGCCATACCCCACAGGCGACAACTTTCCCCGCACGCCCAGCAAGAAAGTGACACATATGATGCATAAAACAACCCAAAAATCCGCCTTGATCGCAATCCTGTTTGGTGGTTTGATGACGGGCTGCCACGATTTAAAAACAACCTGGAGTGATTCACACATGCCCGACAGCGATGAAGTAACGTTTAAAGTTCAATCCTTCACGCCGACCGAAGGACCCTCTGCGGGCGAGTCATTCCCCTACGCCGTACACCTGCCCAAAAACTACTCAGCCGACAAACGTTGGCCGGCGCTGCTCTTTCTGCATGGACTGGGAGAACGCGGCAGCGATGGCGTCAAGCACACCACCGTCGGACTCGGTAAAGCCATTCGTGAAAACCCCGATCGCTTCCCCTGCGTCGTGATCATGCCGCAATGCCCGGACGATCGGCGCTGGACCGGAGCGATGGAGCCGGTGGTTATGTCCATCCTCGACGCGGCCATGAACGAATACAGCATCGATCCCGATCGCGTCGTCCTGACGGGTTTATCGATGGGTGGATTCGGGACGTGGGCGGTCGGCCGGACTTATACGAATCGCTTCGCGGCACTTGCCCCAATTTGTGGTGGTGGCGAACCATTTGACGTTGGATCGCTCGCACAGATTCCGATCTGGTGTTTCCATGGTGACGATGACAATGTCGTCGCGCCGGATCGCTCGCGTGAAATGGTGGCAGCCGTCCAAGCCGCCGGCGGGAACATCAAGTACACCGAATACCCCGGCGTCAATCACAACTCGTGGGACCCGACCTACGGCGACGCGGAAGTCATCGCCTGGATGCTTAAGCAGCACCGCAGCGCGTCAGGCTCGCAATCCAAAGAATAGTCAACCCAATGTGCCACTGCCCAAGATGTGCCACTGCTCTGTGAGCAGTGTGTTGGTCACACGTCAATTTGCCTTCTGCACTGCTCGCAGAGCAGTGGCACGGTTGGCTTACTGATAGAGCAAGTACTTCGCCCGTGCATTGCGAAAGTCGTCAACGCCCTCATTCCACTTCGCGAGAATATCCGCAATGGGCTTGCCGGCTTCAAAAAGGTTGCGAATCTCGTCCGTCCCGCAGGCTTTGTCGAATGACTTCTTCCGTTTGCTGTCAAAGAGTTTGCTATCCGGAAACGAACTGCGGACGACGTCCATCACGTGAAACTGAATCGACGTGAGGTGCACCTTGTCGGGGTCGATCAAATGAACCTGCGCCCCACCGCACACCTTGCCCTTGTTCGGACCGTAATACGGTTTGAAGTAAATCGGTCGAAACCGCACGCCGGGAAGATTGCGCTTGTCGAGTTCGGACGCGAAGCGTTCCGCATCGGCATCGGGCAAACCGACGAGTTCAAACGGAAGCGGATAACCCACGCCCTCGCTCACCACGTGCAACTCGCCCATGATTCCCGTCGCGGCATAGAACATCGCCGACTCAGCCCGCGGAACGTGCGGTGACGAAGGCACCCACACCAGACCGCAGTCGTCGAAGCCCATCGATCGCTTCCAGCCTTCCATCTTCACCACGGTCAGGTCGCATTTGACCCCACCTTCAAGCCAGCCTTCGTCGTTGATCATCTGAGCCAACTCCCCCACCGTCATCCCGTGAAGGTATGGAATCGGCAAAAACCCGATGAACGATCGGAATTCCATGTCGAGTGGCTTGCCTTCGATGCGATCACCGCCGAGCGGGTTGGGGCGATCGAGCACGACGAACTGGAGCTTGTGCTCAGCCGCGGCTTGCATGGCCACGGTCATCGTGCTGATGAACGTGTAGGAACGCGAACCGATGTCCTGAATATCGAAGACCAGCGTGTCGAGTCCGTCGAGCATCTCTGCCGTCGGTTGCCGCGTCGCGCCGTAGAGCGAATAGACCGGCAGCTTCGTGGCTGGATCGGTTCCACTTTCGACTTTGTCGCCCGCATAGGCGTCACCGCGCACGCCATGTTCCGGACCGTATAGCGCGACGAGTTTCACGTTGGCGGCATTGTGCAGCAGATCGACGGTCGACTTGAGATCCCCGCTTACACCGGTCGGATTCGTAATCAAACCGACGCGCTTGCCGTCGAGCAGTTTGAAACCGTCCTCGCGCAGAACATCAATTCCAAGTTTAACGTTCGGACCGCCAGCCCATGCCGCGGCGCAAAGCGTCCAGGTCATCATTACTACTGCGACACACTGTTTTGCTTTCATGATTGTTGCGTCTTTTCCAATTCGGCATCTGAATGCGTTGAAACATCTGGTGAATGGTTTGAGACATCCGGTTCAGGGTGAACCGGTATATCACGCTGTACGACCCCGCCACTTTGCTGAACCGCGACTTTGGAATCGGGTAGGAACGAAATGGTACGCTGCGGGAATGGAATCTCGATGCCCGCTTCCTTGAAGCGACGGTCGATCTCGTAACGCATGTTGACCATGCCTGCCCAGCGATCGCCCGGCGTCTGAAACCACATCGCCGCGATGAAATCAAGACTGCTCTCGCCGAAGTTGACGAACCAGACAGCCGGTTCCGGATCAGCCACCACCAGCGGTTCCGATTGGGCGATTTCGAGCAGCAGGTCGCGTACGCGGGCAACGTCGGTGCCATAAGCCACGCCGACGGAAATCTTTCCACGAATCTTCGTGTCGTTGTTCAGCGTCCAGTTGGTCACACTGCTCGTGATGAAATCGGAGTTGGGCACAATCCGGTCGATGTTGTCGAACGATTTGATCTGCGTCGAACGCATGCTGATGCGCACGACTTCACCCAACTCGCCGTTCACTTCGACGATGTCGCCAACCTTGACGTGTCGCTCGGCAAACAACAACAGACCGCTCATGAAGTTGACAAGCAGCGGCTGCAATCCCAACCCCAACCCAAGACCCAAACCGCCGAACAGGACAGCCAGCGCCCCGAGGTTGATGTGAACGAGTCTAAATGAAATATAAAGGCCCAACACGACCAACATGTAATGAAGCAGCGCGTTGATCGTGGCTTGTGCACCGCGGTTGATCCCTGCGTAGGTCGGATAGATCTTGGCGTTGAGCGTCGCGCGAACGGCTTTGGATATCTTCAGTACCGCAAACATCGCGACGATCGCGGCGATGACCCGCCAGACGGTGATCGCCTGATCTTCAACACCGGCGAGTTCGTACATCAGCACCGCCCGGGCTGACAGGCTCGTCATCCCCCATGCCGCACAAATCCAGACAATCGCCGCCACCCACACAATCCATTGCAGCACGCTGGTCACACCGCCCACGACCAACCCCAACTCGCGCGATTCGACCCCGCCCAGCAATTCGTCCAACTCGTGGTCGGCATCGCCTTTGTCATCGTCGGCATCGGCGGTTGCTTTTGGTGGTACAGCTTTCTTGCGTAGATCGCCGAGCACGTCGCCCAACAGAACCGCAAGCGCGAACGCCGCAACCGTATGCACGACATTGCGGGCGAGGTAATCGACAAACGCGCCGTACCCCACCACTTCCGCGATGAGCAATGCAAGCAATACCAACACGAGAATCGGATAAACCTGCACAATCGCACCGAAAACGATGGGACGGCGCTGGGCAAACTTTCGACCAAGCACGCGCACCACCGAATTGCGATCACGCAGGAACAAGACAGCCAGCACCAACGCGGCAGTGCAATACACCGCCCACAACCCATCGTACAGCGCTGGAGCGGCTTCCAGCGTCTTGAGAAAAACAACCGGGAAGCCGAATGCCAACGCCAACCACCAGAATATTCCGCACCAGCGCCGATAGTATTGCGCGACGTTGTTGGAACACGGAATGATGCGAAAACGCGGCTTGCCTGATCTGAACAAATGCACGAGCGACGCGCGGGTTATCGCCGCCACGGTGCCCAGCAAACTCAAACGCATGAGCAAAACGGCAAGCGTGTTGCCCCGATAGTCGGACAAGGCGATCCAGCCGCCAATCAGCGCCAAGGGCAATGCGACGATCACGCAATACGCGGTGATGTTGGCGATCTGAATGCGGAATCGGCTGGTCATGCCCACTTCGGTGATGGTCCCAGCCTGCAACAGCGCGGTGACGTCGTCTTCGGTTTTGGACGCCAACCGATTCGCCCGGGACCGCACGACCGCGCCAAGGAATACGCCGAGAACAATCACGATGATGGCCACGCGAATCGGTGATGACTCGTTGGCCGTACCTTTGGGCTTGAGGGCTTCGATAGCAGTTGTGATCTGGGCTGTGCTTTTGCCGCTCTGGAATTCGTCGTACGCGTCTTTGATCTTCCCGCCGATATGCTGACTTCGCGCGAGCGTGTATGACCAATAAAGACCCTGGCGAAATCTCGCAAGATCTTCGAGAAAAACCGACAGTTCCTTCACCGATTCTTCGAGGCGATTCACCGATCCGCGCGCCGCAGAAATAATCTCGCTGATGGTTTCGTCCAGCGCCGGTCGATACTTTGATGCCAACTCTGCCGACCGCGCGGCAAACAACTCCTGTTCCGGAAGTTCCGTGATTTTCGACGTTGCGTCCTTGAGGGCAGCGCTCGCAGCTGCCATATCCTCGGCTGCGTCGTCCTGGGCGATCAGCAGTTCGTCAAGTTCGATGCGGGCCAGATCGAGTTCGGCGCTGAGCTCGGTCAATTGGGCGGCGTAGTCTTCGGACAAGTCGATCAACGTTCGATACGCCGAGGTCTTTTCCGCCCCGCTGATCCGCGAGAGGCGGTCCTGCAGCCGCGTGTACTTTGCCCTGATCTGCTTCATGTTTCGCGAGAGATCGTTCTTGTCACTCTCGCGATACCGATTGCGTATGTCGTCGCGGTGGCTTAGGAATTCCTTCTGTGTCGTCGCAATGAGATTGCGATAAGTCCAGTAGGCAACATCCGCCGGAGACTTTGCCGTCTTCAGCTGTTGCTCGATCGTCTCCGTTTCATCGACAGATGCCCGCGTTTCCAACCGGGTGCGATAGTCGCCAAGCGCTTTGACGTACGCTTTGAGCTCCGGTAGCACAAGGTCGGTCGCCGACATTTCCAGATTCAAATTGATCTTCTGCGCGGCAAGTTGCTCAATGCGCAAATCAGCGAGAAAAACTTTCCATGAACTTTTCACCAGATTGTAATGGTGAATATCGCGAGCAGTCGCGGCATCGACGTCCTTCTCCGATTCGTTGGGCAGCTGCTTGATGACCGTATCCAGTTCAAAACGGGCGTCGGCTGCGGCTTTGGTCGCGTCGGATTCGCGCTGTGTGAATTCGCCAATGGTGTTGGTTCGATTGGTTTGCTGCTTGTTGGTCGTATCCGTCAGCGCGTTGATGCGTTTGTATTCAGCAGCGATATCCGCACGACGCTTTTCCAACTCGGCTTGCGGCGCCGAACCGGGCTTGTCTTTCATCCAGGCTTGAAGCTGGGCGGTGCGACTTCGGTATTCATCAACGTCCGCGCTGCGTTGATTGATTTGCTCTTCGGATCCGAGCGTTGCGGCTTTCTTGAGCATCTCTTTGTAAACGTCGAGCTGCTCGAGGCATGTCGCGAGAACTTCGCGGGCGGCTGACGCTGCGGCCAACTTCTGTTGCAATGCGGCAGACGATTCCGGACCAACCTCCTCAGCTGGCAACTCGTCAAGCTGCTCGTTGATCGCCGCGCGCACCTTCTCGAATTCTTCCGGCGTCTTGGGGACTGGAAGCGGCGTGATCGCCTCGGCGGATTTCTGGGTCGGTGCGGGTGTCGGCTGACTTTGGGCGACGGGCACGAATCCCAGCATCGACACAAACAACACCGGGATCAATCGCGTGCGAGCCGCCCCATGATTCATCAGATCTACAAGCTTGATTCGCATGATACTGACGATTGTAGGCGACACCCCAATGCATACAACCGTGAATCTTCGGCGATTGGCGTGCGAGATTGCGCACAGGTACCGTCGCTGCCTGCGCAACTTGTGCGTCTGCCGAAATGCCAGACCAGAGAACGTCGCAGCCGCCCAAACCAGAGAACGTCCCTCAGCTAGGTCGCGACCATTTCCTTGGCGGCGTGCGACGGTGTGCGGCCCGTCGATTGCTGTGACAGGTAGTCGGCGACGGCATCGGGAATGCCATCCTCGTACCTGACCGACGGCGTCCAAGCCAGTTCTTCGCGTGCCTTCTGACACTCAAAAAACGTCTTGCGCCCCATCAGCCAAACCGAATAACGTGTGACCAGCGGCGGTGTCTTGCGCCGAAACACATGACCTATCACTTCGAACACAAATGCCGCAGAGTAGGCCACGCGATACGGAACCTTTCGCGTCACTTCCGGTTCGCCCAGCGCCTTGGCCACCATGTTGAAATACTGCTTCTGGGTCAGCACACCATCGTTGCTGCAATTGTACGCCTCGCCAGAACCTTCGGGCGATTCAGCGGCTGTGATCCCGCCCTCTGCAACGTTGCCTGCATGAACCACGTTGAGGCGGTTGTTGCCATCACCGATCAGTTTGATCTTGCCCTTGCGAATCGAATCGCACAGCCGGCCAATGGTCGCCCGATCGCGCGGTCCGTAAAGCCAACTCGGTCGAATCACCGTCACTTCGATGTCGCCGCTTTCATGGGCAGACCACACCAGCTTTTCGGCTTCCACCTTCGCCCGCGAATAATAGCTCCAATGGTGCAGGTTCACGCCCAACGGATGTGACTCGTCGATCACCAGCCCCGGACGATTGGGATGCCCGTAGGCACTGATCGAACTGATGTGCAGGAAGCGTTTCACGCCGGCTGCGATCGCCGACGTCAGCAGCTTGCGCGTACCGTCGATCGTGATCTCGACAAACTCGTGCCACGGACCCCAGTCACCCACCCGGGCGGCTGCATGGTAAACAATGGACACGCCCTCACACGCGCGGCGCAACGACGCCTCGTCGGTCATGTCGCCTTCGACCAACTCAGCCCCAATCGACTCCAAAAAGCGCGTGTCGCTGCCGGGTCGAACCAGCGCCCGCACGCGGCGACCGCGCTTGACGAGTTGCTCAACGAAATGGCTGCCGAGTAGCCCCGTCCCGCCGGTGACGAGATTCAAACCTGTCTGTGTACTGTTCTGATCCACGAAGATCCCTCGCTTGGTGCCTCAATTCAGCGCCAAACATAGAAACGATGGTCGCGGTGGTCAACTCGGAATCCGTGTCGCACCGTTCATGTGAGTTGTTTGGTGATTTTGCGTTGGCTGGTAACTCAGAATGCCGCGAGCGCCTAGAAGTTGATGAGGTCGGGGTCAAAGTCTTCCGGTGAATACCCGGGATTAAGCTTCACATCGGTGTAGATGTAGCTTCCCAGCAGGTCATTGCCTTCCTTGTCGCTATAGGCATAGCACGCGACGGGCAGCAGCGACTCCTGATCGATATGGAACACCAGGAGTCTATCCGGATAGTTGTCCTCGTTGCCATCGTAGGGAAGCAATCGCTCAAACTGATACGTCGGCCGATCGCCGACCGAACCCTCGCCCGTGTAGTTAAGCGTCAGGGCATTTTCAGCTTGCGCTTTGGCCGAATAGCGGATGATGAGTTCAAACGATTTTCCGAACCCGAACTGATCGATCGTGCGACGCGACGCATTCTGCGCCCGGGCACCGTGAATGGGCTGGAGAATTTTTGAAATCAGAAGTCGGACGATCGCCCCACCCGGTTTGGCCCACGCCTGCTGATTGCCTTCGTCATCAACCCACTTGTCAGCCACGTAGAGCGCCCGCGCACATTCACCGATGTTCTTGGTGAACGTCATGTCGACACTGAACGGGCTTTCGCGGAATCGAACGTCGGCGATTTGCTCAGGCATGTATTCGCCGTTGATGCGCTCGCGCTTCGTAAACGTGCAACGATAGTCTTGAACATTCGACTTGTATCGATCCCAACAGAAACGAAGGAAGCCCAGCGGGTCGCGCTTGGCAAAATCTTCATAGTTGGCCGTCTCGGGCAATGCAACTGGCTTGGCCTGAATCGACGCCACCGCCACCATCGCGCCACCCGGCGCCATATCGGCATCGCCGGAATCAACCGTTTGCGCATCTGCAACGAGAACGTCCGACGACTGGGATGATTCGGTGCGATCTGCGCTCGCCATGTTTGCGTCACTTCGTTGACGCGACGCATCAGCCGTCGCCGGCCCCGCAAACATTTGAACCTTTGCGTCACGCTGGCAGTGCATGCTGAATGCCACGACGACACAAAGTCCGACCATCGCGGCATCACGCCGATTTCTGTTCTGTGGATTGATTTTCAAATGCATAACCCGTCTGAGAAATATAGCCTTCACAATCAACAAAGTCCCTTCACCATCAATCGGGGACTGGGAGGCTGATGGCTGTGTCGTCGCATCAAACGCCACGATGCGAGCCTAAGATATCAACCTTTCAATGCATCCCAGCTTACGTTAATCTTGGATACCCCCTCACCAGTGTGATACCCCCAGAGCAGCGGGGCGTTGCATGTGGACATGAGGACGATCAATCGAGGAAATGCTCAAAGCATATCGCGTCAGTCTCGAACGCTGCCCCATTTTTGTTGGCCCCAATATCTGGGCCCCAACAAACTGTCCCCAAAAAACCGTCACCCACTCGCCCACGAAAACCGCCGCTCTACTGGATATCGGCAGGGTTCCAACTTTTCCTACAACGGCCAAATTCACCCCATGGCAAAATCAACGGACGCCACTGAATGAACAGTCGTCAACTTGGACGACAGCGCCAGCCACGACCACCGAGCTGCAAACTCGGGCGGCCCTGGCACTTCAACGACCCACATCGATGCGAAGTTCGAAACACACCTCGGGCTGAAGCGGGCGAGCGCCAACTCCCACTTCATTGCCGAGAGTATAGGCAGTTTATGGAGGTTATGCCAGCAAAACCGCAAGGCAACTCTCACTTGAGATTTTGTGCGGCGACCGTCAACGTGAAACGTTGTTTTCAGCATAGGGAAGCGTGACCACGAATTCGGCACCGTGGCCTGGCGTCGATTTCACTGAAAATGACCCATGGAGAACTTTGAGGATTCCGTGGGCAACCGCCAGCCCCAATCCGCGATTGAACACGGGGTCGTGGTCGGTGCGCTTCGTGGTGTAGAACGGTTCGAAGATGCGCGAAATTGATTCTTCGTCGAGGCCAAGCCCGGTATCAGCGACAACGATCCTGGCACACTCGCCGGCGTCTGAAAGGACCATCGTGAGTTTGCCCCCTTCGGGCATTGCCTCGATCGCGTTGTCCACGAGATTGCGGAGCATCGTCATCATTGCGGTTCGGGGGACGGGCAAGACCGGGATCAAATCGATGCGACAATCCAATTCGATCTTCGTACCAATAATCCGCCGCTGGGTCTCGCTCACCGTATCGATCACCGCTTCGCCCAACTCGCAATACGTCGCGTCGCGGAAGTCACCTTCGGCAAAGGCCAACAGGTTGCTGACCAGATTGGTTGAACGATTCAGCGTGTCAGCCGTCTTCCGCAAGACGCGCGAGAGCACTTCCGGATCTTGCGATTGAAGCGCGAAGTCAACGCTCGTCACGATGCTGCCGAGCATGTTGTTGAAGTGATGCGACATGGCGCCGGCCATCTCGCCCAGGGCGGCCATCTTGGTCTGATACGCGAGACGTTCCTGCAACACCAATCGATTGGTTATGTCGCGAACGCACGCCAACCCACCGAGCGGCTGACCGTCCGACTTGGCGACCGGTGTGACGATGACGGCCAATTTTCGCCGCTCGCCCAGTTCGTCGCGCATGGCAAATTCGAACTCAGCCACCGAACCGTCGTTGAGGCACTCGGTCATCAAGCGCGAGGCGTTTTCGCGTTCTCCCAGTGGAATCAACGATACCCAATCGCTGCCCAGCATCTCGGTGGCTGGTGCGCCGAAGATCCGCTGAGCCGCCCGATTCCAGGCCGTGATCTTCCCGTCACGATCCACAGCCACCATCGCCATGCCGGCCTGGTTAAACAGGAGGCGATGCAGATCATCGGGAGTCGCTGAATTAGGCAAGTCGCTCACGTTTAGATTCCGGTTGGGGAGAGTCCGGTTTCGATCACGTTGTTGATTCTAATACACCATGGCTAATTCACCCGCACCAATTGCGGACGAATGAACAAAATCGTTTCGTGCTTCTGCATACCCAACATCGACGACAACCAACGACTGCCGATTAGGTAACCGTTGTCGGCTTGCTCACTGCTGCCGAGAACGACGAATTCACCAGGCGCAAGTTTGACCAGGACAGCCAATTCGTCAAACCGAATGCCCTCATGATCCTGCACATTGACGACGTTCCCGTCGTTTTCGACCCATCGCGTCCGGGTGCGGGCTTCTTCCAATTCCGGCACAAGTTTCAAAACCACGCGGGTCGCATCGCCATCCTGCGCGGCATAGTCGATGCTGATCCGCTTCGTGCCTTCGGGCAGGTTGCCACCCTTCAACGAACCACCGCGCTCATGCAGAAAATACGACTCGCCACCCTCGGTCCTGTCGAGGTTCACGAGCAGCGATAAACCGTTGTCGACCACATGGCGATACGTTCCCATCCGTCCGCCCGACTCTTCGATGATCGACTTCATCGCCGGCCAAGCGTCCCTGTCGCCCTTGCCCGCTCGAAGCCCGTTGCGTGCGAGCAGCGCCGTCAACTGCGGATCACCCAGCGATTCATTCAGATGTTTCCAGAGGCTCAACGAACGTCGCTCGCCATCGATCGGGATTTCGACGCGGTGCACGTCAAACTGCATGTGAACCGAACCGGCTGGCTTTCCCGAGGAGCGGGTCGCAATCGACATGCCCGATGCCGTTGGTTCAGATTCGGCGTCTGAACCCGCGTCCCCCGTCGACCAGTCAGCCGACTCGCCTTGCGATTCGTTTGTATTGTCTGATGTGGATTGCGTCAGGTTGGAATCGCGCTGCCCCGGAAACAGGCACGCGCACGACGTCAACGGGATCAATGCGATGACCAAGTAATAAGCCAAATGACTCCGGTCCACTCGCATGTGCCTACATTTAAGTCAGGAGGGTGTCCAAGTCAACGGTGTGGGGCGTATTGTTACACGCGGACTTTGAATCGTATCCCAACTGATGACGACAATCAGAATTCCTTCCGCTGCCTTGACGACGGAATGCCCAGTTGCTGGCGGTACTTGGCCACCGTGCGGCGCGAAATATCGATCCCGCGTTCGTTGAGCAATGCCGCCACCTGATCGTCGTTGTATGGGTTCTTTTTGTCTTCTTCTTCGATGAGCTTTTGGACGCTCGTTTTGACGCTGTCCCAACTCGTGCTCTCGCCCGATGAGCTTTCGGTCCCGCCGGTGAAGAAGTACCGCATGGGGAAGATGCCGCGCGGCGTCTGCACGTACTTGCCCGCGACCGTGCGGCTGATGGTCGACGGGTCGCATTCCAATTCGTCGGCCAACTCGCTCATCCGCAGGACTTTGAGCCCTTCGGGTCCGATCTCGAAGAAGTCGGCTTGTCTTTCGACGATGCGCTCCGCCACCAGCTTCAACCGATCGCGGCGAAACTTGATCGCGTCGATCAGCGCGCTCGCGGATTCCAAATGCTTCCGCACAAAATCGCGCACTTCCTTGGAAGACGATTTGTCCTGAAGCATGTCGATCGCCGACTGGCTCAAACGAAGCTGCGGACTGCTCGCCCGCGTCAAGCGCACGTCGAAACCACCGCCGCTTTCACTGTCTTCGATAATCACGTCGGGCGTGATGCGCGGAATCTCGCGTTCGACCACGGTGTACCCCGGGTGCAGGTGCAACGTGGACTGCATCGCTTTGACCGCTTCGGTGATTTCGCCGACGGAAAAACCCGTGGCTTTTGAAATCGCGGGGTATCGGTTGCGGACCACATCGCGCAGGTGATTGCGGACGAGTTCTTTTTCAATCCGGTTGTCACCAGTTAACGCGTCGAGTTGCAGTAGCAGGCATTCCTGATAATCGCGGGCAGCCACACCGACCGGATCAAGCTGTTGCACGAGGGGCAATGCTTCTTCAAGCGACGCAACCGCCAACTCGGGACGACTGTCAGCCGCGATCTCATCAAGATGAACGCGCAGGTAGCCGTCGTCTTCCAGGCTGTAGATGATCGCCTCACCGGCGCGACGGATTTCGTCATCGAGTTCCAGCACCGCCCACTGCACCAGCAGATGCTCGGCCAGGCTTTCCGGACGGCTGGCCGCGTTGGCCATTGCGTCCATCTTGGCGTCGCGCTCGCCAACCATCGCCCCGCGCGACACGGTGTTGGCGAACCCACGCGATTCATCGCTGCCATATTCGCGCGTCAGTCGATCGAGACGCTGGAAGCTTTCGCCATTGATGTCATCGGGACCGGCATCACCGTTTCGCTGCGCCGATTCAGATCGACTGCGCTCAGAACCATTGCGATCGGAATCGGATCGTGCGTGCTCGGCTTCTTCGAGGGAGAAGTTTTTCTCCAACTCCTCCGCCACCCGGTTTTCGAGGGCCATGGCATTGAGCTGCAGGATGCTCATCGATTGAATCAACTGCGGCGTGAGCTTCTGCTCCATCCGCATGTACTGACCCAATGATTGTGACAATCCCGGTGCCATGTCGATTCACTTAAACGATGTAATCAAACCCACGCGCAAAGCTTATCATTCGCAGAACAAAATACCAACGCCAACGACGAATCATTACGAATCAATCTGCCGATCGTCGATGGACCACTGCTCCATTATACATTGTTCGGGGAGACAATCAGGCAAACTTGAGAAATGCACCGTGGCGGCAATGAATTGCTGGTTCTTGAATCGGCGCGCCGGCGACAATATGATCGTTGTGGAGGCGAGCTGCGCGCCGTGCGATTGGCGAGATCGCTTCCGTCACTTCGGATTGGTCCATTCGGATCGAGTGAGAATTGGCTCGAAGGCTTGGTTTAGGTGCGGCCGCGAATCGCGGCTTCGAGCATGCCCAGGCTGGCGTACTCCAACTGCGAACCGACCGCGAGCCCGCGTGCCAAGCGCGTGACTTTGACGCTCGTGTCTGCGAGCAGGCTCTCGAGGTAAAGCGCGGTCCCATCGCCTTCGATCGTCGGGTTCGTCGCGAGAATCACCTCGGTCACGCCCTGGGACTTCACGCGATTCATCAGCGCGTCGATCGTCAGGTCACCCGGTTCGATGCCATCCAGCGGCGCGATGTGCCCCATCAAAACGTGATAAACGCCGCGCACCAGACCCGTCTGCTCCAGCGCGATGACATCCTTCGGTTGTTCAACCACCCAGACCTGCGTGTGATCGCGGTTGGCCGTCGAACACAAATTGCATGGATCGGTTTCGGTGAGATTAAAACAAGTGCTGCAATGAATGACGCGGTCTTTAACCGCAATGATGGCGTCGGCCAAACGAGCCGCTTCCTGCCGATCGCTGCGCAAAATATGAAACGCAAGGCGCTCGGCACTTCGCGGTCCAATACCGGGAAGTTTTTGAAACGCCTGTTTTAACTGCTCCAGCGATTCGATTTCGACTTTGCCCATGGAGGATCTCTTTGGACGGCAGTGACGAAGTGACGGAGTGACGAAGTGAAGTTGTTACTCCGTTACTCCGTTACTTCGTCACTTCGTCACTCACCCTTACGGCAACATATCACTCAACCCAGGAATATTGATCCCACCGGTCACCTTTGACAACTCCGCTTTCATCGCTTCCTTCGCGCGTATCGCTGCGGCATTGACCGCCGACATGATCAGGTCTTCCAGCAGTTCGCGATCTTCCATTGCCGATGGTTCAATCTTCAAATCGACCATGCGAAACTTGCCGTCCAGCGTCACACGCACCGCCCCACCGCCGGTCTCCGCGTCGAAACGCATCCGCTCGACTTCTTCCTGAAAGGCGGCCATCCGTGCCTGAATATCCTTGGCACTCTTCATCATTTCCATCATGTTTCCAAGTCCACCCAACATTGGCACGGTACTCCATTCAAGTTCACTTCAGACTTCAAAATCGGACGAAGGCTGGCGATCAGCCCACCATCCGAACTCCCCTGTTTCACTTCCGCTTACTCTTTCGCCGAATCTAATCTTCTGCCAAATTCAGTCTTCTGCCAAATCTAGTCTTCTGTCGGCGCTTGCAACTTCTGCACATTGATCAGCGTTCCGCCCGATTGCTCCAACGCCTGCCTGATCAGCGGATGCTGCGACATTTTTCGCTTCGTTTCCGCCGAGATCGTCCCGACCCGCCGCTCAGCCCGCCGCGGACTCTTTACCGGTTCATCCTGCGACTCTTCCGCAACCGGTGTCGGCTCATCGCGAACCGGAACACTGCGATCTGGAACATTGCGATCTGGAACACTGATTCTTGGCACACTGCGATCTGGCAACTCACGTCTGGATGATATATCGGGCGTCGAAATTGGCGATTCAGATTCGCGCGGGGCTACTTTTTTTTTTGAATGACTGGCCTGCTGACCCCGACCCGGCGTTTCGCCTTGATCCAGCTTCTCGATCGCTTCGCCCACGTCGACGAACGACTCCGTCAGCGCTATGC
The DNA here is from genome assembly GCA_002338715.1 of Phycisphaerales bacterium UBA1845. GTDB lineage: Bacteria > Planctomycetota > Phycisphaerae > UBA1845 > UBA1845 > UBA1845. Next base: position 28,862 of record DDIR01000040.1, on the reverse strand, counting down.
GAACAGCCACCGCGTCGATCAAAGGCCGCGGCGCACTGCTGGACTTCACCCGTCGGCGCGTCTCTTCCAGCAAACCGATCATATAAACATAGGTCGCCGCATCGAACGATCGGGCCTGTGCATTAAGCTGTTCGCGCTGCGGGCCGGCAAGGTCAATCAACTCGGTCTCACCACCGCAAATCGACAGGATCATCAGCGTGCGGGCATATTCGATGAACGATTCGCAAAATCGCTCGGGCGTGTATCCGGAAATCAGCGAACGATCCACGCATTCCAACGCCTTCGCCGCATCGTGCTGCGCAATCGCATCCACCAATGCGGCCAACGTTTCATCGTGACCGCCCGGCAGCACATCTTCAATCGTCTCTGCCGTCAGGTTACTCGCCCCATACGCCAGCAATTGATCCAGCAACGACAACGCATCGCGCATCGAACCATTCGCCGCACGCGACACGCGGCGCACCACGATCGGGTCAGCGGTGATCCCTTCACGCTCAAGAATCGACTGCAACTGCTCGCCAATGTCAGCCGGGCTGATGCTTCTAAAATCAAACCGTTGGCATCGACTTTGAATCGTCGCGGGAACCTTGTGCGTCTCGGTCGTCGCCAGGATAAATTTGACATGCTCGGGCGGTTCTTCCAACGTCTTAAGCAGCGCATTGAACGCACCGCTGCTGAGCATGTGGACTTCGTCGATGATGTAAACCTTGAACCGCGAACGGGCCGGTCGAAACGCAGCATTGCTGCGAAGCTCGCGAATGTTGTCAACGCCCGTATTGCTCGCCGCGTCGATCTCGACCACATCCAGATCGGAACCATCCGCAATCCGCAAACACGATTCGCACTCGCTGCACGGCGTCGCCGTCGGACCGTCGCTGTTATGACAGTTCAGCGCCTTGGCCAGAATCCGCGCCATCGATGTTTTGCCAACCCCGCGCGTCCCCGTGAACAGATACCCATGGTGGATACGCCCCATCTCGATCGCGTTCTTCAGCGTGGTGGCGATCGCCCCCTGCCCGACGATCTCACCGAAATCGCGACTCCGATATTTTCTGGCGAGAACTTCGTAGGCCATGGCGTGTGATCCCGGTTGGCGATGATCCAGAAGCGGTGAGGCAACAAGAAACGGTGGCGAGACATTGACGGCCAGGTTGATCCACGGCACCTGAACCAAGAAGATGGGCTGCTCTGTTTCCAGCCTGACCCGTTGCCTGCTGGGCCCACTGCATGGGACCCGGCCGTCAATGTTCGCCACCGATTGATGACTTTTGCTGATAAACCTCTCTCAGCATCCACCCAACCGTCGCGGTAAACGGCACGCATCTGTGGGCGGGCGGGGCACTATATCCGATTTTCGGAGAGTTATGAAGTGGTGCCGACGAAAACTATGGCGTCTCGACGGGCACGGTCGGAAGTTCGGCTGGCGTCGTCGGCAATTGCACTGGGACGGCTTCTACCGGGTGGAAATCCACCGGCATGTCGACGATCCGCACAAAACTCACAAGCACCCGATGCTTGGGGCGACCGTCGTCATCCACCGGTTGGGACATGATATTGTCGAGCGTCGCCATCGATTCTTCGCCGACAAGCTTTCCAAACACGGTGTAGCGCCCGTCCCATTCGGGGATTCGCGTCGCCGTCACGAAAAACTGGCAACTCGCCGAATTCGGGTCGGATTCAAGACGGGCCATGCACACGGTGCCGCGATCGATCGGCGTGTCGTTGAACTCCGCGTTCAAGGTCTTCCCATCGGGACGCATACCGGTTCCATCGCCTTTCGGGCATCCGGTCTGGAACATGAATCCGGGTTCGATTCGATGAATCGTGCGCTGGTTGTAGAAACCGTCGCGGGCGAGTTCGATGAAATTCTCGACGTGCTTCGGGGCTTTCTCATAGTCGAATTGGATCTTCATCGTGCCGCGATCGGTAAACAGGACGGCCTGCTTGCGTGGTTCGACGTCGACCATCACTTCGTTGGACTTGATCGCCCCACCGTATGGCGACCAGACGAACTTATAACGGCCAGCCCGACGCACCGGCGGATAGTAATCGTTGATCGCAAGCGACACGCCGACGATCCCTTTCGCGGGGATGCTCAACTTCGCTGCGCCCGCAGGTGGTTGATAACCGAACACGTCGGTCCAGGTGCGACCGTAGTCGCCCTTGATCGTCAAACCGGTAAATCCGGGACCGCTGAAGACATGCGGTAGCGTCAGCGCCGATTCTGGCGTGTAGCCATCCGTCTGCATCCCCGGCGGTGAGAGTTCGACCGGGGCGTCGGTCGTGTTCTTCAAGATGAAATCCAAAACGATGGGATCGCCCGGAACAACCATATCCGTACGCGCCACCAACATCGCCTCGACACCCTTGAGCGACTGTGCAAAAGTCGGCGACGCGAACAGCAACGCGCACAACACACCCAACCAATTCCAACAGAATGCACCGCTACCAAAGGAGTTTCGCCACGACGCTTTCAATGTGCTGGCCACCTTCAAGGATTTGAACCCCAAACGCCTTTTCTCTCAAAGAACCCACTCACCGGAAACCGGATTCGCCTTGCCGAACCGAATCGAACCGAACCGGACCGACCAAATCCCAGCCGAGCCTGACCCTGCCGCGACTTGCAGACACGCATTCTGACCGATTGCTCCGCGTTGTCTACTCCAATTCGTTCGCACGGCTACAGTTACGAGTTTTACCGGTCGACCAGACCGCCGGTTGCGTTGCATTTTGCGGGTCGGCTTGACCGCTCGCCGAGGTGCTCGACAATGCCCGAAACCGTCCCCTTTTCAGGTCTCGATGAAATGATTGCGCGGATTATGCGGATTCCAACTCGCTCCAAGTCGGCCCACATCGCCCTGGCGCTGGTTGGTATGCTCGTCCTGTGCGTGGCGGCTGGCGATCCGAGCGAATCCAGCAAAGCGCCGCAACGGATTATCGCGACCTCCCCGAGCAACACCGAGATCATCTGCGCGCTCGGAGCCGCAGATCGGCTGGTCGCGGTCAGTTCCTACGCCACCCATCCACCCGAAATCCTCAAGCTTCCAAGAATCGGCGGCCTCTTCGACCCGGACATGGAGTCGATCCTCGCCCTCGCGCCCGACCTGCTCGTTATGAGAGGCCGCAACCCCCAGGTCGAGAAACTCTGCCAGGATCACCGCATCCGATTCTACGAAGACAAGACCGACACGCTCGACACGCTGTACACCACGATCCGCGAACTGGGCGACATCCTGAACCGATCGGACGAAGCGGCTGACCTTATCAAACAAACCCGCGAGCAACTCGACAGGATCAAATCGTCAGTCGGCGAACGCAAGCGCCCGAAAGTGCTGATGACGCTGCGAAGTCCCGACAAACTCGGCGGCATCACCACCGTGTCGCGGCGATCGTATCTGGGGCAGGTCATCGAACTGGCTGGCGGGGACAACATCTTCGCCGATCTCGAAACCCCCTACCCGCAGATCGGTTTGGAAGACATCGTCAGCCAACAACCCGACATCATCATTGAAGCGATGCCCGGTGAAAAAGACGCCGACGCATTGCACACGCAATTGCTCAAGCAATGGCGCGACCTCGGCAGTATCAATGCCGCCAACGAGGGTCGCGTCGTGGTCCTGACCGAAGACTACGTTTTGATCCCGTCACCGCGCGTCGTGCAGCTTGCGAAACGTCTTCAGCAGGCATTTCAATCCATGGATGAAAACCGTGACGAAGACTGACGACGCCATCATCCAGTTGCGCGGCGTACGATTCGGGTACGGGACCAGCCGCATGTTTCTGGGACCGATCGATCTCGACATCCATCGCAGTCGCATGCTCGCGGTGGTCGGGCCCAACGGCGCGGGCAAGAGCACGCTGCTTCGATTGATCGCCGGGCTGGTCAAACCCGGTGCGGGCGACGTTCGCTTCGGCGACGCCCCGCTCGATTCGCTGCCCCCGCGCGAGCGTGCCCGTCACATCACGTTTCTACCGCAAAAACCAGTCGCACCGGATTCCACATCGGCGATGGAAATTGTTTCGCTGGGTCGCCACCCGCATCGCAAGTTCGGGCTCTTTGAGTCGGCGACCGATCGAGTCACCGTCGAGCGATCCATGGAGCAAACGGGCACGATGCCGTTCGCGACGCGACGCATGGACACCCTTTCCGGTGGAGAAGCACAGCGCGTTCACCTGGCGGCTGCCCTTGCCCAACAACCGAAGGTGCTGCTACTCGACGAACCGACAGCCGAGTTGGACCTGCGGTTTCAACTGCAGATTTTCGAGTTGCTGCGTGAACTGACCGACCGCGAAAAACTGGCGACGATCGTCGTCACCCACGACTTGAATCTCGCCCGGCGATTTTCCGACGATGCGTTGCTTCTGTCAGCCGGTCATGTCGCGGCGAAGGGTCCGACCGAAACCGTGCTCGTTCCGGAAACGCTCGAAGCCGTGTACGGCGTCGGATTCAAAACCGCTGAATGCGAAAACCAAACGTGGCTGCTCGCGCAAAATCCGATCGAAGACGCCTCGTCCACAATCATCGATGACCTGGGGACTTTTGGCTAATGGCTGGCGTGTCGAAAAAAACTTTTGCCATCGCGATGATCGTCTGCGGGTTCGTTCTCGCGGTAATGATCCTGATCAGTCCGGGCATCGGTACGCAGGATGTCGGCATCATCGATGCGTGGCGATCGCTATTCGACAGCGAACCCAACAGCATCCACTATTCCATCGCATGGCAGTTGCGTTTTCCGCGCACGCTCAAAGCCCTGCTGGCTGGCTCCGTCTTGGCGCTTTGCGGCGCGGTGTTCCAAACACTTTTTCGCAATCCGCTGGCAACGCCCTACACCGTCGGGATCGCCAGCGGCGCATCGCTCGGCGCACTCATCTGCTACAAGCTGCACTGGGTCACCACCATCCTGGGCATCTCGTCCGTTTCCATCGGCGCGTTGACCGGCGCGATCGGTGTGCTGCTCGTCGTGCTGCTGCTCGCCCGATCAACCGCCCGCATCACCGGCAACACGCTCTTGCTCGCCGGCGTGACCATCGGCTTCTTTTGCAGCGGGATGATGATGTTCATCACATCGCTCGCCGACGTCTCCGAAACACACAAGACCGTACGCTGGCTGATGGGAACACTCGACACCTACGGACACGTCGAACTGTCGATGCTGCTGCCCTTGACCATCCCACCGTGCCTGCTGCTCCTTTGGTTTGCACGCGACCTCAACCAGTACTCGGTCGGTTCGGAACTGGCTGCATCTCGGGGCGTACGCGTCGAACGCCTGGAAATCCTCGCGATCATCGCGGGATCGTTGGCGGTCTCCGCGATCGTGTCGATGTGCGGGCCGATCGGTTTCGTCGGCCTCATCATCCCCCACCTCGTGCGGCTCGCGTTCGGGTTTGACCACCGCATCGTCTTGCCCGCGTCAATCTTGCTCGGTGGGTCGTTCTTGATCGGATGCGATTTCCTCACCGCCCTCGCCCCGCACTGGTATGGCCAACTCACCCACACAGCCACCACGACCGCACGTCTGCCCATCGGGGTGATGACGGCCATCGTGGGCACACCGGTGTTCTTGGTCCTGCTCTGCTCACGACGGTCGTAACCCCCACCCGCCAGTGGGCGCTTGCTTCTTTCTTGTCTGCAATTCGACCGGTTCTATAATCAGCTCATGGTTTGATCCCTGGCATTTTTTTGAAAGCAGACGACGTGCCCGACAAATTTACCCTTGGTGACAAGCTGCCCGACCTGGTAGCCGCCGTCGTCGAAAGCTATGAGAAGGACACCCGCACGCGTCACATCGACTGCGAGTTCCTCCCGGCGCCGAAGGAAGTCAACGAACTGATCCGCCTGTCGCTGGAGTTGTTCTTTCCCGGATTCCTCGGACGACAGGACCTCACCACGTACAACGTTTCGTTTCACGTCGGCGAACTGCTGCCGCGCATCGCCCGTCTGCTGCATCGACAGGTAAAAAAATGCCTGTGCTATCATCAGATTCAAGTGGAAGGTCGATCCGCCGACGACGAAGGCTGCCACTGCAACGCCGAACGCATCACGCATCTATTCCTCGAACGCATCGTGCACCTGCGCGACATGCTGTCCGACGACGTGCAAGCCGCGTTCGATGGCGACCCTGCGGCTGTCAACTGCGACGAAGTGATCCTGGCCTACCCCGGGTTGCTGGCGATCGCCGTGCATCGGTTGGCCCACGAGTTGTATCGCGCCGATGTTCCGATGTTGCCGCGCATGATCGCGGAGTGGGCCCATCGCGAAACCGGCGTCGACATCCACCCCGGTGCGAAGATTGGCCGCAGCTTCTTCATCGATCACGGAACGGGCGTGGTCATCGGTGAGACGGCAGAGATCGGCAACAACGTCAAGATCTATCAGGGCGTGACGCTCGGTGCGCTGTCATTTCCCAAGGACGAAAGGGGCCGCGTCATCCGGGTGGCCAAGCGCCACCCCACCGTCGAAGACGACGTCACCATCTACGCCAACGCGATTATCCTCGGCGGCAAAACCGTGTTGAAGAAAGGGTGCGTGATTGGCGGTTCGGTGTTCGTGACCGCGTCAGTTCCGGAAAACGCGACGGTAACGATCACACCGCCGGCGCTGAATATGCAGAAGAAATCGTTCGAACCTCACCAGCCGGACGACGAATCGCCGATGGGCGAATTCCAGATTTAAGAACACTTCGTCCCGTAGGGTGGGCCGTGCCCACCATGTCGTTGGCGATCAAACGGCGGTGGGCACGGCTCACCCTACAACGACATTACCTGTCGTCATTGTCAGCTTGGCGTTTTGATTCCAGCCAATGCTGCACGTCTTCCAACTGGTACTGCTTCAACCGCTCGCGCAACTTGTCGATCAGGTCATCTAATTCATACGTGTACTTGGGCGCATCAAAAACGGAAATGGGCCGTCCCAGAATCGGATCGCGAATCGTCAGCACGCACATCCCATCGTCACCGTGCGACCCGGCAAAACGAAGCTTCCCCCGATCGACCAATACCTTGACGCCAAGGTCCACGTACTCAATCGTCTCAGGCAATATCGACGCCAACCGCCCAAGGTCCACACCGAGCACGTCCTTCGCAATGCTGAGCACCAACTCGCGGCTTATCGTCCCCGGTTTGCCTGGCGCACCGACGGCGTCCACCAAAATATCCGCCCACTTCACCTCGTTGTTTTCGACGAGCAGCCCGTTGATTTTGACGCGCAGCTCACCGGTCACGACACCGCGTCCGATCAGTTTGGTAATCGCTTCGAGCGGAATGCTCGCGGCATCACCGACGACGCTCGCGTGCTCCAGGGTTCTGCCGACCACCCGGGCCTGCTGCACGCGCAGGTTGACCAGGCCGGTCAGTCCGGGCACATTTGCAAGCTGGGCGACGTCGTCCAGACGCACGTCCGACAAGCTGCCGCGAAACGTCAGCGTCTCCAATTCGCGATGGGAGATGACAGCTTCATCCAGCATGATGTCAACGCGTCCGCGCACGGGTTGATCGAGCAGCGAGGAGGCCAACTCTTCCAAACGTACTTCGCCCAGCGCCCCGCGAATGGTGATCTGCTGGCTTTCGGCGTCATCGCGCAGCGTGATCGCACCGTTGAACCAACCCGAATTGATTTCGCTCCGCAGAATCCGCCCAAGCCCCAGCACGCCGATAGGCACCGGTGGAACGTCGAGCGACACGTGATGAAACTCCAGACCAGCCCCCGGCGTGAACAGCGCATCGACTTTCAGCGGAGCAGACAACTCGCTTCCGTTGAAGCGTTTCGCCGTCAGCACCGCATGCCCGGTTCCCTCGGGCGCGAACCGCACGTCCCCTTCGGTCCCCTGAATCACAAACGCGATGTTGTTGCGCTTCCAGGCAATGTCAAAACCATTGAGTTGAACAGCCGCCAACCCGAGCGCTTGAAAATCATGCCCCAGTCCGCTCTCCAGCATGGCTTTGTATTCTTCCGGACCAAGGTCGTTTGAATCCAGAACCAGCGTGCCCGAGTTCAGATCCAGCGCGACCTGATTGCCATGGTCACCCGCGTTGAGTCGCCAGATCGCATCGGTGCAGCGAAAAGTCGGTTCGACGAGCGAAGGCAAAAAGATATCGATGCCGGAAAACTTGCGGCTACTGCTGGACATCGGCGTGACGCCGTGAATGGTCGTGCGCAGTCCGAGGTAGTCGCCCACCTGCTGCTCAACCGATTGGCGGTACGATTCGCTGCGGATGTACGCCGCATAGCCAATCGCCGACGAGATCGATCCGACAACCACAAGGATCGATAGTCCAAGAATGATCTGGCGATGACGCAGCAAGAAGTGACTCCAACTCGAGTGTAACGCGAAAGGCCCGCGCGCCCAAGGTTACAGATTGCGGGCGGCGGCGAGGTAGTGGTTGTACGCAGCTTTCATTTCGTTCATGGTGTCGGCGCCGAATTTTTCGCACATCGCCCGGGCGACTTCAAACGCCACCACGTTTTCGGCGACGACGCTGGCGGCTGGCACCGCGCAAACATCGCTGCGTTCGTAGTCGCTGCGCTGCGCCGACTTGCTCTTGAGATCAACGCTGTCCATTCCCATCAGCAGCGTGGCGATCGGTTTCATCACCCCGCGTACGACCAGCGGCTGACCGTTTGTCATCCCGCCTTCGAATCCGCCGAGTCGATTGGTCTTGCGAACAAACCCGAGGTTCGGCGTGTTGCGCTGACTGGCGTCGTAGTAGATCGCGTCGTGGACCTGGCTGCCCGGTTTGTGTGCAACCTTGAAACCGTCGCCGATCTCCGCGCCCTTAAACGCCTGAATGCTGACGATCGCGCCGGCGATGCGGGCGTCGAGCTTGTCCTGCCAGCGAAAACAACTGCCCACACCCGGCGGCATCCCGTGCACCTGCACCTCGACGATCCCGCCGACCGTATCCTTATCAATTTTGGTCTGGCGGATGGCTTCGATCATTTTCTCAGCCGCTGACTCATCGGGGCAGTACGCTTCGTTCGCATCGCGCGCCGCACGCAGTCCTTCCGGATCGAGCGACGGATCGATGTCGGCTTCCACCGGTCCGATGCTGCGCACAAACCCGACGACATCGACGCCAAACTCAAGCAGGAGGCATTTGGCAATCGCACCAGCCGCCACGCGCGATGTGGTTTCGCGGGCACTGGCGCGTTCGAGCGTGCTGCGACAATCGGTCGTCAGCCATTTGAGGCTGCCGGCAAGATCCGCATGCCCGGGACGCGGATGGTTCACCACCGGTGCTTCATCGATGCGCCAATCCTTGTTGGCGACCTGGACGGCCATCGGTGATCCGATCGTCGCACCGCTGCGGATGCCCGAAAGAATATTCACCGTGTCCGTTTCGATCTTCATGCGACCGCCCCGGCCATACCCTCCCTGTCGACGGCGAAGTTCACCGTTGATTAAGTCGATATCCAGGTGCAGATCGGCGGGCAATCCCTCGATCATCACGATGAGCGACTGTCCATGCGATTCGCCGGCAGTACGGTAATCAAGCTGTGCCATATTGCGTCACTTTTTCTCTTTAGCCGCGACCATCCATCAGCAGTTCGCAGGCTTCGCGGTACTTCGCCGCGGTGTTCTTGACGATTTTCTCGGGCAGTTGCGGACCGGGGGGCGTTTTGTCCCACTGGCCCGATTTGACAAGCTCGGTCAGGTAGTTGCGCACGTACTGCTTGTCAAAACTCTCCTGATCGCGCCCGGCTTCGTATTTATCTTTCGGCCAAAACCGCGACGAATCGGGCGTGAGCACCTCGTCGATCAAGAGCAACTTGCCGCCGTGAACGCCGAACTCAAACTTCGTGTCGGCGATGATGATGCCGCGGGTGGCGGCGTATTCACTCGCCCGCGTGTAAATGTCGATGCTCATGTCGCGAAGCTTTGTCATCACGTCGGTCCCAACGAGTTCGCACGCCCGCTCGAACGAAATGTTGATGTCGTGGCCTTCGTCTTCCTTGGTCGCCGGGGTGAAGATCGGCGTATCCAGCTTTTGACATTGTTTCAAACCGGCAGGCAGTTCAATTCCGCAAACCGTCTGGTCGCGCTGGTACTCAACCCAACCCGACCCGGTGATGTACCCGCGCACCACGCATTCGATCGGAACCACCTCGCACTTGCGACAGACTGTCGTGCGATGACGCAACTGATCGAGATGATCCTCCAAACCGTCGGGGGCTTGGTCTTCCACCATCCCCAGAAAATGGTTCGGCACCGAATCGCCCAGCCACTGAAACCAAAACCGCGACAAACGCGTCAGCATCTCGCCCTTACCGGGGATCGCCGTCGGAAGCACGACGTCGTACGCACTGATGCGATCCGTCGCAACCAACAGCAGCGAGTCGGCTAACTCGTAAATATCTCGAACCTTGCCGCGTCGTACGGACACGCCCGGAATCGTCGTCTCGGTGACCACCTTGGAGCAGCTTTCAATCATGACGCCTTCGCATTCCTGTTAGAAAGTTACTGGTTCCAGTTCATATCCAACCGCCCCACACCGGCGCGACCGGACCCTCGCTCAATGACCCGTGTTCGATCCTTCGCAGACCACACGGTACAATGTTTTCGCGCAGCCGCAGCGCGGGCTATTCTGCCGACTTGGAGAAGGGAAGCAACCGTGAGCCTCAAAAACACGCCAAGCCCCAACGATGGCACAATTCACAAGACAATCGCCGTCACGCAACCCATCCCAGAAGCCGGTCTTTCCATGCTACGACCTTATGGCCAACTTCGAATCGGACCAGCCAACACAATTCACACGCCCGAATCACTCTGTGAACTGGTCGAAGGTTGCGATGCGCTCGTCTGCTTCGTCGGCGATTCCATCACCGAACCCGTTCTGCAAGCCGCCTCCCCCACATGCAAAATCGTCGCGAATTACGGCGTGGGAACCGACAACATCGACATCGAAGCCGCTACGCGTTTGGGTATCCGCGTGACCAACACGCCCGAAGCACCGACAGCCGCCACGGCCGATCTGACGATGGCGATCATGCTCTCACTCGTGCGCGATTTGCGTGGCGCAGAAGCGCTCGCACAGAGTCAAACTTGGAAAGGCATCGCCCCGATGCAGATTTTCGGCAGCGATGTTTCGGGCAAAACGCTGGGGATCGTCGGTGCCGGCGGAATCGGTTGCGCTGTGGCGAAGCGGGCAAGCGGTTTCGACATGAAGTTGCTGTACGTATCACGCAAGGAAAACGACACCATCAACACATTGGGCGGACGACGCGTCGAAATCGAAACGCTGTTCGCCGAATCCGACATTGTGACTTTGCACGTCGCCCTCGCGCCCGAAACCAGGCATCTCGTCAATCAATCGCTCCTCACGCGAATGAAGCCCTCCGCGTTTCTCATCAACACAAGCCGCGGCGCCGTCGTGAAGGAATCCGATTTGATCGATTGCCTCGCCAACCGGAAAATCGCCGGCGCTGCACTCGATGTGTTCGAATTCGAGCCGAACATCCCCGCCGAACTGCTGCAAATGCCCAACGTCCTGTGCGTCCCCCACATCGGAAGCGCCACCATGGAAACGCGCGAGTGGATGGCACGCATGGCGGCTGCCAACGTTGTCGCAAGTATCACGAACCAGCCCCTACCCAATCCGGTGAATTGAGCCGCGCCCAGGCTGGTGGATTCGCGAACTACTAAAAGAAGCAATTGAAGCCGCCCACGATTCTGCCCGTTTTCACCGCAATGCAACGATAGACCGGTACAAAATAATACATCCGTGACACTCGACGGCCTACAGCCGCTGGGGCATAATGGCATTGCGCTGAATGGTTGATCTTGGTGAGCAATGTGGCGAGACCATTCACTCTAAATCCAAACGGGTCAGCACGCGTGATGCGCTAAGACTTGGAAAAGTCTATGGCTTCATATCGCCTGAAACCGATACCAAGTGAGACGCGACCTGGGGGCACGTATGCTGCGATTCACAGTCAATAACAACGGGGGAGCCAACGAGAGTGTCAAACTCGACGGCGCTTACCTTGTTGGCAGCGACAACGTTCCCCTCCGCGCCGACATCCAATCCAAAGGCAACGAATTCATCTGCAACACGAAAGCGGGCGGACCGGCTGCCCTTGCCCTGGTTTGGCCCGTCAAAGGCGGCGGACGCATGGTTCTCGAAACCACCCGCCTTCCCGAACGCGATCAACCCTACAACCTTCAGGTCGAACTGCTGCGCGGACGCTTGATGCGCATCGCCCAGAAACGCGAAGACTGGGGCCTGTTCGATTTTGAGGGCATCGAAGAAGTCGCCAAACTCATCGACCTCGCCCGCGACCAGTTGATCGCCGCACTGCAAGCCGACACACCGGCTCAGGCGGCAGAGATCGCGGACAATGGCATCGCCATGGCGATCAGGGCCTCCGAACAACTCACCGCTTTTCACGCTGAGATTTTCCTCAATCGGCGCAAACAGGTCGCCGGTTTCCCGAAACGCTTGCTCGGTACGCGCATCAATCCGAAGTCAACCGACGCCAGCGTCCGCGAGTTGATCCCCAAGAGTTGCGACTTTATTTCGATCCCCTTTTCGTGGCGCGATATCGAACCGCGCGAAAAGGAACTCAACTGGCAAGCCACCGACGATTGGATCGACTGGGCCAGCCGACACCACATTCCGGTGCGCGGCAGTGGTCTGGTTTCATTCACCAAGTCCAACGTCCCCGATTGGTTGTACATCTGGGAACACGACTTCGAAGCCATCCGCGACCTCGTGTACGAACACCTGACCCGCGTGATCAAGCGCTATGGCCAATACGTTTCCGTGTGGGATGTCATCTCGGGCATTCACGCGGCCAACTGCTTCCAGTTCAATTTCGAGCAGTTGATGGAACTGACGAGGATGGCCGTCTCGGTCGCCAAGCAAACCGCTCCGCGCAGCCTAGCTGTCATCGACATCGTCATGCCCTGGGGCGAGTATTACGCCAACAACCAGCGAACCATCCCGCCAATGCTGTACGCGGAAATGGTCATGCAAAACGGTCTGAACTTCGATGCGTTCGGCGTACAGTGTTGCCTTGGCGTCGGCGCAGAAGGCCGCTACGTTCGCGACATTTTCTCGATATCGTCGATGCTCGATCGCTTTGCGAATTTCGGCAAACCCGTTCACGTGACCGGTATTCAAGTGCCTTCAGCTCCGAGTGTCGGCGCGGGTGATGCGTGGGAAGGCAAGGTCGCGGCATCTGCCGGTGGTGCGTGGCATCGCGATTGGTCGCCGGAAATTCAACGTGCCTGGATGCGGCGGGTGTATCACATCGCCTTGAGCAAACCGTTCATCGAATCGCTCACGTGGCAGGACTTCTGCGAAGACAATGCCCACTTCCTGCCCCATGCCGGACTGGTCTGTGCAGATGGAAAACCCAAACCCGCATACGAAGAACTGGTTGAGATCAAGCGCGATCTAGGCGGCGATACCGACGGCCACGCAACAAGATCTGCCGGCTAGCTTCAATCACCGTTGGCTCGTCCGTAGGGTGGGCCGTGCCCACCAGGCAAACGATGGATCAAGGGCAAACCAAGTCAGTCGCTGCACCACCACCCAAGACACTATTCGTCCCCTTCGCCATCGCCGTCCCATTGGCCTGCGTGTGGATGGTATTCGCAACGAACAACCTGCACATCGCAACATCGCCATCCGACGCCAACACAAATCAACAAACACAAACGCCCGGCCTGCGACTTGATCCGAACACCGCATCACCAACCGATTTGGCGCTACTGCCGCGCATCGGCGAAGTGACGGCCCAACGCATTGTCGCGTTTCGCGAAGAGAACAAGCCGCAGGATGGTCGTCCAGTATTTCAATCAGCCAACGACCTTGAGCGCGTGCGAGGCATCGGTCCCGTTACCATCGCACGGATCGAACGCTACCTGAAGTTCGATTCTCACTGACGAATCCACGAGTGCGAATCTGGAACACGTTGAATCCAAACGTAGCAGCGCGACAGCGTCGTCATTCCCGCGAAGGCGGGAATCCAGGGGCAAAACGAAGTCAATCCACGTGGGTACTGGCGCCCGTGCTGTAAAGATTGGACGAGCAAGACGCTACGCTTGGATTAAGTTCGCCACAATGAGCCGAAACAATCGCGTGCATCAACGCGAATGCTTTGGCATGTACATGCAGAAGTGGAAAGGCGAACCGGCATGGATACGCCTCGTCGTCGACAACATCCTCAACGAGATACCCTGGTACGCGAAGCGCATACCACTCATTCGTGATGCGGCTCTGGGTTCAGTTCTGTACCACGAATTCGGCCATCACATTCACAAAACCAAGAAGCCGGAATTTAAAGAAACCGAAGACGTTGCGGACAAGTGGAGCGACAAACTCTTAGCCGCATATCTTCGCAAGCAATACTGGTACTTCAGGCCGATCCTCATGCCGATCGCCTACACGTTCAAGCTCGCTCGAAAGTTGCTTGCGAGATTCCTGCCAACCAAGCGGTAACCAACTGGTGCGACCCGCTGCTCACGGTTTTGAACTTGCCGATAACCGCAGGGAACGCTAGCGTCTTGCGTATGAATCAGCCACTTGATGATCGAAATCTCACTGTTGCCGAAGTGTTTGAATCGCTGAAGCTGCGGCAAGAAATGCTGGTCAAGTACTGCGAAGTCGAATCAATCGAGTTGACGCTCGACACCAAAGTCCGCGACTGGCAATGCTACGGCGACGGTATGGAGCGTACGTGGCTGCACAACGCCCGGCTGGTTAACAATTGGTTTGATATGGACGCGCCGCTGGCTGAATGGAAAGTCGTCTTGCGCCCGGCGAAAACCAGAACGTTGACCGACGTCTGCACCTTTGTCGCGCGCCACGCCAAGGTGATGTGCATTCCTGAGCCCAACTTCCTGGGCCGCCCCTGCCGGACCGCTGGCGCGTTTCTGATGATTCGGAAATTGATGAGTGATGCCGGCGTAGAGACTGTCAATCTCCGTCCAAGCTCGCCCATTTGGCAATATCAAAGCAAGGGCCTGCCGGAAATCATCTCGAAGATCATACAAATCAATCCCGAACTCAGACGCGATGCCAAAATCTGGCGTCGCAATGACTGGTTACACTTACTTGCTGGCCTCGTATTGTTTGTCGCAAGTTTCGTATTGTTGCCGCTCGGGGTTCACTTGAATCTTGAACTTTTCGGGATTGGCCTACTCTGTTTCGCTAGTTTCATCTACGTCTGGCACAAGTCCGAAGAATACGCAAGCACGATATGCTGGGTCGAAATCGAAAACGTCAGGACGTTTCGTGATCTCTGCCACCTTCTCGCTGAACCTGATCAATTCGCCACGAGATGACAGGTGCGTCCGGGACGCACCCTACTCTGAGCTGACTTGCTTTAGCAATTCGTCCGACTCGCTTCTTGGCAGTGCGATGAACATCTTGCGAAACGATTCGCGGGTGTGTTTGTCGGCGCCGCTGCCCATTGATCGGATGAATCGCTTTCGGGCGGGTCGCTTGAGCGAGGTCAGTCGGCGCCAGCAACTTTCTGCCGCGTCTTCTCTCAATCGCTTTTCCAACTCCCGATCGATTTGCTGATTTGCGCCGACCTCGCTGCGTCGCGCGGATTCCTGCAACTGGCGAAACTCCAGGTCGCCGGTCAGCGCCCGGCGCATCGCCGTTTGAATGCGACGTTCACATTGGAGCACACGCGAATACGACGAATTGGTGTCTCGGGCGATCTGCCTCAGCGCCGTCTTGGCGTCTTCTTCCGGAACCAGAAGCCGCTGCTGAATGATCCGCTCGATGAGTTCACCCCGATCATTTCGGGTGGCTTTGCGACGCGTCACAATTCGCGTTGCAACCTCGACGGCCTGCTCGTATTTCTCCCGGAGGCGGTCACCGATCGTTCGCGACTCATCACTTTCACCCGGGTCATTCATCTCTCCAAGCCGCGGATCAACATCGAGCGAATACACCTTGGGCTTCTCGCGGACCGGCGCAACTGCCACCATCGCACTGCCCCCTTCACCGGGTTCGTTCCTTCGTTTTCTCTTTCGAGGAACCCGGATCAACGATTCATCACGAAGAAGCGCCGCACTGACAGCCGTATGAATCCTCGGCAACGCGAACGCCGCAAACGGAATCCCCGCCTGCGGATCAAACTTCCGCGCCGACTGGATCAACCCGATGCACCCCTCCTGAAACAAATCGTCGTAGTCTCGGTCCGATTTACCGACGGCCGTGTTCCGCACGCACCGCCGAATATGAAGCCCGACCAATCCCATGTTGTCCTCAACCAGTTTTCGCTGCCCGTCAGTGAGATGAACGCTCCCGCCCAAATTGTCTCTTGCCATCGATGCCTGTCCCCGCTGCTTTGGTCCCACGATTCGCCGCCCCGCCCGAAGGGGCAACCATCCCGACCGAATACCTAACATATACCAAACATTGGTGAGATACAATGGTCTTGTAAGCCCTGCAAACAGGGCCGATGCACCGGGCGGAATAAAGACATGGGGATAGGGACCGGCAAAACGCCGGCAAGGACGATTAACGAGGGCTTAACACCGTAAAAAGTTATCGCATATCGACTTACGGCGATCTTAATCGTTTGTTAACAGGTAAAAACCGAGGCGATCAAGCCACCTGCATGCCGGCCACGACGGCTTGGAACACGATTCGACCATCGACCACGCCCTGCACGTCGGCTTTGACGCGTCGTGTTCGGTCTTCGATCATCCGCGCCAGGAAATAAAGGCGACATGGCGGGACCACGGCATCGCGAAAGCGACAATCCTCGACCCCGCTGAAGACGATGAACTTGTCGCATCCGTCCTTGTAGCGGGTCAAGAAGGCAATGAGTTGGGCGCTGCATTCAAGTTGCAAAACACCCGGGAAGATCGGTCGGCCCGGGACATGCCCGCGCACCCACCATCCATCGGTTTTGCAATCGTGATAGGCGACCGCGAGGCCTTTCTCGTTGTCGGCGAGCACGACACCATCCAGAAGGGCGAACTCATGCTTGTGCGGCATGCGTTCGTAAATTTGTTCGTGGGTAAAGACGTCCTGGCGATCGGCAAAGAGATCGCTATCGATGAGCAGCGGAGGTGGCATGGATTCACTGAGTCTCTTAAGCCCCTCGAATGCAATCACGATCCGGAGGCGGAAATAATTGGACAGACAGCACCTTTTGGCCCCGAAGGGTTGGGTACAGAGTCAAACGCTTGAACCACGTTTCGCGCAGTACGAACCAAGGGACCTGCATCAACCGCCTTGGGTTGACCTTCCACGCAGCTTGCCCGGCTGCACCACGCTCATCACAGGGATCTGTCCCAAACCGCTTTCGCGCAACCCGGCGCCCAATCAGCCGGCTAGCTGCCTTCAGTCGAGCGGACTTCGAGGATTTGCTTGCGGACTTCCTGGGCAGCCGCTTTGACTTCCTGCATGATCTTGCGAACACGTGTTCCGGCGGCTTTGTTGCCACCGGTGGCCTTGCGTACGTCATCTGCGGCTGATTCTACGAGATGTCTTAATTGTTCATATGCTTCCATGGATAACTCCTACCTCTATATCCGTCCACCACCCGCCGGTTACAGAACCAATAATGCCCTTCCTCGGGGCACCGTACGGGGCGGGAGTCTAGCAGAGCATATCGGGGCACGCAAAGGATTTCGACCCGCGAAACCGCGTTTTGGACAACGCCACCCGCGTTTTGGGGGCTCTGCAACGCAGATTTGGCGATCGAGGCATTTTAGGAAAGAATTACGGCTGTCCCCGTAACTGCTTACCCAAAATATAGTTATACGATCAGCCCGCAATTCCAAAACCCAGCTCCGAGCCGTGCTTATTCAGTGCAAGATCATATATGACCAACACTTAGATCGCTTTACCGCCCATATTCCGGGCGAGAGGTCCGGTAAGCCGCCAGTTCTTTCCCTTTAGATGGCCCAAATTATCGGTCGATTTATTCAGGAGGAGTATTTTTCGGGTATCCAGCGCGTTCAATGGGTCGCCGGTTGGCTGGCGACATGTCGAAATGATCATGCCATATCGTCGATTGTGCATCTTGTTGGTTCGCATCGTTGCCCAAAAGGCAAACGTTGCACCAATTGCATTCGTCGCACAGATTGCATTCATCGCACAGATAGCAATCGTCGCACAGATGGCAATCGTCGCACCGTGCGCACTTGCCGGTGACATCGACAATGCACCGCGGGTTCAATCACCCAGGTTCGACGTCACCTATAGCGTTAACGAGTCCGCGGCTCCTCTGCAGGAAGTCGAACTCTGGTATCGCACCTCCGGTAAAGGTGAGTGGATGCTGTTTGGATATGACGACGATCTGGTTTCACCGATTGAATACGTCGCCGATGAGGAAGGTTTGCACGAGCTGTTTTTCGTCATCACCAACGCTGCCGGCAAGTCGGGCCCGGAACCTCAACCGGAAACCGTCCCCCACTTCAGCGTTTTCGTCGATTACACCGAACCGATCATGCAACTGCAATTGGCTCGCGTTTACGAAAACGCCAAAGGCGAGAGGGTCGTTCGATTTGAATGGTCGGCTATGGATCTGCACCTCAGCGCTCGGCCTGTCCAGATCACATACAGCCGCGAAGGCGTCAACGATTGGAAGATCGCCATGGCCCAACTGCCCAATACCGGGTTGTACGAATGGGTCGTTCCCGATGAACTTACGGGCAACATCCGCTTTCGGGTCTCGATCACGGACCGTGGCGGAAATGTTTCGGCGGTCGAGTCAGACGCCGTGCGGCTCAACCATGCGCTTAACGGGCCAACATCAACCGCCCCCGCAGTGAATGCACAAGATGCCCCACCGGTTGAGGAGATCAATGTGCCCGGAGCGCATCTCAGCGCTTCGCAGCAACATCAACTGAACCAGTTGATCAAACAGGGGCAAGCCCTGGGTAAGAACCGCGACCACCTGTCCGCCATCGAGCAATACCGAAAAGCGCTCGCCATCGAACCGCACCACCCCGAAGCGCTGGCGAATCTTGGCCAATCGCTTCTGGCACTGGGACGATACGAAGAATCTGCAAAGGCGTTTCAATCGGCACTCGATAACGCCCCCAAAAACCCGACCGCCTTGTTTGGATTGGCGGAAACGTTGATCAATGACAAGCAGTTTGACGCAGCAGAATCCCGGTTACTTGATCTGGTGGCCTCGGGCCGTCACGATGCTACGACGTGGCTTCGCCTGGGCGATGTCGCGGCATACAAAGGCAAGGATTTCGCGGCCCACGACTTTTATTTGAAAGTCCTGAAGTCACCGACAACGGGCAACGCGTCATTCGATCCGATCGCGATGGCGAAAGCCCGGTTGGAAGAGATGGCCGTCAAACGCGAAACGCAACCGGATCAGGTGAAACGTGCAGACGAATAAGATCGAATCCAAGAGCGTCTATGCTGTCGTCGGAAACGATGCATTCCGCAAGCGTCAGGCGATTGAAGCCATCTGCGACCAGTTGGCGAAGGGCGGCGGCAGCGATGAAGGCCCGTCGCGTTACGAAGGCGCCAAGACCGAACTCGCGATCGTGCTCGACGACGTGCGGACCTACTCGTTGCTGGGCGGGGCGCGAATCGTCATCGTTGAAGACGCGGACCCGTTTATCACCCGCAACCGTGCCAATCTGGAAAAGTATTGCGCCGAGCCGGTCGACTCGGGTGTGTTGATTCTCGATTGCGGGAGTCTCCCGTCGAACACGCGACTCTACAAGGCGATCGCCAAGACCGGGCAGATCATCAAGTGCGACCCGCTCAAGGGTCAGGCGCTTCAGGGGTGGATGGTGCAGCACGCGCGCGATGCCTACAACAAGCAGCTCGATCGGCAAGCCGCATGGCGGTTGGCGGATCTCGTCGGTCAATCGCTGGGCGCGCTCGACGCCGAGTTGAGCAAGCTTTCGATTTTCGTTGGATCGAGACCCGCAATCACTCCGAAGGATGTGGAAGAACTCGTCGGCAGACTGCGCGAAGAAGACATCTTCGGTATCACCGATGCGATGGCGTCGGGCGACACAGCCACCGCATTGACCAAGTGGGAAAAAGTGCTGGCGACCGATCGAGCGGCGCCGGCCCGTGCGGTGGGTGGATTGGCTTGGGGTTTTCGCAAGCTGCTCGATTTGAAATTGCAGAGCATGTCGGGCGTTCCGATGGGATCACTTGCGCGACAGGCATTTACGACACCGGATGTCCTGCAGCGTCGGTTGGAACGACACGACGTCGCGGATCTGCAAGATAAAATCAAGGCGCTATTGGAAGCCGACGTCGCATCAAAGAACGGATTGTCGACAGCTTCTTCGGCGATTCAGCAGTTCATCGTCGCACAGAGCGCGTAACGCATTTACTGGGCAACGCAAACGCAATGACTGAGTACCACACGCCAAACATGCTTAGCAATCGATTCAACCGTTTCGCCATGCTTGTCATCGCGATGGGCTGCGTCATCACGCTGACCGGTTGTTCCAATGGAACCGGTGGTTGGTTCAGCCGCAGCAAACCAAAAGCCGCCCGCGACCCCGACCCTTATCGTTACGCATACAACGACAAATACGCCAGCAACGGTTATTCACAAGACAGCGGCGATCCCAATGCGTTTCACCCCGTAGGCACAGACGAAAACACTGCAACTGAAGGCACTGACAGCACGGTCAATGACTACGTCGCCCGCTTGCAGGCAGCCGCCAATTCGTCCGATTCGCCAGCCGACGCGGGCGCAAACGATTCACTGGCGGATCATGAGCGCATGGGTATTCCCTGGCAGAGTAACACCGTCGCCCAAGCCCGCCCCCTGGATCGCAAACGCGGGCAACCAGAACCAAAAGCGATTCCACCGCGCCCAAATGATCAGGCGTTGCCCTACGAAGCGCCGCCTCAAACGAATCCTGCCACACAGCAAGCGCCAGTAACAAGTCAGACTGTCGCAACCAGTGCGCCATCGGTACAAACCGTTGGCGTGCGCGGCGGGACCAACTTTGCACGCACGGCGAATCCGAATCGCACCGATCAACAACCCGTCGCGCGCACCGCATCTTCAAATGTGCGTGCCCAACAGGGAATGGCGCTTGACGACCTGGCCAACTCGCGCGACTTGCAGGAACTGATCGACGCGGCCAAGATCGAGATGGCCAACGATCCAGCCAACCCGCGCAAGCAAATGCGTTTGAGTCTGCTGCAGCTCGCCAACAATCAACCGGAAGCGGCGGCTCAGTTGTCTCCGGCGATCGGTCATCGCGAACGTGAATTGATTTTGCAGTTCGTCAAATCGATCGGAAGTGTGGACAGCCGACTGTCGGATCCATTGCTCGACACGGACGCCGTGCTTGCTTCGATCGACGATTTGCGCGATTCCCTTCGCGACACTGCCGAGCTGACGATTCCGACGGTGGCGTTGTGTTCGCGCGTTCAGACGTTTGGAATCTACGACGAATTCCCCGCGACGCAATTGCGGGCCCATCAGGTCAATCGCGTCATCGTTTATTGCGAGGTCGACCATTTCAAATCGCGCTACGACGACGCAAGCGGGCAATTCAGAACGGAACTGGGATCGCACCTAGAACTCTTCACGGCTGACGGCCGGTCCGTCTGGTCGCAGAGCGAAGATCAGATCGTCGACCTTTCGCGCCAGCAGCGCGAGGACTTTTTCCTGGCGCAGTTGGTTTCGTTTCCCGGAAACATTTCGAGCGGCGAATACGTCTTGAAGGTTGCAATCACCGACTTGCAAGCACACAAGACAACCGAAGCCGTTCATCGATTCCAAATTCAATAACCGCGTACAGCAAACACCTCATCTCCAATCTTTTTCGAGTACAACGCAATACCCGTTGACGAACTGCGCGCGGGCGAACACAATGAGGACATCGGTGGATCATACCGTTGATCGTCTCGGATGGCCGTTGAACATTCGGACGGCCGTCAAACGCTTGGATGATTCGACGCATGATCCCGATCGGTGGTTGGGGGCGAGGGCCTTTGTTGTTGTCGCTCCAATTGGCCTTGTCCACAACGTGAAGCTGGGGGCCGCCACGTTTCGTCGCACGGACCAGATTTGGAGAACGATCCATGAACAGCAATCAGATGACCCAACGGAGTGAGGCATCACGCTGCGAAGCCAAACGTTTCTTCACGCCCGAGCAAGCCAACAGCGCGCTCCCGTTGGTTCGACGCATCGTTTCGGATATCGTTGCGCAGTATCAGCAACTTGAGCATCTGCAAAAGCGTCGTCAGAAACTCACCGTCACAGAACGTCCCGACGATGTGCGGGCATTGGACACGCTCGCAGCGCAGGGCGCACAGCGCCTCAACGATTTGATCGAAGAGATCAGCCTCATCGGTTGCGAGTTGAAGGACTGGACGATCGGACTCGTGGATTTCCCCGCGATCCTGGATGGCCGCGAAGTGTACCTCTGTTGGAAACTCGGCGAAGAGCAGATCAGCCATTGGCACGAAGTTCATGCCGGCGCGATCGGTCGTCAGCCCGTTGGCGATGACTTCAACGGTTAGTGATCAAATTCACGCACTAGCAATCGCCACGATTTGTCACATCAGGAAGATTTCACTTGGACGCATCATACGCACTCATCTCAGGTTTGGTCTTGTCGTGCGGCTTGCTGCCGGCACCGATGATCCTCGCCGCGATCATGAAGAAGGAGCACGTCGAAAGCGATTCGACGATGCCAAAGATCATCGGCGTTGTGTTGATGCTGGTGGCTGGGTATTGCTTCTTTGCGTTGGGATACGGAATCCACGGTACCACGAAAGATACCGAGGAGATCAAGTTGGCAACGTTTATCTTCAGCCGCTTTCTATTCTTCGGCGGCGCGATCGTCTGCCTCATGATCGCGGGTGTCAGTTTTGCCTTGCTTACCGGCAAGAGCGCCCTGGTCAAAATCGCCAGCGGGTTGGAATGGCCCGGGTTTCTTGCGGGGTTGCTCGCCGCCCAAGCCGTCGTCTTCTTTCAACAGTGCAACATGCAAGGCGTTTTCAAACAGACCTAGATCGAAGCCAGCGCCTGATCAATATCTTCCTTCAAGTCATCCACATCCTCGATCCCAACGCTCAGTCGCACCAGATTGTCCGTGATTCCCTGTGCGTCGCGCACATCCTTTGGAATCGATGCATGCGTCATTCTTGCGGGATGGTTGATCAACGACTCCACCCCACCGAGCGACTCAGCCAAGCTGAACAACTTCGTCGATCTGCAGAATCGACTCGTCGACTCGAACCCGCCTTCGAGCAAGACCGACACGATTCCGCCGCCGCCACACATCTGTTTCTTGGCCAGTTGATGGTCCGGGTGTTCTTCGAGCATCGGATAGATCACGCTGGCGATACCGCGTTTGCCAACGAGATGCCTGGCGATGGCGCTTGCATTCGCGCAGTGCTCACGCATGCGGATGGGCAGCGTCTTGATGCCACGGTGTGTCATGTAGCAATCCATCGGACCAGGACACCCGCCGGCTGACTTGAGGTAGAACAGGATCGGGTCGATCAACTTCGCATCCTTGACGATCACCGCACCGCCAATCACATCGGAATGCCCGCCAATGTATTTGGTCGTGCTGTGCACAACGTAATCCGCACCGAGTGACAACGGTTGCTGAAGCGCGGGCGTGGCAAACGTGTTGTCCACGGCGACGGCGATACCGCGTGACTTGGCCAACTGGGTGACGGCATCGATGTCGATGAGGCGAAGGAGCGGATTGGTCGGCGTCTCCAGCCAGATCAATTTGGTCGACGCGTCGATCAGGCTTTCAAAATCGGCGGGCGAGGTTCCCTTTGCATACCTCGTATCGACACCATTGGGTCGAGAGATGTTTTCAAAGATGCGGTAGGTTCCACCGTATAGATCCGCGTAGGCGACGACGGAGTCGCCGGGTCGAAGCGTTGAGAGGACGGCCATCGTTGCGGCGCATCCGGATGAAAACGACGACGCTGCCGCCCCGCCTTCGAGGGCTGCGATGCATTTTTCGAGCGCGACACGGGTCGGGTTGGCCGACCTGGAATAGACAAACCCTTTGCTTTCACCGGGCGCATCCAGCGTGTACGTCGTGGTGAAATGGACGGGCGGGATCGTCGCGCCGGTCGTGGGATCGGGATCTTGCCCTACGTGGATGCATGTCGTTGCGAACTTCATTACGCCTCCGCTTAGATTTGTGGCAACCTCAGCCAGTTTCGTGTGTTTGATGAATGGGCAAGTTGAACCGAAGCGCCGCCGGCCAACCCGCGAGCGCGACAGCATATCAAGCAATCAAAAGAAAGGTAAGGCCAGTTTGACGTTCCACCGGTACACTGATTGGACACATGGCCACCACCCAACCACAAGCCCGCAACCTCTGGTACAATTTCGCCGATGGATGAATTAATCCAAACCTCAAACGCGGATAATCGAGCGGCTGACGTCGAGGGCGCATTGTCGCTTTGGCAGGCCCTCTTGACGTTCGCCCCGCTGGCGATCTCGGCGCTGGCACTTCGCGCGGTGATCGCACCGCTCGTGGGTCATCCCGTCGATATTCACACGTTTATCACGTGGGGCCGATCGATCGCCAGCGAAGGTCTTGGGCACTTTTACGACACGCATCCACAGTGCGACTACCTGCCGGGCTACCTTTATGTTTTGTGGGCGTGCGGGAAGGTAGCCGCCATCCTTCCACCGACGTTTACGTTTCTGATTTTCAAACTCCCGAATCTGCTGACCGATGTTGGTATCGCGTGGTTGATCTGGCGACAAGTGAAACCGACATCGCTGCAAAAGCGCTTGGTGTTACCGGCGCTGTTTCTCTTCAACCCCGTGATCATTTTCAACTCCGCGTATTGGGGACAAGCCGACAGCTTTCACGCGTTCGTTGTGCTTGGGGGTTTGGTGCTTTGCTGCAGACGGCGGTTCACCTTGTCGGCATTGGTGCTTGGTTTTGCGTGCGCGGTCAAACCGCACAGCGTGTTGGCTGTCCCGCTGGTCATCGTGATGGCGTACCGTCAGCAACTCGGAATCGGGCGATTGCTCGCGTGCTGCGTGATTGGGGCGGCTACTTTTCTGGCATCGTTTTGCGGCATGACGACGGTATCGACGCTGCCCGGATTTGCGATCGATCGCGTGCGCATCACGATGGAGATGTATCCTTTCGCTTCGGTCAACGCGCTGAATCTGTGGTACGCAGCCGGCAAGAACTGGGTGAAGGATTCGACGCAGCTTTTCGGTTTCGCGCCCATTCGCATGGTGGCGACGGCGTTGGTCGGTGGTGGTGCACTGCTTTTACTCAGACAACTCGCTCGCACGTCGGCAAACGTCGCGAATCGATATTGGCGGGTGGCAGCCGGCTTGTTTCTGTTGACGTTTTTCTGCTCGACGCGCGTCCATGAGCGCCATGTCTACCCTGCGTTTGCGCTACTCTTGTGTGCGGCTCCTTTTTGGAGGACGGCCTTCTATGCCTACGCCCTGCTATCCGTCACGTGTTTCGTGAACATGGTGATGGCCTGGGGATACGTCTACACAAGCCCGCCATCACCGCAACTGGGGCCCAACGCCATCACGATCGCGATCTGCCTGATCAACTGCTTCATCCTCGCGATTACTTCCTGGCGTTCTGAATTCAGGTGGGCATGGTGCGAACGGTTTTGCGCACTTATTCGCACATGGGGCAGCCGAACCGCGCGAACGATCTCGACGACAACGGCGCTGTCGCTGCTGTCGATCCTCATCATTGCATTCACAATGCGAATTGTGCACCTCAACCAACCCGAATCGCGCGTCTTCGACGAAGTGTATCACGCCTACACGGCACAAGAGTGGGTTCGCGGTAACGTCGATCCATGGCGATGGGACACGAGCGCCCCGGAAAAAAGTTGCGCATACGAATGGACCCACCCACCGCTGGCGAAACTGATCATGGCCCGAAGCATGCGCCTGTTTGGAATCAACGCATTCGCATGGCGGCTACCTTCGGCGATCGCCGGAACGATCTGCGTACTGCTCGTGTTTGTGTTGGCGAGAAAACTCTTCGACAGCGCGGCGATCGGATTGCTGGCCGCCGGTTTCATGTCGCTCGATGCCTTGCCGCTGGTGTTGTCGCGAACGGCGATGAATGACATGTACTGCGTCGGGTTCGTGCTCGGTGGCGCGCTCGCGTGCCTGCATCGAAAACACTTTGTCGCCGCGACCTTGATCGGTTGCGCCATCGCCTGCAAATGGACGGGGTTGTTCGCGCTTCCGCTGCTGGTCGTCATTCGCTTTCAAAACGGTGGCGAATCGATTTTGCAGCGCCCGATCCGCTGGGGTCTGGCGGTCGTGGGACAAGGCTTGCTCATTGTGCTGGTATACTTGGTGAGCTACACGCCGTTTTTTCGAGCGGGCAACACGCCTTCCGATTTCGTCGAACTCCAAAAACGCATGTGGAGCTACCACGTCGGCAGTGACCTCAAGCATGACGGATCATCGAAGGCATGGCAGTGGCCCATGGGTGAAGGCACGCTTTGGTTCTTTTCCGAATCATTCGATGCCGATCCGAATCCCCCCAACGGACTCGCCTCGTATCCAAAGAAGGCGAATATCTATGCGATGGGCAACCTGATGATCTGGTGGGCGGGTGTCGGTGCGGCGGCCTTTTGCATCATTCGGGTCGCCAGTAAAGCCCGGTCGCCGCTGGTCATCGCGGTGTTTGGATACCTTGTATTCTGGGTTCCCTGGACGATGTCGCCCCGCATCATGTTCATCTACCACTACATGCCCGCGCTGCCATTTCTTTACATGCTGCTGGCGTGGTCGCTCGTCAAAGCCGAAGTGGATGTCCAGGTGAATCGCACGATTCTGGCGTTGGCGGGGCTGGTGTTGGCGATTGAAATCCCGTTCATCTATGGACTGCCGATCCCGGTTCCCTGGAAATAGCGAAGCGCGGGCAATGTTGTGCGGTTGCAGGTGGAAATGTGCCCAGGTGGAAATGTGCATCTGGGCGGGGCAGGCAAATTTGTCGGTATTCGAACGTGACGGGACGCTTGGCATCCGTATAATGCGGCTGCGATCATTTGGCGTGGTCCAAAGCAGACGAACCAACCTCAATATGGAGAAATCAGATATGCAGAAAGGTAAATCCCCGAAGCGTATGAACATGCTTCGTATTTCAAAGACACTTGCGATGGTCAGTGCCGGTGCGATGGTCTTCCAGACAACCGGCTGCACATTTGACGATGTGCTCGGCGCGAACCTGATCAACACCGTGTTGCAGATTGTGCTTTCGTTGTTCCTCGGCGGCGGCATCTAGAACCCGCAGCCAACTCAGGAAAACGATCTGGAGCATACAGGGTCCCGGAATGGATAATTCCGGCGGCCCTTTTTTTGCGCGCACTGCTTGTGGGAAAAGGATCGGACTTTCGCTTTGGCAATCTTGGACCAGACTTCGCGTTCTTGCTCGTCCACTCTCCGCGGTACTTGGGGCAGTACCGACGTGAACTGACTTCGTTTTTCCCCTGGATTCCCGCCTTCGCGGGAATGACGGCGCCCTAACGATCGGCGAGTCGGAGCGATTCGTCGGATGATTCGGTTGCGTCGTCGTCTTCGCTGCGCATTTGGCGAAGCGAATCGATCTTGTCGAGTTGACGCTGAAGCATCCGCGAACGGGTGGTCTTCAGTTCTCCGTAGGCTTTCATCGTGCTCTCGAGCCGCGTGCCCAACGTCTCCACCACACTGCTGTACTTTTCCCATTGCCTGGCGAACGTCCCCATCAATGAGAGGATTTCGTCGCTGGTTTCCTGCAGGCGGAAGTTGTCGGCTGCTTTTCGAATGACAGCCAGGATCGCGAACAGGGTCAGCGGTGAACACAGGACAATCTTCTGCGCCATCGCGTCATCAAGCAGACCGGGATCGTTTTCGTGAATAAAACCGTAAACCTGCTCGTTGGGAATGAACACCAGAACGACATCGACCGTGCCGCCTGACGGATCGATATAGTCGCGCGTGGTTACTTCCGTGATGCGTTTGCGCACATCCTGCAGGAAGGTCTTCTTGAACTGCTCGGCGTCGTTGCCCTCGGATTGCAGGTATCGAACGTAATTGTTCAGCGGGAACTTCACGTCCATGTTCACGCTTTGACCCGAAGGCAGCATAAACACGAAGTCGGGCTTGGTCCCCGCATCGGTCATCATTTGCTTTTTGTAGTTGATGCCTTCGACCATGCCAGCCAACCGCAGCACGTCCTCGGCCATCCGTTCGCCCCACTGCCCGCGATGACTCGGACTGGCGAGGGCGGCTGTCAATTGGGCGGTGGTGTTCTGCAATCGCAGGTTGGCTTGCCCGGTGTTTTCAAGTTCCTTAAGAAGGCGGCCAAAGGACTCGCGACGTTCTTTTTCAGCGCCGTGCAGCGCCTGGTTGAGTTCGGCAACTTTCTTGGTGACGGTTTCCAGGCGTGCGTCGATCAGTTTCTTTTTTTCTTCGAGGTGCGACGCGCCGGCATCGGTTTGGTTTTCGAGGCGGGTTTTGGCCAGCTTGAGAAACTCCTCGCTGTTGACGGCCAAAGCGTCGCGACTCAACGCACCGAAGGCATCTTTGAGTTGGGCAAGGGTTCGGTCGAGTTCTTCCGCCCGCCGCGTTTCTGTTTGGGCGATGAGGTCGCGGGCGAGCGTCTCGACCGAGCGTTTGCGCAAATACACAACCAGCGCAACAATCGCCCCTCCGATGACCAGCCCCAATCCAAACGCAACGTATTCGTTCATCACGATTCCCAAACAGCTTGCACGCGGCGACCAGGCGCAAGACAAGCCATCACAAATGCAGGCCCATATCGACACGTTATCAGAGGCATGGGCTGATGCCAAAATGCAACGTCGCCAGCCGCCAACGTCCCGTGAACGAAACATCCCGCTACGATCGTCACCGGCCGAACATCCCAGGGGCTGATAATCACGCCATTCAAGCCGACCCAGGCGGTGGT
>DDIR01000068.1:5643-6356 GCA_002338715.1 Phycisphaerales bacterium UBA1845 | reverse complement strand
TCCCGCCACCACCGACGCCGTCGCCGATGTAAACGTGCTGGATGGGGCTGCGTTTGATGTTGCCCTTTCCGTCGACGGCTTCCACGTAGTAATCGATCAGCACCTCGCGCAACTCCGTCACCTCAACGTAGTATTCATCCGCGATGTACTGGGGCAGTTCAAAGAAATTGATCGACGGATCATTGTTGACGTTGCCCGACGGGAAGTCGCGGTAGGTCATCGGCAGCGACTGCCATGCACCGACCTCAGCCCCACCGGCATAGGTTTCATTTTGCGATGAAGTCAGTGGGTTGGCGCCGTCAACGTCGATGCGGTACTTGAGCGTGACGCTGGCGATGTCGGAGACGTCGTATGCAAATGTCCAGATCCAAAAGTCGCCGTTGGAAACGAACTGCTGATAGCCATACTGCGGTCCGAAGTTGACCGAACCGGGGTTCCACGGATGGCGCTGCGGTATCCAGATGGTTGGCGGGGTCGTGTCGAGCGAACCGTCGCCGATGACGGTGTCGGCGTGCTGAACGGCTTCGTTGCACGCGACGGTCGGTTTGACCTCCATGTCGACGGCTGTCCCGTAATACATGTACCCTGAATTGAGCGAACCGAGGAAGTAATGCCACGCGCGTTCGACCGCCGATGTCGTCGGTCCGGGGTAGAGGATTTCGTTGATGTCGGCGCTGCCGGCGATCTGCTCGGCTGTCTCGACGCGATTCTGG
>DDIR01000068.1:0-5552 GCA_002338715.1 Phycisphaerales bacterium UBA1845 | reverse complement strand
GGCTGTCTCGACGCGATTCTGTGCAGCCGTGATCACCGCCCAGTTGCGTTCGTCTTCCGCCCATCCACCGGGAATGTCGATCGCCCCACCGCTGACGAGCGGCCAATTCCAGTTGAGCATCTGCGGTGCACCGAAGTCGCCGTCGGCATTGACCCATGCACCATCTTCGACGTGGATGATGTCACTTGGTGGCACTGGATGATCGGCGAGGTATTCTTCGACAACCGTAGCCGTATAACCAGCCGCCTGCGCGGAATTCACGAGGTTGGGTGTGGCTTCCATGTAATAGCTGTACCCGCCGCCCCATGCGTTGTCACCGTCGTGCGCGAGCAATACGAGCATCGGCCTCGCCGTATTGTTGAACGCGTTGAGCGTGTTGAATGAACCTGTGCCCAATGGTGCGTAGCCGTCATCCCAACCGAGTGCCTGGGCGGCTGGCACCGCGACGACGTTGTACGCCTGGCCGGTGTTCGGGTCGATGTGCTGCACGCGATGCGGTGTGTAACCGAATGGCATCGCCGTCGCGGGCGAACATCCGCGATCGATGTGTTTGCGGAAGTAGTTAACCTGTGCGGGGTTCAACTGGTCGGCGGCATTCGGTGGATCGCAATTGATTCCACCGGTACCCAATATCGTCGGAAAGTCCGTGCAAGCGCGGGACACATGCTCGCCGCTGACGATGACCCATTCGATGCCTTCTTCAGCCAGGATTTGCACGAGTCGTGTGCTGAACGCCATCTCGGGCGGGAACATTCCCTTGGAGACGCCGGGCGAACTGCCCCATGCGTCGGCATAGACAGCTTTGTAGAGTTGGATTTCTTTGCGAACGGTCGCATCGTCGCAAAGGGGCAGCAACGGGTGATGGAATGGGAACACGACGATGTCGCAGCGCGGTTTGGATTGTCCGACCGTGTTCCAACCGCGAGCCGCTTTGAGGCTGTTGTTCCAATTTGAACCGTACCCGAGTTGATTGGCCGCACCGAGGCTCGCGACGTTTTCGATGAGCCCACCCGAGTAACTAATTTGCGCGCCGGCTTCTGCGTGTGAACTGATCGCACTGATCGCATCGGCGCAGCGGTACTGATATGCCGCGACACGATCCGCCCAACCGAAGATGTCGCGCAGGTTGTTTTCAGGATGGGCCGCCCCCAAATCGGTGCGTTGAATCGATTTCCACGCGTCTTCGTAACGATCAGCCCCGGTCGGTTGCTGGTCCGGCCAATAGATGGGCTGCTCGAGGTGCCACAGGTACGTGAAGTGGAGATTTTCGGCGAAGGATTGTGGAAGTTGGACGACGACTGTTCCTGCCATCCAAGCGCAGATGACAGCCCCCATCGCTAGATGTCGATGCTTCATTCGAGCAGTTCCCTTTCAGCCCGTGCAAGTTACTTTGCAAAGTTCGTGCAACGTTTCATGGAGTGTAACGTAGCGCGATAGTCGCACTCAAGGTCAATTCGTGCTTATGTTCGCTTTGAATCGAACAACAGGGTCGGCGCGTATGTCGTTTTTGTGTATTGCCCTATAATCACGACTTAAGTCATTCGATGAAACTGTTGCACTTGCCTTTGGCGAGTCTTGATGGGAGTACGACCATGAACAGTCATCCGCGCTTTGATTGGCGATTGGCAATCATCGCATTTGTGTTCGCCGCGTATCCGATGACTGCGTCGGCTGAGCAATCGACGCTGCACTTCGAGATCGAATTGCCATCCGGCGTATCACCGCAATTGATCCAGTGGGGTTTGGTGGCTGAGACGAGTGAACTTGGAGATGGTGCGATCAAAGTCGTAGGAACTTCGATCCGAAGCGAAGCGGCGATTGATTCCGGCGCGCGCGACTTGAATCAATCGGAAGTCTATCTCTGCAACAATGCCGACAGTCTTGTCTCGTATGTGCCGAGTTTTGGCGACATATTCCAACGCATCAA
Source organism: Phycisphaerales bacterium UBA1845 (assembly GCA_002338715.1). Taxonomy (GTDB): domain Bacteria; phylum Planctomycetota; class Phycisphaerae; order UBA1845; family UBA1845; genus UBA1845. The sequence continues at coordinate 3,625 of DDIR01000068.1, read as the reverse complement.
GCCACAGAAGACGACAAACGGTTGGCGCGTCACAGCCACGAAGGACGGCTGGTCGCGCCGCCTGCCCTTGGAAGACGACTCGATCCTGACGATCCACTACCACCGCTTCGACAACCAATACGAAAGCGCGAGCCTGTGGACGTGGGATGAAGACCATCAGCGCCAACCGCAAGACAACGAATTGCTCCCAGTCGGAGAAGACGATTTCGGTTTGGTCTTTCAACTCGACAAGAGCGCATACGGTTCGCAAACCAGCGGCATCGGACTGCTTCCAAGACGCGATGCAAACTGGGAATTGAAAGACGGCGGCGACCGCATGTGGCGCAACAAAGATGGACTCGATGTTTACATCGTTCAGGATGACAACAACATCTATACGCTGCGACCCGACCTTCGGCCGAAGATTCAACGGTGCACACTCGAATCGGGAAATATGATCGGCGTACGGTTTTCACGACACATTCTTGCAAAAGATTGGCCTGCACAACGCTTTACACTCTCGAATGCATCGGGTGCAACGGGCGAGGTGAAAGCAACGATGATGTTCACGGACTCGCGATCGTCCAAGGGTTTACTTCCTGCTCAGCAACTCATGCTGCATACTTCAGAGATTTCCCTAAGTGACGGACCTTATCGCCTGCATGTCGATGGAGACGCGGGGCATCCGATTGACGTCGGTGCGATCCAGAAAGACCCTGACGCGTTTTACGATCCAACGCATCCGTTGGGAAACGAGTATTTATCAATTCAAAGCATGTTTTCTGTGTTTGCACCGACGGCTACCTCTGCCTGGTTGGTCATCGCTGACGATGTTGCGGGGCCGGCTGGTGTTGTCGAATACCAGATGCAGGATCGCGGTCGTGGAATCTGGGCGTACGCCGTCGACGGCGACATCAAAGGCAAATACTACGCCTTCAAGTTCGACGGCTGGGGGCTCGATCGGAATCGGGAAGTCACCGATCCTTACGCGCGATGCACGCAGGGTCGAAACGCACGTTCGCTCATTGCCGATCTGTACAATTTTGAATCGTCAGCCGAACCGTATGGAACCGAGCCCGACGCCCTCACTGCTAGGCCCTTCGACGCAAACGCAATCATCTATGAACTGCACGTTCGTGATTTTACGATCGATCCTCAAGGCGACATCTTGATGCGCGGAAAGTATGCCGGGTTGAGCGAGTCAGGTCGGCGACTCATTGATGACCAATCGACTGCGACAGGTTTGGATCATCTCGTCGAACTCGGTGTCACGCACGTTCAGATCATGCCCATTCAGGATTTCGACAACGATGAATTCGATGAAAACGCATACAACTGGGGATACATGCCGGTCCATTTCAATTCGCCCGATGGCGCCTATGCCTCCGATCCGATGGGCGATACGAAGATTCGTGAAGTGCGCCAGATGGTCGATGCACTTCATGCACGCGGCATTCGCGTAATCCTCGACGTGGTCTACAACCACACATCATCGCGGGCTTCGTTCGATCAGGTCGCGCCGCGCTACTATTACCGCGTCAACAGCGACGGGAACTATTCAAACGGTTCGGGTTGTGGCAATGAATTCGACAGCGAAGCCCCCATGGGCCGGCGATTCATTGTTGATTCGTGCAAGTTCTGGACCGAGTACTACGGGTTTGATGGCTTTCGGTTTGACCTGATGGGACTCATTGATCTGGAAACCATGCGCAAAGTCAAAACCGAAGTCGAGGGCGTCAACCCAGCCGGGCTTGTCTATGGCGAACCGTGGACCGGCGGCGTGACGACGCTGGACCCGGTCACCGATAAGCACCGGGTGGCCGGCACGGGGATCGGGGCGTTCAACGACCACTTCCGCGATGCGATCAAAGGCGACCGCGACGGTGGCGGTCCCGGTTTCATCCAAACCGGCGATCGGGTTGACGGCGTGATCAAAGGGTTGGCTGGTTCGATCGATGACTGGACGAAAAGCCCATCCGACTCCATCAACTACTTCGCTGCCCACGACAACCTGACGGCATGGGACAAGGTTTTGCAGAGCACGCCGAACGCGACCGATGCCGAGCGGCAACGCATGATGCGCTTTGCGGCGCTAATTCTCTTCACGTCGCAAGGGCACGTCTTTATTCACAGCGGCCAAGAGATGTGCCGGACGAAGCAAGGCCATCACAACAGCTACAATCAACCCGATTCGATCAACATGATCGACTGGCGACGCAAGAAGGAATATGCGGATGTGTTTGAATACAACCGCGGAATGATCGCGCTTCGAAAAGCCCATCCGGTGTTTCAATTCAAGACGGCAGACGAGGTGCGCCAACGCATTCGCATTTCAAAATCCCCCACCAATCGCTGTATCGTTTATCGCATTGATGGCCGCGGGCTTGAAGGCGAAGCGGCGCAGGATGTGATGGTGCTGTTAAACGGCGAATCGAAGCAGACGGAGTTTAAATTACCGCCCGGTGAATGGGCGGTGCATGCCGATGTCGACCGCGCGTCGGTGGAGCCATTGCTAACAATCAGCAACAACGCCACCCTGCCGGCGCATTCGGGAATGTTGCTGACAAGGTGATTCTGTAGGGTGGGCCGTGCCCACCGCCGTTCGAATGCCAACGACATGGTGGGCACGGCCCACCCTACGTCGGCGCGATGGTTTGTCTGTTACTGACCGGGACCGAGAACGCGCGGGCCGACGTATGCCCAATCGTCCGCATCGACGTTTGAGTCGTTGTCAAAATCGGCATCGACCGAGCAATCCGAACCGCCAGCGACGCAGCGCTGGAACAACGCCATGTCATACAGGTCGCTGGTTCCGTCGAGGTTGACGTCTTCCGGCGACCACTGGAACACGATGACGCTCATCTTCGGAACGGTGATAAACGCCGAATTGGCGTAGCCATCCTTGATGATGCTCGCGGTCGTGATCATGCCGCCATTGCCCAGCCCGGTTCCGCCGTACACGCTGGCTTGGCTGTTGAAGACTTCGCGCCAAACGCCCGCCTGCGGAAGGCCAATGTGGTAGTTGAATTTGTCGGAGTTGTTCAATCCGATGACGACGAGCAAGACGTCGCCATTTACGTTCCATCGATGCATGCCGAGGATGTCGTCGCTGTCGTTAAGGTGGTTGATCTGATAGCCAGCCGTGCTGCGAAGGGCTGGGTGCGACGTCCGCAACGCAATCATGTCCTTGAACGCCTGCATGTAGTTGCCATAGGTGCTCGGCTTGTTCCAGTCGAGGCGCGCTTCAGGCTCGCTCGGAGCATCGGACCCAAAATCTGTGTCCTCAAGGAACTCGGCTCCCATCAGGAATGCAGGGGTACCCGGAGAAAACAGGTCGATGCCATGGCCAATGAGCGTCCTTCCACGCGCATACTGATCGTTATGCGGAAACGACGGATCAATGGTCTTGACGATTCGTTGACCGCCGCTCTCTGTCCACGCCTCGTCGTGCAGTTCGAAGTAGCGGATGAGCTTGCTCATGTCCTGGGACACGCCGTCGACGCTGCTTGTGATGTAATGGTTGCCGGAATCGTTGAGCAATCCCAACATGGTGGAACGCAATTCCGTCATGTTGGCATTTGAAGATGCCGCACCGAAAATCGCATTGCGCACCGCGTACTTGTGGCGGTCGTGATACTGGGCGTCA
>DDIR01000036.1:24107-36089 GCA_002338715.1 Phycisphaerales bacterium UBA1845 | reverse complement strand
TTTGTGATCCCGAAAAACAGGTATCCGTTCCAATGGCTGCCGGTCACCTTGCCGGCGACCGCGGAGAGCGAGCGATAGATCTCGCCGTCGAACTCAAAACCCTTATGCAGGACGCGCACCTGGATGGTTTGCCCCTTGTACTCGCGCGTCAGCAATGTGCCGGGCATGGGTAAACGGTCGTCAGCGGCAACGCGAAACGGGGCCTCGGTAATAACGGTGGGGGCGTCGTCGTCGACTGGCTTCGTTGGCGGACGGATACGCAGGTCGGCGTCACGGGCCAGTTCGGCCGCCCGACGTCGAGCGCGTTCGGACAGGCCGCCTTCGTCAAGCGCCTGCATCCGCCAAATAATGCGCTTGACGAGGAACTGCTTGTTGTTCGACCGCGTGGGTTCGCCGAACACCTCGGCGTACCGTTCCCGAAGCACGGGGATGGTCATTCCCCGCAGCGATTTCAATTTGCTAGCGACATCAATGGCCATGGTTCAATCCTCCTGAATCTCTGGTTGACACTGGCCATCAGGGCGAGAGGGTGAGTGGAACTCAAGGCCATTCTGGGAGGATTTCCGCTCGTTTGGGGAGATTTCCGAGGCGTCGAACGCAGAGTCCGGTGCCACCGGAGTATTTGTTCGGCTCCGCCGGATTCCACTGGCGAGGATGGCGCTTAGTTCGCGCAGTCGCTGATGTGGGGTGAGGTTGGTCGGATCGATTGACTCTTGGCGCATGGGCGTGGTTCTCCGCAAAGTCCGCGACGCAATTGCGTTCGGGTACGGCCCACGCCGACGTGCGCCTTGCGCTCGGTCGGTCGTCTGGCTGGTTGTTCTTCTCACCGCGCGTGCTACGCGGTCGTCTACCTTGTATATACGCGAACGAATTTCGCGTTGTCGTGATAATGCGAATAAAACCGTGCGCTAACAAATCGGCACTGTTAAGCGCGAGAGGGAGAGAGTCAGAGAGTTTCTCGCGAAGGTGCGGTTGCAACCGATACGTTTGGCTAGGGGCATGCGATCGGCGGGAAGAAAACCGAGAGCGCAGGCGATTTCCGTGATGCGCGCAAACGGTTTGTTTTCTAGCGGGTTGTGGAGATTCCGGTCGGAGGCCATTCCGGCCCCAACCAGTAAACAAAAAAAGCCCGCGAAACTCGCTCGCGGGCTGGATCTCCCCGAGTAGGACTCGAACCTACAACCTAGCGGTTAACAGCCGCTCGCTCTACCATTGAGCTATCGGGGATTCTTGGGCTTTTTGCGGCTGCCCAAGCGTATTTAATTATCATCTTCGGGCCGCAAGTCAAGGGCTTGGATTGGCGGCTCTTGGCTTGGGCGACGATGACTGCGATTTGCCTTGCGATGGGGCGATGATTATCGAACTTGGGCTCGGCAGAATCGCTTGCTTTCCTGGCACAATCGGTCCGCTATTGGCCTTGATTCTCTGCAATAGCGGACCGAGTTCTGCTATTTTGGGAAGGCCTTGGGTGCGGTGTCCATGTAACCCTCACCGTCCAGCGCTTCCATGAATTTCACGAGAAGGTCGACTTCCTCATCCGTCAGATTCAGCTTCTTGATCTTCGTCGACAGATGCGGGTTGGCATTACCGCCCTTGTTGTAATGCTCGACGACTTCCTTCAGCGTCTTGATCGATCCGTCGTGCATGTAGGGCGGGTGCTTGGTGACGTCACGCAGTGATGGCGTCTTAAATGCGCCCTTGTCTTCTTCCTTCTTGGAAACTTCATAACGACCGATGTCGGCGAGTTTCTTCTCGGCTTCATTCCAGCCGATCCCGAGATTGTGGAACAGGCTGTCGGTGAAGTTCTGACCGAGATGGCATTGGTTGCACTCGGCTTTACCGTTAAAGAGTTCGAAGCCCTTCTTGATGATGGCGTCTTGTTCGCTTTCTTTGTAACCATCTTCAAAGCGGTTTTCCTGCCACTTGTCGAACGCGCTGTTGCCGCTCATGCGGGTGCGCTCGTAGTCGGCGATGGCCTTGGCCACCCGTTCCTTATTGATTTCCGGCGTGCCGAATGCTTCCTTAAAGTACGCCGCATACGGTTTGATTTCGTTGAGCGAGTCGATCATCTTCTCGACCGTGTTGCCCATTTCGATCGGGTTGGCCACCGGTCCCAACGCCTGCTCTTCAAGCGAGCCAGCCCGTCCGTCCCAGAAGAAGTGCGGGTAGATCGTCCACGCCTGGTTGAGGAACGAGGGGGCTTTGCGTGCGCCCTTTTGGCCGTGGATGCCGGTCGATACGGGGGTCCGTTCCGAGAACGCATGCTCGGGAACGTGGCAGGTTGCGCATGAGACGGTGCCGTCGGCTGACAACCGCGTGTCGTAGTAGAGCCAGCGACCCAGCCGGACGGTTTCGGGCGTCGGCGGTTTGGGGAGCGATTCAAAAGTCGAGTCGATACCGAGCGGCGGCTTTGGAAGCGGTTTGAGCGGGTTTTCCTTTTCCCAAGCCGGTGGGGTGGTGGTTTCCTTTTCGTCTGCGTTTGCGGACGTGCAAAGCGGCAAGCACGCCACGATGGCCAATACAAACAGTTGCCTTTTCACTTCAACAACTCCTTTCGGAATGACTGCGGACCCGTGACTGCGGGTCGATACTTTGGTGCACAAACAATCGACGCGTGACGGTGGTGAACTTGGGGGCCAAGCATAACGGTTCGGATTTGCCTCGGAGTTCGATCTGCAAATCCTGTTCACCCGTTTTTGCCTGAAATCCCCACGCTCGAAGCCGGTACCACGCACTGACACGCTTCGATTCAGCGTCCGGTCATCGACTGATCCGGTCGCAGAAGAACATCTTCTATTGAACAATTCTACCCGTTGCGTCCAACCCGCCAAGTGGTCGATTGACGCAAAGTGCGATTTGACTGAGTATTGGCAAATCGCGGATCGCGATGGCCAACGCGCGTGCCCGAATGCCGCGCCAACCACCACTTGGAGGAGCAGATTTTGTCGATGTCCCTAAGCGATTTTGACGATCTGGACGCCGCCTTTCGAATCAAAGGCGAGCCGATGCAGACGCATCAGGGGCGAAGCGTGACCCGCTTGACGGTGGACGGTCAGACCCATTTCCTCAAGCGATTCTGGTTGACGCCGACGCAGATTTTCCGCCGGTTCGTTGTGCAGGGGATGCATGAGTTGGCCATGATCGACTGGCTCAATTCAAATAATTTCACAGGGCCTGAGGTTGTGGCGCGGGGGGCTGAAAAGCGTCTGGGGGTCTGGCGGCGGATGATGTTTTTGATGCGTGAGGCGAACGACGAATTGCCGCTGGAACGATTTTGCCGCAAGTTTCCGGAGCGGCGCGATGGCGTGCTGGAAAGCCTAGCTGACCATACCGCCCGCTTGCATGATGCCGGGTTTTATCATCGCGATTATTCGGAGCGGCACATCTTCGTTCGGTGCGACGATGGGGCGTATACGTTTCGACAGATAGATCTGGAACGTGCCACGGTGGGTCCAAGGCGGGAGGCGAAAGCCGCGGCTGACTTGAAGACGCTGTCGTGTTCGATCGCCGACCCGGAGCTAGCCGGTGCCATCGAAGGTGCGTTTCTTGCGGTGTATCTGGCGAAGCGTGGGACGCTGGAGTCGGGCGAGTCCTTTCGCGAATTATTGGCCAACGCGGTTGCGACCAAGAGCTTTGAATAGCCGATACGGCGTCGCAATCGCGGCATGACACCCGGCCACGCTAAATTGGGCAGGTTGGATTGTCGACGTATAATCCGGCATGGAAATTCCTCAATCGGATCCCACAACGTTGATCGACGAGCCGTTGCTAAGCAAGTTGAACCAGGTGCGCGAATCGCTGCGGGCGATGAAATCGGTGGCCGTGGCGTTTTCTGCCGGCGCCGATTCGACGTTCGTGCTGCGCGTCGCGGTGGATGTGCTTGGGCGGGATAATGTGTTGGCGGTCACGGGTCGAAGTGCCAGCGTGCCCGAAGCCGAACTTGCGGATGCAGCCCGTCTCGCTGAAATCATCGGGGCCCGTCATGCGTTCATCGATACCGATGAATTCACCAAGGAAGCGTACACGTCCAATCCGACCAATCGCTGCTACCACTGCAAGACGACGTTGTACACACACATGGATCGGGTGATCGAAACCGAAGGGATCGAGCGCATCGTCAACGGTACGAATGTCGATGACCTCGGTGATTATCGTCCCGGGTTGCAAGCCGCTTCGGAACACGTTGTGGCGTCTCCCGTGGCTGATGCGGGTATCACAAAGGCTGAACTCCGCGTGCTTTCTGAATATCTCGGCCTGCCAACCTTCGACAAGCCAGCCAGTCCGTGCTTATCGAGTCGCGTGCCTTATGGACAGGAAGTGACCCGTGAAAAATTGCAGGTGATCGATCGCGGGGAACAGTTTATCAAACGCGAATTTGGCCTTCGCGAGTGCCGCGTGCGTCATCATGGCGAATTTGTGCGGATCGAAGTGCCAATTAATGGCATTGAAGCGGTGGGGACGCCGTCTGCGCAAGGTAAGTTGCAGGCGTTTTTTGAATCGCTGGGAATTGATCGCGTTGAAATCGACCCACGCGGGTTTCGCAGTGGTTCGCTCAATGAAGTGATTGCGTTTGGAAAACAGCAGTTCGGATCGTAAAGGCTTGATTGCACGAACGACTCTGCGCAAATAAGCGGATCAGTGGGCGAAGATGCGTACGACGACACCATCGCCCACTGTCCTACTTCCCGCCCCTCGTAGCTCGCTTCCCCAACTCGTATGCGGTGTTCGTACTGACGCTGCATCGTAACCGCCCAGCGTGATTCACCTTCGAGTCGACAACCGTCTCACAAAAGACTTATGTCAACTCGACCGGTGAATCTCGCAGGACGATTCGCCCCTTTCCCAAACGAAACGGTTTCGACTTCGAGAATCCGTTTCCTTGACCGGAAAGCACCCTCATTGCATGATTTTTTGAAGGGATCGTTGAATCTGTAATTTGCAACTCAGCCGATGCTGCCTGCCGTCACGTCGCGCGCACAATCATGCGCTTCAGATCAAACATTCCAAGTAGATTTCAAGACCCCTGGCTGGGTGGAGTACAGAGCGAGGTCCGCCAACCCCGCAGTCAAAAGATTATTCTCGGGCATTCGCAAAAGGCAAGCATTGCTGAACAACTAATTGAATCTTGCGACCGTGATTGAATGGCGCACCGGCGACATCGTTGTGTCCGATTTGTTTCTGCGATTCCGGGTTGGCGAAAGTGGAGTCCGGAAGAGTCGTTCGACGTTTCTTGGGAGCGGGTTTGACGGTCGCAGCGGCTGACGCATTCTGGAAATGAACCACAACGCCAGGTCGAGAAACCAATCGCTACTGGTACTGACGCAATCTGGCACTTTTTTTTAGTTCATGCGGCCATAGGAGTTCTGCGCACGCACAATGTTGGTGCGTCGATCCCATTCGAATCGCGGGCCTGTCTGACTTCTGAAGTGTCCACGCTCGTCAAACAGTTGCGCGGGTTCATCCTTCGTGCCGATGATTTGAAGGATGTTGTCATCGAGAGAGTAGGTGATCTGCTGGGCGAGTGCGGAGATGCCCGAGTCAACAAAATAAACCTGCCCCGAAGCATTGAACGATTGCACTTCGGTACCGCTAAGGCGACTGGCACCGACGCGATTGTCGTTGGCAGTGCGAATGAATTGCACGACCAGCGATTGTGCGTCGAGCGTCGCGACCCGACCTTCGCTCAGGCTGGCGGCTTCACGTTGCCCGAGGATTTCAGCCGCCATCTTCATCTTGCCGCCCGAACGATGAACGAGTTGCACGTCTTTGTCGAGCTGGGCGATGTTGACGTCGTAACGGTAGTGCATCGTGTTCTTCCAGCCCAGGTACGTCTGCGAGGGCTCGTCCCGAGACGCCGCACCGAAAGGCGTCGCGCCGCCGGAATTGGACTTTTTGGCGCCCGATTGCGTCGACGAACTTGGCGGTCGGTAGTCCTCGATGAGCATGTTGCCGCTACCGTCGACATGCACGAATTTCTTCAGCAAGTCGATCGACATCGACGGGCCTTTCATCTGGACGCGGCTCTTGAGTCGTTTCGAATCCTTGCGCAAGTTGCGATTCTCGGCGACGACATGACCGGTGGCTTGGATGAAGATCGGGTCCTTGTTGAACGACGGGCCGGAGATCTTGAACTTGGCCTGCTTGTCCGATTGTCCCGACGCCGAGTTGACCAATGGCGTGAAGATCCACCACTTGGATTGTTTCTTGTCGGTCGCCGCGACCTGTGCGTCTTTCGTCTGAGCTTTCACCGCATCGACAAAGTCCACGCGGAGTTCATCGCAATCGTAAGTGCTCGTGTCGGTTGAGACGTGGACTTTCTTCTTGAAATTCGCGACGTTCTGCTTGCCCTTAAAGTCCATCTGCTCCTGCCACATGATTCGGACCAGCGTCGGTGTGTCGAGTTCACTACCGTCAAAGTCGCGATCGGCGAGGAACGTCATCTTGCCGCTGCCGTCCACCTTGGCCGACTGCTGCGTGGCGCTGAAGACAATGTCGGTGGGGGCTGCGATGGAAAATTCGCCGATGCCGACGAAGGCGTCGCGACCACTCTCAGGTGTAACAACGCCTGATTCAATTTGCTGACCATCTTCAAACCGGCAATTCAACTTACCGCAGTCCACTTCCAATTCTTGAACAGGGTCGCGAAGCGCCACCGCGCCATCCGCGAAGATACTGGCCAACCCGACGCGGTATTTGCGGGTCGCGTTGTATTTTTTCTCTTCGAGCGCCCAATCGATCTTGCTGAGATCGAGACCCCGATCAACCGCATACTTGCGGGCCTTGGCGATTTCGAATACCGGCTTGGGCACTTCATAAGACTTCAGGTCGGCGATGAGTTCCTTTGACGCATTGATGAAACGCTCGCCCTGCGAGACGGTGACGTCTTCCAGCGCATGGGCCCGCACGGGATAAATCTCACCGCGTTCATCGAGGGCGAAATCAATGTCGATGCTCTTGCACGCGATCTGCTCGCCGCCTTGTTTCATGTTCACACCGCCGGTGAAGTGAGCGCGGTGCAGCGTTTGAACTGTTTTGGTCTGCGTCTCGCCGGTGGCCGGATCGGTATGCTTAAATGGCGTCTTGCCAAAAGTCGCATCGACACCGCCTCCGAAATCAACTTCAAAACGGTCGGGCGGCAATTCGCGATTGCCCAGCATCGCGGCGAAAAACGATGGCGACGGTTTCTCTTCGCGTTCACTGTCGTCGCCAATTCGGCTTGAGACGAGACGCCCGGGTCCCTTGGCATATGCCTCGCCTTTTTGCCGATCAAGCTTGATCTCAACGCCGCGAAGCGAACTGCCTTTTTCCATTTCGACGTAGGCGGGGTGTTCAACCGTCCCGAAGAGTTCGACGAGCCCGGTTTCATCTTCGTACACCAGCTTGTTGCAGTTGGCCAATCGCTGGTTGTCACGCACTTCGACCTTCTCGCCCGTCGCCAGCACATGCATCCTCCGCAGGTCGGGCGGAATGTCTTCAGTTGGCAGTCGGCGGCGCGAGGTGACATGCAACATCCCCGACCAGGTCAGTTTGATCCGCTCATCCTGCTGGGTGGGCAGACCCGCACCACCGACCATCGCGGTTTCTTCAATTGAATCGGCGACAGGGGGCGCTGTCGCATTCATGTCTCCATTGGACGTTGCATCCGGCGTTTCCGCGTCAGGCTTTTGGGGCTTTGGGCCTCGGGACTGCTTGGCCAACTCCTTCTCCTGAGCACCGAAGTCAAAGAGAATCTCAAGGCGGTCGGCCAGCAACTGTCCCGTTTGCTTCGATTCGATGTACCGGCGGATATCCACATCTTTCTCGAAGACTGCGGTGTATTCGTCGGTCGGTTTGCCTTCAGCCGAGTCGTCCTTGGCGATTTCGATCACTGGCAGATCGGCGTCCTCAGTCCCATTGGTGCCCATTGCTGCCGCAGGTTCAACGGGGGCTGGGGCGTCGGGCACATTCGCACTTGCGACTTCCTTATCCGACGTCCCATCGACGACCGGTTCGATTTCATCAGATTCACCAGCCAAACGAACATTGCCGCCAAACCCGCTGACTTCGATTTCCTTGCCCTCGCGAACGATGAGCTCTTCGATGCGGTTGTCCAGTTCGTTGTAATGCAGCAGCAAGCCAATGCCGGCCAGCTTCGCTTCGATCGACTCGATGCTGAAAGAGCGTTCCGTTTGAATCCGCGCGTACTCAAGATCGAACGTGACGTCTTCCATTTCGATTTTGACTTCGCGTTCGTCGTCGATTTTGTAACGATCTTCCGGCGGCAGAAGGTCGCGCTGTTCGTCGCTCAATCGGTCGATGATGATTTCAACGTGACCCGAAAGCGTCCCGCGTTTTGGATCGGGATGACGCGGGTCGTTGCCCCTGAGCTGCACGAGGCCATGGTCGGCTGACACGCGGACCATCTGACCGTTGGGCGTCCGCAATTGAATCACCGGTTTGACGATTTCAAACTGGTTGCCCTCAAGCGGTTTCCATTCGTCGGCGTTGAGGCGACCGCGTTTCTTACCGTTGGTCTGGTCGAACAGATCGATGCTGACATTTTGCCCACCCGAGACTTTGATCTGGGCGTTGCCGACATTCAACCGCGATTTTGCTTCGGGACCGTTGGTCGTTTGATCGTTAGGCGTTGCAGTCTTTTCGCCGGATGCGGTGTTCTGCGCGACAGCAGGCGTTGGCGTGGGTTCGGGCGCTTCGGTGATGGGGGCGTTCGGCTGAGTCGATCGATACACCGCAAAGATAACCACGACCACGACCAGTGAGGTCACGGCCAGCACGAGTGAGCGGAGCGTTGTATGTGATCGCATCAGTCAGCCCCAAGACCCACCGTCAGGTCAACTTGGCCAAGCCAGTCTGTACTGCCGACCGCCACCCTTCACGAAATCCGGGCAACCGGATTCCAAGGTCGCGGACGGCGGTTTTGCAGTCTCCACAGATAGACCGTGATTGTATCGGAGCCGGGCAAGTCGGCAAACTGTAAATGCCCGTCCCGGCGTGATTTCCGCAGTTGTTGCCCCTACAATCTCCCCCGTGATGCGCGATCTGACATACTTCGACAATAACGCAACGACCCGCCCGCTTGACGAAGTTGTGGAGGCCATGCTGCCGTTCATGCGCGACCAATACGCCAATCCGTCGAGCGTGCATCAATTCGGGCAATCCGTCCGACATGCAGTCGAATGTGCACGGACGCAGGTAGCCGCGTCGATCGGCGCGGATGCCAAGGAAATCATCTTCACCAGCAGCGGGACCGAAAGCATCCAACTGGCGATTCGCGGCGCGTTGGCATTTCGCAAGCCGCGAAATTCCGTGATCGTCTCAGCCGTAGAGCACAGCGCGGTGGGAAAGATGACGGCTCAGCTTGCACGCGAGGGTTTCGAGATCATCGAAATCGGTGTCGATCATGAGGGCCTGCTTGATTATGGCGAACTTGAAGATCGACTGTCCGAAGACACCGCCCTCGTGTCGATGATGTGGGCCAACAATGAAACCGGCGCGATCTTCGACGTCGAACGCATCGCCCGGATGACCGAATCGCGAGGCGTCCCGCTGCATCTCGATGCGGTGCAGGCGATCGGTAAGACCAACGTCTGTGTCAGCGATCTGCCCGTGCAATTTTTGAGCATGTCTGCCCACAAGTTCCATGGACCGAAGGGTGTTGGTGCGCTTTACGTGAAGCGTCGCACGCGGATTGCCCCGGTCATTCTCGGCAGTCAGGAAATGCAGCGGCGGGGCGGCACCGAAAACGTTGCGGGCATTGTTGGGATGGGTGTGGCCGCCGACCATGCCTCACAGCACATCACCGAAGATGGGAAACAGATCGCCGAACTTCGAGACCGTTTGGAGCGAAGCCTTTGCGACCGCATCGATCTTGCCAAAGTCAACGCGGCAAACGCTCCCCGAATTCCCAATACCACCAACATCGGATTTCGCGGATTGCAAGCCGAAGCCCTCTTGCTGCTCTTGAGCGAATCGGGCGTGTGTGCGTCTGCCGGAGCCGCATGCAGCAGTGGCTCGCTGGAACCGTCGCACGTCTTGCAGGCGATGGGCGTCGATCCAGAATATGCCCACGGCTCGCTGCGATTCAGCCTGTCACGGTTCACGACGGACGAGCAAGTGGATCGGGTGGTGGAACTGATGCCGACGTTGATCAACCGACTTGCCGCGCTGGGGACGCGTTGATAACGTTTGCGGCATGCAATCATCTGAAACTCCAAAAACCAAAATCGGAATCATCGGCGGGTCGGGCCTCGGTGAGCGGTTGGCCAGCGGTCAAAACGTCGAGCAGATCTTCGTCGATACGCCGTTCGGTCCGCCGAGTGGGCCGCTGCTTGCGACCAACTGGCACGGTGTCGATGTCGTCTTCCTGAGTCGCCACGGGGAAGGGCACACGCTGCCCCCGTCGGCTGTCCCGTATCGGGCGAATATTTACGCGCTCAAGTCGGTCGGCGTCACGCGGATCATTGCGAGCGGCGCCGTCGGTAGTTTGAAGGAAGAAATCGAACCGACGCACCTGGTGATTTGCGATCAGGTCATTGATAAGACCCATCAGCGGGTCGGGACGTTTTTCGATGGCGGGGTAGCCGTCCATGTCGAGTGGGCCGAACCGTTCTGTCCGACGCTTCGTGAGTCGCTGCTTTCCGCGAAGCAGGATGGCGTTACCGTTCATGAGCGCGGAACGTATGTCGTGATGGAAGGTCCGCAGTTTTCAACCCGCGCCGAGTCGCACATGCACCGCGCGTGGGGCGGCGACCTCATCGGTATGACCTGCTGCCCGGAGGCGAAACTCGCCCGCGAAGCTGAAATGTGCTACGCCCTCGTCGCGATGGCAACCGATTACGATTGCTGGCGCGAGTCCGGACCCGCTGTCGACAAGCACACACTGCTCAACGAAATCATCGGGCATCTCAACAAGGCGGCAGACAGCGCGTTCGCGTTGATCGAGCAAACGGTTAAGAACCTTGCCAATGCAGGCCCGCCAAGTTGTCATTGCCAAAGCGCGTTGGAATTGGCGATCTGGTCCAATAAGAGCAAGGTCGATCCGTCGCTGGTTAAGAAACTCAGACCCTTGGTCGGTCGCTATTTTGAATAATGCGAAACGGTGCGCGGTCTGATGAGAAACATACATTTCTTAATCGCGGCGCTCATCGCTTGCCCGTGCGCTTTCGCGTTGGCTTCCGACAAAGTCGCCCCCACGCTGAAACCCGAGTTTGAAGTGGACGTCCGTGGGACGTTGCTCGCGCCCGAATCGGTTGGCGCGTCAGCCGACGATTACTTTCTCGTTCATGCGGGCACGCGGGTAAGGGTGCTTTCGGTTCGCGATGGCAAACCGCTGGGCGCGACGACCACCGAGTTCGACAATCCACCGAGTTGGATCAAAGGGGACGACAAGTCCTTCGTGCTTGCAACGCCATTCGCCATCACCGGGCATCGACTCGAAGGCGAGCCGTTGACCTGGAGCATTGCCCAATCCGATCGACAAGGTCATCAGGATCCGGAAGACAACAATCCCATCCGGCAGATCGTTTCAACGGGCGATCAATTGGTCGCGATGTTCGACGATGGAACGGTGATGCGTTTGCAGGTTGCGGATGACGCGCCCGTCTGGCAACAAACATTAGGCCCGAAACCTGCCGGCGGACTCGTGATCGTCGAAGATGCGATGACCTATCTCACCCGCACAAATCGCGGCGAATCCATTCACATCCTCGACGCCCGAACGGGCGAGCAGCGGTCGGTATATGACGTTCCCAATGGCGATTCGGTGCTCGATCAATTTCCCGGCGAATCGATCACGATGTTGCGCGTTCCGGACGGATTCATCGGCGTCGGCTCGCAAACCGGCCAGCAGCAATGGCGCATCGGCGGTCATTCGCGATTGCCCGAAGGTCACGCTGCGGCTGACGCAAGTGGCATCTACGCCAGCGTCGACGGGCAGCAGGTCGTCAAGTTCTCGCGCGAAACCGGCGAACGTCTGTGGCGGTT
>DDIR01000036.1:5279-23992 GCA_002338715.1 Phycisphaerales bacterium UBA1845 | reverse complement strand
GTGGCGGTTTGAAGGCGTCGGCGTCAAGCCGCCCGCCCGGGTGACATTGTCGGTTTGCGATCGATTTTTGCTCGTTCGCGGCGAGAGTTTCGTTCAAGTCATCGACGCAACCAACGGCGCATCGCTGGGCCGCATCGAATGCTTGAACCGCGAGCAGATCGCATCCACGAAGTTCGTTGGCAACGTGCTTCGCGTACTGGTCAAACCGGCTCGGAAGGAATCGATTTGGCGACTTGAAGAATTGCGGTCGCTTCAAAAGGGTGCGACCGAAAGCAAGGACGCGCACTATTTTCTTCAACCGTTCGCCAATTTCAAAAACGCCATCATGCTGGGTGACGCCTTGATCATTCACGATGGCGATCGACTGATCGGCTTTGATCTTTCAAGCAACTAAGCCGCGGGCGGCTGACACATCGGGCATACAAAACTGCTTCGACCCGCAACCTGCATCCGCTCGATCGGCACTTTGCACCGCCGGCAATTTTCACCTTCGTGCCCATAGACGCGAAGCCGCGTTTGAAAGTTGCCCGGACCATCGGGGTGCAGGTAGTTGATGATCGTTGTCCCCTCGTATTCGATGGCCTCAGTCAGCACGCGCTTGATCGCACGCAGCAGTCGGCTGACCTGCTTCGCATCAAGATTGGACGCGGGCGTGAGCGGATGGATGCCCGCGCGAAACAGCGATTCGTCGGCGTAGATGTTGCCCAGACCGGCGATGTATTTCTGATCGAGGAGCAGGGCTTTGATCTGACGGTCTCGCGCACAGATGTCTCGAAACTGGGGCGCGGTCACGTCCAGCGGTTCCGGCCCCAAGCCGTCGATCCCCACCGGCTCGCATTCGTTGCGGCGCGTGTAGAATCCGAATCCGCCAAATCGACGTGCATCATTGAAACGCAATTCCCGGTCGCTGTCGCCCAATTGCAGCCGAAGGTGCGTGTGGTTTTCGACCGCAGTCGTCGAATCGCAGACGCTGAGGCGACCCGTCATTCCCAGGAAAAACACGATGCCGCGACCGTCGGCGATTTCGAGGAAGGGCCGCTTACCGCGCCGATCGATGCGGGTGATCGGCGTGTTTAGAAACGACCTCAACTCGCGGTAATGACCGTGCCGAATGACGTCGCGCCGACAATGGATGACCCTGGCGAATCGCTTGTTGAGCAGTTCGCGGCGCAGATGGCGGGTGATGGTTTCGGCTTCGGGCAGTTCGGGCATGGGCATATCGTATGGCGTACCGGGAAATCGTCCAACCGATTGATCGGCTGACGGCGTCGGGCGTAAGATGCACCCGCATGCCTGAACTGCCGGACATCACGATCTACGTCGAAGCCCTTCGTCGCCATGTCGTCGGGGCGGA
Source organism: Phycisphaerales bacterium UBA1845 (assembly GCA_002338715.1). Taxonomy (GTDB): domain Bacteria; phylum Planctomycetota; class Phycisphaerae; order UBA1845; family UBA1845; genus UBA1845. The sequence goes on along the minus strand of DDIR01000036.1, from coordinate 22,638 downwards.
GGTAGTGGACGTTCGACTCCGAAGCCCGTTTCTCGTGCGGACGTTTGATCCGCCGATTGACGCGGTCGCCGGCAAGAAAATCAACGACATTCAGCGCATCGGCAAGCGAATCGTGCTTTGTCTCGATGACGATTTGTTCGTGGTGATCCACCTGATGATCGCTGGGCGGTTGCTTTGGCGCGGTGTCAAAGCGAAGGTGCCGGCGAAGATTGGGTTGCTGGCGTTGGACTTTGAGCAGGGCACGCTGATCCTCACAGAAGCCGGTTCGAAAAAGCGGGCGTCGGTTCATGTCGAGCGCGGGCGCGAAGCGCTCCAATCGCATGATCGCGGCGGCATTGATGTGATGTCGGCATCGCTTGACGAATTTGCCGGTTCGCTGCGTCGTGAGAACCGGACAATCAAGCGGGCGCTCACCGATCCGCGCTTGTTTTCCGGAATCGGGAATGCCTACAGCGATGAAATTCTTCACGCGGCCAAGTTGTCGCCGATGCTTTTGACGTCGCGACTTGAGAACGCGCAGGTTGAACGGTTGTACGATGCCGCGCGAACCGTCTTGGCGGATTGGACCGATCGCTTGCGCTTGCAATTCGGCGAGCGGTTTCCAGATACCGGGGAGATCACAGCCCATCGCGATGACTTCGCGGTTCACAATCGATTCGGTAAACCTTGCCCCGGCTGCGGTGCGTCCGTGCAGCGCATTCGGTACAAGGATCGCGAAACGAATTATTGTCCCACGTGCCAGACGGGTGCAAAGAAGTTGTCCGATCGGTCATTGGCCCGGCTGCTCAAGGATGATTGGCAGGACAGTGATTCGTGATTGGTTGGTGTTCAGTTTCGTTGGTGGGCACGGCCCACCCTGCCGATTGCGCTCTAGTTCTGGTGCAATCGCATGCGGATCATGCCGCCGATGATGCTGCAAGGTAGCAGGGCTGTCAGGAATGACAGGTGGTACCAGATGGGCATGACGTTCCAGTATTGCATTTGGACGAAGATGCCGACCGCGAGCAGGGCGATACCAAGGATCGCCACGGGGGTCATCGATTTGCCGGCTGCGATGATCATGGTGACGTATCCCGACACCAGCGACACGAGAATCGCGATTCCAAGGATGCCGACCAGGACGAACGAGTTTGAAGTTGCACCGGACGTTTCAAATGCACCGGGCATCGAAGCCTGAAGAGCGGCATTGCTGCCCAGCCAAAGCGCAGTCCAGAGGATAAAGCCGACGACGACGGAAGAGATGTAGCGGGCCATTGCGTGTCTCCTTATGGTTTGGTGATTGTTAACCTTCGATTCGTTTCCAAGCAGCTTTTAAGGAATTGGTCAGTTCTGCGCCGATGTCCGATTTCTCTTTGACCACCAGCATGTGACCGATGCGGGGCATCGCGCCGAGTGATTTGGCCTTTTCAAGCTTGCCGGAAAACGGTGCATCGCCCAGATCGAAACCGACGCGGATTTCCTTGACCTTGATTGCGGCGACGGCGAATTCGCGCTTGCCTCGAAATGAGACGTAGGTCTTGGTGGGGTGGACTTCGACCTTGGGGTTCCATTTGAGGACGGCTTTCTCGACGGCTTCGTAGAGCGGGCGCATCGCGTCTTTGCCCTTGAGCTGATTGTCGAGCAGGTTGCCGCTGTCCGCATAGACGGGCTTGCCGCCGTTTAAGTGCATGCCAACCGCGACGGCTGCATAGTTGTGCTTGAGGCCGTGCTCGGTCTTGAGCCACTTGATCATGTCGTTTCGTTTTTCGAAACCGCATTTCTTAAGGCGCGTGGACCAGGTCTTAACCGTCGCGCCGGTTTCATCTTTCATCGTGTCGATGATCTTCTGTTCAGTTTCCTGAGAGGATAGTGCCACCGTGTATCTCCTTTTCGCCTTGTTATTCTTGCCAGTTTTCGCTGCGGGTTCGCTTCGGGCTGAGGGGGGCCATCAGTTTGAAAAGCACGTACAGCATCCGCACGCCCAACGACGGCTTGCCCGTTTCGACGATCGACTTGAGCGTGTTGGTGATCATCTTCGCGCCGCTGACCATCTGCTTTGCAGACTTGGTGCCTTCGACAAGGTCTTCAATGATCAATGAGAATTCGACCTGCCCGCCGATGTCTTTGAGTTCGTAGATTACTTTGCAGGGCGGGTCGTCGTAGTTGGTGAATTGGAACGTGTGCGAATAGCGGTGGGGCGGATCGAAGTCGATGACCTCGCCGGCGACGCCCGTGTGTTTGCCATTCGCCGACCGCATGAATATTTTCGCGCCCGGTTTCAATCCCGACGTGTGAAGCTGCATGTTGAACATGCATTTCTGCACTTCGTCCGTTTTGGTGATTTCCCGCCAGACGGCCTCCATGGTGCCGTTGATGGTGACGGTTGAGACCGATCGGATCTTGTTGGCCATTGGGTTACTCCGTTTTCTCTGATGGGTTGTCCTGCTTGCCGGCTTGTTTTGCCGAGTCTGTCTTTGAGCGGCTTGTAGCGCCCGCCGGTCTTGACGTTCGCCAACCACGGTTCCGTACGGATCTGATTTCGCGTTCGGCTTCGGTCGGCATGTTGGATTCAATCTTGTATTTGATCTGCGTCATCTTCTTCGCCCAGATGGCGCTGTACTCGGTGGTCCAGCGGTCGTAAATCATTTGGATCGGGACGGCATTGTGGAACAGGTGTCGCGTTCGCCCGCTCTTTCGCGACACCACCAGCTTCGCGGCTTCTAGAATTTGCAGGTGCTTCATCACGCCGATGCGACTCATCTCGAAGTACGCACACACGTCGTTGACGCTGAATCCCGGGTTGTCCTTGAGGATGTCGAGCATCCGCCGCCGCACCGGATTCGCGAGGGCCACAAACACCGCATCCATTGAGTCCGCGTTCATAAGTAACCAAAAGGTTACCTATTAGGCGAAGTAATGTCAATCCCAAAATCGTGCAGGAATCTTCGTCAGCCTGAATCGACTGTAACGTGTTGTCAATAATCTGGTTACGATTGAGGTGTCGAAGCGGGGGCCGCAATAAGCCAACTATCTCTGCGGGTTCCAGTTGTGTTCTTCGAGCGATTGGACGATTCGTTCGGCTAGTCTGACGGCTTCGGCGCCGTCTTTGCCGGTGACGGCTGGCTCGGTTCCGGTGCGGACTGCATTGAGGAATGATTCGATCTCAGCTTTCAGCGGTTCGACCTTATCATCCACGTCGAGCGGTTCGATGTTGACCATGCCGGCGAAGTCGAAGTTGGCCATCTGCGAGATGTCGTTGAAGTCGGTTTCGCGGGCAAGTTTCAAGAGATCGAGGTTGGCGTCTTTCGTGATGACGATACCGGTCTTCTTGCCGTAATCCATCGAGAGGTACGCGTCGGGATTGAACACGCGAATCTTGCGTTCGGTCTTGGTGGCCAAGCGCGATGCGGTGAGGTTCGCGACGCATCCATTCGAAAACAGCACGCGGGCATTGGCGACGTCTTCGTGATTTCCAAGTACGGGGAAACCAGCCGCGGTGACGCGGTACTCGCGATCCTTCACGAGGTGCAGGATGATGTCGATGTCGTGAATCATCATGTCATGCACGACGCCGATGTCGGCGCTGCGGAACGTGAACGGGCTGATGCGGTGCGTTTCGATGAACTTCGGTGCGATCTCCAAACGCTTCAGCGCCAGCACCACCGGGTTGAAACGCTCGGAATGACCGACGGCGATGATGCTGCCGGAATCCTCCGCCCATTGAAGCAGTTTCTCAGCTGTGGTTGAGTCCTGCGCGATGGGCTTTTCGATCAACACGGAAATCTTCGATTCGATCAGCGGTTTGGCGACGATATGATGATACACGGTTGGCACCGCAACGCTGGCAACATCGACCATACCGAGGATATCGGAAACGTCTTTGAAAGGCTTGCCGCCGTGCTGTTCGGTGATCTGCGTTGCGCGACCCAGGTCCGCATCGACCACGGCGACCAATTCGCAATCGGGTAGTTCGCTGTAGATTCGGGCATGGTGGCGCCCCATGTGGCCGACGCCAACAACAGCCGCTCGAAGTTTGTCGCTCATTTCAGACCTCAAATGCGCGGTGCAGCAGAAAGACAGTACGCAACCATCTGGCCTTCGTGTTATCCATCAGGCCTTCGTGTTGCGCGGTGGAGGATTCAGGGATTCACTGTTGCGCAGCGATTCGAGATAGCGACCTCGACGACCGCACTCGAACGAACGCAGCAGGAAACTGCACAGATACTTGACGTTTTCGTCTTCCGTCTCGGCCAATATGTTCTGAATCGTTTCGGAGATTGGCACGCCGCTGGATCGGGCTCGGCGGGAAAACATGCGCATGTAGGCCTGCTTGAGACGAAGGATTTCGGCTTCGGTGAATTTGTTTCGCTTCAAACCGACGCCGTTGACCGCACGCACTTCCTGACGCGTCGACCGGGTGGATGCAACGGTCAAAAACGGCGGGACGTCGGAGGTTACCTTGGTCATTCCGCCGACCATCGCGTACTTGCCGATCGACGTGAAGTGATGCACGCCGGTGTGCCCGCCGATGGTGACGCAGTCCTCGATGACAACATGACCCGCGAGCAACACTTCGTTCGCAAGGATGCAGTTGCTTCCGATGATAACGTCGTGGCCGATGTGGATTGCACCCATGAACAAATTGCGATCGCCGATGCGCGTTACGCCGCCGCCGACTTCGGTGCCCGGGTGAGCGGTGACGTATTCGCGAAAGACATTGTGCTTGCCGATTTCGAGGGTCGTCGGACCGCCGCGGTACTTCAAATCCTGGGGGGCAGCGCCGATGATGCAGCCGGGGAAGAATTGCGTCCCATCGCCGACGGTGGTGTGCCCGGTGATGGTTACGTTGTTGTGCAAATGGCAACCATCGCCAAGCGTGACGTGCTCATCGACCACGCAAAACGGGCCAATGCGAACGTTCTTGCCCAACGTTGCGGATGGGTGAACGACGGCCATCGGATGAATGTTTGAATTCTCGTGCATTAAAGTTTCTTCTGCGCCGTTAACGTTCAACTCGATAGCGTTTCGTCTGGTTGCTTCCATCCCATACCCATCTATTCAACCTGGTCAGTGCGATGTCGATTGCGAACGGGCTCACTCCTCGTCCGCGTCGGTCAACATGAATTTGATGTCTGCTTCGGCGGCCAACTCCGTGCCGACGCGAGCGGCTGCCCTCACATGCCCGATGTTTCCGCGGGCCCGAACCGACGTGGCTTCGAGCAGCAGTTGATCGCCCGGGGTCACCGGACGACGGAATCGAACTTTGTCGAGACTGAACAAAATTGCAACTTTACCCGTGTGTTCGAGGTCCTGGGCCAAAAGGATGCCACCGAGTTGCGCCATCGCCTCAAGCACCAAAACGCCCGGCATGATCGGATGGCCGGGGTAATGTCCCTGAAAAAATTCTTCGTTGATCGTGACATTCTTCAAACCCACCGCACGATTGGTGCCGTCGAGTTCGACCAGTCGATCGACGAGCAAGAATGGATAGCGATGCGGGAGAATGCGCCGCACCTTGTGGATATCCATCTGCGGCGTCTTGGTGGTCAACGTGCGAACTTCGGTTTCCAGTTGACGATCGCGAAGCGCCCGGACCAGGGCATGGTTAAGTGCGTGCCCGGATTTTCGTGCGTGGATGCGGCCGACGACGAACCGACCGAGAAGCATCAGATCGCCAAGCAGGTCGAGGATCTTGTGACGCACGCATTCGTTCGGATAGCGAAGCTTGTTGTCGATCGGACCATCTTCACCGAAGACAACGATGTCCTTGTAGGTCAGGTGCGTTCCGAGTCCGGCGCTTTGAAGGGCGTCGGCTTCACTTTTTAAGACGAAGGTTCTTGCCGAGGCAATTTCTTCGATGAAGCCCTGCGGCGTCACGCGGAACGAGTGGACCTGCCGGCCTATGGGCGACTCGGGTCCGTAGTCGAGTTCGTACAGAATTTCGAGCGTGTCGGTGTTGTCGCCGATGGGTTCGAGGGCGACGAGCTCCATGTCGCCGTCGGACACGCGGATGATGCTGTCGATGACGAGCGGTTCGCGGGCTGCGTCCTGCTCGCGGATGCCGGCATCCTGCAACATTTTGACGAACGGCATGCTGCTACCGTCGCACGCGGGAAGTTCGGAATTGGTCAGTTCGATTTCGATGTTGTCGATGCCGAGACCGGAGCACGCGCCGAGGCAGTGTTCGACCGTTTCGATCGACACCGTTCCATTCTGAAGGGCGGTTCGTCGGGCGCGCTTGGTGACCGCGTCAACCAATGCGGGGATGCGCACGGGATGACTCTGGTCGCTTCGCACGAACCAGATTCCGGTGTTCGGCTTGGCGGGGTGCATCCGGAGCATGACCGGCTTGCCCGTGAAAAGTCCCCGTCCTTCAAGCTCGACTGTTCGGCTAATCGTCTGCTGCGCACTCAAGCTTCTTTAACCGTTTCGATAGTTCGTTGACCCGGCTTACGAGATCGGGAAGACGTCGTATGCTGGCATTTTCCCGCAAGAATTGGCGGTATTCGACAGCAGGGGAACCGGCTGCCTTCGTTCCGGGCTTGATGCTGCTCGGAACACAAGCACAGGCGGCTAACATCACACCGGTGCCGATTTCAATGTTGTCTTTCAACCCGGCTTGTCCGCCGACCACCACGTAGTCGCCCAACCGGGTACTGCCTGCAATCCCAACCTGGGCGCACACAATGCACCCTTTGCCAATCTGGACATTGTGGGCGATTTGTACCTGATTATCAATCTTGGTGCCATCGCCAATGATGGTGTGATCGGTCTTGGAGCGGTCGACGCAGGTCGATGCGCCGATCTCAACATCATTGCCAATGATGACGCCGCCGAGGTGGGGGATCTTGCGATGCACGCCCGAACGGGTGATGTATCCGAAACCGTCGGCGCCGATCACGGTGTGCGAATGAATCGTGACGCGGTCGCCAAGCGTGCAACCTTCGCGAACGACCACGTAGGTCCACAGGCGACAATCGCTGCCGATTTTCGAACCTTCACCGATAAAGACGCCATCGTGGATCACGCTGCCGTCACCGATGACCGCGTTGTCGTCGATGATGACGCGGCGACCGATCGCGACGTTTTTACCGATCTTAGCCGACTCAGCCACCATCGCGGATTCGTGAATCCCGATCGCGGGTCCAGGAATGGATCTTGAGAATGCACTGAGTACATCGACGAGCGCCGCATCAACGTCTTCGCAGACGATGGCGTGCATTGGCGTTTCACCAAATCCGTCGTTGACGAGGACCGCGCCCGCTCCAGATGCCGCGAGCATCGCGCGATGTTGCGGGGCTGACGCCCACGTGAGTTCATTTCTGCCGGCTGCCCTGATCGTCGCCACTCCGCTTACAACGGCATCTTCATCACCGCGTACGCTGCCGCCGACCACCGAGGCGATTCCGGCTAGTGTCATCGAGTCTGTCATGGTGTTGGACTCATCTGTCTGGGTTGTGAGCCCGGCGTCCTGTTTGGGGTCGCTGGAAGGGCATCCAACGAGCGGATGCCACCGCTAGATTTATACTCGTTATTGAGGCGATTGAGTACCTCGGTGGTGATATCAATCCGGGAATGATGGTAAATGACCTTCTGGAGCAGAATCTGCTGCCGAAGGGTCACCGAATCCGGGGCGTCGTCGGTCAGGCGATCGTAAGTCAAGACCAGGTCATAGTTTCGCTCATCCGCGACCTTTCCAACCGTTTCCTGGGTGTTGCGGTAGATCGCCAGCAGCCAAAGCTTGTGGTTGGTCTTAAGCCGCTGCTCCGAGTGGGTCGACCAAACCTGGAAATCGACCTCCGCCCGAATCAGTTCCTGCTCGCGGGAGGCATAGTCAGCCGACCCCGGGTCGAACGCGGCTAACCCGCGACGCATCTGCTCGATGGCCGTTCGGCGCTGCTCGGCTTCGGTGGCGAGTTCCTGCCTCTTGGCGTTGAACATCGCCTCCAGATCGCGGGTCATTTCGTATGACTCGAATACACTGGCGACGTCGATGACGGCGATTTTGCTCTGGGCCAATGCGCCTTGAGCCGACCACAGCACGGCCAGCATCGTCAGCGCAAAATGGGGTGGCCTAAGGCAGCGGTTCATCCGCGTGTTGTTCATTGAATCACATCTCCCTTGTCAAACGCGAGCCCACCCACGCGACGGACGCGATCGCCGGGCTGCAAGTTGGACAGTATCAAAGTTTGTCGATTCGGTCAGGTCGATGACAGACCCGTCGTGTGATCGCGATCCTCGATTAAAATGCGGCACCGATAAAGAAGCTGAATACCTGTTCGTCATCGTCGCTATTGCGGATGACCGGCGCCGCGACGTCAAACTCGAGTGGCACCGGACCGAAGTAATCGACTTGAAGTTTCACGCCCGCACCGATCGCCACGCGCCAATCGCTTAACTCGAAGTCGGATTCGACCGTACCCATGTCGGTAAACAATACACCGCGAAGCGTATCCGAATAAATCGGGAATGAATACTCCGTGGAGAACAGCAGCATGAATTCGCCGCCGATCGCATCGTCGCTGATGCCTTGCCGTGGGCTGATTCCTCTGAACTGGAAGCCTCGAACCGAGCCGATACCACCCGCATAGAACCGATCGAAAACCGGGGCGTCGCCCACAATCGCGCCAGCCACCCCGCGAAGCGTCAACACGCTCTTGCGATCGAGTTCATCGGTCTTGAGCGTGAAGTGTCGCGTGTAGCTGCCGGTGAGCTTGCCGAAGAACGAATCGCCGCCCATCACGCCGAACTGCTCGTACGACAGGCGAATGCGATCGCCGGTTGATGGAACGAAGCGGTTGTCGGTGCGGTCGCGCACCAACGTGGCCTTGACGCTCGTCTGGAAGGTCGACCCTTCATCATCGCGGATATCGCGGGCGACAAGCGGATCGAGATCGTCGAGGCGGATGTCTTCGACGCGAAGGGCCAACTCGCCATACCAGTCTTTGAGGAAGCCCTTGGTGATGCGCTTGCCGAGGCTGACGTTGGCGCCGATGCGACGCTCGTTGTAGTCGTCGCGGTCGCGTTCAAAGAAGTAAAAGCTTGAATCGAACCGCAGTGGTTTGTCGAACAGGTAAGGCTCGGTGAAGTCGACGCGGAAACGATTCAACTGCGTACCGGGCTGCAACTCGATGCGAAGGCGCTGACCACCGCCATAAAACGAACGCAGTTTGACGAATTCCGAAAAACTTCGCGGCGTGTCGAAGAGGTCGAAGTTCTTGATGTCGAGCATGATCGAACCGACCAGTCCGCTGTTACTCGTCACGCCGAAACCGAAGATGAAGTTGCCCGCTTTCTGCGATTCGTCGATCGTGACCAGCACATCGCGCACGCCCGGCTGATCGCCGACGGGAACCACGCTTGCCGATTGAAAAATCTGCGTCGCTCGGAGGTTTTCTTCGCCTTCTTTAGCTTTCGTCAGGTTGTAGACGTCGTCCGGGAATAGCTCAACCGCGCGGCGGACGACCTTGTCGCGGGTGCGCTCGTTGCCGCGAACCACCACGCGTCCGACGTGAATCTGCTCGCCCTCGGTGATTTCAAACGAGACGCGGACGAGTCCGGGCGTGCTGCTGAAGACGCGGACCGGTTCGACGAAGGCGAAGATATAGCCTTGCTCACCGTACTTTTTCTGCATCGCCTTGGCTCCGTCGTCGAGCTTCTTTTGAAGGACCGGCTCGTCGACGTAGAGTTCGGTGAGGTTGAGCAACTCCTCGGTCGTGAACACTTCGTTGCCCACGATTTCAATCGATTCGATGTTGTACCGATCGCCCTCGACAACAGTGAACGTCACCGCAATGTCCTGAGCCGATTCTTCAACGTCGACGCGGTAACCCACCCGCGCGTCGAGAAAACCCTGGCCACGGTAATACGCCTGCACGGTGGCTGCGTCGGCTTCGACGACATCTTCGTCGAACTTGCCATCACGGAAGATCCATCGATAGGGTTTCGTCGAAACTTTTTTCTCCAACTCCTTCGCCTCGATCGAATCGTTGCCTTCAAAGGAAATGCGACGGACGCGCACCCGCGGACCTTCTTCAATCGTGTAGATCAACTCGCCGGTTTCGCCCAGCAGGTCGGCATCAAACGTGACGACGATCTGTCCATACCCGGCATCGCGATACATCTGGGTGATCGCTGACGCGCCTTCGCGGATGGCGAACATGTCGATCGGATCGCCGATTTTGACGGGAACCTCAGCCGACAGTTTTCGTTCGGGGAATTTGTCGTTGCCCGCGAACTCGATGGCCGTCACCCGAACGCGGGCGGTTGCGAAAAACGTGAGTACAACACCGCTGCCCACACGCGACGTCTCGTAGCGTGCGTCGGCAAAACGACCTGTGGCCATGATGCGGGTCACGTCGGCGTCGGCTTTGGCCTGGTCGAATGTCGCACCGGGTTGGGTTTGAATAACGGACAGGCAGTAGTTTTCGTCGGCTTGTTCCAGACCTTCAAAGCGGATTTCGCTGACGGTTGCACCCGCGACGCTGGAGCTTGGGACGGGAGTAGCCTGTTGGGCCGTGGTTGGAGCTGTGATGCAAAGGGTCAGAACGAGCGCGCACAGCGTCAGCCGGTTTCGGTTTCGAATTGGTTTCACGTTGCCTTCCACTTGCCAAGCGCGACCGGTGAGGTGTTGATTCCGGTCGCCATGTATTCGGTGATTCGCCGATCGATCGACGACAGAAATCACCTGTCGCACCAGATTGGCCGCATCATATAGGTGGCACTTGGGCCTAGCAACCAAAACAATTTGGGCAATCTTCGGGATTCGAATTGAATCAAACACCTGCGATCAGAACGGCGCGTCGCCACCATATCCAGGATCGGAAATCGGTGAGTAATTGTCGAACCGCGTGACCATGCTGTTAAACGTGAGCGTGATCTTACCGGTGGGGCCATTTCGCTGCTTGGCCACGATGAGGTCGGCTTTTCCTTTGAGGCTGGGGTCGTCGCGTTTGTAATATTCTTCGCGGTGGATGAGGATGACGACGTCGGCGTCCTGTTCGATGGCACCGGATTCTCGAAGATCGCTCATGCGCGGTTCGTTTCCGGTGCGACCTTCGACCATTCGGTTAAGCTGGGCCATCGCGAGGATGGGGACGTTGAGTTCGCGACCGAGCGCTTTAAGGCCCCGGCTGATCTCCGCGACTTCCTGCTGCCTGCTTTCGGAACCGGGCACGTGCATGAGCTGAAGGTAGTCGACCAGGACGGCTTCGATGTTCTTTTGTGCCTTCAGTCGACGCGCCTTGGCCCGCAGTTCCATCGGACTCATGCCGGGCGTGTCGTCGATATAGAGCGGCGCTTGTTCAAACTCGGCGCATGTTTCGGCGAAATCGCGTTTCTCTTCGCTGTTGAGCATGCGCTTGCGGAAACGCTGGGCATCGATGCGTCCGCGGCTACAGAGCATACGCTGGGCCACCTGTTCGCAACTCATTTCCATCGAAAAGAAAACCGCCGGTTTGCGTTCGACAGCCGTCAGGTGCTCTGCAATGTTGAGGGCGAGCGCGGTTTTTCCCATCGAAGGGCGGGCTGCGATGACCACCAGGTCGCCCGGCTGAAACCCCGTGGTCAACTCATCGAGTTCATTGAAACCCGAGGGCAAACCGGCGAGGTCGTGGTGATCGCCATCGATCATCCGGTGGTAGATCGGTCGCACCAGTTCGGATAAGGAGAGAGCCGACCCGGCGATGCGTCGTTCCGTGACTGCGAACAGTCGTTGTTCCGCCCGGTCGAGCAGTTCGCCGGCTTCTTCGATGTGGCTGTAGGCGTCCTCGGCGATCTCATTCGCGCAACCGATCAGATCGCGCAGCATACCCTTGTCGCGAACGATCTTGGCATAGTGTTCGGCGTGGACGGCTGACGGTGTGCTTTCGGCGCAGCGGACGATGTATTCCGTTCCACCGACGGCATTGAGTTGGTTGCGGCGCTGAAGTTCGTTGCAGACGACGACGAGGTCGATCGGTTCGTTGTGGTCGTAGATGTCGACGAGGACTTCGAACAGCGTGCGATGATCCGGGCGATAGAACCAGCGGACATCGCTCTTGCCGATGATCGGAATGACTTCGCCGACGGCTTCTCGACTGAGCATCATCGTCCCCAGCAGGCAGCGCTCGGCATCGAGATTCTGTGGGGGGAGCCGGTCCTTGACGGAGATGTCGTGCGGGCCCGAAACGCCATAGGTGGTCCCGGTGCGCTGCGGCCGCGCTGGATTCTTCGATCGCGTTGGGGATTCTGTTCGCGAGAGGTTTTCCGACCGGGACGGTGCGGTCAATTCATCGCGCCGCGCGGGGAATCGACCTTGTTCGCCGATACCGCGATCGGCTGAATCGAATGAAGAATCCATGGGGCTGGCTGAGTCTGCGGAATCAGAGTCTTCGGGCGGTGCGAAGCTGTAGTCAGCTGGCACCTCGAAATCCTCAGGGCCTGTGATATCTGAATAATCGTGGCTGGGGGTCGGGTCTGTCGCGTCGTAAGAGTCGCCGCGATCCTGGTTTTCGTTGCCTTCCGCGCCGCTATTCGTCGCGTCCCTGGGCACCGAAGACCACCTCCTCTTGTTCTTCGCTCCAGCTCTTTTCTTCCTGCTGTTCTTCACCGGCTTCTGAAGCCTTGGATCGAACAACCCAGACTTTGACCTTGGCTTCGATGCTGTCGGCTAGGACGACATCGACGAGGGCATTGTCGAGGCGTTTGAGCGGGTCGTGCATCCGAACCTGTGCGGTGGTGACATCGTGTCCCAGATCGCGAAGCGCTGCAGAGACTTCGCGCGGTCCGACCGAACCATAGAGCACGCCTTCCGCGTTGGCGGCGGCTTCGATGGTGACCTCGACATCGGCGAGGGCTTCGGCTGTGGCCGCCATCTTGTTGCGATGGGCGTTGCGACGCGCTTCAGCTTCGGCGCGGGCGTCGGCCAACATCTTCATGTTCGCCTCGGTGGGTTGGGTGGCGAGGTTCTGGGGCAAAAGGTAATTGCGGGCATAACCAGCAGAGACATTGACCACGTCACCGACAATTCCGAGACTCGGAATATCTTTTTTGAGAAGAAGTTTCATCGCTTTTTGGAACCTTATCTAATGACCGCAAATCTTGCTTATCAGAACCGTGTTTTTCTGGTCGTCAGTCGCAAGTTTGCGACGCGTCTGATTCAAATTCGAGTACGACCAAAACCAATCAGCCCGCTTTGTCATCGGGCGCTTATCTTTAATCTTCGAATCCACTTCGAAGGGGGCACAGCCCCTGGATGGAACATTTCCTAAAACGGAACATTGTCATCATCGGGTGGGCCATAATCACCACCTTGACTGTAACCGCCTTGATTTCCGTATCCACTCTGGGAGGCGCCGGCCTGCTGGGGTGCACCGCCCGGGCGATCTCCACCGCCTCCGCCTCCGCCGACGAACTGGAAGTTCTCGACGACGACGTCAAGCTTGCTGCGTTTGGTCCCGTCCTGGCCTTCCCATTGGCTGAAGTTCAAGCGACCGTCCACGTGAATGGGCTTTCCCTTGGACATGTACTGATTGATCACTTCGCCGCCGCGGCCAAAACACGTGCAATCCACAAAGCACGTTTCGTCCTTGGTTTCACCGGTGTTGCGATCACGCCATTTGCGATTGACCGCCAACCCGAATTTGCAAACCGCGGTGTTGGAACTCGTGTAGGTCAACTGCGGGTCGCGTGTCAGATTGCCCATCAAGATCACTTTGTTGTAACTGGCCATTGACCGCCGCCCTTCAGCAGAATTTTCTGATCACATCCGTTGATCGCCCGTGCCTTCAAAGATCCCGCGTCATTCTCGGAACCGATCGACTTGTTGCCAGAAGACCAACAGGAGCCAGCGCTCCACGTCTCATCATTGGCCAACAAACAGTCTCGCGAGTCAAACGACGTTTCCACACCGCCAGCCTACAATTACGCCGACTTCCTGACTCGGGAAGGGCAAGGGAAAACTTTTTGCCGACTAGTCGTCGTCCGATTCGCCGACAGCGACAGCCGACTCTTCATCGGTGTTGTCTTCTTCGTCCAAATCGTCATCGCTGTCATCATCCGAATCCTTTGATGGACGCCTGGATGATTCCGAGCCCTTCGTGTCGCTAGCGGTGGGGCGCGATGTCGGCATGAAGCGTTCGATGACGGCAGGCGTGATGTTGTCAGCCCGCTTGACGAGGACGCGGAGAACGGTTTCGCTCAATCGTGCGTCGCGTTCGATTCCCGTGATCTTGTCGCCGGCGCACTCGAAGTAGACCAGGAAGTAGGTCCCGCGGCGGCGGCCTTCGATCTCATAGGCGAGGCGTCGTTCATCCCACTTTTCGAGGAATGTGATTTTGGCCTCTGCACGACCAAGGATTCGTTCAATCTCTTCGCGAACCTTCTCTCCGTCGGCAGCGAACGTCGGATCGAACAGAAACATAATTTCATACTTGTTCAAAATACCAACCTCCAGGATTCGCCACGCCGTCTCTTGGCGAGAATCTACGCAGCCCTTAACCTGCGTGCGGCGTCCGTTTCCATCAAAAATTTGACTTGCCGTATTCTATAAAATCTGACGGTGACAAGCCAGCCCATCCGCTCGTCAAATTGCCTCCATACAAGGCAGTTATGGCAGGTCGTGTCTCGAAATTAACAAACAACTATCTGTTGTACGCATTTATCCGTTGATCCCATTCACCCGTTGTACTCGTTCATGGTCGCGAGCGGGCCATTCACCAGCCAATGCTCGCAGGCATCGGCGGCCTTTTTGATCGCTGGACCGATCACGACTTCCTCGTCCTCGTGAAACCGCCCCAGCACGTAGTCAACCTGGCTGCCCAGCGGTTGGCCGACTCCAAACCGCAGCCGGCAAAACTGATCGCTGCCGATACGGGTGATGATGTCGCCAAGCCCGTTATGCCCTCCGGAGGAACCCTTCGCCCGCAGTCGTAATCGCCCGGTGTCCAGTGCGACGTCATCCGCGACCACGAGTAGGTCCGAAAACTCCAGGCGATAAAATCGGCCAGCCGACAAAACCGAACTACCGCTGCGATTCATGAAGGTGGTGGGTTTCAATAGCACCACCTTTTCGCTGCTGATTGCTCCGGTTCCGAACCACCCGTGAAACTTTTCCGCATTCATCGAGATCGCGTGCCTGCGGGCGAGTTCGTCTACGACGCGAAACCCGATGTTGTGCCGGGTGAATTCGTACTTCGTTCCCGGATTTCCCAAACCGACAATCAGTTTCACGGCTGCGTCCTTCCAGCAGTCATCCGAACGCAATCGCACTACTTGTCGTCGTCAGAACCTTCATCGTCCTTGGCACGACCGATGACTTCGGGCATCGCCTGCGCTTCGCCCTCTTCGCCTTCTTCGGTTTCTTCAACGACAGTCGGGACACGGCAAACAGCGACTTGCTCTTCGCCATCGGTCACCGCGGTCACACCTTCGGGCAACTCAAGATCTTTGACGAGCAGGTCGTCGTTGATGTCGAGGTGAGCGATGCTTGCCCGGATCGATTCCGGAATATTGGTCAGAATGCATTCCACCTCGACAGCATTGAGGATCTGCGACACCACACCGCCTTCTTCGGTACCCTTGGCCGTTCCACGCAGTTCGATTTCAACATTGACCTGGATGCGCTCATTGACGTTGACACGCATCAAGTCGAGATGAATCGGATTGGTTCCCAGGTAGTCGTACTGAACGGACTTGATCAGGAAACTCGACTTGCTGCCGTTGAGCTGGAGTTCGATCACGCGTGAGTGATGGTCCAGAAGATTCTCGGCTTCGTGCGCATCGATCGTGATCGGTTCAGGCTTTTCGCCGTGTCCGTAGATGATCGCTGGCATCTTCCCGCTTTTCCTCATGCGCCGCGTGTGCTTGCTTCCTAGAAGCGTTCTGGGTTCGGCGCTGATGGTTCCCATTTCCATTTCAACTTACCTCCACATCAAAGCTTTCATATTCCGGCAGCCTGATGTCTAAATCAGTTCGTTTTCCCACCGGTCTGGTTCTTTCCCATTCTATCCGATAGGCACCTGGACGCACAGGCGATCCACGGCCATTTCACACTAAAATACCAGCCTAAAATCGAAACAGGGCACTGATTGATTCATCGCGATGGATGCGTCGAATCGCCTCGCCCAACAGCTCCGCAACCGTGACAACCTGCAGATTCGGGAGCTTTTTGATCACCGAGTCGCGCTCAGGGACACTGTCTGTCACCCAGATCTTCGAGAAGTCCGCATTCTGCAGGCGCTCAATGCACGGACCTGCAAAAATCCCATGCGTCGCACCCGCGTAAACCGACTTTGCGCCGAACTTTCTGACCAGCTTGGCTGCGCTCGCCAGCGTGCCACCTGTTGTCACCATGTCGTCAAACAGCAGCACGTTCTTGCCTTTGACGTCGCCGATGACATTGGTCATCTCGACGGTGTCACCGCTGCGACGACGCTTGTCGATAATGGCGATTTCGCCGCCAAGCGCGGTCGCGTACTTGTTGGCCGTCTTAAGATTGCCGACATCCGGCGAAACAATGACCGTATTTTCCAGATTGAGTTTCTTGACTTCCTTGGCGATCAATGGGAATCCGGTCAAGTGGTCCACCGGTATATCGAAGAAGCCCTGAATCTGATCGGCATGCAAATCAAGCGTCACGACGCGGTGGGCGCCGGCGGCTGTGATCAGGTTGGCCAGCATCTTTGCGGTGATCGGTGTTCGGCCTTCCGACTTTCGATCCTGCCGAGCGTAACCAAAGTACGGAATAACGGCAGTGATGCGATTGGCGCTCGCCCGGCGCAGGCAGTCGATAAAAATCAGCAGCTGCATGAGGTTGTCGTTGACCGGGGGGCTGGTGGATTGCACGACGAAACAATCACGCCCGCGCACATCGACCTCGAGTTTGACGAATGACTCCCCATCGGGGAAATCCTCCAGGTGGGCTGTCCCCTGGGGTATGTCGAGGTAGCGACAGATGCGCTTGGCCAAATCAAACCCGCCGCTTCCTCCGAAGATCATAAGTTCTCCGGAATGGCCCAATCGGTCTGGTTTGGTCGTCGTTGGTTTTCCTGCCAGCGGGATCATTTAAACATTTGCCTCCGCGGTTGAGGATCCACACACAATGGTTCCCGACGCAATGACTTCTCCTGAGGATATCATTGCATGGGGACCGATTCGGCAGGCATCGCCGATTTGCGCATTTCGTCCGACGAACGTGAACGGATAGATCGTCGTTTCTTTTCCGATGACGGCATCGCTTTCGATCCACGTGCTTAACGGGTCCACGATGCTGATGCCCTGGTCCATCCAGCGATTCTGGATGCGACCCTGCATCATGCGGGCGACCACAGCCAAGTCCGCGCGGGAGTTGATGCCCATCGCGTCTTCGGGGGGAACGGCGGCTACTGCGCCGGCGCCCCAG
>DDIR01000036.1:0-5162 GCA_002338715.1 Phycisphaerales bacterium UBA1845 | reverse complement strand
CCCCCAGCCGTTCTTCAACGAATCAGCCACCGTGTCGGTGATGTAGTATTCGCCCTTGGCGTTGTCGTTGGAAAGGTTGTCGAGCAGGTCAAACATGCGCTTGCCATCGAAGCAATAGTAGCTGACGTTGACTTCGCAGACCTTGCGCTGGGCGTCGGTGCAGTCCTTGTCTTCGACGATGGCGGACAGGGCGTTGGCGTTGTCACGGATGATGCGGCCATAACTCGTCGGGTCGTCGAGAACCGACGTTGCCAGCGTCACCGCGTCACCCGTCCGGGCGTTTTCAGCCAGCAGTTGCTCGAGCGTGTCCTGGCGAATCAGCGGCATGTCGCCAGCGATGCAGAGCACTTGTCCATCGCAGCCAGCCAGCGCGTCTTTGCACATTTGTGCGGCGTGCCCGGTGCCTTTTTGTTCTTTCTGTTCGACCCAGACGATATCGTCGCAATCGGCAAACGCGGCGATGACGTCGTCCTTGCGATGACCGACCACGATCACCAGCCGCCCGACACCTGCGCCGCGACACGCTTCGATCACGTAAGAGAGCATGCTTCGACCGCAGATGTCATGGAGCACCTTGGGCATCTCGCTTTTCATGCGGGTGCTTTTGCCGGCTGCCAGGATGATGGCCGTTGCTTTGCTCACGGTGGCGAAGTCCTTACTGGTGCGAACGTTCCGATTGCAGACGGGGTCATGCACGCACGACCGATCAAGATGATGTTGATCGGACGCGGCGGAAGGTCCCAATCCCAATGTCTATTTGAATCGCAATGGTTCAACGATTGAGACAACCCGACCAGGACTCGAACCTGGAACGCCAGGACCAAAACCTGGTGTGTTACCAATTACACCATCGGGTTTCCCGAAGACGTATCTCGGGCAGGCCTGCCTTAGCGAAACAACCGGTGGCCATCCTGATTGCTGATGGCGCATCCTGATTGCAGATGACGCTGAGAGCGAGCCTGTGTCGTTGTCTCTTGTTGACCGCGACGAACCAACACTAAAAAGGGGCGCCACGGTTTCAGACGTGACGCGGCATCGTTTTGCACCGAGGCCTGAATGGTCAGCCGCGTAAGAGACCACCCAGAGCGAATCAGACCGAAATCGGTCCTAGACGACTGCCCCATGGAGTGCAAAACCTCCAATCAGCAGGCGATGGCCAACGCGACGAAACCACGGTCGGCTTCCAACCTGCGACGGGTAGCTTAGTAGGTGGGTGTTTGAAGTCAAGACCGCCAAACGCGGGGTATGGGCGCGTCGGACGCCTCAGATTCGCAGCGTTTGGGGGGGAGGATGAAGTAACGGTCGAGGCAGACCTAACCGGCGGACTTGGAACTCGATCCGTTGGGCTTGTCGGCAGGGGCGCCTTCCTCGTTTTCGCGACGGATGGCTTCGTAGACTTCCTTGCGATGGACCGAGACATGTCGCGGCGCATTGATGCCCACACGAACCTTGTCGCCACGCACATCAACGATTGTGATTTCGATGTCGTCTCCGATCATGATCGACTGATCGCGCTGACGTGATAGGACAAGCATGAGCCAACTCCTTTGGCGATTGCCTGTGGGGCATCGCGGAGGCTTACAAGCACTCTGCGGGCGACCCTTTCGTGGTCGCCTAAAAAAGGTGAGTCTGTGTCTGGGCTTCTCCACCCAAACCGCTTCACCGCAACTCGTATTCAGTTCATCCACAAGCCGTCAAACACGCGCAGTTCAAAGGCGACGACTTGCAACGCATCCAAATCCGACACTGTGAAATAGTAGTCCAAAACCGCTGGCGAGTCACTTGGTCACAGAATGTCTGCGCCGATTATTGCGGTATGTGAAGATCGGCATTTCGCGATAGCAGGCTTATTTATGCTGTGCACCAAGCCGTCAAACAAACGCGTCCGGTAATGGCTTTGATATGCGCAATCAAGATTTCTTGTGATGTTGGGCGTCTGAGAGTGATTGGGAAAACAATATGGGGCGTCTTCCAAGGAAAGTTGGGCGGAATGCGAAAGGGGAGTTCCAGGCGTTGCTTTCGACAGCCAGTCGGGATGCCGTCAGGCATGATAAAAAGGATTGGAATAAAGAGGATCGGATTCGCGATTATTGCGAAACGAAAGTTTATTGCCGGCGCCCCAGGCGACTGATACCCAGCACGCCAACGAAACTGGTGCCCCATGCCGCCAGGATTGCGGAGATCAGTCCGAGGAGATTTTTCGGACGTTTGCTGACGATGCTGGCTTCAACCGCGACTGATTCGGGGAACTGGGCTTCGACCGGGTTGTCTTTGATTTGCTTCAGTTGAACATTGATTCGATCGATCTGCTGCTGAACGAATTCGCGTTTGGCGCTGGTCGTTTCCAGTTCAAAGACATGGTCCAGATAAGAATTGGTGTCGTTGTCGCCTTCCTGCATTTTTGACAACGTTTCAATCATCGTACCGGCGATTTCGTCGGTGGCTTCCCGCAGCGCCTTGGCACTTTTTGTGAGTGACGCGATTTTCTCCTGGCGCTCGTCAAAAGCACGCTGGCGCGCTTGGGTTTCCAGGGCGTCTTCTATTTCCTTCATGATCAGCGACGCCCGTTGTGACAGGCCGCGTGAGCTGCGCAGTGCCGCGTCGAGCAGAAATTCATTGGGATCGCGCAACGTGTTGGCCGCAATGGCGAATCGCGCCTGGGCGTCTACGAGTGCATAAATTTCACGGGTGAGAGTCGCCGTTTGAAAGTGTCCCTTGGCGCTGTCTGACCCGGCTTCACTGAATGCACGCAATTCCTGCTTGAGTTTGTCGAGCAGTTGATTCGCCTTGAAAGAATAGTCGGAGGCTTTCGTTGCGATGCGATCGTGAAAGTCCAAGACGTCGCGCTTGGTCGGATCGATCGGTTGATCCGCGAGGTTTTTGAAACCACCATCCCATTCCCGGGCAAACGCACTTGCAACCCCTTCGAGCTCGGCAGCGGTTTCCGCGAGTTTCTCAAGGGCGAACCGTTTGTCAGAAGACAGCATCGACGTTTCTGAACCCCGGGCGCACTCCTTGATTGTTTCAAGGGCCGACAGAATCCTGGCAAGCGGTTGCTCGGCTTGCGTGAAAACCTTACGCATCGCCCGCCGGACATCTTCGAGGTGATCCTTGAGTTGCTTGAGGTCCCCGGTCAGGACAACGTGTTCGGCATAGGCCTTCGCCCGGTCGGCTGGATCGATGATCGCGGTCGCCGGTGGAGGCGTCTTGAGCAGCTCATCAAGTTGTCGCTGGGTTTCCACCAACTCCATGAGTTGACCGGTGTACCGGGCGCGGGATCGCTGCAGGCGTTTCCAATAACGGCGAAATGCGTCGTTGACCGACCACTCGCTTTCGTTTTCGAGCGTTGGCGGGACGAAGCCATTGGTTGTCGCCGCCCCAAGCTGACCCAGGACGATGGAAAACTCCCTGAGCTGGTTCTGCAGGAAGACGGTTTGGCTTTCCTGGCGTTCAGTTTCTCGCTTCTTGAACGCGTCGTATTCGCCTTGGAACCGGCGGTCGAGTCCGGCCAAGAAGTCCCGAATGGCTCCGCGGTCCGTTGAGACCACTTCGATGATCGCATCGGACGATGATGTTGGTTGTCCCTTAATGGGTTGCCTTGGGGTCTGGACCAGTTCGAGTGGAGGGCCTTCCTCGCGGTGGTGGGCCTCCGACCATGCGGCTGAGAGAAACAGGCTGCGGGTGAACTCGACGACGTCGTACCTGGTTTTGCGGTTTGACGCGCTTGCTGCAGGGGGGCCAGCTTCCACGATTTTCAAACTCGCTCCACCGCCATACTGGGGCGGATTGAAATAAGCCGCTGCTGCGGCGGCTACGATGGGGATGACGATCAGCGAAATCAAGCGAAGCTTTCCGGGTTTGCGACTTCGGGCCCCGGGGGGCGGTGCTTTTTGCGGGAGGGGCTCGCCTGTCACCGGTGTCGACGAAGAGCTTTCGTCGATATCCGCTCGGGTGCGCGGGCCCGAACCGTTGGGACGCGGTATCTCAGGCATGTGCCGGGCGCTCAATAATGGATTCTGCGTTTTTTTCACAGGACCTCATGGCGGCATGGTGGTGGAGATAAGTGGGGGTTTGGCAACACATTGTCGGTTGAGCTCGGGTCAGCACAGTTTCATTGACAGTGTAACTGGACAGGATCGGTACTACAATGGTCGGTTTGGCCGAAGCCCTGGGAGAGGCATTGCAGGGTCCGGGGCATCGCCCGAAATGGCGCGGCAGAAGACGTTGGTTCGGAGTTTGCGCAGGGGGTGGTTGCGTGCCGATTTTCCGGTTTGACAAGGTATAGTAGATGCCTATACTGGCGACGCTCCAAGGGAAGTCTGCGCGGTCGTAAATTGATCGTAAACCTTGGAAACTATTGGACTTCCGATTCGCGAGGTTGGCTTAAACCGGCCCGCCATAGAGAGCGTGTTTACGCTCGACGTGGTCGCTTCGCGACCTTGGAGATGTCACTGGTCGTTGAGCGGTGACGCGGTTGTCTCGGGCTCCGATGGCGGATCGTCCTGGTTCCCTGCCGCTGCGATGGGTGATGCTCTTGTGCTAAGGAAGGCATCCCGGAGGGCAGTAGTGGTCCTGTGGTTCAGCATCGCTTCTGTAGCTCAGTGGTAGAGCGCGTCCTTGGTAAGGACGAGGTCATGGGTTCAAGTCCCATCAGAAGCTGTCACGTTATGGGCTTGATGTTGTCTTGAAATAAAACGTTTTGCATTGGCGGGGCGTCGACGTGGTGCTTCCGAGCTTTGAGGCAGTGGCGCTGATAAGCCGCTCGATCCAATGCCAAGGATATAAACTGAAACCTGATTCGCGTTGAGCGAATTGATTGGGGCGGCATTGGAAAGTCGCCCAGTCACGCAGAACTGGAGGATCATCTACGATGGCCAAGGAGACTTTTGAACGTACTAAGCCGCACGTCAACGTAGGCACGATTGGGCACGTTGACCATGGCAAGACGACCCTGACCGCGGCGATTGCGACCGTGCAGTCGGCAAAGGGTTTGTGCAAAGCCATCAGCTATGATGAGGTGGCGAAGGCATCGGAGTCGCAAGGCCGTCGCGATTCGTCGAA
Source organism: Phycisphaerales bacterium UBA1845 (assembly GCA_002338715.1). Classification (GTDB taxonomy): domain Bacteria; phylum Planctomycetota; class Phycisphaerae; order UBA1845; family UBA1845; genus UBA1845. The sequence goes on along the minus strand of DDIR01000036.1, from coordinate 101 downwards.
GATCATGACGATCGCCACGTCGCACGTGGAATACGAAACCGAAAGTCGTCACTACGCACACGTCGACTGCCCGGGCCACGCCGACTACGTCAAGAACATGA
>DDIR01000017.1:1705-3076 GCA_002338715.1 Phycisphaerales bacterium UBA1845 | reverse complement strand
CACTTGCCCCCCTGAGCACTTGAACCCCTGAACTGCATAACGACGGCTGACGCGGCTAGTTTTCGCCCCCGTCGGTTGGCTTTTCGCTCTCGCCGTCGTCTTCACCGCCAGTCGCCTGGTCGGTTTCAGCGGCTCCCTCCCCACCCTCGGTGGTTTCATCCGATTCAGCCGCGTCGGTTCCGGCATCATCCGCAGCGTCTGCCGCATCTCCGGTCTCGTCGGCTGCTATGTCGTCTGCTGCTTTCTCGTCTGCCGCTTTCTCGTCGGCGGCTTGATCATCTGGGGCTTGATCATCATTTCCACCGTCATCATTGGTGACGACTTTGGGTGTACCGAGCGTGATAGTGGAGCTTGGCTGTGACGGCGAGATGACGGCTTGCACCGCAGAATCCGGCTTGGCGGCGAATTCGACCTTCGTGAAAAGCTCATCAATCTCATTCAATCGATCGATGGCCATGGTCTGAAACGGGACGCCCGCCAATCGCGTGTCATCCCGGAGTGTCGTGAGATAACCAGCCGCAGCCGCTTTTCGACTTGAGTCGCCATCAACCGCAAAGGCATTGGCCTCAACCTGGTAAAGACCATACAAGGCTCGGCCATAGGGAATCGGTTTGCTCTTGTACTTGTTGACGACTTCTTCAAATGCGGATTTGGCATCCTTAAGGAATTCGAGATCGATGCCACCCGGATTGTTCATCGCAATGCTCAGCGCCATGTTGCCGCGCTTCAGTGCTGCCTCAATCTTGAAATCCTGATTCGTGCTCTGCTCGCCGAGGTCAGCAATTCGAGAAATCGTCCGATGCAATTCATCTTCACTGCCAAGTGGGCTGTTTGCAGCCGTACTCAGTTCTTTTTGAAGACTGAGGTACGATTCGTCCATCGCCGTCTGACGAGCGGACTTCATGTACGTGAAGATGATCATGGCAATAAACACGATCGCCAATCCACCGATCGCGTAAAATCCCCAGTCCTTAAGCCAAGGCCCCACCTGCTCGAGTGCATGGGCGAGGTCATTGCTTTTGAGTTCTTGTCTGCGTTTTGATTTCATATGTCGCCTGCGAGCGTAGACCGCGGTCCTTTGTTCGACCGCGCTATTGATAAGGTTCAGCCCAACCGAATTCCGAAAATCCGGTCGCAGTTATCGATCTATTTCGAGCCGCGCAGCGTACGAGAATCAGACGCCCAAGTCAACGCCGCCCATCGTCACAACCATAGCTCCCACAAGACCTAAGGTGCGATAACGCCCCTGGCAAAGCAATCCGCCGCGAATCGGCCCACCGCGATCCCTTACGCCTTCCAACGCCATTACGTCGCCAGCATCGCGCTGGATACCTGGGCGGGAACGGCGGCGTAGTGGAGCGGCTCCATGCT
>DDIR01000017.1:0-1604 GCA_002338715.1 Phycisphaerales bacterium UBA1845 | reverse complement strand
CCATGCTGGCGGTCGCTCGCCCCTGACTCAAACTTCGCAGCTGCGTCGTGTAGCCAAACATCTCGGCCAGCGGCACCTCAACCTCGATGACGCGACTGTCGCCGGAAATATTCGTATCGGTGATTATCGAGCGCCGTGCGTGGAGGTCCGAATTGATCGCACCGAAATATTGATCGGGCGTGCGGATCTCGACGGCCATGATCGGCTCCATCAGCTGCGTCTGACCTTCCTCAGCCGCCTTGGTGAATGCGATCCGCGCGGCGTTCTCAAAAGCGACGTCGGTGCTCTCCGATTCGTCTTGTTCGGCATGGAGCAACGTCGCCTTCCATTTGATCATCGGATATCCAAGAAGCGGACCGCCCAATGCGGCGTCTTTCACGCCCGTCTCAATCGCCGCAAGAAACTCCGGATTGATCGTCCCTTCCGGTACCTTGTTGCAGAACGTCTGATCGGTATCGTCGCCGCCCGTCGCCGGTTCAACCCGAAGTCGCACAACCGCAAATTGCGGCTTGCCACCGATCTCCTTGATGAACCGCTCTTCAATTTCCGCGGGTTTTGAAATGGCCTCGCGATACGACACACGCGGTTTGCCAATGCGCACATCGACGTTCATGTCGTCAACGATACGCTTGGCCAACACTTCGAGATGAAGTTCTCCCATCCCGGAAATAATCGTCTGCCCTGTTTCTTCATCCATGCGATAACGGAAGGTCGGATCCTGCTTGGCGAGCGCCGTTAATGCATCGATGAGTTTGTCGCGATCGCGCGATGAAGCCGGTTCGATCGATTGCGATACAACCGTCTCAGGAAACTCGATCGTCTCAAGAACAACCTGCCGACTCGGGTCACACAGCGTATGTCCCGTGAGCGCCAGCTTCGGGCCCACCACACCGACGATCTCGCCCGCACTGGCAGAGTCAAGAATATCGCGGCGCTTCGCATACATCCGAAACAAGCGCGTCACGTTTTCCTTCTCACCCATCTGCGGGTTGAAGACGCGCGAGTTTGGCCTCATCGTTCCCGAATAAATCCGCAGGAAATAAAGGTCCACAGGTTTTTCGGCGACGATCTTGAACACCAATGCGGCCAGCGGTTCGGACGGATCGTTGGACAGTTCCTTTTCGTGACGACCGTCCGGAGTCTTGGCATGAATGGATGGCATGTCCAGGGGTGAAGGCAAGTAATCGCAGACCGCATCCAGCAACGGACGCACACCCATGTACGAAAGCGCCGACCCACAAAGCACCGGCCTGACCTTGTTGGCGATCGTTGCAGCACGCAACGCCTTCTTCAAGTCCGCGACTGAAATCTCGTCATCCGAAAGAAACCGGTCAGCCAACCCTTCGTCGGTTTCGCAGATGTGCTCGACCATTGTCTGGCGAGCAGCCTCAGCCTCAGAAGCAAGTGCTGCGGGTATCTCTGATTCCTGTACCTTGGAACCATCGACTGCGCCTTGAAAATAAAGCGCCCGCATCGACATCAGGTCGATCACACCTTCAAACGTATTTTCCGCGCCCATCGGAATCTGCACGGGGATCACTGTTTCATTGAAACGCTTGCGGATGGACCCAACACTGGCATGGAAATCGGCGCCGATCTTGTCC
>DDIR01000136.1 GCA_002338715.1 Phycisphaerales bacterium UBA1845 | reverse complement strand
AGGTCGGGTCATCGACCCGACGGATCAATTGCGAGGCCCACTATGAATGAGTTGAAACGTTGGGCAGTTCCTATTCCCCAAAGATTGATAACAGATGGTTTCTACCGCCCCAGTGGCTGGCCTCATGAATTGGATACCGAGGATTTTTGCGATGATTGGAATTTGAAGTACTGGAAAAACATTCCCGGTCCGTTCTATAGCACAACAAATAATCTGATGTCGCTATTGGTGTCGCTTGAGGCGCACGATCATATCCTCCATGACGAGACGTGCGAATTCTATTGGCGACAACCGTGTACGTATTGCGAATTCGAGCAATGCCTTGGGGCGATGGTCTGCGATGAAATCGATTCGTATGGCATGAATGGCAATGATCGCTGGACGCCACAACTCGTTGCTGAATGGTGGGAGCGGCGCAGCGAATTGATTGACTAGGCCAAAGACCTGCGAGCGTCAGCCAGCAAAGATGAAAACACATTCTGGGGAAAAAAATACGTGAAAGCCTCGGATCATGCGGTACTTTCTCAGTACATTGCATATATGGAACACGATGCAGAGGAATATCTCCGCAGCTACATCTTTCTTCTGCTCGAAGGACGGGCGGCTCGAAGTGGTGACAGCCTGCCGATGATTGGGAGATGATTCGTTAACTTCGGCTGACGACTCGCGTCGACAAATCGGCCTACGATTCTAAAGATGTCGACTGGAATTATGACAGAGAATCAATTTTGGCAGTTGATCGAAGATGCCCGTGCGACCGGCGATACCGTTGAAGGGCTCAGCGCCGCGCTGGTGGCTTTGCCCCTTCCGGACATCGTGTCGTTTGAGGACGTGTTGAGCAAGAAGATTGCCGATGCCGCAACCTTCCCAATCCTGGCGGCATGTTTCGTGATCATGAGTTATGTCTCCGACGATACTTTCGATGATTTTCGAGCTTGGCTAGTGTCGCAAGGCCGCACCAGGTATTCCGAAGCAGTCAAGGACCCTGAGACCATTGCGGACTGGCTACGCAAAGACGAAGTGGATGAGATCGACGGCGAATCCATACTTATGCTGCCCTACGAATCGTATAAGGTTCATGGCCGCGAGGAAGATTTCGACGATCAAGCTGCGTTCATTGCCGACCCGAAGATTGAAGTGGCGTGGCCCGATACCAAGGACGAATTTCGAGAGCGATTTCCAAAGCTTGTTGGCAAATTTTGGAATCAGAAACGCATTAATGAACTGCATTCGGATTGATAGTCACTTAAGCAGCAGATGGAAGCAGGCGACATGAATCAACTTGTAGCTTCGTTTGGTTGGCTTCAGTCCCCCACCCTTCCGCTGCGCTCAAGGGCGGGGCACCCTGTGGCACTGCTCACAGAGCAGTTGCACGTATTGTTTGGATGCACGTTGCGGCGTTGTTGTGAATCATTTCCGCGTCAGATAGACTCCTCCACTCCATTTATAGACGCGATCGCGAGGGCACTTGCTCGGCGACGCGAGACCCTTGCAACTGCGGTGTATCATGCAAAAAAATTCCGAGCAGGCGGCGGCTGGTTACGATCCAGCCGCCATCGAACCCAAGTGGCAGGCCTATTGGGAAGAGCACAAGACCTACCGTCAGCCCAACCCGGGCGACGAAGGGTTCGACGCGTCCAAACCCAAACGCTACATCCTCGATATGTTTCCCTATCCGAGTGGTGCCGGTCTTCACGTGGGACACCCGCTTGGTTATTGCGCGACGGACATCTACGCCCGCTACAGCCGCATGCAGGGTTACAACGTGCTGCACCCGATGGGCTATGATGCGTTCGGTCTTCCGGCAGAACAATACGCGATCGAAACGGGCGTGCATCCGGCGATCACCACCCAAAAGAACATCGCCAACATGCGGCGTCAGCTCAAGATGTTTGGTTTCAGCTACGACTGGGACCGCGAACTCGCGACGTGCACGCCCGACTACTACAAGTGGACGCAGTGGATTTTTCTGCGACTCTTCAACAGTTGGTTCGACGCGACTTGCAAATGGACCGATCCGACGGGCCGTGCAACGGTTGGACGGGCACGACACATCTCCGAATTGATCGAAGCGCTTGATCAAGGTGAACTCGATATCGATGAGAGCGGGGCGATCGACCACGAACCGCAGGGTGATTCAACGCGCTGGTCGTCGCTCGATGCCGATGCGCGCAAACGCGCGGTCGATCAGTGTCGGTTGGCGTTCGTCGATGAAGTTCCGGTTAACTGGTGTCCAGCGCTGGGAACTGTGCTCGCGAACGAAGAAGTGACCAACGATGGACGCAGCGATCGCGGGAACCATCCTGTGTTTCGCAAACCCCTGCGCCAATGGATGTTGCGAATCACCGCGTACGCCGAGCGCTTGATCAGCGACCTGGAACTCGTGGATTGGCCCGAACCGATCAAGCTCATGCAGCGCAACTGGATCGGACGCAGCACGGGCGCGGAAGTCGATTTCCCCATTGCTTCGGGTGGGGCTGATGCGCCCGCGATCGACGACTTTACGCAATGGCAAGCCGCCCGCGCGGTGTCGGGTTTCGGCAGGGCGGCAGACGATTCGGTGATTCGCGTTTATACGACGCGGCCCGACACGCTCTTCGGGGCGACGTACATGGTGCTTGCGCCCGAACACGCCCTCGTCGAACGCATCACCACGCCCGGTCAAAAGGGTGCGGTCGAGGCGTACGTGAAGTCCGCGGTCAACAAAAGCGATCTCGATCGGACGGCTGACACCAAGACGAAAAGCGGCGTGTTCACCGGCGCATACGCCTACAACCCGGTCAATGGGAAGCAGATTCCGATCTGGGTCGCGGACTATGTGCTGATGGGTTACGGCACCGGAGCGATCATGGCCGTCCCGGGTCAGGACCAGCGTGACTGGGATTTCGCGGCGAAATTTGAACTGCCGATTATCCGCACCGTTCAACCGCCGGCTGACTTCGATGGCGAAGCGTACGTCGGTGAAGGTCCGGCGATCAACAGCGGCATGCTCGACGGATTGGAAATCGCGCCGGCGAAACGAAAAATCATCGAGTACTTGGAATCAACGGGGCAGGGGCGCGGCGCGGTGAATTACAAACTGCGCGACTGGATCTTCACGCGGCAGCGCTATTGGGGCGAACCGTTTCCGATCTTGCACGGTCCCGGTGGCGAGATGGTTGCGATCGCGGATGACGAATTGCCCGTCGAATTGCCGGAAGTCGAAGAATACAAACCGACCATTTCGCACGATGAAGATCATCTGCCTGAACCGCCGCTGAGTCGCGCGACGGAGTGGAAGACGGTCGATCGCGATGGCGTCGAGTACCTGCGCGATTTGAACACCATGCCGCAGTGGGCCGGGTCGTGCTGGTATTACCTGCGCTTCCTCGATCCGCAGAACGCGAACCGATTCTGTAGCCGCGAAGCCGAAGATTACTGGATGCCGGTTGATACGTATGTCGGTGGTGCCGAACACGCGGTGCTGCATCTTCTTTATGCCAGGTTCTGGCACAAACTGCTGTTCGACTTCGGTGAAGTGAAGACAGCCGAACCGTTTCAGAATCTAATCAACCAGGGGATGATCCAGGCGTTTGCGTATGAAGATTCGCGCGGCGTGAATGTGATTCTCGACGATGTCGAAGAACGCGACGGCGCGTTCTATCGCAAAGGTGACGGCGAACAACTGACGCAGATCGTCACCAAGATGAGCAAAGCCCGTCGCAACGTCGTCAATCCCGACGACATCATCGAGCAGTTCGGTGCCGATGCGTTTCGTTGCTACGAAATGTTTATGGGCCCGCTCGAAGCGTCGAAACCGTGGAACACGCGCGACGTGCCCGGTGTGTATAAACTGCTCAACCGCATCTGGCGTTTGTATGTGGATCAGGATACGGGCGCGTTGTCGCCGCAGATGACGGATGAGCCTGCCGACGAGCAGACGCTGCGTATGCTGCACAAAACGATCAAGAAGGTTGGCGAGGATATCGATTCGTTCAAGTACAACACCGCGATCGGGCAACTGTTCGAATTCGTCAACTTCATGACGCCGTTGGAGAAGCGGCCACGCGAGGTGCTGGAGAAATTCGTCCTGGTGATTGCGCCGTTCACGCCGCACATCGCCGAGGAACTGTGGTCGCGATTGGGGTTTGAAGGCAGCGTGTCGAAAGCCAGTTGGCCGGTCTACGACGAATCGCTGGCCAAGGATGATACGGTCGAGATCGCGGTGCAGTTGATGGGCAAAGTGAAAGCCCGCATTCAGGTGCCAGCCGACGCGGATGGAAAAGCGCTGGAGGAATTGGCGCTGGCCGAACCCGCGGTCCAGGCGCTGATCGAAGGCAAGACCGTGCGGAAAGTCATCGCCATCAAAGGACGGTTGGTCAACATCGTCGCCAACTGATCAACGCGGATCAATCACATATGAGTCAAGAACTCGAAATCAAGATCAAGGTGGATTCGCACGATCCGGTTCGCGAAACGCTTCAGCAGTGCGGCGGCGAATTTCAATGCTGCGTGCTGGAAGTCAATCGGTTGTTCGATGACATGAAAGGCGACCTGCGCAAACGCGGTATCGCTTTGCGCATCCGGGGCCGCAAGTCGATCAAAGGACCGGAGCAGCATGCCTGCCTGACGTACAAAGGACCCGCCCACGGTGGGTATTACAAATCGCGAGAAGAGCATGAGGTCGACGTTTCGGACGAAGCGTCGCTGCTTATGATTCTTCGGAACCTCGGGTACCGCGAAACGTTCTTGTTCGAAAAACGCCGCGAGACCTGGAAGCTCGGCGAGGCGACGGTGGAGTTGGACGAAGTTCCGAATCTGGGAACGTTCGTGGAAGTAGAAGCCGCCAGTCGCGAACAAATCGACTCGATCTGTAGCCAACTGGGCCTGGATCGAAGTGCTGCCGTCGAAGAGACCTACGCGGGCCTGCTCGCCACCAACGCGGTCGACAAGACCTTTTCACGCATGGAAGTCCGCTTTAAACCTTAGCTGGTGTTCCTAAATTCACAGGCAAATGTGAAGATTCTTGCGATTCTAAGTGTTTTGTTTTCCAGCACTTGACAGAAATCGTCCGTCACCCCACATTACGCGGATCGGGCACGGTTTTGGGGTGCAATCCCCACACTCCGGGCGTCCGTATTGAATCATAACTCCCGACGTCGCAGGGCAACGCACGTCGTTCGATCCACAGGTGATTTCGATGATGAATCGTGCAGGTCTGACTGTCTTATTGATCGTTTCTTGTGTCGCGTGCCTGGCACTCGTTGCCCGGGCGGTTGGGCCCACCCGCGTGACCGATTCGACGCCTCTCGTCGCGCAGCAAAACAACTAGAACATTCCCAATCCAATCGTAACGCCGTTGCCGTCATTCCCGCGCAGGCGGGAATCCAGGGGCAAAACGAGATCAATCCAAGCGAGTACCGGCGCTCGTGCCGCAAAGTGTGGACGGGCAAAACGCGGCGCTTGGATTGAGATCGGTATAGCCATTCTCTTTGCGGCGGTTGGTTGGTTTCTTACATGACGATTGATTTTGCTTTTTCTTCTGGATTCCCGCCTGCGCGGGAATGACGGAAGTGATGCATCTGAATCTATGGCGCTCTAGTGGCTCCACAGGTACATGAACGGCGCTTTGGTGCCCATTTCGTTTGCACCCAGATCGACATTCAGCAAAGTGACACGGCCTGTCACCGGGTCCTGGTCCTGGCGGGCATAATAGTTGGCCGCTTGCAGATGGGGGCGGCGATACGAGATGACTTTGGCTTTCTTCACTCCGGCTTTCTCTTTGGCGAGTTCGATGGCGTCGCGCATGGTACCGATGCGGTCGATCAACTTGTGTTCGAGCGCCTGACTTGCGGTATACACGCGGCCGTCTGCGAGCGTGAGAACTTCTTCGCGCGACAGCTCGGGCCGACCTTCCGCGACGACGTCGACGAATTGGCCATAGAGTTCGTTGATGATGTTCTGAAATATCTCGCGCTGCTGCGGTTCGAGTTTTTCAAAGGGCGAGCCGGCTGCTTTCTGATCGCCCGACTTGATCGTGTTTGCCTTGACGCCGATCATCTCCATTGTCTTGGTGACTTCCATCGTCTGCATGACCACGCCGATGCTGCCGGTCACTGTCGACTTGCAGGCCATGATTTCGTCGGCAGCGCAAGCGATGTAGTAACCCCCGCTGGCCGCGACATCCATCATCATGGCGACGACCGGTTTACCGCTGGCGCGCAGGCGTTTGATTTCGCAGTGCATCAACTCGCTGGCCGTGACCGTCCCACCGGGTGAATTGATTCGCAGGACCACGCCTTTGACGGCGCTGTCGCGACGGGCGGCATCGAGCTGTTCGGTCAGTTTCGCGACCGGGTGTTCACCGTTGGTGAGAAGTCCGCTCTTGCGGGCGTTGGTCATCACGCCGTCCATTTCGATGATCGCGATTTTGCCGTCGGCGAATGCCGATTCGCTGTAAAGGACGCTTTCCTTGAGTTCGGGCTGGGAACTGACCGGGGTGACGAGGAAGCTGTCGGGAAGGCAGCCGACAGTCGTCAGCAGTATCAGCCCCAACATGGCGACGGTTGATTTTTGTAAGCACGTTTCAGTCGATGGTGTGTAGCGCATATGATTCCCCAAAGCTTTGGTCTTGCGGGCGTCGCGAGGTTCAGCGCGACGCATCGACTGGACATGGTAGATAAACCCCGGTCGGTTGCAAAGAATTTACCGTTACGGTCGCGGCCGATTGAATGGTTGGAGATGCAAACGCATGCAGATGGCGCGTGAAGAGTTCGAAGAATGCGTGGATGATGCGCTGGATCAGATTCCCGCGTCGTTTGCGCCGCACATGACGAACGTGTTGATCGAGGTCGCGGACATGCCCAACGCGGTTCAGTGCAAGTCGGTGGGGATCAGCAATCCGCGGAACCTGCTCGGGTTGTACAGCGGTGTGCCCATGACGCACCGCAGCGTGGAGCACAGCGGGCGGATGCCGGATCGGATCTACATCTACCAAGCCAACATTCAGCGGATCTGCAAAACGCGCGAGGCGCTGGTCGAGCAGATTCGCAAGACGGTGCTGCACGAAGTTGGGCATCACTTTGGTTTGTCGGAAGAAGACCTGGAACAACTGGGGTACGGTTAGCGCGAGAGTCAGATCGTGCGCGAGAGTTGTGCCGGGTGCCCCGCCCTTCCAGGGTAGGGGACTGACATTCACCCGTAGAACTTCAAATTGGATTTGGTCAGTGCGCGCGTAGTCAGGAATTCGTTCTTATAGAGAACCGTGAAGACTTCGACGTTCATCAGTCCCCCAGCCTGGATGGCTGGGACACCCACGCGATCCGAGTCAAATTTGAAATGCACTGCTCACAGAGCAGTGGCACGAGACTAACGACGACTTACTGACCGCTTTGCTTGCGGATGATCTGATCGAAGCTTCGCACCATTGACAGATACCACGAATACACGACCACCGAATGCAGCGCCACAAAAATCGCCGTCCCGATGACGGCATTGAGGCGGATGACGCTTAGTTTGCTGAGGTATTGCGTTGGGTCCTCCAGCATTGGTACGGGGTCGATCAATCCGAGGATCATCGTGAACGGCGTTGCCGGCGCGAGCGCCGATCCCAGTGCGCCGGAATTGCCGACGATCGCCTTCCAAAACGAATAGATCGCCGCGTTGGCCACGAGCAGCACCGCCACCGCAAGCAACACGGCTTTGACGGTCTTCCTTTGCTTCAATGAAAAATGAAGCCCAAGCATGCAGGCGTATGCGCTGAAGACGATGAGCGATGCGCCGACTTCAAGGAACGTCTCAATCGGGATCGCCCGTTCTGGTACTTTTCGGATGAGATCGACGGCTGCGAATGCCAACAAGCTGATGATGGGCACGAGAATCAGCGGAATCACCGAACTCACCAGACCGCGAAGCTTGCCCCAGATGAGGTAGCGGCTGCTGATGGGCGTGGTGAGCGTGATGTCGAGCGTCTTGGTTTCTTTGTCCTTGGTAAGCGATGACGCTGCAGTGTTGACCGCGATGAGCAGGACGATGGCGAATTCAATGGCCACAAGGTTGGCGACCCATTCCCGCGTGACGCCTGCGGTGTAGACCGAACTCTGCTTGAGATACAGGTACATCAACACGGCGAACCCGACGAACCCACCGGCCATCACCCCATAGCGACCGATGCCGCGACTCATCGCCGACGCGCGGGTGACGGCTTCCCGCCACGCGATCGGGTTGGACCAGACCTGGTGCGGTTTGCGGGTGCGATCCCCGGATTTTCTGCGGCGAAATACATCGGCAAACCGCGACACGATGCTGGTTTCGCCTTCCTTGGCCCCGCGCCGCACGAACAGCATGCTCAGCACGATCAAGCCGATGCTGAGGAGCAGCGTCATCGCGATGTACATCATCTGTGGATATGCCGCGAGGTATTGCTTCAAGATGCCATACTCAGCGACGGCTGCGATGTCCGGCGCGGCGACGCGATTCAGCGTGACATCCAGCGCCATGAACGGATGGAACGCCGCCAGCCAACTGAGTTGTTCGCCGGTGACGGGATTGACCGGCGCTTCGGCGATGCGAAACTGCGTCGCATATGTTCCGACCGCATAGACAGCCGCGAGATATAAGGCGATTGCGAAGAAGAACGAGAAGATCGTGCGGCGCGTGCCGACGCGAATCATGCTGATGGCGATGGCCAGCGACCCGGTCAGGACCGCCGTCGAGCCCGCGATCGAGAAACTCATCACGATCTGATCGGTCGTCACGCCGCCATAAATCATTGTAGAAAAGAAAATCGGCAGGCCCGCAAGGAGCAACACGATGACGAAATACAATCGGCTGAGCAGTGAACCGATGACGATCTGCGCGTTGGAAAGCGGCGTTGAAAGCAGAATGTTAAACGTCTGCGAGTCGCGTTCCTGCGTGATCGCGCCGGCTGTAAACACCGGTGCGAGAAAACACATCAGCGCCAACTGCGTGATGGACGCCACCATGAACGTCACGGAAGCACCTTTCGCCAGGTCGGCCAATGATGCGGAACCGGCGGAGCTTCGCGTCAAGAGCATCACCATGACGACGGCGAACAGGACGGCGAGGTAACCAAACCGAAGCCAAAGGTGTCGACTTCGCCGCGACATCGCGTACACCACGCGCACGAGGATGGGGTTGGCTGGCAAGAGGTACCAGAACCATGCAAGCAGTCGTGATGAAAGCGGCGAAGCGGATTCGGACATTGAAACCTTGGGGCTGAAGGAATTTCCGTGGTCTAAGAAACGATACCTTTGGTCAAGCGCATGAACGCGGTTTCGAGGTTGACTTCTTCTTCCCTGATCTCGCGGATGCGGAAGTTGTTTTTCAACAGGATCGCGGCGATCGCGGAAAAATCGTGCGTTTGATTTTCAAGCGACACCAGGATGCGGCCATTGTCCTGCGACACCTCGCTGACCCCGTTGACCTTTTCAAGCAGGGTGGCGGCTAAGTCCTGCTGTTCGGTGACGCGGACGTGAATCTTCGTGCCGACGCGGGCCCGGGCGATGATCTCGTCGATCGGCCCGTGGAACAGGAGTTTGCCCTTTTCGATCACGCCGATGGTGGTGCAGAGTTCGGCGAGTTCGTGAAGGATGTGCGAACTGATGATGATGGTCTTGCCCATCTTGCGAAGTTCTTTGAGCAGTTCGCGGATTTCGATGCGGGCGCGGGGGTCGAGACCGCTCGCGGGTTCGTCGAGCAACAGGACTTTCGGATCATGCAGCAGCACGCGGGCGACACTGAGGCGCTGCTGCATGCCGCGCGAGAGCGAATCGACCATCGCGTCCTGCTTGTAGACGAGGTCGGTCAGTTCAAGGACGTCGTTGACGACGCGGGTGCGCTGCTTGCCGGTGATGTTGTACGCCGACGCGAAGAATTCCAGGTATTCCTGCACGACCATGTCTTCGTACGCGCCGAAAAAGTCGGGCACATAGCCGATCAGCGGGCGAATCTGCCGCGACTCGTAACCGACCACGCGGCCGCAGACCCGCGCTTCGCCCCACGTGGGTTGCAGCAACGTGGCGAGGATCTTGATGGTCGTGGTTTTGCCGGCGCCGTTGGGTCCGATGTAACCAAAGCACTCGCCATCGTCGATGTTGAGTTTGAGGTTATCCAGCGCGACGAGCTTGCCGTAGCGTTTGGTTAGGTTGATGGTTTCGATGATCACGAATCGATTGTCCTTGCAAAATCCGTCGTGTACACAGGTTGCTGTTGAAACCTGCCGCGGTTAGAAACCCGTCGTCACTTTACCTCGCATTGACGGCCCTACTTTGCGCCTATTGCACGTCCACCGGTACGACCATTCGATACACGGTCCAGGATCTGCTGGGTTTGATCGGTTCGTATGCATCCGAACCGTCTCGCGATGCCAGGCGAATCGGGCCTGGTTCCTTGCTGAATCCGATGAAGATCGCCGACCGACTCGTCAGCAGTTGGCTCATGTCCAGTTGCCGACAACGGTTTCGCGAAAACATTGGATAACCGACCATTGGCGACTTGCGAAAACTCGTCGGATCGATTTCAGACACGACCGTCGACAAGAGCACCGCGTTTTCATACTGGTTCAAGTCGAAGCGCAGATTCGGCGACTCGTTTCCGTACCCGTCATTCTCGGCGGCTGTCGCGCGCTGGCGTCCCCATTGTGTTTGCGTTCGTTTGAAACTGCGTCCCTGGCGCTCTTTCTGGGTCAGAAGCATGCCGGACTGGTCTTCATAAATGCGCGAGAACAAATCCAGTCTTTCGTCCTTGGCCAGTTTTCCCAATGGAATGGCGCGGAGTTCGTCGATTTCACCGCGCTGCTGGACGAGGTTGAAGAATTTCTGTGGTTCGTAAAGATCGCGCGGCGCAAAAATCAGATAGCATTTTTCAAGATCGACGCCGAGATTGTTTTGAATCCAACTGCCCTCGGCGATGATGGTCTCAGAATCTAGCGAGTCCGATTCTTTGTCCACCGGCATGTCGCGCTGCGTCGACCGGATCGAGGAGGCGAGTGCGCCGGGCAGTGAGCCTTTCCACCTTCCTTCGAATTGCTTGAGCGTCGCCCGCAACAGGACGTCGTGAATTTCAGCGGTGGCGGGCCGAATCCGATAGCGTGCAGGGTCGGTAAATGATGCGTTTTCCAGACCCGTCTTCGAACTGCTCAGCATCGGCTGCAGCACGCATGACGATGGTCCGGGTTCTTCACTGAGCAGGGGATCTTCCGGGAGCCAGACATCGAGGATGTTCTTGGTGCTGGCCGTCAATCCGAAGTACGCGGTACCGTGGGCCTGTACGGAGTTGGACGTCCCGTCGACGATGGTGAGTTGGTGCAGGGTTCGGCCAATGCCATGCACGCTCTGTACACCGATGATACTCAGCAGGCTCGCGATGCCGCCCACGATCGCCAGCGCCGTCCAACTGTGCTTGAGCATCTTGCGTGACTGCAACAAGCGCCATGCCCCAAACGTCGCCAGCAAGACGTAGAGCATGCAGAACAGAATCGCGACAGCCAACCTTGCGCCGCTGACGCCATGAAACCCGACGACGCCATCGATCTCGGGAAACATATCGAGATAGGACGAACCGACTTCGCTGCTGATCGGATTGCGGCGCAGCTCGAGAATGCGGCGAAAGAATTCGGGTGGGCGAATCGTCGAGTCGCCGAGCAGGTCCTGAATCGTCGCGGGCAGGAAGATGATCGTTCCGCGCTCGACGCGGCGCTTGGCCAGGATCACGCCGTCGATCGTAGGCTCGGTCAGCATGTTGGTCACGGCAGGGTCGTCAATCGGTTCGCATTTGGTGACGGTGAGGGCGCGCGGATAGTCTTCGTCGTTGTTGCCGAGTTTCATCAATTCGGATCGCACTTTCGGCAGATGCGCTGTCGTCAGGTTTTTTCCCGGACGGGCAGGAAGCAGGGGCCCGATGTAAGTGGACTGGGCGAGTGTGCTCGATGTTCGAGCCGCGGCCAACACCAGCGTGCCGCCGTGTTTGACCCATTCGACGAGCGCTTGCTCCTGCTGCTCGGTGATTGTTGTCGTGTCGGCATCGTCCCAGATGACGCAGTCGATCGGGTCCAGCCCAAACCACTTATTCGGCAGGCCAGCCGGTGAGAGGTGCGCGATCTGGATGATGCGGTCGAACATGTCGAAGTTGTCTTGATCACGCAGTTCGCGGATGCGACCCATCGCCCGATCGGAGACATCAAGGATGAGATACTGATTGTCATCGACATACTCAGGTTCAACGGGCGGCTCCATCGCGGAGACCAACGATGGACCCGAGATGACCTTGACGAGTTTGCCGGGGTCGTCTTCATCTTCGGTGGCGAACAACTCGACGTAGAAATACTGGGCTTTGCCGGTTGGCTTGCTGGCGATCGTGTACATCCAGTATCGTTGCTGTTCGCCGCCATCGGCAAAAAGGTGGACCGCGACGCTATCGACATACACGTCGCCATCGCGATCATACTGACGCAGACGCAGCTCACCGTCGAAGGAGGCCTGCCCCTGCAATCGGAGATCAACGAGGACGGGGGTCCAGGCGCCATGGCGGACAGCCGACCCGCTCTCGCTGGCGACGGGATAACCGACGCGAAGGATGTCGCCAACAATGTCGGCAGACGCTGCACCGGGCAGCATGGTCAGCACCGACAGTATCAACGACATGGAGAAGCCAACTTTACGCATCAGTTGCATCGATTATACCAAAAAGATTCTCGTGCCCGAATGTACTACCCATCTGGATTGAAGATGTCGCAGAATTCTATCCCGACTATTCCGTCCTAACAACCGGCTGCACGCGCCAGTTGACCGTTGTGGACAAGTTTGCACCACTACAAAATCAACTGAAAATTGTAGGGTGGGCCGTGCCCA
>DDIR01000137.1:4195-4868 GCA_002338715.1 Phycisphaerales bacterium UBA1845 | reverse complement strand
TCCGCACAGCGGACCCTACTTTATCATCTGCTTTATTGTTTTTTCCAGCAATTCATCGCCGCCGAACTTCATTCCCAGGTCCTTAAGCTTTTTGGTTTCGATCTGGTGCTTTGGGGCTTTTTGCTTGGGTTCGATTTGGCTTTGGCTTCCGGTCAGGCGTTTGGCGATCTCGGCTACCTTTTGTTCGGAGATGTACATGTCGTAGCAGTTGTAGGATTGGCCGGCGGTGCCTTCGGCGCTTAGCAGAATGCCCACAGCCCGGGCGACGTCGTGGGCGTGGACTTCCTTGCCGCCTCGACTCGACGCGATGTTTTGCCCGTTGGCGACTTTCTGCACGAGGTTGTACCACTTGCTTTGCTCGGGCGGGGTGGCGAGTCCGTAGATGCCCGTTGGGCGCAGCGCGCAGATGTTGTAGTTGTGACCGAGCCCATAGCTGTGGACGAATTTTTCGAGGGCGGCTTTGTGCGCGCCGTAATGGCTGAGCGGCCAAAGCGGATGGGCTTCGTCGAGCGGGCGATCGTCGAGAATCACCTCATGCACCGCGCACGTCGAGATGAACACAAACCGCCCGACGCCGGCCAACCTAGCGGTTTCGATCAGTTGAATCGTTCCGACGAGATTCTTCTGGCAGAATTCGACTAGATCGCCCTCGCCGCCGCGAAACCCGCCACCG
>DDIR01000137.1:2674-4095 GCA_002338715.1 Phycisphaerales bacterium UBA1845 | reverse complement strand
GCCGCCGCGAAACCCGCCACCGGGATGATGCAGCGCCGAATGCACCACCGCATCGACGCTTTCAACCCCATCAAAACCACCGACCAATGACCGGCACGCCTCGACGCTCCCCAGTTCGCCTTCAATCCATTCGCAACCGTCAGCCGTCACGCCCTCGCGCAGGCTCGTCGGTCGACACCAGCATCGGCACGAATGCCCCTCGTCAATCAAATGGTTGACGATGTACCGACCCAGAAATCCGCTCGCCCCGGTCACTGCAATTCGCATCAGATACCCTCAAATTATTCAGTCTTGCTCGATTCATTCTCACCCGGATACGTCTATTTGTTGTCCGGATGCCGGCTGATCATATCATGGAGCGACAAATTCGTCCGCCGAAGGGCATCACCATGCGACTCCAGCGTTGGCTGGAAATTCCAGTTGGCCTATACTCTTCTGCATCGCCTGCCTCAATCGCACGCGATCCCCAAACTACGCGGAACCTTCATGGACGAACCAACACAAGCAACCCAATCGCAAACCTGGACCGACGGGCAAGGCCGATCATGGCAGATCGATGCCGATCCGGAGCTCGTGATCCTCTCGCGCGATGGCGACAGCGACGAGCGCGTCGAGATACCGCAATCCGACTGGCGACGGGCGATTTCGTTTGCACCATCGGGAACGCGCGTGGTCATTCACTTCGACACGGGGATGCAGGAGATCGGTTTCCTGGTGCCGATGGATGAAGCGCGGTCGCTCTTCGCCGCGATGAAGCAGCCGGCGCCGATTTTGCTGCCATCCGTGGCGCCGCAGAAAGCGGTTGAACACGCCCGGCAGTCGACGCGGTCAACCGGCAGTCCGCTATGGCCCAAGATGACGGCGATGCCCATCGTCGCGATCAGCCTCGCCACGATTTCGTTTATCCCGCTGGCGGGTTTCCTGTTCGGCGCGGTGGCGATCGGGTTGGCGATTCGCATCCGCCAGACGTCGCCGGACAATCCCGCCAATCAGCACATGCGGACGATCGCGTCGATCAGTCTTTACGTTGCGTCGGTTGGTTTGATGATTGCAGCCGTCGCGACCTACGCGATGTTTCACCATCGACCCGCATCGCGAACGATCGACCCGGAAGTCTTTCGCGATCTGGATTGGAGCTTGGGGGCTGGCATCGCGGCGATCGTGATGATCATCATGGCCCTTTGTCTTCACGAAGCCGCCCACGCGATCACGGCATGGTGGTGCGGTGATGGTTACGCCAAGTCGCTCGGCCGAGTGACCCTCAACCCGCTGTCGCACATCGATCCGTTCGGAACGATTCTGCTGCCGATCATCCTCGTGTCCGCAGGCCTGCCGGTGTTTGGATACGCCCGCGCGGTCCCCGTGCAATTGGCTTCGGTTCCCAACTATCGGCGAGCGCAGATCCTCGTCGCGGGGGCGGG
>DDIR01000137.1:0-2559 GCA_002338715.1 Phycisphaerales bacterium UBA1845 | reverse complement strand
CCGTTTTCAAATATTCTGCAAGCCGCGTGCTGTTTGGCGATCATCACGCTGATCAGCGCAGTGCTTTCGCTGATTCCCGGTGTCGAGGTGTTTCATCTTTGCGACGTCCAGCCGTACGTGGACATTCGCGGGATCGCCGGAGCGAAGGTCATCGGCGCAATGGCGCTGATGCTCAAACTCGGTTTCGCGATCAACCTGTTCCTAGCGTTCTTCAACATGATTCCCCTCCCCCCACTTGATGGGTCATGGATCGCTGAACAGATGCTCCCCGGATCGATGGGCCGGTTCTATTCGGCGATTCGGCCTTATGGAATGTTCATATTTCTGGCGATGATTTATGGAGCCCCGGAGATCATCGATTACTTCCTGACGCCGGCGATTCAGATCATCATCTGGGCTCGCGAGTTGATCTACTTGGTGTCCGGGTTTTAGGCATCTGGGATTTAGGGGCTGGTCGGAAAACAGCGCAGGTTGTCGCGTGAACCGTGTTGTATAATGGGTGGGGGATATATGAACGCATCAAGATTCACATCGATCGGTTGCATGATTCTCGCGGGTGCGATTTTGATCGGCACCGGCTGCCAGCAACCGCCAGCCGTCTGCACGACCGATTGCGACGACAACGAAGTCGAACCGAACAACACCTTTGCCGTCGCCACCAATGCACACGTTGACAACACGACGCGGCGATTGATTGGCTCGATCAATCAGCGCGGTGATATCGATGTGTATGATCTCGGACCGATGAATGTCGGTGACACCGTCAGCGTTCGAATCGGCGGGTTGAGCGGAACCCTTCAGCCGGCATTCGCACTCTATAACGGGACCAATGAACTCATCAACGAAGACACGCTGACGAGCCTGACCTCGCGCACGGCATCACCGCAGATTGACCACATCGTACGGGCCGACTCCGATCCGTTCTATCTGGCGATGTCGCACAACGTCGCCGGGTTTACGTCCGGACAGTACGAACTCGACATCACCGTCGAGCGCGGAGCCGCCAACCCCGAACCCGCACAGCAGGTGATCTACCTGAATTTCAGCGGTGGCGAAATCAACGATCCGGTGTTTGGCCGATTCGAAGTGGGCCCGTTCGATGCCGGCGACATCGATCCGATCTACGAAGGCCAAACCGAATTCATGATCCAGGCGATTCGCGAAACGGTCGAACAAAACTACGCCCGGTTCGATGCGGTCATTCTCGACAGCATCAACGACGGACCGCTGCCCTCGGGCAACGCGAGCGAAATACTCTTCGGTGGGTTTAATGACCTCGCGTTCGGTGCGGCGCAGGATGTCGATCTCTACAACGAGAACCCGACCGACAAAGCCATCATCTTCGTCGAATCGTTTGAAACGTTTTTGTTCAATCAGCCGCCATCACCGGCAGGTATGTCGGTCGCGATCGGGAATGTCGCAGCCCACGAAGCCGGCCACCTGCTCGGACTGCACCACGTCCGCGATGCCGACGCCATCATGGACGAAGCCTCACCAACGTTTACGCTGTTAGCCGACCAGGAATTCATCACCGCCCCGCTTTCGACGTCGATCTTCCCACTGGGCAATCAGGACTCTGCGGCCCTGCTCGAAGTGATCATCGGGTTGAACCCCAACCCGGTGGCCAAGCGATTGAGTTTCAACGTCGAACCACCAACGCTGGGACCAGCCGCCACCCGGTCGAAGTGTTTGAATTGCGTCATGCGGAATGCGCTAATTAGCGGTACAAGCGGATCGAATGCCAACTAAAATCACATCGCGCTATCGCCAAGGCGGTAATTCAATCGCACGGTAGTTAAGAGGCTGATTGCTTTCGGCACCCCGAATAGAGACAATTAAGCTTTGCGGGATACGAACGGTCCAAGGAATCTTGGGCATTAAAGGTGCCAAGAAAACGTCAATCGGCCGTGATCATGAAACCTAAAAAGAACAGACCTAATACCGACAACGAAACCACTAGCATTACATGCGCCGTCCGCCCCACGGCATTCGACTGTTTCGCAGGTTGCGGTGGAATGACGGAGGGCTTTCGACAAGCGGGGTACAACGTCGTCGGGGCCATCGAGCTCGACCAGTGTGCCATAGAGGCCTATAAGCTAAACCATCCCGACGTGCGCGTCTGGCAGGATGACGTCAAGAATGTTTCGACTCAGACAATCCTAAGAACGCTAAAGCTACGGAAAGGGGAACTGGACCTTCTAGGCGGTTGTCCACCGTGCCAAGGATTCTCCACGCTGCGGACTAGGAATGGGAACTGCCGCGTCCGTGACAAGAGAAACAACCTTATCTACGAGTTTCAGCGACTCGTGCTTGGATTGCGGCCAAAGCACGTCATGTTGGAAAACGTTCCGCGTTTGATCAAGGACCAACGCCTCCGCAACTTCACTCGATCGCTAAAGGAAGCGGGATATACGGTAAAATCAGACGTACTGAATGTCGCCCACTATGGCGTACCCCAGCGCCGCAGGCGCACTGTCGTGATTGCAAGTCGAGTTCGCGAACCATGCTTGGCAAGTGAAGTTTCAGTATCCCACACTGTACGACAAGCTATGGCTACAA